>JASGUU010000019.1 GCA_030057555.1 Bacillota bacterium | reverse complement strand
ATCAAATAGAATACGAAAGGTGGTGGCTGGAGATGAGACTTGACAGATATACGGAACCGACCCTGAATGCACTGCGCAGTGCCCAGGAGGAGGCGATTCGCCGCGGCAATCCCGAGCTGCAGGATTTGCATCTCGCGGCCGGACTGCTGGCGGATGAGCGCGGCGTGGTACGCCAGGTGCTCTCAAGCCAGGGAATTGACGGTGCGGGACTGCTGGCGGATATCCGCCAGGAACTCGACCGCCTGCCGACCCAGGATGGCGACGGTAAGCTCTACCCGTCCCGGCTGTATCAGAAGATTCTGCTGCGGGCGGAGGATGCGGCCGGCGTCGAAAAGGGCGGCATGGTGCAGCCCGGACAGCTGTTTCAGGCTTTGCTTGAAGAAAAACGCTCGCGCAGCGCGGAGCTGGCGGCCGGCTATCAGCTGAATGCCCGCCTCTTCCAGTCGGCGATGGAGCGCTTCCACGAACAGCAGCGCGGACCCAACGGCGAACAGGATGAGAATGAGGCCGTGCTGGAGGAATTCGGGCGCGACCTGACGGCAGAGGCCAGGGCGGGACGCATCGACCCCGTGATCGGGCGCGATGAGGAGATCCGCAACTGCGAGCGCATTCTCTCGCGGCGGAAGAAGAACAACCCCGTCCTGATCGGGGAACCCGGCGTCGGGAAGACGGCGGTCGTCGAGGGGCTGGCGCAGCGCATCGTGCGCGGCGATGTTCCCGAGCCGCTGGCGGACCGGCGCATCTGGGCGCTCGACATGGGCGCGCTGGTCGCCGGGGCGAAGTTCCGCGGCGAATTCGAGGAGCGCCTGAAGAAGGTGCTCGAGGCCGTGCGCGCTTCCGAGGGGCAGATCATCCTGTTCATCGATGAGCTGCACACGATTGTCGGTGCGGGACAGGCGGAGGGTTCGCTCGATGCCTCCAACATGATGAAGCCGATGCTGGCGCGCGGTGAGATCAAGGTCATCGGCGCCACGACACTGAACGAGTACCGCGAGTCCATCGAGCGTGACGGTGCGCTGGAGCGGCGTTTCCAGAAGGTGCTGGTGCAGGCGCCGTCGGTCACCGATACCGTCTCGATCCTGCGCGGGATCAAGGACAAATACGAAATCCATCACGGCATCCGCATCTCGGACGCGGCCGTGATCGCGGCGGCGCGGCTCTCGGACCGCTATATCACCGACCGTTTCCTGCCGGACAAGGCCATCGACCTGATGGACGAGGCGGCGGCCATGGTGCGCACCGAGCTCGACACGCTGCCGGCAGAGCTCGACAGCCAGCGGCATCGGATTCTGCAGCTGCAGATCGAGATCGCGGCCCTGAAGAAGGAGGACGACGAGGTCTCGGCCGAGCGGCGCGACCGTCTCGAGCGTGAGGCGGCGGAGCGGCAGGCGGCCTTCGACGAGCAGTTCGCCAGATGGCAGACCGAAAAGGCGCGCATCGACCGCGTCAAGGAGATCAAGGCCGAGATCGAGGTCGTCCAGACGGAGATGGCCGAGGCCGAGCGGCACTATGACTTCGAGCGGCTCTCCGAGCTGCGCTACAGTCGGCTCACCGCACTCGAACGTGAACTGCGTGAGGCGGAGGCGGCGAACGCGGCGGCCGGCTGCCTGAAGGAGGAAGTGACCGAAGACGATATCGCGGATGTGGTCTCGCGCTGGACCGGGATTCCGGTGGCCAAGCTCGTCGAGAGCGAGCGCGAGCGCATCCTCCACCTGCCGGACGAACTGAGCCGGCGCGTCATCGGCCAGGATGAGGCGGTCGGCCTGGTGTCGGACGCCATCGTCCGCGCCTACTCCGGCCTGAAGGATGTGCGCCGCCCGATCGGCTCCTTCATCTTTCTGGGGCCGACAGGTGTCGGCAAGACCGAGCTCGCCCGCACGCTCAGCGCCGCGCTCTTCGATTCGGAGGCGAATCTGATCCGCATCGACATGTCCGAGTACATGGAGAAGTACTCCGTCTCCCGCCTGATCGGGGCGGCGCCGGGCTACATCGGCTACGAGGAGGGCGGCCAGCTGACCGAGGCCGTGCGCCGTCAGCCCTACTCCGTCATCCTATTCGACGAGATCGAGAAGGCGCACCCCGATGTCTTCAACCTGCTGCTGCAGGTGCTCGACGCCGGGCGCCTGACCGACAGCCAGGGGCGGACCGTCGACTTTAGAAACACGGTCATCATCATGACCTCGAACAACGGCTCGGATGCCTTGATCGACGGCATGCAAAGCTCGGGCCAGATTTCCGCCGCACTGCGGGAGAACGTGCTGGGCCAGCTGCGCCGCAGCTTCCGGCCGGAGTTCCTGAACCGCATCGACGAAATCGTGCTCTTCAGCCCGCTCTCCGAGGCGGTCGTCGCACGCATTGTCGACCTGATTCTGGCCGAGCTCGAGGGCCGGCTCGCCGAGCGGCGCATCCGCATCCGCCTGTCAGATGCCGTGCGCGCCCACATCCTGGCGGAGAGCTACGATCCGCAGTACGGCGCCCGGCCCGTGCGACGCTACGTGCAGCGGACGCTCGAGACGGCGCTCGGCCGCGCCCTGCTGGCGGGCGAGATCCGCGACCGCAGCTGCGTCACGGTCGAACTCGCCCCCGCCGGCACGGAGGGATCGCCCTATGTCTTCCGCTCGGAGCCGCTCGACGCGGTGACAGACGAGACGCCGGGTGACGCCGCCTGAGGCGCGGCTGATAAATTGAAAACTGGGATCCGATCCTGATGGGTCGGATCCCTTTCTAGTATTCAGAGGTGGTGAAAATCCTCCACAGCGATGCAGACATCTCGGTTGATACACGCGAAAGATGCTCAGAGCGCTTCTAACTCACTCTGAGCTCACTCTGAGCTTCATCATCACCGGACAGCAATGAAATGTAGCAGTTGACAGTACTGTCTTCCTCTTGATCTGCTCAGTTTTTCAAGGTTCTGCAGCCTTTGAGTGCGGAAGGTTGAAATTATGCACATTTTCAGGGCATTCTGCTCAGCTTTTCAAGGTTCCGCGGCTTTTGAGTGCGGAAGGTCGAAATTCTGCACATTCCAGGGCATTCTGCTCAGTTTTTCAAGGTTCCGCAGCCTTTGAGTGCGGAAGGTTGAAATTTTGCACTTTGCAGCTTCCCGCACTGCGCCGCTCCGAGCGAATATCAGCCGCCCGCCTTCCCTTCTCTTTTCATCTCCGTTTCGTGTCCCGCCGCCGTGCAGCGGCCGCCATTCGTGGTATGGTCTCAATAGATTCCACATCTCGGAGGTATCACCCATGCGCATGCTGTTTCTGGATCTCGATACGCTGCGGCCGGATCATCTGGGCTGCTACGGCTACCACCGCAACACCTCGCCCAACATCGACCGCATTGCAGCGGAGGGGCTGCGTTTTGAGAACTACCACTGCTCGGATGCGCCCTGTCTGCCATCACGGGCAGCGCTGACGACAGGCATGTTCGGCTACCACAACGGGGCGGTGAACCATGGCGGGACGAATGCCGACCTGCGCCACTTCGGACCCGAACGCGGCTTTCGCGATCCCATCCTGATGAACAATCTCTGGAATCGCATCCGGCAGGCGGGCTTTCACATGTCCTCCATCTCGACCTTCTCGGAGCGGCATTCCTCCTACTGGTTCGATGCCGGTTTCAACGAGATCTACAACATAGGCAAAGGCGGCGGCGAGAGCGCCGAGGAGGTCTGGCCGATCATCGAGAGCTGGCTCGACCGCAATGCTGCGGCGGACAACTGGTTCCTCCATGTTAATCTCTGGGACCCGCACACACCCTACCGCGTGCCGGAGGAATACGGCAATCCCTTCGCCGACAGCCCCATCCCCGCCTGGCTCACCGAGGAGGTGCTGACCCGCCATCAGCAGCATCCCGGCCCCCACGGCATCCTCGAAACCGGCATGTACACCGATCAGCTGGCGCGCCATTATCCGCGGCAGCCGGGTGCCGCGCGCACGATGGAAGAGCTGAAGACCCTGCTCGACGGCTACGACGTCGGCATCCACTATGCCGACTGGCACGTCGGGCGGATTCTCGAGCGGCTCGATGCTCTCGGGGTGCTCGAGGACACCATTATCATCGTGACCAGCGACCACGGCGAGAATCAGGGGGAGCTCGGCATCTATGCCGAGCACGGAACGGCGGATCAGATTACGACGCGCATTCCCATGATCATCCGCTGGCCGGGCATGACGCAGGGGGTGGACCGGGGGCTGCACTACAGCCTCGACCTGCTGCCGACACTGGCTGAGATCTGGGAGCAGGAAGCTGCCCCTCACTGGGACGGACGTTCCTATGCGGCAACGCTGCGCGACGGTACGGACACGGGACGCGAGTATCTCGTTCTTTCACAGAATGCCCATGTCTGCCAGCGCTCGGTGCGCTGGGACCACTACATCTACATCCGCACCCTGCATGACGGCTACCATCTCTTCCCGGATGAGATGCTCTTCGACCTCGAAGCCGATCCGCACGAGACGGAGTACCTGGCCGAGGCGCGGCCGGACCTCTGCGGGCGGGCGGCGCGCTGGCTGCTCGACTGGGAGACCCGGATGCGGCGCACGGCACGCCATGTCGAGGATCCGATGAGCCGCATCCTGCTCGAGGGCGGGCCCTACCACGCCAGAGGCGAGCTGCCGGCCTGGGCTGAGCGGCTTGAGCGGACGGGACGCGCGGAGGCGGCGGCCGAGCTGCGGCGCCGTCATCCCGGCGAGTTTCGCGGACGCTAGCGGAGGCTGCCCGGCTGGTTTTCACGCAAAACCTGTCTTCCATTGGCTACAGGGCTTTCTATGGCTTTGCAGTGCCAGAAATGTAAGACCAAAGGTATAACATGCAGCTGCCTGGCGGTTCAGCAGTGTCACATCATCAAGATGCAGGACTGCGCTGTACCGTTCGCGATTTGAAAATGACAAAAAACCGAGTTGTGTCAGGAAAAAGTGACACAACTCGAAAAGTTGGCATCCGTAACAACTGGGACTCCGTTGCTCACAGCAAAAAGAGTATGCCGTCAGGAACTAGCGCTGAACCCCGCTCAGAACGACCCAGTGGATGTTGCGGCCCGCCCGGCCTGCACAGAATTCTGTACAGACCGGCCAGCATTCCTGTGGTCGACCAGCATATTCCCACCGGTTCGAGTCCGCTGAAATGCCAGGGCCTGCAACTTCCTTTCTACTGCAGCAGCAGCACCCCGCTAGACCGCCGTGAAGGCGCCGTCGATGACGAAGTCCGAGCCGGTGGTGAAGGGCGAGGCGTCGCCGGCGAGATAGACGGCGATGGCTTGGAGCTCAGTCGGCTCGCCGAGGCGGCCGAGGGGTGACTGGCGCTCCCATTCGGCGATCAGGGGGACGAGGAAGTCCGAGGAGCGGATCAGCTCGGTGCCGATGTAGCCGGGGCTGATGCAGTTGACGCGGATGCCATCCTTCGCCCACTCGACGGCGAGGGACTTCGTGAGCTGGATGACGCCGGCCTTCGAGGCGTTGTAGGCGCACTGCGGCTGCGGCTGGTTGACGATGTGGGCCGACATCGAGGCCGTGTTGACGATGGAGCCGCCCCGCCCCTGAGCCAGCATCTGGCGCCCGGCCGCGCGGGCGGTGATGAAGACACCGGTCAGATTGATGTCGATGACCTTCTTCCAGGAGGCGAGGCTCATCTCGGCGGCGGGCTCGTTAAGGGCGATGCCGGCGTTGCAGAAGGCGATGTCAAGACCGCCCCAGACCGCGACGATGCGCTCCACGGCGGCGGCGACGGCCACCTCGTCGCAGACATCACACTCGATGGCCATGGCCTCGAAACCGGCCGCGGTCAGGCGCGCTGCCTGCTTCTCCGCCTCGGCGACGTCGATGTCGAGCAGGGCGACACGGGCGCCGGCCTCCAGCAGAGCCGTGGCGATCGCGAGGCCGATGCCGCGGGCGCCGCCGGTCACCAGGGCGGCTTTGCCGTCGAGGCGCATCTTTTCGAGGATTGTTTTCGGACTCATGCTTCTTCCCTCCCTGAATTCTGCGTTGCGTCCGGCGGTTCCAGGATGATGCGGCCGCCTTCGGCATGCATGCGTACGCGATTGCTGTCGAAGCCCTCCTGCTCCAGAATCTCGCGCGGGATCTGCAGGCGCCCGGCGCGGTCGAGGATCAGGAACTCCTCGTGCTGCTGGACCTCAGCGGAAGCGGAGCGGGTGTTCCAGGCTTCCGGATCGAGCCCGGTCGTGAAGGCGCCGCGCTGAATCGCCGCGTAGTCGAGCGCGGCATCCATGTGATGCTCGCGCGAGATGCGGCCATCCTGGATCTGGATGACGCGGCGGACCTTCTCCGAGAGGGTCTTGTCATGGGTGACGACAACGATCGTCAGGCCTAGCTCCTGATTCAGGCGGCGAAAGAGCTCGAAGAGCTCGTTGGCTGTCTGGACGTCGACAGAGCCCGTCGGCTCATCGCCAAGCAGCAGGGGCGGCTCATTCGCCAGGGCGATGGCGATGGCCAGGCGCTGCTGTTCGCCGCCGGAGAGTTCGGCGGGGCGGCTCGTCATGCGCTGACCGAGCCCCACGGTCTCGAGCAGCCGGACGGCGCGCTCACGCGGCGAGGCGCCGGGCATGTAGCTGTGGCCGTGGCCGCGCTCACGGCGCTCGCGGCGCTGCCGGCGGGTCTCGAAGCGCATCGGCAGCATGACATTCTGCAGGCTGTTGAGATAGGGCAGGAGATTGCGGGCGTTATTCTGCCAGACGAAGCCGACCGTCTCGCGCTTATAGCGGACCAGACCGGCGTCGTCCAGTGTCAGCAGATTCTGTCCGTCAACCACGACACTGCCGGCTGACGGACGGTCCAGCCCGCCGATCATGTTGAGGAACGTCGACTTCCCCGAGCCGGAATTTCCGATAATGGCGGTGAATTCGCCGCGCTCGATCGTGAGGTCGAGCCCCTGCAGGGCCATGACCTCGAGATCGCGGGTCTTGTAGATCTTGACCAGGCCTTCGCAGCGAATCATGGCGCGTCCCCTCCCCCCTCTGCCACCGGCACGGGGTGGATCTGGTGACCCGTGATGCGGCCGTCCTCGATCTCATAGACCTCGTCGCCGGCGGCCATGATGTCGGGGTTGTGCGTCGTCATCAGCACGGTGATGCCCTCGTCCCGGGTCAGGTCCTTGAAGATCTTCACCACCTGCATCGACATGCGTGTATCCAGCTCGCCGGTCGGCTCGTCGGCCAGGATGAGGCGCGGGCGGTGGGCGATGGCGCGGGCGATGGCGACGCGCTGCTGCTCGCCGCCGGAGAGCTCTGCGGGCATGTGGCGGCCGCGGTCAGCGAGACCGACGAACTGCAGGCAGGTGTTGACACGGGCACGGCGCTCGGCCTCATCGCGGATGCCGACCATGCGCAGGGCATACTCGATGTTCTCGAAGGCGTTCATGACCGGGATCAGGGCGACGGCCTGAAAGACAAAGCCGAAGTCATGGCGGCGCAGGCGTTCGCGCTCGCGCTCGGGGAGGTCGTGGATCGTCTTCCCGGCAAAGCTGACGCTGCCGGCCGTCGGCAGGTCGAGGGCGCCGAGGATGTTGAGCAGGGTGGTCTTCCCGGAGCCGGAGCGGCCGCGCAGAATCGTCAATGAGCCGGTGGCGACATCGAGATCGACGCCCTGCACCACGGTGATCGGCCGGGAGCCCCGGAGCGGGAAGGAGCGGACAATACCGCGGGCGGAGAGGATCGGATCCGGCATAAACTACTCCTCCCCCAGTTTCAGTGCCTGCGCGATGCGGATGCGACGGATGTAGACCATCAGGATGACGAGGCAGACGAAGATCATCAGGCCGAGGGCGACACCGAGACGGAGGATGTCGGAGCCGATCGCCGGCATGCGCAAAGGCAGTGCCTGATCGACCGCCGCATAGGCCGCCTGGATCAGCGGGACGAAGAGCCGCGCGGTCAGGAGGCCGCCCGCGAGGCCGCCCGCGAGGGCGGGCAGGGTGATGAAAAGCTGTTCGTTGACGAGCTGGGCGAAGATTTCGCGCTGCGAGAGGCCCATGGCCCGGTGGATGCCAAAGACCAGCGTGCGCTCACGGATCGACAGGGTCCAGTAGATCAGAAAGCCGGTGACGCAGAGGACCAGGGTGATGACAAAGCTGATGGTCAGTATGCCGTTCGTGCCCTGAACCGTGGGGTCGTTGCGCATGGCGATGAGATCGGCGCGGGTATCGGCGGCATAGTAGTACCTGCGCCCGCCCGTTTCCATGAAGTCCAGGACGGCATCGGGGTTGTCGGTTTTAAGCCAGACATCATAGGGGCGGAGGCCGAGGCGGGCCTGGAGCTCCGCGAGGCTCGCGACGATGAGGAAGCGCTCCTCCATGCGGCTGGAGCCGTCTGGGGCGGTGACCTCCTGCAGCGGCACAAAAGAGGGGAACCAGGACACGAAGCCGGCGACGATGCCGCGGCTCGAGTTGTCATCCCGGTCATGGTAGGTGATGACGTCGCCGATTTCGACACCATATTCGCGGCGGAAGTTTTCCGAGAGCAGAACCCCGCGCGGATCCCGCGACATGGCATTGAGATAGCTGTTGATGTGCTCGGGCAGCAGGCCGTCGATGAAGTTCAGCGTCTCGCCGAACTCCTTCGTGTGGATGCCGAGCATCATGACATTACTGACGCGGCCCTGGTCGCAGCGCACCCGGAACTCGTTGTTCGAATAGACACGGGCGGCACGCTCCACGCCTGGAAGCGCCTCGTAGACGGCGAAATCCGGTTCGTAGAAGACCAGCTCGACATCGGGGTTGACGCGCTTTTCCTCGGAGTTGTTGAGCCACTCTTCGCGCAGGACGAAGTCGGCGCCGTTGCGGTAGATGATCTCGTCCTCGGACCCGAGGTTGATCGTGCGCGCGGCCTGGGTGCCGAAGATGCCCATCGCCACCGTCAGCACCAGCAGGACGACGATGAAGCTGTAGCTCGTGCGGCTGCGGATCATCTGGAGGAATGAGACGTGCAGGGCCGCACCCCAGAGGCGGCGGGTCAGCGTGAAGACGAGGCGGATGAGCCAGGGAACCAGCTGGGCGACGAGGAGAGCGATGCCAAGCATGAAGAGCGAGGAGGCCATGAACAGCATGCCATCAAGGGACTGGCCGTCACGGATATCCATGGCGAGAGAATTCTGGCGCAGCCGGGCACCGTGCAGGGCATAGAGGGAGAGCGCGATGGCGGCGGCGGAGATGAGGAAGCGAACCCCGTGGAAGAGACGGGTGCCGGCGCGGCCGGCGCGTTTCTGCTCGACGATCGTGTGCCGTGAAGCCCGGATCGAGGGGATGAGCATGGCGACGAGGCCGGCCAGGGCGGCGGCGAGCGCGGCGAGCCCGACGGCGGGCCGCAGCCGCAGCGGCAGGGCCTCGCGGGCGACGAAGCTGAGGAAGGCCGCGGCCGAGCCGATGATCTGCGTGACCAGGAAGGCCAGCGGGATACCGGCGAGCATGGCGAAGGCGGCCAGCACCAGGCCCTGCAGCAGGTAGATGCGGATGATCTGGCCGCGGGAGGCACCGCGGGAGCGGAACTGGGCGATCTCATCGGACTCCATACCGGCGAGACGGCCCGAGACCATGACGATGTAGGCGACGAGCAGCAGGGCGAGGGGCAGCTGCAGCATCAGCAGAGTCAGCTTCAGCCGGCGGCTTCTGAGCTGCGTGGACTCGAGCAGGGGCACAAAGCGTTCGGCATGGCTGATCTTCCGCCCGTCGAGCCAGGCACTGACCTCCCGGCTCGCCTCCAGCAGCGGCTCGACATCCTCCGTGCGCAGACTCGTGTAGTCAACGCGGACGCGGTTCTCAATTTTCAATCCAACGAGGCCGGGACCGGAAGCGATAAAGCTTTCTTCGAAGGCGGCGGAAGGCAGCCAGAGCTGGCCGCGGCTGGCGCCCAGCGGGCGTCCCGACCAGAAGGAATCAGCCGGATCCAGGGCCTCCATCACGCCCGCGATGCGCACGCGGAAGGCCGTACGCTGGGGATCGAAATCCATGTGCAGACTGTACTGGGCCAGCACCTCGTAGACCTCGCCCGGGATCAGCTTGAGGCCGATCAGGGTGCTTTCGCTGACGAAGGCATCGAGGATGTTGTCGGCATAGGCCCCGCCGGGGGCCGGCTCTGTCCGGTAGTCGGCGGCGTCGCGGCCGACACCGGGCCACTCGAGGCCGGGCTGGGCCGCCCAGGTCGCGAGGGCGGTTTCGGCCGAGCTGTAGCCCGGAGCCTCGGCCCAGTCAAGAACACGGATTTTGTCCTCATAGCCCTCGATACTGCCGAAGGACATGCGCAGCGGATCGGCGTCGCCGCGCCGCAGTTCGGGATACATGCGCAGGCGGTCGGTGGTCCAGACGGTCGAGTCCATCTCGGTCTCGAGTCCCGCCCGCGACGGGATGCCGCGCGCCCGGGCCAGCACGGGATCGATGCTCCGCGCCCGGCCCTGCAGCGGATCATAGTCGAGATCGAGGGTGAGCTGGTACTCAACCGGGTAGCGCTGTTTCGTCACGAGCTCCTGTTCAAGATCGCGGGTCAGGATGCGCTGGGAAACCGCATCGGTATAGAGCACATTGGAGGCGACGATGGCCACCAGCAGCCAGTTCGCCAGCAGCAGGCTCGCCGTCATCCACGGCTTGTTTCGCATACGATCCAGCACCATCCGCAGCATCAGCGCACCACCACAACATCGCCCTCGCGCAGGCCGCTGACGACCTGCACATAGTCGAGGTTCTCCACCCCGCCGATGAAGAAGCGTTTTTTCATGATTCCGTCCTCCAGCAGATAGACAAAGGACTTCCCGCTCTGGCTGTAGACGGCGCGCCGGCTGACGGTCAGCACATGGAGCAACTCGGCCGATGTCCCCTCGAGGCGGACGTTCGTCATCCGGGCCTCGACCTCGGGATCGACATCGATCAGGCGTACGAGGACGTTGGCGGTCGGCTGGGCGAGTTCGAGCATCGAGCCGACACAGGCAACCTCGCCCTCCGCCTCCTCGGGGGCGCGCGGCGGACCGTAGGTGACCAGAACCCGCTGACCGTAGCGGAACTGGCCGCGGCTGTCCTCGAAGGTCCAGAGCAGGCCACGGTCGACGCGCAGTTCGACCAGGCCCTGCCAGGGCTCGATGAGGGCATTCTCGTTGAGGCGGGTCAGCTGGTTGACCACACCGGCAAAGGGCGCGACCAGCTCCGTCGTCTCATAGTCCTCCCGCAGCAGCTCGAGTTCGCGCCCGAGCTCGAAGGCCTCGCGCTCGTAGCGGGCCGTGGCCCGGCGGCTCTCGAGTTCGAGACTGCGGCGGGCGGGAGAGTCCCCGGGTTCACCGCGCTCGACGAGCTCCTGGCGGCGGTGCTCAAGCTGGGCGCTTTGCAGAGACCATGCCTCACGGTGATCCTCAATACGGTATTCGAGGGAACGCAGCCGGGCTTCGTCGTTGTCACGGCTGAAGCGCATCAGCACCTGACCCGCCTCGACACGTTCGCCGGCGTTGACCAGAGTTTCCTGATGCCAGGCATTCTGATACGGAAAGGTCAGCCACTCCTGGCGTGGATAGACGGGCCTGAGAGAGGCCGTCGCCTGATCCCGGATGTCGCGGTACTCCACCCGCTCGGTGTTGAAATTGCCCTCGATGAAGGAGGCGTCGTCGACCGCTTCACCCTGGGCGCGGAGAAAGCCGGCGGCCGATAGCAGGCCCGGCAGCAGGACGGCGAGGAGCAGGGCGGCCGCGAGGCGGCTAGGTTTTGACATGGACAGCCTCCCCTTCCGTGAGCCCCTCGAGGATCTCGCACTCGATGGCGGTCTGGAGGCCGACTACGACCTCGCGGCGGATGCGGCGGCCGTCCTCAACGACATAGACAAAGGTCTGGCCGCTCTCGCGGTAGAGCGACTGCAGCGGAATGACGAGGCAGTCCTCCCGGCGCTCATGGACGATTTCGAGCCAGGCATAGTCGCCGTAAGCGAGCAGGTCGCGGTCGCTCTCCGCGACTTCATAGGAGGTTATGAGCTCGCGGCCGCTGAGAGAGCGGCTGATGAGATCGGCCCAGTCGGTCGGCAGCGGCCGCACCGGAATGATGCGGCCCGGCTGGTGCAGGTGAATGCCGAGGGCATCGTTTACCAGGCCGGCGGAGAGATAGTCGGACTCGACCTGCGGCCGCTCCTCGACCGCGATCACGACGTAGGGGACGAAGGCACCGATATCGCTGCCATCCTGGGCGGAAAAGCAGATGACGCGGCCCGAAACGGGCGCGAAGAGGCGGTGCGCTTCGGAGTCGGCGGCGAGCCGGTCCTCGCGGGCGGCGAGGCGGCTGTCATCGAAGGCAAAGAGGTCGGCGGCCTCCTGGAGCCGGCGCTCGAGGGCGGCGATGTCGAGTTCGGCGAGGCGGATCGCGGTGGGGCGGTCGATGTCGCCGTCGGGAACAGGGGCGCTGCCGTTTTCGAGGGCGGCGAGTTCGGCACGGCGGACCTCGAGTTCGAGGGCTGTCGCCTCCTGTTCAAACTCGTGGTCGAGGGCGAGGTTTTCGCGCTCGCGGGCGACGGCGGCGCGTTCGGCATCGAGCTGTTCGACGTCGAGGCTCGCGATCTCCTGGCCCTCCGCGACCTCCTCGCCCACGTCGACCAGGCGGCCCGCGAGGCGGCCCGGGATGGCAAAGGACAGCGTCACGGTAGCCGGCCGCACCCGGGCCGGGTGGACTGAGACATCCTCCAGCGTGCGCCGCACCACCCGGGCGGTGTCGAGCTGGACGCCGACGGGCTCGAGCAGGGCGGGCACTTCGGCCGTCGCGGCCGGGGCCCGGCAGGCAGCGGCGAGAAGCAGCAGGGCGAGCAGGAGGAGGGCCGCAGGACGCCTAGTCAACGATGACCACCTCCCCTTCCGCGAGACCACCCGTGACTTCGATCTGGCTGCCCGCACGGAGGCCCGTCGTCACTTCACGCGCCTCGCGGACCCTGTCGCCGCGGTCGATATAGACATAGCTGCGTTCGCCGGCGGCGAAGACCGCGCGCTCCGGAATCACCAGCACATGGTCGCGGCTGTCGAGCAGCAGGATCACCGTGCCGCTCTGGTCCGTTTCGAAGACCATCTCCTCCACTTCCGGCCGCAGTGCCGCCGTCTTCTCATCCGCCTCCATGCCGTATGCAGCCGGATCGACGGCCAGCACCGGATAGGAGACCTCGTCGACCGTGATCTCGAAAGTTTCTCCGGGCCTGAAATACGAGGCATAGTCCGTCGTCGCGAGGAAGAGCGAGCGCTCATTGTCTGAGAGATGGACGACCTGGTCGTAGGCGGAGGAGCGGTCGCCCTCGGCGATGCGGCGCGTATAGGTGACAATCCCTGCAAAGGGCGCCAGCAGCCGCCGCTGTCCGAGCCGCCGCTCGAGCGTCCCGCGCGACAGCTCGAGGATTTCGACCTCGCGGTCGAAGCTCTCGAGCTCCGCCGCCTGCTGCTCTTCGAGCTCTTCGCGCCGCTCCGTGCGCTCTGCCTCGGAGAGATGCGCCGTACGCAGCTCCAGCCGCTCGCGGTCGTCGCTCTGCCGCGCGAGGATGCCGGCGCGCAGCATGCTCTGCCGTTCCAGCCGGTATTCCAGCTCCAGCAGATCCGGCTCGAGATCGCCGCTTTCGAGGCTCGCCAGCAGCTGGCCCTCGCTCACCAGGTCACCTTTTTTGACCAGGATTTCATCATAGAGAAGACCCGTCACGGAGAAGCGCAGCTCGGCTTCGCGGACGGGCTTATAGCGGAAACGAACGGTCTGTTCGAGGCGCAGGTCGCTGTAGCCCGTGGTCCAGGTCGCAAAGGGCGCCGTCGTCTGTGTCGGTGTCACAGGCGAGCGCTCGAGGCTCGGTTCCACCGGCAGCAGCGCACCGCAGCCGCCCGCCAGCAGCAGTGCGAGCGTCGCCAGTAAAAGACCGACCCCTCTGCAGATACTGCGGCTGGGCTGTGTTCGTGCCGCGGCCGGAAAACCGCTCGGCTGCCTGCGCGTTCTCATGGAGATGGTTATAACCGTTATTAAGCTTTCCTGTCAAACTGTTGACAGGACTCCACAAAAGCATGAAACAAGAGATTCCAGGCACTGTCACGGAGTTGGCAATGAGAGAGCGCGTACGGGAAAGCAATTCCTTCAACCAATTCATGAACGACGACCTGCCTGCACTCAAAATCGAAAGGTGCACGGAACAGGTCAGGCTTAACCTCAAATCACGTTTGGATTGGGGGTGCTCCTGAAGCAGTTTTTCACTTCTGTCATGCTTCTCATAATCTGTCATCCCCTACCGCTTCCTCACATCCGAGACACTTCGGGCACGACTGCTCATCTGTCAGGCCAAGCGAAAAACGCGATCACTTCATGGGCTGGCCTGCCACTAACAGTTAATCATGCCGCTAATCGCCAAACTTGAACGCGTACATATCTGCATCGCAGAGTTCGATCTCCATGACGACCGGAATGCCACGAAGCTCTACGAGCTCACCGTCGAAGTCCACAATCCGGTCGATACGATTGCCAAACAGCTCGCCAGAATGAAATTCTTTTCCCGTCTCCATGTTCCGCAGACTCAGTCTCACCCAGCCCCGGGCAGAAGTCTCAAAGTTGATGCCGAGCTGAGAACCCTCAAAGGTGAACGTTCTGGTAACGATCCTCTGCGGGCGGATGCCGGCATGAAGGGACACGAAGCCGTCCCAGCGGAGACTATAGCGAACGATTTGCGCAGGCAGACCCGACCAGTGATTTTCAAACAGGAGCAGGGACATCTCGGGATCCGCGCCGGGAATATCAGAGGGCGACTCGATCAGACCCACCGCAGGATAACAGTCCCCGTAAACCCAGTTCAGGGGATGTTCGGGACCGGGGCGGATAAAGGCATCGTCATGGCGGAACCAGTTCAGCCCGTCCCGTGAGCACATAAACACACAATCCGTGGTGACCAGACCATAACGGGGATGGATGGTGGAACGCTGACGGCGCTTTTCTGCGCCACAGAGGCGGTCAAAGTTTTCCGTCCACTGCTTCCGCTCGACATAGCGGGTGGGGAAGCCGACCATCACGTTCCTGTTCCGGGGATAGAGGGATATGCAACTGGTGTACAGAGGATGGTCCTCTACGTCATTGAACTGCAGCTTTTGGGGCTCTGTCCAGTGGATAAAGTCTTCGGACGTGAGTACTCGAATATCCCGCACCGCCTCATTCAGTCCATGTTCCTCGGAGATCGCCACATCCCGTAGCACGCCGTTTTCATCCGCCGGATGGTGAAAGTCTCGCACGTAGCAGTGGTAGAGGCGGGTCCTGGGAGACCACTGCAGCACATTCAGCGAGTCGAAACGCCCCTTCTCCGTAATAACACCCAGATGACGGAAGTGGATACCATCTTCACTGACCAGAGAGTACAGGGCGCGGTAATGGGATCCGTCTTCTTCCCGTCGCCAGTAGGCCATGGTGGCTTTGAAGCGTTCCGGCACAACTGGATCCGGATTTTCGTCCATGCTGACGAAAAAATTATCAATACTGATCATGCCGGGAAACGCGGAATTCATGAGCACGATATTATTGTCCCTGCTGCCTGCAAACTCATAGAGCCCCAGACTGGGGCGCTCCCAGTGAAGACCGTCCCGGCTGTTCATCATACAGACATGGATGTCAGCCATCGTATGCTGTGTTCCTTCCGGATTCAGCATTTCCCAGGCCAGGTAATACAGGTAGTACGACCTGGTTTTCCTGTCATAGACCATGTTGTAGTAGTTGCAGCCATCGCCTTCCCAGGGTCTGTCCAGTATCTTGACGATGTTCCTGCGAACCGGACGGTGGACTACATGGGAGGCGGTGGTCTTTTCTGTGTCAATCAGGTAATTGTCCCAGAAGAACTCCCTCTGGCTGCCAAGTGAAATCACGGTGCGTACCCTCCTCCAGATCACCAGGAAGCTTGAAACTGTCAGGTCCACGTCTGCCGCCATCCACGGCTCTTAGGTCCCGAGTACCAGTATGTTTTATCATGGCCGGCAGGCCATGTGCCAGCTCTGCCCCCTCGGCGTGGCGACACAAGATAAGCTGCTTACATCCAAAAAAACGGAGTTCTGAAATGGAAGTGCCCTTATTCTGCAGGCAGGACAGCATACGGCAGCAGATCGCCGGCAACAGTCGATATTCACCACATGACAATTCATATACCGCCAGTCCCTGTGCAACACGAATCATAACAGCGTCTCTTTAAGGGTTGAAATACTTCCACCAGTGTTTTGCCAATGTTGGAAGGCGTATGGAACTCGCTGGCATTCTTTCCCCTGACTTTCGGACTTATAGAGTCACAAAAACCCGGAGAGGCCTGCAGCGCAGCCATCTTCGGGTTTTGTCAGCGATTTATTTTGTCCTCTTATCCTGTTCCGCGTTGACTTTGATGTCGAGCTTGGTGGCCGTCTTGAACTGAGTTCGCGTCATGTTCGTACGCAGTGAAGGAAGCTCAAGAGTCTCGACCAGATCCAGATACGTTTGGCTGATGTTCGTCGGGGTCAGGGTGACACTGGGCCAATCGCCCTGCATCAGGACAAGTGGAGAGATCAGTGACGTTTGAAGTACAGCAGCCGAAGGACGCTCACCGGTCTTCTGTTCCAGCAGATACTGCAGATAGCGAACCATGCAGAGGGCGATGAAGCACATGACGAAGTGCCCTCGAATGCGTTCGTCTGTCCACACAAAGACGGGCCGGGCACGAAGGTCCGTCTTCAGGACGCGAAAGCTCTCCTCAATCTGCCAGAGTCCACTGTAGAGTGAACTGCTGTGGGCATTGCTGAAGTCACGGTTGTTGGTTACAACCGCATAGTAGCCAACGAAGCGTGCCTGCCGCAGGATCCTCGCCTCATCCAGTTGACAGTCTTCTGTCTGGATATCAAGCGCAAGGTACTGGTTCCTTCCCCGCTTCAATGAACTCTTTACCTTCCCTGACGAGGACAGCATCTTTCTGACCTTTTCAACCTGACGTTCGCGTTCCAGTCGATCCCGCTCCGCACGCTCCCGACTCCATGTCAGATGAAGTCGCACAGGGTACTCCACGGTCTTGTACATCGGCTTGTGACCCCGCTTGACCGGGAGATGGGCACGTTCTTCCTCGGTCAGCTTCACACGGGTCTTCAGTACATGGTCAACCGACTTCTCCATGAGGAGCACTTCATCATCCTCATCCGTCTTCACCACCTGCCAGCCATCCTCTTTGAGTACTTCCCCCTGAATCTCAGCAGACGCGCGCTTCAGTGTGTAGCCAATGACATAGTCGTGTCCGGCATTCAGCAGCAGTTCCAGATTCTCCTTCCCGTTTAAGACGCGGTCTGCCACCAGAACGATCTTCTCCATCCCGTACTTCGCCTTGAGATCCGCTACGGCACGCTCCAGAGTGTTCTGGTCCATCGTGTTTCCGGGAAAAAGTTCAAAGGAGATCGGGATCCCGTTGTTGTCAATGAGAAGACCCATCACAACCTGGACTTCGTTGTGTTTGTTGTCCTTGGAGTAGCCGAACAGTCGAAGTTCTCCCTGACGTACGCTTTCAAAGGCGTAGGTTGTAACATCGTAGTAGGCCATCAAGTCCTGACGATCCGTATGGGACTGAAAGAAGGAACACAGACAGGACTGTACTGACTCCTTCACACTCCCCAACAGGTCCAGTGCCTGGTAGCAGACATCCAGTCCTGCCGGTTCCAGTCCGGCATAGTGCTCAACATCCTTCCAGCTGGCCAGCACACTCGCCGGATCCGTAATCCGGTGCATGACAAGGAAACGTGCTGCCTGAAGAACGGATACGAGATTCCGTTTGCTTCCCTGCCCTGACAGACAGGCATCGAGGCCCATCTTCGACCAGCACTGCAGAAGGACACTGTGCCCAAAACGGAACGATGGCGTAAAGGACTCCACGGTCGTGGCAAGCTGATTGCTCACCGACAGAGTCAACGGCGCGTTCTCTGCACGCTTCCGCTCCGTCAGCCGCCTGGCCTCCGCACGGAGCTGTTCCATGATATCCGGCTCCTCAGCAACCAGCTTCTCGTAGTTTCCGATGGTCTTGATGACCGTTGTCTTCTTCTTATTCGTCCCCGGAATCCGGTGCTGTTCGACGAACTGAATGACGCGCGCCTTGCCCTGTCCACTGATGGTCACGTGCATGTCAGGCTCCACCTTCCACGGTTTGAACCATTATGTTATAAGCGAATATAAGTGAACACATGTAACACAAAAGAAATATACTGAAACCCTGAGGTGTCATTGCTTTCAGCTTTCGCGCTGGCGGCTAAGTCAGAAAGTCAGGATCAATCACTCCCACGCGATCACTAAACATGTAAAACTAAACAACTTTGTATATATAAGTGATTCATGCTATTGCCATTACAGCATGTATCCAATTCCTACCAACTACTCCATTCTTCGTTACCAGATTGTTGCCATTTAAATTGCAAAAGAGCAAAGAAGAATCAGCCAGATACATATCCTGTCATTCACATTTGACATCAAATCCTTGATCGATAATTCGCCAGTATCCTCCCTTGGTTTTTCCAACCTATCTATGTATCCGTTCCTTCTCAAGGAGATGTTATTATCAATCGGCATTGTACTGACGCACAGTTATTCGGACAATTCAGGTTTAGTCACATACGGATTCTGACTCATTTTCCCAATAATAGATTTTCGTCTGGGACTCTGCGGTCTGGATTGCTAAAACGCTGATTTTCGATTTTCATAGTGTCGGCCTTGGTACTGTTACGCACACATCTAACAGCTTATGTAGATACGAAATCAGAGTCAGGATATCTACAGCATCATTCTCGTTCACATCCCAGTGAATCCTTAACTCATGCGCAGTTACATTCCTAATCATGTGTATCACGCCACAGAGCATTTCCTTAAGTCCGTTCTGCTGATTCTGCTCACTGCTTGTCCGTAAAGAATTGTAAGCAATGAACGGATTTTTAACCGAGAACGCCGTTTGAAATAGCTCAGTTCCGTCTGATGACAAACCAGACATCGCTCTTGTTCGATCACACAGACTCTTCGCTGCTTCCTGAACAGCATGGAAATAATCCTTTGCTAACAATTCATCGCGGCAACACCTCAACACTTCTGGATGTGCTCCATAACCAGTCAACTTATCACGCAGCTCTTTTGTCCGCCGCTGGACTTCGCCAAGACTTTGAGCTTGTGAAACGGAATAATACCGTCCATCATCCCTGATTTCGATGCCCAAAAGCATTAAAACCTTATTGAGCTCAAGCCTCATCCAGTTATATCGTTCTGGATTATTCAGCCCTTGAGCCGGCTCCAAACAATGCTGTATAAATTGAAAAATAACATTTGTAGAACCACTTCCATTAACAGCAACGCAAAAGGCATTATATAGACGCTTCCACTTTGTCAGTCCGGGATCTGGGTCATCCATACGGCACTGAGCTAGGAGATGCCCAATCTCAGAACCTGTAAACCCATCCACGGTATCACCCATGACGCGCGCTATCTGTTCAATTTGATTCGGTGTCAGGCGCGGTAGTGCCATATACTATTTCCTTCCTGATAAAGCTTATACCTGCTTGTTTCATTGATTTCCATTCGCCCGAAAATTTGTCAAAAGTTAATGCCTCATAGCAAAACAACCAGTAACGATCCATGTCTATTTCTTTCAGTTCCCTCGCTACTCTGTTAAGCGGTTTTACTTGTGTTGCATTTCTGTTCCAATGATTTTGCTTCATGAAGTAAATCCATGTCATAATCAACAATAAACAATCTTTGCTCTTGATAACATAGTCCTGTGCTCTCTCATAATCATGCTCAAACTCATCAAGCACAAAGTCATATCGAACTGCGAAATAAATCGAATAGCACAGGCTCTCATAATCATTTTGATTGGCTGCATTCCGATATATTGTATCTGAAAGTGCCTTAATATCCCTCTTATCAACTCTCAAAGGTGTGAAGACATACTTTTCCATCAAATGTAATAGGTAGGGATAAAGCGCTGCCATATGCATGAATCGTTTTGCCGCCAGCTTCTTTCCATTGTCCGACAGTTTTGATCCTTTCAGTTTTTTAATAGCATAATTCATAATTGCGAAGTTACCCGTTTCAGTTGCCAGCATTAAAGCTGTGTCAATAAACGTGTTAACCTGCGGATATTCAACCATTCCTGACTCACCCACTTTGGGGAAATCACCCAATTGATGTTTCCAGTTTTTCTCTATGCCAACAGGGAGTTCAATAATCTTTGTCTTCTTGTGATTCAAAGGTAAATCAAATTCACGAAGAGACTCTTCAAGATCTCGCAGGAAAAGTAGCGCCTCATTATGACTGTTAACATAGCAATTGTAGTCATCTATGTTTCTAGCATAACGATAGCCCTTTTCATAGAGTTCCTTATCTACCACAGTCAGGATAATCTCTGAAAGCAAGTTTGAAGTATGCGGCCCTATAAGGAGCCCGTGTGTTTCGCCATTGCGCATATCTGAACACGCCCGATCAATCCTGTTATACCAAATGTCCTTATTTTTAACATTTTGCTTTGCCACTTCCTTTCCCACCAAAGCCCATGGTATTGAATGCGTATAAATACTAGGAAAGCATGTCGAAATATCAGCCTGAACCAGGAAGCGACTCACTCCTTTTTCATGTATCAGTAGATCTGACTCTGGGTTACCATCTACTCGCCAGTTTTTATAATTCATATCGAAGATACGCTTTTCGTTGTGCTGTTTGCGAACGTGGATTCGGCTGACGCGGTAACTCTGCCCATCTGTCTGCTCGTGAAAGTGGGCGCGTATCATATCCCAGTTATCTCTAAGTTCAGAGCACACTCTTTGATATTTAAAAGGATTCGGAATTCCCATGAGCCGAGGTACGTTGATATTACGCATTGTCCGAAAACGTATGTATTCATTCCAGCACGCTTTAAACGGAACAGATATGGTTTTGCAATAATGAAAAAAAGGAACAGCAGTAAACACAGGTAGAAGCTTTTCAGCGAACAAACCATAAGCAAGGAGGCCTTCGTAAAGTTCATCACAAGATATTTCATCCATAAAATCTGTATACTTTTTATCCAATGATGTACATATCTCCTGTTCTTTATGCGTTATTTCCTATTGGTCAGCTCGATATCATCGCAGAGTTGATTCAGCATATTTTTTAAGCTTAGTATTGCTTTTTCTTTTCGCCAAGCATACTATAACTCCTCGTTCTGTCCAGACAGGAGAACTCTTTGCTATTATAGAATTGCAATTCGAAGTTTATTAGCTTCAATGAGTTTATGTTCTAGAATCCTGATCAAAAGCAACGTGCGATTCCAGACGAATCTGCGATTACTCTTGTGAATGCTGTCAAAAAAGATTCTATGTGTTAAAGCTCGAGCATTTCATTTAATTCCTGAGCAATTTCTAATGGAGTCATCATTGCAGTTGTTAGTGCTTTTCTGCCTGCCAATGACGGACTAAATTCTTGAACTTCTTTTTTCGTAATATTGTGCTACAAAGGCAGCACCGTTTTCCCGCCTGTCATCTCCTGCTGAAATAAGCCATCCAATTCATATTGTGTCCAGCCCTTACTAATATACGCAGGTGAGATTACAACTACTCCAAACTTTGAATTTCTCAAGCCGTCATCAATTTTAGCTCGAAGACTATCACCCCATTTTATCGAAATCGAATCATACCATACCTTAATACCTAGTTTTTGAAGCAATTCACAAAACTCATCTACAAAGCTTTCTTTATCCTCCGATGCATGAGAAATAAAAACGTCATACTGCTCCGAATTGGAATCTGAATATAGACTTTGACTTCTGTTCTTCAATTGATTATTGTTTTCCTGAATCAACTGATTAGTAAGGTTATCAATTCTTTGTTCATAACTTCTAAGAATATCCTTATTTGCCTTTTCACTCTTTTTTGCTTCCATTTGCTCCTCTTTTTGAAGCTTCAATGTTGCATCACTGAGCTTGTATCTTTTATCTGCTAGCTTTTTGTTTAAATCTGATTTTTTGTCTAGAATTCTTACCAAATCATTCTGATAACCTTGAATCTGCCTGATTTTAGATTGAAGCATTGAAGTAGAGGTGTTTTTGTTTATGTTTTTCTGTGTATCATTTATTTGCTTGTTTTTGTCAGCTTCGTTTTTTGTCTCGACTGCTAACTTTTTTCCAAATCCGCAATGTCTTTGTTAATCTGATTTAAATTTCTTCTTGCTTGGTCAACACTCATGTTCACTCCGCCTTACTCGATAATGATGCTTTTTATCATCGCAATTATATCGTCTGACTGTAACTGCTTTTCAAACAACACATTGATTCCACTGTCAGCCAGTGTTTCAAAAATTTCTTGGCTGATTCAATTCTTAGTTTTTCCTCCTCGCCAAGGGATGAGTCTTTCTTAATATCTTTAGTTTCGACGACAAGATTACAAGGTTAAGCATTATTTCATCTAATAAGTTCGCTTTTAGCGAAAACGCACTTGCTGTTGCCAAAACGTTGCCATTCTGATCAACGAAGTACCGCAAACCGGCTGTTTGCAAGGGTTTCAGCTATCGCATAAATTATTCCCACTCAATCGTCGCTGGCGGCTTGGCCGTAATGTCATAAACAACGCGATTCACATGCTCCACCTCACTCACAATCCGCGACGAAACCTGTTCCAGCACAGGCATCGGCAGGCGCACCCAGTCCGCAGTCATGAAGTCGGTGGTGGAGACGGCCCTGAGCGCCACCGTGTAGTCGTAGGTGCGGCGGTCGTGCTTGACGCCAACAGAACGCATATCAGTCAGCACGGCGAAGTACTGGGAAATCTCGCGACTGAGTCCGGCGTTATCAATCTCCTCACGGTAGATGGTATCGGCGTTCTGCAGGATTGCCACACGCTCGGGTGTGATGGCACCGATGATGCGCACGGCGAGGCCGGGACCGGGGCAGGGCTGCCGCCATACGAGATTCTCCGGCATGCCAAGTTCCATGCCAACACGGCGGACCTCATCCTTAAAGAGATCCCGCAGGGGCTCGACGAGCTCCGTGAAGCCGATGTCCTTCGGCAGACCACCGACGTTGTGATGGCTCTTTACCATGGTACTGGCATCTCCGCCGGACTCAATGACATCAGGGTAGATGGTGCCCTGGACCAGAACATCGATCTCACCCATGCTCGCGCGGGCCTTCGTCGCTTCCTCCTCGAAGACGCGGATGAACTCCTCGCCGATGATTTTCCGCTTTGTTTCGGGATCGGTGACACCCTCGAGGCGGCCGAGGAAACGGTCACGGGCATCCACGCAGACCAGATTGAGATCGTAATGCTCGCGGAAGACACGCTCGATGTCAGCGGCCTCGTTTTTTCTGTGCAGTCCGTGATCGACAAAGATGCAGAGCAGTCTATGGCCTATCGCACGATGGACCAGCATGGCGGCGACGGAGGAATCGACACCGCCCGAGAAGGCACAGAGAACCTGCCGTCCAGCGAGCCGCTCACGCAGGCCCGCGACGGTCTGCTCGACAAAGGCCGACATCTTCCACTCGGCAGAACAGCCACAGATGCCACGCAGGAAGCTCTCGAGCATGGTTTCGCCAGCAGCCGTGTCACGGATCTCCGGATGGAACTGCAGGGCAAAGATGCGCCGCTCGGGATCGCTCATCGCGGCCACGGGGAAGTCAGCGGTGTGGGCAGTGACCGTGAAGCCCTCAGGCACAGTGGCGATGCGATCACCGGAGCTGAGCCAGACGGGGGAGGGGCTTGGGACTTCGCCTGAGAAAAGCTCATCTGGCTTCAGAATCTCAAGCTCGCTCGTGCCGGATTCCTGGCGTTCGCCCGGCTCCGTGCTGCCGCCGAGAAGTCTGTTCAGGATCAGGGCAGCGTAGCCGATGGCGAGGATGGGGATATCAAGCTCAAAGAGAATCGGGTCGATGGTGGGATTCCGTGACGCACGTGGATCACCGGTGATGATGACGCCGCTGTACTCGTTCTGGAGGAGGCGCTCACGCGAGGCACGGGAGGGGAGGACCTCGCAGTAGACGGCGAGGTCACGGACGCGGCGTGCGACAAGCTGGGCATAGCTGCCGCCACAGTCGAGAATCAGGATGCGGTCCTGGCGAAGCTGGGAATCCATGTGGGCTCTCTTTCTATCTGGGGGCGCTCAGCCGATGTCGATCAGCTCGTAGTCGCTTGAGC
>JASGUU010000018.1 GCA_030057555.1 Bacillota bacterium | reverse complement strand
TTGTGTCGCAAATGAAGTTTAGACGAAATTCAAAGGTTCAAAATGCTCTGGCTGAGTGGCTCCAAAAGGCCGAGCAGGTGGCTCCGTTTGCTCCGAGCAGGTGGTTCTAAAACGCCGCGTTTTCCACCTGGCGAAAGAATCCTCTAATGGGCAAGTAACCGTGCGGTGGAAGAGCGTCGTGCACCGAGACTAAAGACTGGTGCCAAAATCCTCTTTCTGCAAAATGATGATGGTCAATACACTGTAGCCAATATTTCAGAACAGGCTTGATACAGGAGACAAAAAGCGTTTTCTGGAGCGGCAGAGGACATGGGTTGTCAGAAACGATGATGATGTTCAGAATCTGGTGAGTGAAGTCAGGTCAGGAAGATGATAATACTTGTTGAAACCAACATCCTCATATCTTCTATCCTGTTTCTGAATTCCAAACCTGCCGAAGCACTTTTCATAGTGTCGCAACCTCATGACCAGGTGCTTTGAGAACCATCTTGATCGAGTTTCGGGATAGTTTCGGGATGTTATTAAAGAGTGACCACCTCTGCTGTGACATCACGTCCGTCTCCTCCCATGCCAAACGGAATGAGCATGTCCGTTATGGTTACAACCGTGACCGTGAAGCACTGTCCCAGATCAATCTGGCCATGGTTTGCGGTCAGAAAAGCTTCGCCGGTACCTGCCAGGCTCGATTACGGACGTAAAGGACTGGCCAATCTACTCGACCAGTTTCAGAAATTGGACTTCTCCCGACTGCACGTTGTGATGGATAAGGGCTTTTGCAGCCAGCAGAACATCGACGAGCTCTGTGCCCATCGCCACAACTTCAGCATTGCCGTTCCCAGCCATTTCGCTTATTGCGAGATTACATTAATAAACGTCGAGATGAGATTGACTGTCCGAATGGGCCTGGGATGCTGGATGGGGAAGCCATCTATCTCATACCTTCCTTCATCCCTGGGTGAGAATCCCGTCGTCGCTGTTACCTGCATATCTACTTCAACCCACAACACATGACCGATAACCGTGTCGCCTTCGACCTTCACATCCTGCAGCTGGAACGTGAGTTGCTGGAGGAACAACTCGCAGAACGTCACGTGGAGCAGTATAGACAGTTCTTCTTTGTCAGGGAAACGGCGAAACAGGGGTGCAGGATTCCTGGAAACAGTGATGCGATTGCGGCAGCCCGCAGGCAGTATGTCGGCTTCAACGCCATCCTGACGACCAAATTCATCACACGTACGGCACCCTGTAGTTCACTTAAGTTCCATTTTTGGGGTGCATGTCATATTTGTCGGACGATTGCAGTTTTTTTCGAGTCTTCCTCAAACACTTGAAGCACCGGAGTTTCAGTGTAGCTTGCATGCAGGCATATGGAAGATCCTTATTCCATTGCCCGCGTAGCGGCCAGACTCACAAACGGCCGGAATGTGAATGGGTAGGAATAGGATAGCGGACAGCGAGGCTGACAGGCACGGTCTGGCACGTTCCAGAAGATTGTGAAGCAATCCAGATTCTGTTGCCCTGTTGCCGTGTGATAAAGGCGATTCTGGTATGCAGCGCGCCTCTCGTGGTCAAGATGGGGACTTTTCCAAATCTTTTTTTGGATTCCTCTTCGTTTTGACCACCAGAAGTCCGCAAGCTTCCTCTCTTCCTTGCCAGCCGTCCTCCTGGCATGCTCAACCGCTTCCCGACACGCTTGACGTGCACCCCCATTTTGTCGAAGGAACATGCATCTGCTGGGGTCGTTGACGAGCTTTCGTTTTCCTGTCCGTGAATGGCCACATGAGCTTGTTTGCCTGCGGATGCAGTCAGACAAGCGCGCTTTCTGGGTGCAGTATGGCTACATCTCATCGCTGTCGTCTAAAAAAGCAGCCGGCTCCCTGATAGCAACACCATGCATGGCCCACAGACGCTCTGTGAGCTTGACATGGTCGAGTTTGAGGAGATCCAAAAGATAAGCGCTGGATCATCCATGCCATGGATGTCATAGCTCCCGTATCCCATCTTTTCCAGATAGATGCCTTTACTCTTGTCGTAGAACTGGTAATGAGCAGAATTTGTCAGAACCTGGCTGCCCCGGCCGGCCATCCGCTTCCCGCCCGGGCGCGCCTCCTGCCGTTCTCTGTAATGGCCGAAAGGATCAGCGCATGAAGCAAAGCGCCAGGGCTGCTATTCCACTGCCTGGAATCTCAGTGAATCTGTTCATCCACCAGTCGGGCAAAGGCGGTTTCGTTCCGCTGCCGGTTCGTAACCGGCAGCGGGAGGAGACGCTTCTTCGGTCTGAGGCGGGCGGCCTGACATGTTTCGGTACACAGCACACCTCAAAACGTGTTTCATCCATTTTCCAATGTGCGGTCCATGCCGGGGGTTTCAGACAGGTTGTCTGATTCCCGCAGCCTCATCTCAAGGGTGCAGGACGTGTATTCTGCCAACGCCGGGTTATCTTTGTCCACAAACGCCGGACTAAAATTGTCCACCTCTCATCCGGCGATGCCTGCGCTTCTTCTCACGCGTGGTGAAGCAGTAATTCATTGATTCGCAACGCCATATTCTTTGCCTCATCATTCTTTTTTTCCATTTTATCCAGAACAGACAAGGCCTCTTTCAAATGATCTACAGCCTCACAGATCCTATCATTGTTCATGCAAATCAGGTAAAGGGCGCAGTGAATGTCTCTTTTGGTATGTTCAGTGCGATACTTTTCCTTGTCACACAATAATTGTTCCGCCATTTGCAGGTAAGAAGAAGCCTCATTAGCTATTTTTATGATATCGATAAACAATTTATCCTCAGAGTTCATGATGAGGGCCTTATACATTAACATTTTTGCATACTGGATATAGATGCCGGCATCTGTTGAATCGGCACTCCTTGCATGTATAAGCTGCGTCTCTACGTTTCCACACTCATTCTGAACCGTATCAATGATCGATTTCTCAACATGAAACCACTCACTAACAGATGATTTTTTCGTGTTGAAGTCCCAAATCTTCATAACAATTGATGTGTAGGCATACGCTGCTTTTACATCGTAATAAAGCTCACTCTGATGCGTTAATGCCTCTTCATACTCTCTCTGAGCCAAAGCGAATTCTCCAAGTTTCTCCAAAAACACCCCACGGTTTCTGTAATAGCGGGACAAAAATGATTCGTCGTAGACAATGCCAGCCACTTCATTATTCTTTGGCTTTTTTTCAAAATAAGGCAAGGCCTTTTCTGGATGTTGCATGCCATCTCTAAGGTATATTGTCCATCCAATAGAACTCTCGATTATTATTTGCGCTTGTTCTGTTGTCAGATCGTGAATGTCTATCTTCTCCTGCGTATTTGATTCATCAAGGATTTCATTCAACGAAGACTCAAACTGTTCTTTTGCCTTTGCGTACTTTTTGCTAAAAAAAGAGAGTTCCCCACATAAGAAATGGACATAGTATCGATATACAGCTCCCAGCTTATGCCTCATTAGTTTGTCAATTGATGCTTGCAGCAAATTCTCCAGCCTCTTGTTAATTTCTCCCTCGGACCGGTACATATGGAAAGCCTGAGCATAAACTTTTAGAGCATAAAGCATATCGTAGATTTCTGATTCATACGTGTATTTACTTCTTTGATTAGCCAGCTCAGATAAGAAGACTTCGTGAAGAACGATAACTGTTCCATCTGAGTATTTCCTTAATTCGCCCAATTCTTTCAAAAAATCCAACTTTTGCTGAGCCACAAACGAACTCATTTGCTCACGCATTTTGTGGGTGTCCTGGTCTAGTCTCTCCAGCTCGTTTTTTTCAATATAAGTGTAAATATTCAAGCCGATCCAAACGGATATAGCTATCGCGATGATCGCAAGACCTGCCTCTAACTGCTGATTCGGACTCGTGAGCGGATCCAGCTTCTCAGGGTCAATACTGTGTGAAAACAAAAGCAGACAAGTGAAAAGAGCTAGCCTGGCTAAATAAGCTACAGCTATTATCGCACCTGGAACCCACACATATAATCTGCGTTTGCTTCTGTTCATGTGTTTTCTCCCTGTCATTACTTTTTCCAAGTGATGTGCAAATTCTTATTGGTAGCCTTGTGAAGAAATCACGCTTATTAGATGTACTGTATATTATTGAGGAATGCAAGGTAATAAAGCCGTTTTCTTTATGTTCAGCCATCAGATGCCATTATCTGTTACCACATAGTCAGTTTGTCATACAAAATCATCCGGGAATTTGTTCTGAAATCCACAATCTCGATACACTCTGAAATAGCTCTTATACGAAGATTAAAAAAGGATGGAAGAATACAGCCACCTCGATGGTGAAGACAATGCAGGCTAGGCAGATGAAAATCGTACTGACACATCAAAACATATGTGCCTTTCTCTTCTACTTCCTGCCTGCTTCCTGCCGAGACATAAGAAGCGAACAAGTCATGATTGTTGACCAGTACATGTTTGCAGAAAGAACTCTCTCTGCGCAGGTATGAGCATCAACGGCTATATTCTGATGCGAAAACCCATGAAAAGTGCCCGCCATGGGGGCGGGCACTCCGGCTGCTGCTGCCTGGAGCTCAGGCGCCGGTGCAGAACTCGAGGGCAACCTCGGCGGCGGTGGAGGCGTCCGGCGTGTAGGCGTCGGCGCCGATCTGATCGCAGTACTGCTGGGTGATGGGGGCGCCGCCAATCATGATTTTGACTTTGTCACGGATGCCGGCCTCAGTGGCCTTCTCTACAACACGGCGCATCTCGTCCATGGTCGTGGTCAACAGGGCCGAGCAGGCGATGATGTCGGCGTCGTGCTCCCGGGCGGCGGCGATATAGCGCTCGGCATCGACATCGGTGCCGAGGTCGATGACGGTGAGGCCCTTGCCCTCCATCATCATGCGCACGAGGTTCTTTCCGATATCATGGAGGTCGCCCTTGACCGTGCCGATGACAACGGTGCCGCGCTCCTCGACGTCGCCGTCGGCGAGGTGGGGCTTGAGTTCGTTGATGCCGCGGTTCATGGCGCGGGCTGCGATCAGCACTTCGGGCACGAAAACTTCATTGTTCTTGAACTTTTCGCCGATAACGTTCATTCCGGCGAGCAGACCCTCTTCGAGGATGTCCCTGGGCTGGATGCCCTGCTCCAGCGCGTTTTTCACTGCTTCGACAACCTTGGGTGCCCGGCCCTGCTGCAGCAGCGTGCTGATCTCGTTCAGAATGGCTTTTGACATGATGTTTCGTTCCCCTGCTCTTTGATGTAGCGCCATGGCTGTTCTCACATGCATGCGGCAACAGCATCAGTCTAGGCGATTTCACGGCGGTGGAATTGCACTTTTCCTGTGTTAAATTGCACTTATACGGGGAGGCGACATCAGGGGAGGACAGAAGATGAAGACGAGGCAGGCAGACAGGGAGCATTTCGTGCAGCTGGGCCGTACGGCAGCGGCGGAACTCGCGGCTGCAACCGATCATCCGGTTACCTTTCTGTCAGCCGCCAGGCTGCACGCAGCCCTCGAGCGTGGTCTGCCCTATGGTGAGCAGATCCGGCTGGAGGCTGACCTCAGCCCGGACGAGGTGCTGCTCTACACCCACGCCCGCATGGCCCGGCAGGCGCTGAAGAGCTCCCGACCACAGCGCTATCTGGTGCCGGATGACAGCCTTTGTCTCATAGCCGCCATCGGGACGCCGGAGAACGGGCAGGTGGCCGGTGCCCTGCTGATGGTCTGGCCGGACGCGGCCGCGGCCGACGCGGCACAGGCGGCCGTGCTTGCTGCCTGCGAGGGTCTCCTCGCCATGGTTGCCGACTGGCTGGCCGGGCATGCCGCCGGAGAAACCGTCGACACAGCCATCCCTGTCCTCTGCAGCAGCGCCGACGAGGCCCGGATCCGCGAAGCCGCCGGCAGCGGCGACGCCCGTCTCTGCCGCCGCCTGATCAACGACATTTTCATGCGCATGTATCTGCACGGTGCCGGAGACATGGGCCGGCTCCGCGTCCATGCGGTTGAGCTCACCGCCATGGTGATTCGTCTGGTGACGGAGTTTGAGGGCCCGGGTATCCTCTCGGACTGGCCTGCCGCCGGCTATCACCTCGAAATATGGCAATGTCCGGATCTTTTCAGCCTGACGGCCTGGCTCGGCGAAGCGATCCGCGACCTCACCGAGCGCATCTTCGATCCGCTTCCGCAGGTGAACTCGGCGCTGGTACGCGAAGCGCTGCGCCGTATTGATGCGGCTCCTGCCGCCGGACATCGCCTCATCGACATAGCAGCCGAACTGCATGTCAGCGAGGCACACCTCGGCCAGCTCATTCGTGAGCAGACCGGACGCACCTTTCCGGTCTGCCTGAATGAGATCCGCCTGCGCCATGCACGCCGTCTGCTGCGCGATACGGAAACTTCCGTCGCCGCCGTCGCCGCCGCCTGCGGCTATCGCGATGCCCCTTACTTTATCCGCGTCTTTAAACGCTACAATGGTGTCACACCCGCCGTCTGGCGCCGTCAGCTGCGCCGCGGCAGCACCCGCCGGGAGGACTGACTGCCCATGGGACGATCCGTACGTGAGAATGCACTGGCCCTGCTGGGCTCAAAGACCGTGACCGGCCCGCCAGAGCGTCTGCCGATTCTGCACTTCGGCTACTGGACCGAGCTGCTCGATAAGTGGGCGGCCCAGGGACATGTCACGGCGGCGGAGGCGGCCGGCTGGAGCGACGGAAACGCGATCGACCGCGAGATCGGGCGACGGCTCGGCTTCGACCAGAACTACTACCAGACGACGGGGGCCTATACGGGACTCTGGCCGCCCTTTGCTGAAATGATTGTGGAGGAGCGTTCCGACGGCAGTTATCTGAAGCGAAACGCCGACGGCGTCATCGTGATGGAGAGACACGGAGCCATCTCCATCCCAACCGAGGTCGAACACATCCTCGTGGACCGCGGAAGCTTCGAAAGCGAGTATCGCCCGCGCCTCGCAGCCGTGCCCGAGCGCCTCGACGTCGAGGCGATGCTGGACTTTTTACGTGAGCGGCAGGGGGCGGGGGAGCTGGTTGGGATACACTGCGGCTCCTACTATGGCAACATCCGCAACTGGGCGGGTCTGGAGGGTCTCGCCTATATCGCCGCCGACGATCCCGAACTCTACGCCGAGATGATAGCCGTCAACGCCGAGATGAGCTTCGAGGTCACCCGGCGTGCCCTTGAGGCGGCCCGGATGTCCGGAGAACGCTTCGATTTTGCCCACTTCTGGGAGGACATCTGTTTCAAAAACGGACCCCTCGTCAACCCCGCGGTTTTCCGTGAGCTTGTCGGGCCTCACTATCGCCGCATGACGGCCCTGCTCGCGGACTACGACATCGACATCGTCTCGCTCGACTGCGACGGCTCGATCGACCTGCTGCTGCCCGTCTGGCTCGAGAACGGCGTCAACACCATGTTCCCGATCGAGGTCGGTACCTGGCACGCTTCCATCGCCCCCTGGCGCGAACGCTACGGTGACGCGGTGCGTGGGGTCGGCGGCACGGACAAGCGCGTCTTCGCCCAGGACCGGGCGGCCGTCGATGCCGAGATAGACCGTCTGCTGCCCCTCGTGGAGGGGGGCGGCTACATACCCTGTCCCGACCACCGTCTGCCGCTCGAGGCGGAATGGGATCTGGTGCGCTATTACACGGATGAGCTGCGGCGCCGTTCCGCCCGGCTCTTTATGGGAGGATGACGATGGCAAAGACACCCATGACCCCCGCCGACCGCGCCCGCTGCGCCCTCGAGCTCGGCATCCCGGATGAGGTGCCGACCTTTGAACTCGAGTTCCAGCTCGCCGATCTGATGTTCGGGCGCCCCCTGATGACGCCGGAACTCGCCTCCGACCAGCTGGAGAAGCTTAGCCCCCTGGAGCGCGAGCGCGCGGTCATAGCCGCCGCCGACTACGCCGCCGATGTCTATGACGCCCTTGACTATGCAATCGTCCCTGCCTACGGGCCGGGGACGGATCGCTTCTGGGAGACGGGAGAGGTGGGTCCGGATCTCGCGCTCTATTTCCGTCGTCTGCATGAGCGCTTTGGCGGACGGCGCATGCTGGGCTGGCATGGTGACGGCACCTTCGCGATTCCCGACGGGAATGAGATGTATGATTTCGCCTATGCCATCGCCGACGATTATGAGGGGGTGCTGGCGCGCGCCGCTGACATGGCCGAGGCCGCGATCCGGCGCAACCGCAACCTCGCCGAGGCCGGAGTCGAGGTGCTGCTGCTCTGTTCGGACTACTGCTACAACTCGGGGCCTTTTATGTCGCCTGCCATGTTTGCCGATCTCATCACGCCCTGGCTCGCCCGTATCTGCGCGGCCGGCCGCGCGAACGGCCAGTATGTGATCAAGCACACGGACGGCAATATCATGCCGATTCTGGACCAGCTGGTCGAGGCCAATCCCCATGCTCTGCACTCGCTCGACCCGATGGCCGGCGTCGACATCCGCGAGGTCAAGCGCCTGGTCGGCGATCGCGTTGCTCTCTGCGGCAACGTCCACTGTGCTGCCATGCAGACCGGGACCGAGGCCGAGGTGCGCGCGAGCGCGGAGTACTGCCTGACCTGGGGAAAGGCCGGGGGCGGCTATATCTTTGCCACCAGCAACGTGCCCTTCAAGGGCATGCCGGTCGAGCGCTATGAGCTTATTCTTGAGATCTGGAAGGAGATGCGCCGCTACGATTGATTTCTGCGGAGGCAGCCGTAAGCGGCGCGGATCCCTGGCTGCGTGAGGCATTCTCCCATGTCCTCCGGTCTCTGCGGATAGACACGGAATCCCGTTGAATCAGTGTGGGGATGATGTGGCGAAAAGAGACGGCCTCGCCGGCGCGCGCGGCAACGAGCAGTTCGACAGCCAGTTCCGCAGTACGGGTGGCGTCCTGATGCACAGCCGTCAGCTCCGGCTTGACGAGAGAGGCGAGGATGGTGTTGTCGAAGCTAAGCAGCGAGATATCGCGTGGAACAGCGAATCCGAGAGTCTGCAAAGCATGCAGCAGGGAGGCCGCGAGCAGATCGTTGACGGTGACCAGAGCATCGAAGCGATCGGGATGCATCGCCAGCATATGGGCGACTTCGAGGGCAAACTGATTCGTCGTGGCTGCAGGGGATCCGACATTCACGGCTGTGAAGATCTCAAGATCGGCGATCGTCTGAGAGGATGCCGACTGCGCCCTGGCGATCGCAGCGGCGAGGCCTTTGCGGATCAGGCGGCGGCTTGAGAGGCTGAAGTCGGGTGAGATGAGGGCGATGCGGCGGTGGCCGGTGGCGAGGAGATGATCGCCTGCGAGCCGGCCGCCGGCCACAAAGTCGAAGTGTACCGCCGGCCAGCGTCCACCATCCCCGAGTGTCTGATCAAAGAGAACCAGCGGCAGGTGACCGTCGAGTTCCTGTTCCAGAACCTCCGAATTACAGGTGGGGGAGAGCAGAAGACCTCCGGCCTGACGCTGCAGAAGGCCTCTGATGAGTTCCTGTTCCCGGGCAGGATCTCCATCCGAAGAGTGGATGGACGGGAACAGGCCCGCTTCGAGACAGGCTCGATGCGCCGCTTCCATCAGCTCACCGTAAAAGGGATTGACCAGACCGGGCACGACGATGCCGATTTCTTCGGTCCAGCGCTGGCGCAGACTGCGGCCATGCCAGTTGGGGTGGTAGTCTAGTTCGGCGACGGCCTTTTCGATCCGGGCACGCAGCTCTGCGCTGACCGGATAGTCTTTCTTATTCAGTACGCGCGAGACACTGGCAATGGACGTGCCACTGAGCCTGGCGACATCGCGAATGGTTGGCTGTTTCGTCGACAAGTGCAACCCCCCAACATTTGTCTCCGACAGGATACATATAGATTAAAAATGAGGAAAACGTTTACGCCTGCCTATCATACGTCTCATCGAGTATGAGATCAAGCGGTTTCCCATATTTGCCTGAATGTGTGGTGTCTGGTATATAGACATAAAGAAAGGGGCGAAGCTTTGCAGCTTCGCCCCTCGCATTGTGTGTTTTCCCGGACAGAAACATCCGGATCAGGCGGTCGACTTAGTCGACGTTGTTCTCTTCACGCCACTTGTCGAACTGAGCCTGGGCTTCGGCGAGGACCTTGTCCAGTCCGGCAGCTTCGGCCTCGGAAACGAGCTTCGGCACTTCAACGTCGGGATCGGCAATACCGCTGCAGAGCGGCTTGTTGTACTTGTCCCAGATCGAAACGAGAGCGGTCAGCTCGGACTCGACCGGTGACGGATCGAAGTGGAATCCAAGAGCGTTGGTGGTTCTGGCTTCCTCTTCATAGGTCTTGAAGATGACATCCCACATGTTGGGGTCAACATCAACACCGGGAGCGGCTTCGACCGAGGAGAGACCGTAGGACGCCTGCGAGAAGGGCCAGGGCTTGTAGCCGTCGGCCTTGTCGGTGCGCATGACGAGACCATCATCGGTGTAGTTGTAGTGGTGGCCTTCGATACCGTAGCGGAGCATGTCGCGGAGCTTCTTATCCGTGTTGATCAGCTCGGTGTACTTCAGCGACTCGTCGACGTACTTCGAGTTCACACTGAAGGCGGTGTTGTTCATGATCGAGTTGGTCGAAATGTTCGGACCGTCGAAGCGGGAGATGTACTGGCGGAAGTTGTCGCCGGAGGACCAGATCGCGTCGGCACCGTAGAAGCCCTGGCCGCTCTTGACGGCGGAGTATACGGAAACCTGATCGCGGGTCGGAGCTTCCGGACTGATGTAGCCGGCGTTGTACCACTCGTGGAGTGTGCGGTAGCGCGCCATGGAGTCCTCGTGCGCACGGTAGAAGACGATCTTGTTCTCATCTTCGGTGCCGATCGCGGAGAAGGGCAGGCCGAGGATGGGGCTGTACATGTAGTCATACGGAGAGTCGAGACCGCCCGGGATGTCCATCATGGCGTAGTCATAACGGGAGGTGTTGGGGTTGCCGGCCTCAATGGCTTCCTTCGCGGCGGCGAGATAGGTGCCGAGGTCGTCAAAGGACATTCTGTCGGGAATCTCAATCTCGAGGTCATCGAAGAGATCCGCGTCAAAGCGCCAGAAAATCTCCATGCCGTAGTCCTTCAGGATCGGCACGCCGTAGAGGACGCCGGCAACGGTGTTACCGGACCAGAGGATCTCGGGAATGTACTCGTAGAGCTCGGGGGTAACCGTCTTCACCTTATCGGTGATGTCGGCGAAGTAGCCCTTCAGAGCCTGTTCGTTGTAGAGGTTCCACCAGGCACATGTGTAGGCCATATCCCAGGAGTCGCCGGAGCTGATGTGCAGGCGTACAGCGTCACCGCTCATGTAGAGCGTATGAACCTTGACACCGACCTTGTCAACGGTGATTTCATTCATCGCCTCCTCGACCATGTCATTGTCGGGGGGGATGGTGCCGGGGTCGCCGTTGAGCCAGATAAGAGTCGGGACTTCACCGTCGGTTTCGCCGCCCTGCTTATCGGTCTCGGGTGCTGCCGTTTCCTTGCCGTCATCAGGCTTCTCATCAGTGGCCTTGGCTTCCGGCGCGGCGGTCGTGCCTTTTCCGTCCTGCTTGCAGGCTGCGACGCTCAGCGTCATGACAACAGCCAGAAGAAGAACAAGAATGCGTTTCATTTTCATTGGACTTTCACTCCTTGCCCTTGTTTCCGGACCCTGGCTGGCAGGTCCGGCACATCGAGCCCGGCCAGACGGGCTTGGAAACGTTATGCCGACATCGGCAGATGGCGGCGGCAAATGGCAATACGAACGCTTATTTTAGCCTTTGACAGCACCGATCGTCAAACCGGAGATGAAGTACTTCTGGAAGTAGGGGTAGGCCATGGCGATCGGCAGGACGATGACCATGACCATCGCCATGCGGGCGGATTCGGCCGGCAGGTTCGCTGTGCCGCCGGCGGTGCTGAGATACTGCTGGTTCTTCACCATGAAGTCGAGGTTCTTCTGGATTGACACGAGCACGTACTGCAGCGGGAAGAGTTTGAAGTGGTCCGAGCTCAGGTAGAGCGAAGCCTGGAACCAGTCATTCCAGAACGCGAAGGTCAGGAAGAGGCCGATGGTGGCGAAAACCGGCTTCGAGATCGGGATGACGATACCAAAGTAGATGCGGTACTGGCTGGCGCCGTCGATCTCGGCCGACTCCAGAATCGCATCGGGAGTACCGGTCTGGAAGAAGGTACGCATGATGACGATGTTGAAGGAGGAGACGCACAGCGGCAGGATCAGTGCCCAGCGGGTGTTCTTCAGCATCAGCAGCTGCGTGTTGATCAGGTAGCTGGCAACGAGGCCGCCGCCGAAGAGCATCGGGATGAAGATGAACAGGGTGAAGAAGCGCCGGAGAACATATTCCTGTCGGGAGAGCGCGTAGCCCATCGACGAGGTCAGGAAGAGACCCAGCACAACACCTACCACCGTGTTGAAGATGGAGTTGAAGAACGCCATCGAGATCGGCTCACGGTTGGTCCAGAGGTAGCTGTAGGCGTCCAGTGAGAAGGCGGACGGCGTAAAGGAATAGCCGTTGACGCGGATAGACTCTTCAGCGCTGATGGAGATGATCGCGGTAAAGACCACCGGTGCAACGCAGATGATTGCAAAGATAATGAAATAAATCGAAAAGATGGCGTTCGTCAGCGGTTTGATACGGTTGTATCTGGCTAACGAATTGACATACTCTTTCTGTTCGGCTGCCATGTCGTCGACTCCTTTCTCAGAACAGAGCGCTCTCGTCGTTGATGCGCTTCACCAACGCGTTGGTGGACAGGATCAGGATCATGCCGAAGACAGACTGCA
>JASGUU010000017.1 GCA_030057555.1 Bacillota bacterium | reverse complement strand
CCGCGCAGCGGCGTGCGCGCCCCTCGTGGTCAGGATGGGGACTTTTCCAAATCTTTTTTTGGATTACTCCTCGTTTTGACCAGAAACTGCCCCTTTGTGGTCAAGATGGCGAGTAATCCAAATCGTTTTTTGGATTACTCTTCGTTTTGACCACCAGACGTTTACAAGCTGCCTCTCTTCCCTGCCAGCCGTCCTCCTTGCATGCTCACCCGCTTACCGACACGTTTGACGTGCATCCCATTTTGTCGAAGTAACATACATCAGCTGGGGTCGGCGGCGAACTTTCAAATTCCCTGCATGTAGATAACCAACTGAAGCTGTTATTCCCGGCTTCGGTCATGTATGCCTGCTTTTTGGCGCAGCTTTGCTCCATTTCATCGCTGTCGTCCAAAAGGGCAGACGGCTCCCTGGTAGCAACACAATGCGTGCATTCACAGACGCTCCGTGAGCTTTCCAGCTCAGATAAATTTCATGTAGAGGGCTTCGTCTGGTGGCACCTGGGGTCACCCGTCGGATCATGAACCGTCTCGTAGAGCCTGCTCTGTCCTGTCAGCGAGGTGTCAGTGGTTATAAAGAACCGTGTGTACCAGACAGTCCTCACAGAGTTGAGCAGCCGCAGGCATGGTGGAACAGCACAACTTCAGTCTGTCGGAACAGCCCGTTACTTTGTCTGCCGATAGCTGCGGGTCTGTAGAATATAGGCGAAGACCAGCAGCCCAAGTCCGAATCCCACGGCGGCGGCAGGCGGGAACATGGTCGACATCGCGCTCAGATGGGCGAACGCCCAGCCATGAGGCGTGTACTGTCCGATGCGCTCGATCACGACGGACGGAAGCCTGATAAACGTTCCGCCGACCAGGGCGGAGAGGAAGAGCAGCAGCGATGCCGGGACGAAGCGCTGCTCGGAGGGTATCAGCGCCGCGAGCTGTCCGAAGGCAAGCATCAGCAGAAGAAATATCGCCATGACCGGCCAGTAGCCGTCCGGTCGCCTGATGCCCGGGATGATGAGTTGTGTGAGTCCCGTCATCAGCAGCAGTTGAATGACACCGGCGCATGCGAGGGCGATCAGCGAGGAGAGATAATCGCGCAGCAGGCCTCCGTTGATGGAGCGAAGCCTCTGCTGAGTTGCCGGATCGGCGATCATGAGACTGGCGAGAAGCGAGAAAATCGACAGGAAAAGGAGTTCTACGGCAAAGTCGGGAATCTGAACGATCGGCGCTCGCTGGTCGGCTGAGAGATTGTGGATGTCCAGTTTCAGGCTCGCACCCGCCTCGCGTGCCTCGTCGGCGCTTTGACGCAGCCGGGCGCGCATCTCATTTCGGGAGATGGAGCTGTCGTCCGCCAGCACCAGCAGGTCATCGATCAGGATGGATTCGCGTGTCAGGGCCAGAGTGGAGATGAGGAAACTCTCAATGACGAGATCGCTGGCGATGGTGTTCCTTCCCGGGAGATAGGCGGCGAACGGCTCCCCGTCCGCCTGAGCGGCTGTGTCCCGCTCTCCATAGCGGGCAGAGATGAGCACGACACCGTCCACGGTCCCGGTCGCGATCGCGCGCCCGGACTCCTCTTCCGCGATTTCCGACCAGTGCAGCCCGCTTGCCTTAAGCAGCTCGATCAGTTCGCAGCTTGACTCGTTCTTTGCCTTGTCGACATAGGCCCCACGTACCGCCGAGAGGTCGTTTCGCGCCAGGGTTGAACCTGCGAGCAGCGACATAAGCACCGGCATGACGAGACAGAACACGATCAGGAAGGGGCGACGTGCCATCATGCCGAGTTTCAGGCGAATCAACATCAAAAGCCATCTCATGCGCGTGATCGCCTCCGTTTCACCCTGACAAAGGCGAGTACCAGTGCGGGCGGTACAGACCAGAAGGACAGGAGCACCCGGTCGGGCGATACGGAGCCCTTCGCCGTCAGTGCCGTGAACACCGCCTGCATGGATGCATGCAGCGGAGTAAACTGGGCGCCCATGCGCAGCCAGACAGGGAAAAGGGATGTCGGATAGAAGATACCGCCGAACAGCAGGAGTGCAAAGAAGATCAGCCAGCCGGCCTGATACACGCTCACGGTCGCCGCATTGGCTCGCCCGACAAAGAGCATCAGACAGGCTGCCATAAGATAGACACCAGCAAGAACGAGTGCGGTCGGGAGCAGCGTTTTCAGAACCGCGGCGAGCCGCAGGGCGACCAGCCATGGGAAGACGAGCACCATCCACCAGATGAGTCCTGTCAGTACACGCGAGACAGCCGGGGAGATCCGGCCGGCAATGAGCGTCAACCTGTTTTCGAGGTCTGTCCGGCACAGGCGGCTGGTCTGATAGAGAACACCCAGCGCCGGCAGAAAGGAAAGCAAAATGAGAATGCCGGACAGCGCGTGGAAAACGGCTGTCCTGTCGGGATTGCTTCCCTTCTCGACAAAGCGGTGTTTCGTGAAGTAGGCACTCAGAGAGTTGAGCGCATGCTTTGTCGTCTGCTGCCACGACTCATCTTCGTCGCCGCCCAGTTTCATGTATTCCCTCTGGTAACCGAATACGGCACTGTAAAGATGGTCGACCGCGAAGTAGTACTGACGAATGAGTGTGGCAAGGCTGGCCGCCTCCATTGATTTGCGCGGGTTGAGATAGAGCTGAATGGATTCTCTGACGGAACCGGTGCGTGTCTGCTCAAACATATCAGGCGGAAGCGTGACAAACAGAATGGTTTCATCACGGTCGAGGCGCTCCTGTGCCTTTTCGAATGTATCAAAGTGCACCTGATCGAGGTATTGGACGTCTTTGACGACTTCCGTGAAGAGCGTGCCGAAAAACGAATCCTCTTCGTCGACGATCGAAACAGAGAGCTTCATGTCCGCACTGAAAGGCTTATTGTTCTCCGCGTTTTTCAGGAGCGGGGAGAGGAGTGCGACAAGCGCGGTAAAGGCGAGAACGGCGGCCAGCAGACCTGTCCGCGCTGTCCGCAGGTCATGGCGAAAGATCACCAGAAACGAGCGCAGCCGCTCACGAGACGTCACAGGGACAGTTGCAACGTCCTCACGCTGTGCTGCCGCTGCGCTGCTGCGGCGATCGTGCCCGTTCATGCGTGATCCCTCAGAGAGCCGCCACGCCTGGGTTGCTATCCGGGAAATGGCCGCCTTCGAGGTGCAGCACGCGGTCGCAGAGAGCTGTCAGAGTGTTTTCCACGTGGCTCGCGACGAGGATTGTTCGCCCGCGGTCGCGGAGATGTCGCAGACGCTCCATCATCAGGCTGCGACTGTGGGCGTCGGCACCGGAGAACGGTTCATCGAGCAGCAGCAGCGCCGGATCGCCGAAGAGGCCGACGACCAGACTCACCCGCCTCGCCATTCCACCGGAACATTCGCGCAGTGCCTTGTCAACGAAATCGGCAATCAGAGGATCCCCCATCGCTGTTTTGACGAGCTCCCGCCGGATTGAGGCGGGCATGCCGCGGACGGCCGCCCAGAATTCCAGCGTCTCACGTACGCGCAGACGATCATCCAGAGCGATTTCCTGCGGTACGTATCCGATGAGTGACCTCCACCGGGCTCTGCCACTGAGAGGTATTCCTGAATAGGAAATCTGGCCCCCGTCAGGAACGAGGACGGAGGCCAGGATTTTTAACAGAGTGCTTTTGCCGGCGCCGTTATCGCCGGAAATGCCGTAGATGCTGCCTTTTGGCTGGTCGAATGAAAGGTTCCTGAGAACCTCAGTCCCGCGCAATGTCTTGGTCAAGTTGCGCACAATCAGTCCTTCGTTCATTCGCTCCTTTGTTTTCTCCGCAATCATCTCTCTGTTACATGGTCAGTATGCTTTTTATTCCTCACTGTTCAGGGCGCTGTCCGGGCGCTGCGGTGTACCGGGCGCCCGGATGCTTCCAGTTCCTGCGGTTCAGCGGTGCCGCCTGCACGAATACTGACGAATACACCGTGACCGCCGGCCAAAACGAACTACTAATACTCAATGGTGGGCAGCTGCGGCATGAACTGGCTGACGTCAATGCCGAGCTCCGACATGGCCTGCATGAATCTGACCATGATTGCGGGATCATCCTGAATGAGCGCCTGGAGCGACATCCCGTCCGTCAGCAGGACGTAATCGTCCGGTGTCTCAACCTCAATCTGGACATCCTTCTCTGGTATGGTCCGGAGATCGAGCGTGACATGAACCGCAGACAGGCCGCTGCTTTGTCCTTCCATGGCAAAGCTTATGCCCGCCATCAGGTGCGCACCGTCGCTCTCCTTTTCGATCCTGCCGTCATAGCTGATGTTTATTCCGCTCACAGGAGCGACTGTGGGCAGCCCGGGTACGCGGGTCTCCGTGTTGAACACGAGCTTTCCGACAGGGTAGACCTGTCCGTCCGCATTCTCCAGGCCGAAGTTTTCCATCGAGCCGGTAAAGAGGGTTGTCTCAATATCGTTATAGGTTGAGCTGAGCTCGAAGGTTCCGGTGTAGCGCTGGTCTTTGAGGGTGTACTCGCTCGTGAAAAGGATGAGATTCTGATTCTTAGGCTGAGCGGAAAACCAGAATGAATAGCTGCCGTTCTCTTCGGCCAGAACATGCTCGAGCGTGAACACTTCCTCTTTGCCATTTCTCATATCCCAGACCACCAGCTTGCCACCAAGGGCCTCGCCGCGCCTGTCGAGGTAGAGCTCGCGCTCCAGTTCAATTGAGAAGTTTTCAGGGTTTTTATCGACCTGTTCGATGGCCGTATTGATCGAGCTGACAAAGTTCTCATAGGAGAATGAATTCTGGTATGTACCGCCCGGCGCCACCGGGTTGAGCTTCTCGGAGATGGCCCCCAGCTCGTTGACCACATCACGGATCTCTTCGTTGTCGCGAACATAGGTGAGCACATCCTTGATCAGTTCGGGTGCGCTTTCGGCCTTGACGACGACCGTGTACTTGTCAATCTTCTGCGTGATCCCCCCGACGGTCAGTTCCACGCCCTTTTCAACCGTGGGCTTCTCTGCATGCCCGGAGATGATGTCGAGTACCTCACCGCCGATTTTCTCCGGCGACGACAGGATCTGCGACATGCTCTTCAGGGCATTCAGCAGCTGCGCAGGTCCACCTTCGACAAGAGCTGAAAAACTGGTGCCGGTCCCCATCATCTCCTCGACTGTCCGGGGTTGCAGGACAAGAGGTTTCGGCAGGATGGGCGCTGCATCGATAAAGATATAGCCGTCCATGCCATAGACCTGGAGCGACAGTGCGTCAGCTTCGTTGTCGCGGTTGCCAAGTCCGATTGCCGTTTGGAAACGCGGATCGGCTTCGTTGGTATCAACCCTGTAGCTGCTCGTAAGCCTCAGCTTGCTTATGATGTCAATAATCGCGGCGGTTTCGGGAGTGATACTGCCTTCCACGTCTACCGAAATCTCCATCTCCCCGCCGAACTTCGTCTGCTCCAGCTGCTGGTTGAACGAATCCCGGGCCGTGCCAAATATGGAGCCGCCATCTATGGTGAGCAGCCCCTTCTCAGCACTGAGCCATTTCTTTTCGGCCGGAGCGAAGAGACCCTTGATCCGATCGCCAAAGACGAGGAATGTGGTCAGCAGGATGGCTGCGACCGCAAACGCTGCAATAACCGGAATCAGCCAGCGATGCTTCTTTTTTGGCTTTACCGGTTCAGCTGCCAGGGGAGCCTGAGGCGGGTAGCCGTAAGCCGGCTCGGCCTGTGGCTGCTGCGGCTGCTGCGGATAGCCGTATGTCGGCGGTGCGGGTGGCTGCTGCATCTGCGGCTGCTGTGCCTGCTGGATGTAGTCGTACGCAGGCGGTGCAGCTGCTTCGGCAACGGGCTGCTGCGGATAGCCGTATGTCGGCGACGCGGGTGCCTGCTGCATCTGCGGCTGCTGTGCCTGCTGCGCATAATCGTACACAGGCGGAGCAGCTGTCTCGACAGCGGGCGGCTGCTCTGCCGGCGGTGGTTCTACCGTCTCCGTCTCAGGTGCCTGTGCCTCCGGAGGGGATACCGGCGCTGGCGCTGCCGGCTCCGCCGCTGCCAGAGCAAAAGGCGTTCCGCATACTCCGCAAAACTTCGCCTGATCTCCGGCTTCGGTACCGCAATTCTGACATTTCTTCATCTTGTCCTCCCTTTTGAGGGGAGCGCTGGAAAAACCATCGCACCACCCACAAAGTCCAAACGACTGCCTGATAAAAGCATGCTGCCCGGTGCAGGCATGCTCTCTGGTGCGCAAACCCACTCCTTTTGCGGGGTCGGAGGAGCACCGTTTCACGTTCTGTCACAAAGCGATGCAGCTTATATGACAATGTACATTTTCATATTGTAGATGAAAATCCCCCCCGGAACACCACCTGCCGGGATTCATCAGAACAATTGTTACTGAAAACAAAGTGAGATCGCCATGAGGAGTACTCCCACTGCCCGGGCTGCAGGCAGGGCAGGTCTCCAGGTCCATGCCCTTGGGGTCCGTTACGGCTTACCCATTCTGTTCCAGCAGGATTCCCAGTTCCATGCGGACTTCTCTCTGGGCAACATCATGATTCCCATAGGCGCATAGATCAAAGCCGACGAGGGAAAAGCCACAGGCGAGATAAAAGGCTATTGCCGTCTCGTTGCAGGACTGCGTTTCCAGCATGAGGGCCCTGCGTTTCTCCTCTCTGGCACGCTTCATGGCGATATCCATCAGGGCCGTGCCGAGCCCTCTGCGGCGATAGGCCTCCGCGATCCACAGTTCGGTCACGCGCAGGCGATTGCTCCATTCCTCAGCCGCCGTTTCAATAACGGCAACCAGCCTGTCGTTTTCGATAAGACCCCAGGCTCTGGCAGCCTCCCACCATGGCTGAAACAGCCGGTCGTTGCCATCCGGCAGGCGTGTAAATGGTGTGTCAAAAGGCTTTTTCGTGAAGGTCACGATGAAGCCGCGGGCCGTATGAACGAGCGCAACATCGTAGTAGTGTCGCGAAACATAGTGACATGGCAGGCTGTAGCCCTGCCATGTCCCGGGATCCAGCTCTTTTATCTGATTGATCATTCCTGTTTCAGGCATGCTGCGTTCCTCTTTTGGCCTCCCGCTTCCACAGGCCCGACCGGCCGGGATCAGCCGGGCAGCTCGTAGCGGACATAGGCGAAGCGACGGCTGTCGGGCGCCCAGGAATTGACGTTGATGGTGCCCTGTCCGCCGAAGAGCTCCAGCAGATCCTCCGCCTCGCCGCCTGCGGCAGGCATGAGCCGCAGCTTGACATCGAGGTGCGGCAGGTGCTCGTGCGGTTCGAGATCGCCGACACGGTAGGCGATGAAGACGACCCGCCGACCATCCGGTGAAATGTGCGGGAACCAGGCATGACAGGCGGGATCATGGGTCATCTGGACGGGCTCCCGGCCGTCGGCGTTCATGCGCCAGACCTGCATCGAGCCCGAGCGCACGGAATTGAACCAGATGTGGCGGCCGTCGGGGCTGTACTCGGGACCGTCGTTGAGGCCCGGGACATCCGTAAGCTGTGTCTCGACACCGCCCTCCGCAGGGATCGTGTAGATGTCATACTCCCCGCCGCGCTCGGCGCAATAGGCGAGTGTCTGTCCATCGGGCGACCACCCATGGAGGTAGCTGGGGCCGAGCGGAGTGATAAGCCTTGGCAGGCCGCCCACGAGGGGCAGGATGTAAATCCGCGATTTCCCGTCCTCAGCCGTGGCGTGGCTGACAGCGATCTCGCTGCCGTCCGGCGAGAGCACGTGATCGTTGTTGCAGGCATTGACGTAGCCGCTCTCGATGGCCGTGACGCTGCCATCGGCGAGTTCGAGTCGCCAGATCCGCCCGCGGCTGTTGTAGATCAGAGCCCGGCCGTCCGTGGTCCAGTTGGGTGCCTCGATCAGGTGATCGAAGCGCCTGACGAGCCGGCTCGTGCGGGTGTCAAGGTCATAGATCTCGAGGAGGGAAATATCGTTTTCGCGATCCCAGGGGCTTCTGGCAACTGTGTTGGACATGGTGGCTGACCTCCGAGCTTTCTTCTTTCTGATCATAGAAAAGATCGTTGCGAAATGCCAGAAGTGCCTGTTGGCAGCGTGCATGGAGCTGGTGGCGGGGCAGGGCTTTGGTGACATTTAACCGGAAATTTACGCAGTCCATACCAAAAGCGTACCGGAGGTCTGTACGCTGTTAATTAAATAAAGAAGATAAACTATGGGGGCTTTCCGTCTCATGAAAGAGCAAAAACTTCAAGCCAGACCCGGCATGCCTGTGCTGGTCGTATCCGTTCTACTGTATCTCGTCGCTCTGGGGCTGGTCATACTGGGCGCCGTTTTGCTGGATAACGAAAACAGTCTGGGCGCGCTGTTTCTGGTGCTGGGCATTCTCTGGCTGATTGCCGGCTTCATACCCTTCCTGGGTCTCAAGGTGCTGAAGCCCAATGAAGCGCTGGTGTTGACTCTGTTCGGCAACTATACCGGTACGCTGCGGGAGCCGGGCTTCTATTTTGTCCATCCCTTCTCGGTCGCCGTCAATCCCGCCGCCAAGACCAGACTCGGTCAGAGCGGCGATGTGCAGCCGGTCAAGCAGAGCATCACCATCTCCAGTGAGGGGAGCAAGGTGGATGTGGAGATCGAGGGAAAACGCCTTTCTCTCAAGGCCATGACACTGAACAATGCCAGACAGAAGGTCAATGACCGCCTCGGCAATCCGGTGGAAATCGGCATTGCCGTCATCTGGCGGGTGGTGGATACCGCAAAGGCCGTCTTCAACGTCGACAATTACAAGGAGTATCTCTCCCTGCAGTGCGACAGCGCCCTGCGTGAAATCGTCCGCATCTACCCTTACGATGTGGCGCCCAACATCGATACCACAGGCGACGGTGAACCGGACGAAGGCAGCCTGCGCGGCTCCAGCGAGGTGGTGGCCCGGCGCATCAAGGAGGAGATACAGGGCAAGGTGCACGATGCCGGACTCGAGATTCTGGAGGCGCGCATAACCTACCTCGCCTACGCGCCGGAAATTGCCGCCGTGATGCTGCAGCGCCAGCAGGCGAGTGCCATTGTCGATGCCCGGAAGCTGATCGTGGACGGCGCCGTGGGCATGGTTGAGATGGCGCTCGAAAAGCTCGCCCAGAATGAGGTCGTCACACTGGACGAAGAGAGCAGGGCCGCAATGGTCTCGAACCTGCTGGTGGTTCTCTGCGGCAACCGCGACGCCCAGCCGGTGATCAGCAGTGGCTCCTCTGTTTAGCAGCCTGCCGACGGCCGACGGCTGACGCTTTGTCCATGCCAAAGCGGCTGCATCAACTCATTCCATGAAACTGAAAGAGCGGGTCCGGGGTCTGGTGGACAGAATAAACCCCGTACAGGCTTTTCGCCGGCTTTCTCCGTCCTGGCGCGGAGCCGTTCTCGGAGTCCTCGGTCTGAGCGCCATCCTCTTCGGCCTGCAGTCCTGGCAGCTTTTCCGGGCGGGTGGGCCGTCCGAAGTCATCCTGGCAGCCGGCCAGATCCTGCTGGCAGCCGCCGTGCTGGGCCTCGCAGTCACCGGCTTCATTCGACTGGTGAAAGCGCTGCCGAATTTCTTCGTCTTTGCCGCTGTTGTCGCGCTGCTGCTGCTGTTGCTGGCTTTCTACTCCTATCCGCTGGTCACGTTGCTCCTGCCCCTTCTCTGCCTGATCTGCTTTGCGATCGTGGGAGCCTGGGCGTATTCATGGGCAGCGGTGCGGGCAAAGGAGGAGAGGCGCCGCTTCCAGGCAAAGAAGGATATCCCCTTTGTGCTCAGCCTCTGTCTGCTGCTGTTTGTGGCGTTCATCCTCATCATGCCCGGTCACGGTACACTCGGCATGATGGAGCTGCTGCAGCATGAGCGGCAGGAAACCGCTGCGCCGCCGGCTCCGGCTGACCCGTCCGTGGCAGGCGAATATGCGGTGGGGTACCTGACCTATGGTGCGGCAGACAGCTATCGCGGGATCTTTAATCAGTCGGATTCGCTGCTCACCTCTCCCGTTGACGGCCGGGACTTCGTTTCCGGCTGGTCGGAGCGGCGGACGCGGCGTTTCGGCTTCGGTCCCGACAGGCTTCCGCTCAATGGCCATGTCTGGTATCCGGAAGCTGACGGCCGCTTCCCGCTCGTCCTGATGGTACATGGAAACCATGCGGCCCTGGAGTATTCGGACCTGGGCTATGCCTATCTGGGAGAACTGCTGGCTTCACGGGGCTATGTGGTGGCTTCTGTTGACGAGAATTTTCTGAACATCTCCCTCTATGATGACCGCCTCATTTTTGACGGCCTGCGCAATGATAATGCCTGCCGGGGCTGGCTGCTGCTGGAGCATCTGGCCTGCTTTGAGACCTGGAACCGGCAGGAGAGCACAGAGCTCTACGGGAAACTCGACATGGACCATATCGGACTCATCGGGCATTCGCGGGGAGGGGAAGCCGTAGCCATCGCTGCCCTGTTTAACGACCTGCAGTGTCTTCCCGAAAAGCCTGACAGACAGCTCGACTACCATTTCGGCATCAGGGCCCTGGTCTCGCTGGCGGGCGTGGACGGCCAGTACCTGCCCGGGAATGAGCCCATCGTGCTCAGGGATGTCGACTATCTCGTCCTGCAGGGCTCTCATGACATGGATGTATCAAGCTTCATGGCCTACAACCAGTATGACCGGGTGCACTATTCCGGACTGGCCGACTGTTTCAAGGCCGCGGTCCATATTTATGGAGCCAATCACGGACAGTTCAACAGCGACTGGGGCAGAAGGGATCTGCCCGGTCTGGGCGGCAGGGCTCTGAATGATGCCTGTCTGCTGCCCGGAGAGGAGCAGGAGCAGATCACGAAGGTGCTGGTGTCGGCGTTTCTGGATGCTTCCCTGAGGGGCCGGGCAGAATACCGGGAAATCTTCCAGAACCTGAGGTCTGTGGCCGGCTGGCTGCCCGCGACGATCTACATAAATGACTACTGGGATTCCGGCAGCATCGCCATTGCCGATTTCAGCGAGGATGTGGATCCCTCCACCGCCAGTCTGCCCGCTGCCGTGATGGCCGGCAGGGATCTGGAGATATGGAGGGAGGAAGTGGTGAAGAGCAAATATGGCCCCCTGCTGGTCAATGGCTACAAGGCCGTCAATCTGGTCTGGAGTCGGTCGGATGCAGTGCAGCCTGCCTATGAGATTGAACTGCCGTACGATCTGTTTCTGAACGTAGAGAGCGAAATCGTCTTTTCCATAGCGGACAATAAGCCGCAGCCATATCGGCCGGGGGACTGCCTGACAGACTTCACCATGGTGTTTGAGGACCGAAACGCCAACGAGGTGCGTCTGCCCCTGAGTTCCCTGGGACCGCTTTACCCGATGCCCGAGGGGGACTTCGTCAAATGGCCGCTGGATCGTGCCGGCATGTACAGAGAGCCGGTATTCCAGTGCTTTTCGCTGCCGCTGTCTCGTCTGCAGACGGAGAACAGCGTTTTCGATCCCGCCCGGATCAGGCAGATTCGTTTCGTCTTTGACCGGGCGGAGGAAGGCAACATCTACATTCGCAATATCGGCTGGAAGTATCGGCACAGCCATATCCGTTCTCAGGAGGAGCAGCCGTGACGGTGATCATTTCGGATGACAGCGCGGGCGATTGGGGCCGTCTGCTGGAGGAGGCGCTGAGCCGGGCGGGGACGAAGAGTCGGCATTTTGCCGTCAACACCCTCGACATCCGACCCTGCTCCGGCTGCGGCAGCTGCAGCGGAAAAACCTATGGCCGCTGCATCATCCCGGATGACATGCAGCTCCTGCTGCCCCATATCGCGGCCTGCAGGACACTGGTTCTGCTGTCACCGATGGTCTTTGGCGGGGTGAGCCACCATGTCAAAAGAGTGATGGACCGGATGTCGGCTCTGGGCGACCCGCGCTACTACCTGCGCGACGGCGAACTCGTCAAGGGCATGACAGGGCCGGGCCTGCGCTACTACATGGTGGGGATCGGGAATACGTCAAGCGCGGCGGAACGGTCGGCCTTTCTCTCTTTGCATGAAGAAAACCGCAGAATCATGGATGTCGAAGGCCGGGCCTTCATCCTCGACGACGTCCGCGACCCGGCAGCGATGAGGCAGATTGCCGGGGAGATCTGCTGTGCATAAGCCCGGGCCCCTTCTCCTCTGCGCCAGCCCCAGACGCAGAGGCACCAGCGCGATGCTGCTGGAACAGATCCGCCATGTTGCCGGTGGGGAGATCCTGTATCTGCCACAGGGCGGCAGCCTCGACGGGCTGGTACAGACCATGCGCCAGGCCGGCACCATCGTCATCTCGGGCCCATGCTACATCAATACCTGGCCGGCCAGACTGCTGGAGCTGCTGGAGATGGCAGCCCGGATGGGCGGCTTTTCCGGACAGAAGCTCTACGGCATCATCAATGGTGGCATGCCCTATGTCCACACGCATCGGCATGGGCTTTGCTGTCTGGAGTTCTTTGCGGAGCGCAGCGGGCTTTCGTGGCAGGGTGGTTTCGTCCTCGGCGGCGGCGCCATGCTGGACGGCAGGCCTCTCGAAAAGCACATGAACAGCAGGAAGGTTGTGCCGGCCTTCGCGCAGTTTGTCCGCCACATCGCAGAGGGCAGTCCGACGCCTGACAGTCTGTATGAAGAGGCCGAGCTGCATCCCGGCCGCCTGCTGACCCGGTTTTTCGCGTGGCTGCTGAGCGCCATGGTCGTGAAGCGCCTGAAGCAGCACGGCCACGATCCGGATGCGCCCAACTGGTATCTGGGAGAGCATGGCCGCAGGTACTAGTCCGCCGCTCCATTGTCTGCCGGGCGGCGGGCCTTTGGACAATTTCCGGCGAAAAACGGCTTTTTTTTGGTCTTTGTCACCGAGTTCCAGACGTGGTAGAATTAAAGTTGTGTTGATCTGCACGGATTGACTAAAACGGAGGTCGAATAATACATGAATATTGTTGGATATCACGTCAGACACGCTGTTTTTGGCGAAGGCGAGATCGTGGGACAGGACGATCGCTATGTTGATGTGCGTTTTGGGAGTAAAGTTCACCCCTTTCAGTATCCTTATGCCTTTGAGAAATACCTGGAGCTCGTCGACAGCGAGACGCACGAGGAGGTGACGAAGATCCTCCACGAGCGCCTTGAGGCGGATGCCAGGGCCGAGCGGGAACGGCTGGCCGAAATCGAGAAGCGCCGCCAGAACCGCGAGCGCAACATTCTCCTGAGCATCCGTGCCGGGCGCCGCAGCCGCCGTCCCGGCGATGCCGCCCGCCGCGCGGCCTCCCGTCGTGCCGGTCCGGCCTTCGGCGCCGCTTTCAAGCTCGATCGCGATGACGAGCTGCCGGCAGACAGCTCCGAAGAGCTGGCCGCGGCCCTCTCGCCCTGGAATGCCCCCGCCGGCGTCATCGCGAGCGGCCAGAATGCCGGGAAGGCCATCCGCATGAAGCAGCTCAAGCCCGGCCACCTGATCGCCCTGACACGGCGTCCCGAGAATTCCACCCACGAGAACGAGCGCATCATCTACGGGGTCGCGATGATCTCGGACTGCCGTCAGGCGGACGAGGATGAAATGCCCAATCTCACCGCCGAACCCGAGAATGTCTTCCTCTTTGATGAGGAGACGGCGAGTGCGCTGCTGTTCTGGAACTACTACGCGAATCTCTCGAATCCCCGCAATATTCAGTGGGGTACGGGTCGCTTCCGCTATCTCAGTGCCGACCAGACGGCCCAGATTCTGACCGATCTCGTGACTCTGCGCGAGGAATATGAGGACGGCGAAGAGATCAGCAACTTTTTCGATCGCTTCATGACCATCAACGCTCTGGACCGCGAACGTATACCCGACAATGCCGGTGCCCTGCTCCTCGAAGCCGAGGACGAAGAAGAAGCCGAAGAGCCTGAAGCGGAGGCCGCCGCCAAAGCCGGGAACTGAGCGCCGCGGGCAGCTGTCTGCACATCCGGATGAATCCCGCAGGGAGCCATGGGAAGCTGACTTCTGCGGGATTTGGCCTGTCCCGTCTCCTGATGTCTCAGTACCCGGAGGTGCCCGCTTCCTTTCGCCTCCAGCGTGGAAGCGCCCGCTTCCTTTCGCCTCCAGCGTGGAAGCGGGAAGAGTAAAACCGAATTAACATTGTCTTAACCCGGGCGCGCTATGATTGTTCCGGTTTGGATATTTTGCAAAAACCATGGTCAGGAGGGTCATGCAAGGTGAAAGAAAGATCGCGAAACGCCGCCGGCACAGGGCGTCGAAGCCGTTGCCCGGCCGTTTGGCTCCTGCTCGTGATCACCGCCCTCATGCTTGTCTCCTGCACGCTGACCCGGGAAACGGACGTGAGCGGGACCTATGACGCCCTGTTTGGGAGCGGCAAAGACATCCTGCGTATTGTTGCCGGGTCGGAAAACCGGGTTCTGGAACCGATACTCGACGCCTATGCCCGAAAAGAGAAGATCCGCATCGCCGTAGACTATCACGGCTCGCTCGACATCATGCGGATGCTGCAGGGCGGGACGGTTCCCTATGATGCCGTCTGGCCCGCCTCCAGCCTCTGGATTTCGCTGGGCGACGAGACACATCGTGTGCGTCATGCCAGCTCGACTTCCATCACACCTGTGGTACTCGGCGTCCGTCGGGATCTCGCCGGCGAGCTCGGCTGGACCGGACGGCAGGTTTATGTCCGCGACCTGCTCACGGCGATCCGCGAGGGGAAGCTGCGTTTTACGATGACCTCCGCGACACAGTCCAATTCCGGAGCCTCTGCCTATATAGGATTTCTCTACGCCCTGCTGGACGAGCCGGCGGAAATCACGCTCGCGGATCTCCAGGATCCCGGGCTGCAGGATGACCTCCGCGAACTGCTCGGCGGCATCGAGCGTTCATCAGGCTCTTCCGACTGGCTGAAGGATCTCTATCTCAAGGGCGACTACGATGCCATGATGAACTATGAGGCGCTCATCATCGATGCCAACCGCACCCTCGAAGCCGAGGGACGCGAGACGCTTTACGTCATTTACCTCGAGGACGGCACCCTCCTCGCCGACAGCCCGCTGGGCTTCGTGACGCAAAATGGTGAGGAAGGCCGCGACGAAGCGCATCAGGAAGCGCTCTTCCGTGCGCTGCAGGACCACCTGCTGTCGGAGCCGGTGCAGCTGGAAATCCAGAAAACCGGACGGCGCACCGACATGAACGGCGTCGCACCGGGTCTGGAATCGATTTTCCGCAGCGATCAGGGGATTGATACCGAACGCATCCTCTCACCGATCAACATGCCGCGGGCCGAGGTTTTGATGGCGGCTCTGGATCTCTACCAGAACGAGCTGCGCCGGCCGGGCTACAACATCTATCTGCTCGATCACTCGGGCTCGATGTCCGGCCGCGGCATCAGCCAGCTGCGCTCGGCTCTGGATCTCATCATGGACCAGGAGCGCTCGGGAGCCCTGCTGCTGCAGGCCTCGGAGGAAGAGATCAACGTTTTCATCCCTTTTTCTGACTACTGCTATGGTCCTCTGACCGCTCAGGGCCCGGACGAGCTGGAAGCTCTGCGGGATGCTGTTCAGAATACCCGGGTCGGGGGCGGGACGGCGCTCTTTGAGGCGGTCCGGGAGGCGCTCCGGCTGCTTGACAGCACGGATCTCGGCGGTCGCCGGCCGGCTGTTATCGTGCTGACCGACGGCATGAACACCTCGCCGGGGTCTATGGAAGAGGTGGAGGCCGCCTACCGGGCTCTCGATCTGGACGTGCCGATCTTCGCCATTCTCTTTGGCGATGCACACGCCGACGAGCTCGAAGGACTGGCCGCATTCAGCCATGGACGCGTTTTTGACGGGCGCGAGGATCTGGTACAGGCATTCGCGACGGTTCGCGGCTACAATTGAGGGGCCGACCATGACAGCATGTGCGGTAATTAGGACAGGAAGGCGAGGTGATCGAATGAAACGATCTCAGGCCGGCCGTACCGCTCTGGCTGCCGCGATTGCGCTGGGCGTCTTCGGTATTGTCGGTTTTGCGCTCAGCTGGCCGCTCCCGCTGGCCGGCGTCATGGCGGTCGGTGCCTACGGCGGCTCCTATCTGCTGGCCAAACCCACCCAGCGCATCGGGAAGGTGCGCGTGGACCGGCTGCCCGGCGGTACCCAGCTGAAGGAACTCCTTCTCGAAGCGGAGGAGGATATGGAGGCCCTGCGCAGGGCGTCCCGCGAGATCGCCCATATTGAGCTGCGCCAGGAGGTCAGGCGCCTGATCGGCACCGGCGAGCGCATACTTCTCTATCTCGGTGAGAATCCCGAACGCATCGGGAGTGCGCGCCGCTTTTTCATCTACTATCTCGACACGGCACGCAACATTCTCGAGAAATATCTCAACGTGCAGAAGTCGGGACTCGACACCGCGGAGGTTCGTCAGGTGCGGCAGGAGACCATCCGTGTTGTGCCGCTGCTCAACGAGGCTTTCGAGCGTCAGTACACCAACTTGATGTCGAACGAGCTGCTGGCGATTGAGGCCGAGATCAAGCTGCTCGAATCGACGCTGAAGGCGGAGGGCGGGAAATGATCATCCCGCTGCCCGTTAGCAGGGAGAAACGATGAAGGAACGTGCTGCCAAATGGATTGGCCTCGCCCTCGTGCTGCTGGTTGTCGGCATCGCCATCGTCTGGAGTCTTTTCCAGCGCTCACAGGATCCCGGCGAGATGGTGTCGGGTTTTGTCGGGGGCGAGAAGATCAGCTTCCTGGAGAATCCGGAAGTTGTCGAGATTCTGCGCCGCGACTATCATCTGCAGCTCGATATCCATAAGGCCGGCTCGCTCGACATGGTGCGGGCGAGTCACGAGGGGCGCAGCTTCCTGTTTCCCAGCAGCCAGACCGCCCTCGAGTACTACCGTGCCCAGATCGGGCCGCCGCGGCGGGAGAAGCAGCTCTTCAACACCCCGATCGTCCTCTATTCGCATCGTCCGGTTGCCGAGGCCCTGCTCGCAAACGGGATGCTGCGTCAGGATGGCGAGACGTTCTGGATGGATATGCCGGCCCTCGTAGCCGCCATGGAGGAGGACCGCAGCTGGGCGGATCTCGGTCTGCCACAGCTCTATGGGCAGCTGCAGGTCGACACGACTGATCCGGCGCGCTCGAATTCGGGCAACATGTTTTCCGGTCTCGTAGCGAACCTGCTGAACGGAGGCCAGGTGGTGCAGGAGCAGGATGTCGAAACCGTCGCGCCGCGCCTGCTGCGCATTTTTGGAAAACTGGGCTATATGGAGACGAGTTCCTCGGACCTCTTCACGCAGTTTCTGCGGACCGGCGTCGGTGCCAAACCGCTGGTGGCCGGCTACGAGAACCAGCTGCTGGAGTTCGCACGCCTCCATCCCGAGCGCTGGGCCGAGGTGCAGGACGACATCGTGATCCTGTACCCCGAACCGACGGTCTGGTCAACGCACATTCTGATTTCGCTCGATGAGCGGGGCGACCGTCTGCTGGAAGCGCTGAGCGACGAGCGTCTGCTGCGTATCGCCTGGGAGCAGCACGGCTTCCGTTCCGGCGTCTACGGCAGCGGCAACACGGAGGCCTTCGAGGCCGTCTCCGGCGTTGCCGACGAGATTACCAGTATCATCCCCATGCCCGGACAGGCCGCCATGGAGAAGATCATCGAAGCATTTGGCACGAAACGTTAAACCACGAAACGTTAAACGAGGAAAGGAATTCCCGCTATGGCACAGCAGATTTCACTGGACGACCTGATTCGCGGCCGCGAACGTGAGCAGGGAGCGACCGAGCTGCAGACGACAACGGACGAGAGCATGCTCGCCGTTCCCGACTCCCGCGAACTCTCCGCGGAGGATCGCGCGCAGGTTGACAAGATCAAAAACGGCATAGACCTCCTCGATTCGGCCGCCCTCGTCAGCTACGGCGTCGGGGCCCAGCAGGAGCTGACCAGCTTTGCCGACACCATCCTGCAGAAGGTGCGTTCAAAGGACGCCGGGCAGGTTGGCGAAACGCTCTCGAACCTGATGGTCAATGTTCAGAGTCTCGAAGTTGACAAAATCGGTGGCGGCAGCAGCTTCTGGAATCGTCTGCCCTTTACGAACAACATCAAGCGCTTCATGGCGCGTTATGACACGATTGAGGGCCAGATTGAGAAGATCGAGACCGAGCTTGAGACCTCCCGTGTGTCCCTGCTGCGCGACATCAGTATCTTTGACACGCTCTACCAGCGCAACCTCGACTACTTCCGCCAGCTGGACCTGCTGATCGTCGCCGGTGACGAGAAGATCCGCGAGGCGCGGGAGGAGACACTGCCTGCCCTGCGCGCCGAAGCCGCCGCCACCGGGGAGGGCATGCATGCCCAGCTCGTCCGCGACTTCGAGGACACCATCTCGCGCTTCGAAAAGAAGGTCCACGATCTCAAGCTTTCGAAAACCATCGCGATCCAGACGGCTCCCCAGATCCGCCTGATCCAGAACAACGACAAGCAGCTGGTGGACAAGATTCAGACGGCCATTCTGAACACCCTGCCGCTCTGGAAAAACCAGATCGTCATCGCCCTGGGTCTGCAGAACCAGAGGAAGGTCCTCGAGATGCAGCAGCAGATCAGCCAGACGACAAACGATCTGCTGCGCCAGAACGCCGAACTGCTGAAGACGAACACGATTGAGACGGCGAGAGAATCGGAAAAGGGTATAGTAGAGATTGAGACCCTGAAGAAGGTCAATCAGGATCTGATTGAAACCATCAACGAGACGATTAAAATCCAGCAGGAGGGCCGACTGGCACGTCAGAAGGCCGAGCTCGAGCTGGTCACCGTCGAGAACGAGCTCAAGCGGACACTGCTGAGCCATGCCCAGCCGACCACGGCGCCGGCGGGTCCACAAGGAGAGTGACAGGCATATGAACGAACCGAACAACAACACCCACTACAACAGCGAAGAGAGCACCGGCTACACCTTCACACCCGAGGGTATTGCCGTCCCGATCCAGCCGGCCGCCCCTGTGACAGAAGTCCAGGCGGAGCGCTTCCGCGGCATCATGGCGCGTGTCTTTGTCTGGATGTTCTCAGGCCTTCTGGTCTCCGGCATCAGCGGCGTCCTGCTCGCCGTCACACCGATCGGCACGATTCTCTGGACCAACCCGGTGTCCATTGTCGTCCTCGTCATCGCCCAGCTCGTCACGGCCCTGGTGTTTTCGCGCATGGTGGCAAAGGTCAAACCCGAGGTCGCCACAGTCCTCTTCTTCCTTTATTCACTGTTAACCGGCGTAACGATCGCCGCCCTGCTGCTGACCTATGAGCTCTCGAGTGTCATCTCCGCCCTCTTTGCCACGGCTGTCGTCTTTGGCGGCATGGCCCTCTGGGGCGCGAAGACCAGACGTGACCTCTCCGCCATCGGCGCCGCCGGCCGTATGCTCCTGCTCGGGGCGATCGTGATGTCGCTCGTCAATCTGCTGCTGTTCTTCGTGGCGCCGGGCGTGTTCACCGTCCTCGACGCCGTGCTCAACTATGTCGTTCTGGCCATTTTCATCGGCCTGACCGCCTATGATATGCAGAAGATCCGCCGTCTCGCCATGGAGCCAGGCCTGGTCGAGGCCATGGATCCTGCCGCCCGGGCGGACCTGATCGTTGACGAGCAGTCAGCGGCCGCCCTCGCCCTGCGCGCCGACCGCACCATCGCGATCCACGGCGCCCTGATGCTCTATCTGGACTTCATCAATATCTTCATCCGCATCCTGCGGATCTTCGGCCGCGAACGCTGAGTCCGGCCGGTTTGGGATATAAAGGGAGTCCGGATGTCGGGCTCCCTTTTGCATGGGGTAAAATGCTGGGGTACAAGGCAAAGCCCGAACGCGGAAAGCAGAAGACGGATTGAGAGGTGAGGCGGTGCGGACAGGCGGGATCGATCGACTGCAGGATGTCCTGGTGGCACATCCGGGCTTTGAAGCCTGGCTCGCAAATCCGGATGTCCCGGACCATCTGCGTCTCGCGGCCATTCTGGAAGTCGCCGCCATTGATCCCGATATTCTGCTCGATCCCGGGACCGGCTATGCCGAACTCGCTCTGACTCCGCTGCTCGCGCCCTACGAGGAGCTCGCCGAAGCCCTCGCAGACGCCTATGACAGCCCGCTCGTCTTCGGCACCGCCGGTCTGCGCGGGCGCAGGGGTCCGGGCTTCAGGCGCATGAATGCCTATACCGTGGCCCTCGCCGCCGAGGCCATCGCCATCTGGCTGCGGAAAACGGCCGCGGCTGAGATCTCCGCCGGCCGTCCCGTGGTCATCGGCTTCGACACCCGCCACCAGTCGCGCGAGTTCGCGGAGCTCTGTGCCTGGCGTCTGGCGCTCTATGACATCCCTGTCGAACTGACGTCGGACTGGTGCGCGACACCGCTGCTCGCCTATGCGGTGCGTCCGCGGCGGGCCCTGCTCGGGCTGATGCTGACGGCCTCGCACAATGACGCGAGCTACAACGGGCTGAAACTCTATACCGCGGATGGCATCCAGGCTGCCGACTCCGTGACGGCGGCGATCGCCCGTGAGATGGCGGTGCCGCCGCGCCTCATCGACGGGCCGGATTACGAGAGCTGCTGTGCCGAGGGACGGATCCGTCCCCTGCCGGCCGGCGTTGAACAGGCCTATCTGGCCGGGCTGCGCGACGAGCTGCCGCAGCAGGGCGGCGAGTCCGCCGTACGCATACTCTGGTCGGCCATGCTCGGCACCGGCTCGCGCTATATGCCGCCCCTGATGGAGGCACTGGGCTACAGCGCCTTCGAGGTCTACGAGCCGGAGCGGGGACCGGATCCGGACTTCGCCGGCATACCGCGTCCCAATCCCGAATACCCCGAGACCATGGCAGCGGTCATGGCGGCCGCGGCAGAACGCGGCTCGGATCTCGTGCTGGCGACAGACCCCGATGCCGACCGCCTGGCGGTCGCGATTCCGGATGCTGAAGGCAGGCTGCATCAGCTCGACGGCAATCAGACGGGAGCCCTGCTGCTGGACTTCCTGCTGCGCGAACTGGCGCGGCGCGGCTCGCTGCCGGAGCGACCGGTGCTCGTGAAAACCATCGTGACCGATGACTTCGGCCGCCGCATCGCCGCCGCCGCCGGCGTCAGGACAGTGGAATCACTGACCGGCTTCAAGCATATCTGCGGCCGTATCCACCAGATACAGACGGAGCTGCCGCCCGGCGATTACCTGATGGGCTATGAGGAGAGCATTGGCTATGCGCTGGGCACAAATGTGCTGGACAAGGACGGCATCCAGGCCGCCTGCTGGATGGCCGCCGCCTGCCGCGACCGCCTCGAGGCCGGCTCGACTCTCTGGGAGCGGCTCCTGGAGCTCGAAGACCAGCACGGCGTCCATCTCGCAAATCCGCGCGAACTGGTACGCGAAGGCCCGTCGGGTTCGGCCGCCATTGACGCGATCATGCAGCGCTTCCGCAATCCTGCCTGCTACATCCGCCAGATCGCCGGCCACGCCCTGAGTCTGGTAGAGGACTATAAAAGCGGGGAACGGCGCCGGGTACTGCCGCAGGGAGAGGCGGATGACGAGCTGAGCTTTGCCGTGGAAAAAATGGATTTCGAGCGCTCGAACGTTCTGCGCTTTTTCTTCGGCGAGGATATCAGCTTCGCCATCCGGCCCTCCGGTACCGAGCCGAAGATTAAAATCTATGAATATGTGCGCCACCCGGACCGTGATGAAGCCCGCCGGCTGGCACGGGCGCTCGCCGTCTGTGTTTCAGTCCTGCTGGAGGGACCGGGCGAGCTTCTGCTGGAGGACGAGAGCATGGCGGAGACGGACGCCACCGGAGGTGGACAGTGAACAGGCGCAGTGATCCGGCGGCCGAAGCCCGCCTGATTCGCGTCGCGCGCGGCCTGGAGCCGGCTGACCTGCTGCTGCGAAACGCCCGGGTGGTCAATGTCTTCACCCTCTCCGTCGAACCCCGCGATGTCTGCATCGTCGAGGGACGCATCGCCTGCCTGCTGCCGGCCGGCAGCGCGGACGGCGACGGCGTGACGGAGATCTGCGACCTCGATGGCGCCTTTCTCGCCCCTGCCCTGATCGACGGCCATCTGCACATCGAGTCCAGCATGCTGACGCCGCCCGAGCTCGCCGCTGCTGTGGTCCCCCACGGCACCGGCACCATCATCGCCGATCCGCACGAGATTGCGAACGTCGTCGGCGGCGACGGCATCGACTACATGCTCGAGCTCAGCGAGAATCTGCCGCTCGATGTGCGTATCGCTCTGCCCTCAAGCGTGCCGGCCACGCCGCTTGACGACGCCGGGGCGGTGCTCGATGCCGGCCGTCTGCGTCCCTATTATGAGCGGGAGCGGGTCATCGGCCTCGCCGAGGTGATGGACCATACGGCGCTGTTCGCAGGAGATGACGACCTGCTGGCCAAGCTCGCCGACGCCCCGCATATTGACGGACACGGGCCCGGTCTCACGGGACGCGATCTGCAGGCCTATGTGGCGGCGGGCTGCCTGACCGACCATGAGTCGACGAATATGGCGGAGGCGCGAGAGAAACTCGCGCTCGGCCAGTGGGTCATGATCCGCGAGGGCACGGCGGCGCCCAACCTCGCCGCCCTCATCGAGCTTTTCGAGCCGCCCTGGGACAGCCGCTGCCTGCTGGTCAGCGACGACCGCCACCCCGGCGATCTGCTCAGGGACGGCCACATTGACGCCTCGCTGCGCCGTGCGATCGAGCTCGGCGCAGATCCGCTGCGGGCCCTGCGCATGGCCACGCTGCATGCCGCCCAGTGCTTCGGACTTGACGACCGCGGCGCTGTTTCTCCGGGACGCCTCGCCGACCTGATCAGCTTCGCCTCGTTTGTAGACTTCCGTGCGGACCGGGTCTGGCACCGCGGCCGCCTCGTCGCCCGGGGCGGTGGGCTGCTTGCCCCGCTGCGGACGAAAGCCCGCAGCCAGACCGACCGCGCCACCCGCTATGCCCGCATCTTCCGCTCGATGAATGTCGGTCCGCTTACAGAACAGGATTTCTCCGTGCGTTTCACCGAGCGCGAGGAAACCGCACTCTTCAAGGGGCGCCTCAGACTGCGGGCGATCGAGCTCGTGCCGCATTCGCTGCTGACGCTGGAGCGCCTGCTGCCCGTACGTATCCGCGAGGGTCTCATCCCCGGTGTCGATCCGGAGCAGGATATCGTCCGCCTCGCTGTCCTCGAGCGCCACCACCGTACCGGCCAGTTCGGCCTGGGCTATCTGCACGGCTATGGGCTCAAAAGCGGCGCGATCGCTTCGTCCATCGCCCACGATTCCCACAACCTGATCGTGGCGGGCACCAACGAGCGCGATATGCTCCTCGCCGCCCGAGCCGTCATCCAGATGCAGGGCGGCCTGGCGGTTGCGGACGGCGGCTGCGTGCGCGGCCAGCTCGCCCTGCCGGTTGCCGGCCTGATGAGCACAGAATCCGCAGCCGTGGTCGCCGCAGCCCTCGAGGAGCTCAAGCGTCTGGCCCGTGACCTCGGTACCGCGGCAGACATTGATCCCTTTATGACGCTGTCGTTCGTCAGTCTGCCGGTCATTCCCGCTCTGCGTCTGCTGCCGCGCGGCCTGGTTTCGGTTGCCGAGGGTCGCCTGCTGCCGGTCTACGAGGAAGCTGCACCATGGGAATGATCATTACACCCGCTTCGATCAGGGAAGCTCTATACGCCCGTGAGCCTGCCCGCGCCATGCTCCGACCCCGCCGGGCGCTACACAGAATCCAGAGCACACAGTCGCTGCTCCGGCGCGGCTGACTGATATGATGGAAGAGACATATGAGTGAGCGAAAAGAAGACAACAAGGATGCCGCGCCTGCGAAGGAAGAACTGCAGCTGCTGCGTATCGCGGAGTCGGCCGGCTCGTCCAACGGCTGGCTGATCCGCATCGGCGACAACCTGACCCTGATTGATGCGGGACTGGGGCCCGCGTCGCTGGGCAGCGACGTGCCCCCGGTACGGCGTGTGCTTCTAACCCACGCTCACTACGATCACATCGCCGCGATCGATGCCTATCGCGGGCAGGGGGCCAGGGTCTACGCGAGCCGGACCACGTCCGACTGGCTGCGTGATCCCGAGGCCAATCTTTCGGGCTGGTTCGGGCAGGCAAGCCGTTTTCGCGAGGCCGACTGCATTCTGGAGGAAGGCTCGACTGTGCGCCTTGATGCGAACTGGCGTATTGGCGTCTGGGCTCTGCCGGGCCATTCGCCGGGCGATCTGGTCTATCGTCTGCTGCCCGCGGATCACGAGAAGGCCGTGGCCATCTTCAGCGGTGACTTCCTCTTTGCCGACTCGGTGGGACGTACCGACCTGCCCGGCGGCGATATACGACAGCAGCAGCAGAGCCTGCGCCGTTTCCGTCGTCTGATTGAGCAGGAGGATGAGCAGACGCCGGTCTGCCCCGGCCACGGCCGCGAGATTCGCATCGGACGCATGCTGCGCCAGCACCGCTGGCTCGTCGGCCTCTGAGTCCTCCGCTTCATGTTTGCCCATCCGGCCACCGGCACGGCTGGCAGGCCGGATGGCCAGAATTGTCTGAAATGCAGGCATTTCCGCGAAACAGCGCAAACCCCGAGCACTGACATGAGCCGGCTCTGAGCACGGCACCGCGCAGACGGCGCCGGTCCGCCTGTTTCCGGGCCGCTACAGCTTTGGCGGCCCAGAGGGCTGAGCTGTCATGTTGTGTGAGGGCAGTTTTAGGAGAATATTAAAGTTTCCGTCCCCCCCGCTGCCTGAAAATGAACCTGCATGTTCCGGAGACAGCTGTGATTGTGGCGCGAATGTTACGGATGAGTTAGCAAATGCTTTGCTCCGTGTTATATTAAGCGAATAGGCAGCAGTGCCAAAAATGCAGCGTAGCAGCAGTGCCCGCCATGCTGTCTGATTTGTCGAATCTGGCCGGATTCAGAGCCTGCGGACATGAGAGCAGGAAAAAGAAGGACAATTGTGAGCCGCATCCGATCCAAACCCATCCGTCATCGCAGCCGCGATGAAATCCTCGGCGATTTGACGCGCGAGAAGCCCGCCGACCGTTTCCATACGGCAACGTCCGCCGTTTCCGGGCGCCCGTTTGCCCGCAGCCGTTTTGCCGGCCGGATCGCCTCGGCAGGGCAGCATCCGTTCTGGATTACCTCTACCGGCATTCTGTTGCTTCTGTTGACGGCGATGATCAGTTTCTGGATTGTCGAGGCCTATACCCATGACCCCTTTGCCATGAAACAGAGACTCCAGCTCCTGAATGTCGGCATCTGGCTGGCGCTGGAACTCTTCTTCCTGACGTTGACCGCCCAGGTTCGGGCAGCCGCCACACTGACCATAGCCAGCGCGACGACTGTCGGCCTGGCCAACTATCTGGTCATGAGTTTCCGCTCGACACCTCTCGTGCCCTGGGATCTGAACTCCGCCGGCACGGCCATGTCCGTGCTCGACAACTACTCCTTCCCCTGGGACATCAAGCTGCTTGGCATCGGCGCGGTCGCAGCACTGGCCATTCTGCTCGCCAGTCGGGCCAGACTGCGCCTGGTGCGCCATGATGCGGGCATCTGGCCACGCCTGCGTGTGCGCCTGCTGACCCTGCCCCTCGCGGTCGCGCTCTGCGTGGGACTTTTCGTCGCCCTGCTGACGCCAGGACTCCACGAATTCTTTCAGATTGATGGCACCCTCTTCACGCCGACGGTCATGTATCGTAAAAACGGCTTCATGGCAACCTTTCTCTCCAATTACCGCTATCTGCGCGTGAGAGAACCGGAGGGCTATTCGATCGCCGCCATCGAGGATATTGCGGCTCCCTATCTCGAACTGGAGCGTGACGGGGAGGCCCCCTCTTCGGGTCCGCAGACATCCGAGGTCCCGCTGCCGCGAAATGCGGGCAGAAATGACGCCTCAGCCGGTGCCGGCACCGGGTCAACGGCCGCTGCGGCGGATCTGCCCCGGCCGTCCGCAGAGTCCACCGCGTTTTCGCAGCCTGCCGGACAGGACGAGGCGGATACAGCGGCCGGAACCGAGGTCTTTGCAGCGCGAAATCCCCTCGGCGAGGGGAGCACGGGCACGCAGGGCCGCCTGCCCGCGGCCACGCAGACCCTGCCCGATGTGCGCCCCGATATCATCGTCATTATGAACGAGGCCTTCTCGGATCCGGCGGTGCTCGACGACTTCACCACCAACCGCGACTACATGCCCTTCTTCCGTTCCCTGACGGAGAACGCGATCCGCGGCTTCGCCGAGGTCTCGATTGTCGGCGGCAACACCGCCACCTCGGAGTTTGAGTTTCTGACCGGAGATTCGATGTACTGGCTGCCGGCCGGCTCCGTTGCCTTCCAGCAGTACATCAACGGCGAGATGCCCGGTCTCGTCAGCCTGATGAACGATCTCGGCTACCGCACCGTCGGCCTGCATCCGTATCATGCGAAGGGCTGGGATCGCCAGCGCGTCTATGAGCAGCTGGGCTTCCAGGAGTCGGTCTTCCTCGAGACGTTCCGCCATCGCAGCAAACTGCGCAACTATGTCACCGACGCCGCCGTCTACGACGAGATCGACATCTATCGGAAGACGTCGACGGATGCCGAGCCGCTCTTTGCCTTCGCCGTCACCATGCAGAACCATGGCGGCTACAGCGCGGAATTCGACAACTTTCCGCATGACCTCCAGGCCCTCTCACCGCGAGGGTCACGCTATTTCGACACCTACCTCTCGCTGATCGAACGCTCCGATCAGGCGCTGGCGGACTTTGTGCAGCGCCTCGAAAGAGCCGGGCGGCCGACGATTCTGCTCTTTTTCGGCGACCATCAGCCGAACGAATACGTCGTCGAGCACCTGATGCCCGATACCGGCGAGTGGGAGCCGGGAGAGCGCTATCTCGTCCCCTATGTGATCTGGGCCAACTTCGATCTGCCCGAGTCAAGCGGCTGGCGGACGAGCCTCAACTTCCTCGCGGGCCAGCTGCTGAATGCCGCCGGCCTGCCGAAGTCACCCTGGTTCTACTTTCTCGACGATGTCTGCGAAGAGGTCCCGGTGTTGACACAGCATGGCCTCGTAGGCCGTGACGGCCGCCGCTACGAGCGCATCGAGGACAGTCCCTACGCGGAGCTGCTCGGTTCCTATGAGCTGCTGCAGTACAATCACCTGCTCGACAGCCGACATCGCGTCACGGAGCTCTTCCGCCTTATTCCCTGAGTCTGGTACAGCCGTCCAGCGTCAGCAGCGGCCCGTAGAGGTCGGGGCGGCGGTCGCGGTAGAGCCCCCAGCCCCGGCGCAGCCGTCCGAGCTCATCGAGGTCATAGCTCTGCCGCAGGATTACCTCTTCGCTGCGTCCGGCCTGCTGCAGAATCTCGCCGCGCGGCCCGGTCATGAAGGAATGCCCGTAGAATGTGATCTCGCTTGTCATGCCGCCAAGCTCCATGCGCTCGCGGCCGACGCGGTTGGCTGCGATAACGGGGACGAGGTTCGCTGCTGCGTGCCCGATCATGCAGTTCTGCCAGTGTGCGGCCGAATCGACCGCCGGGTCGAGCGGCTCGGAGCCGATCGCGGTGGGGTAAAGGAGCAGTTCGGCACCCAGCAGACTCATGATGCGGGCGGCTTCCGGGAACCACTGATCCCAGCAGATCCCGACGCCGATACGGGCGTAGGCCGTGTCCCAGACGCGGAAGCCGGTATCGCCCGGGGCGAAGTAGAACTTCTCTTCGTAGCCGGGGCCGTCGGGTATATGGGCCTTCCGATAGACTCCGAGCAGGCTGCCATCGGCGTCCAGGATGGCGATGGAGTTGTAGAAAACGTTGCCGGCACGTTCGTAGAAGCTGAGCGGCAGGACGACGGCGAGTTCGGCTGCGAGTCTGGCAAAGTCCGCCACCAGCCGACTGTCTTCAAGTGTTTCGGCCTGCTCATAGAGGGTCTCGTCCTCGAGCTGGCAGAAGTAGCGGTCTGCAAAGAGCTCCTGCAGCAGGATGATCCGTGCCCCGCCGGCCGCAGCCTCGCACACCCGTTCCGCGGCCACGCGGCGGTTCGCCTCCGCCCCGCGATTGCCGAGCATCTGGATCGCCGCCACCTGTACCGTTCTGCCTTTTGCTTCGCTCATGTACCGTTCCTCCCGCTGTTCGCGGCCCGCGCCGCAGGGTATCAGGTATCGAGGGTATCACAGCCGGATCCCGGGCAGGCAGGCTGAGAGGGGAGCGCATCTACCATGGAGCCTGGGCTATCGTGCTTCCGTCTTCGCATCTCAACGCGCTCATTAAGAGAATACTGGAAAAGCCCCTGTCCAGGTATCCGGATATTCCCCGGCTCTGAGGCTCAGATCCTGCCGACGCACCAGTCCAGCGCATTTTTGAGCACGTTCAGGAACTCCGGTTCCCTGTAGACGGAGTAGTTGTGGCCGGGTGTGAGACAGCAGAAGCGTCCCTTCCCCAGACTGCGGGTATAACCCGCCATCTGGGTGCCCGCCCCGGTGTCGGAGGAGGAGGTCATGAACAGGTCGATGTCCCTGGCGTGCACATCAATGCAGTAGTGTTCGTCGCGCACGGCAAAGGGCCTGACATTGCGCATGATGGGATGCTCACCCACCGGCTCCATTCGGACCTCGCACTGCGGCGGATGACCCAGAAAGGAGTTTCCCGTCAGCCGGGCCATATCCGCCTGACGCTCGCGGCTGTAGCAGTTGCCCGCGTGCAGCGCGAGGAAGCCGTGTCCCTCTTCGATGTAGCTGCGAAAGTCATTGGGCATGACGGCGGTGACGCTCGCATCGAACCACGGTGCCTGATTGGCGGGGCTGAAGACATTGCTTTTGGCATTGATGATGGCATCGTAGTCGCGCAGCATGGCGGGGTAGAGCAGGTCGCGTGCGTGCATCACCACGTCGAGCTCGCAGCCATGCTCTTCGAGAGGCTTCAGGCCCCGCGCCACAATCTCGCCCGGATGCCAGAAATCGTCGCAGATGACCAGTATCTTCATGGAATAGCCTCCTGCCTGGAAACTGTTTTCGGGCCGTCCTACCAGGGGATCTCCCGGCCCAGTGCGTCACGCACGATGAGGTTCTCCTCGTCATGACGGCCCAGACCGTCCGTGAAGTCGTCCTGAAAGCGGTCGCGGGTGAAATAGGCATAGCCGCTCCGTGCCGCCAGATCCGCCTGGACCTCACCGGTCATCGGATCGAAAAGGCGGAAGGTGAAGCCGCGCCGGATCAGGCCGTTCTTGGTCAGTACCAGTATCAGGTTGATGGCAGCCTTCGACATGTTGTGCCCGAAAGCTGCCGTCCCGCTGCAGCAGTTGATGGATGCCGCGGGTGAGTTGAGAAAACAGATGCGTTTTTTGCCTGTCATCCACGGGATGACCTGCTCCAGCTTCTGCAGCGGCTCACAGACGTTCCTGCGGTAGGCAGCGGCGCCTGCGGTCATGGAAATGCCCTCACCCACCTTTTTTTCATCGCCCTCGACATAGGCGTCTGTCGTGTCGATAAAGTATTCGATGCCGGGACCTGGCTGTGCGGTGATCTCGAAGCCCTCCGCCTCGTACAGCGCGGCCAGTTCCCTCGCAAATTCGCTCTCCAGCGATGTGACATAGACTCTGCTCATGTGACAGCCTCCCTAGAACGACAGTTCGCGCCCGTGGTAGTCGATCAGCGCGAGGCGATCCTCATCCATGCGCTCTGTCAGGATCTGGCGCAGCGCCTCGGCCGCGGAATCCATCGGATCCACCGAACCGCGGCTCTGGTCCAGCGTTCCATCGGGCAGCATGCGCTTCATGCCGCCGGGCTGATAGAGGCGGAAGCGATAGCCCCTGGGGCGCAGTTCATTGAAGAGCATGCGCACGCCGAGATTGAGCGCCGTTTTCGTCTGCGCGTAGCGCATGGCACCCACGCGCGTCATCAGACGCAGGCTGGAAATCTCGCTGGAGGTATAGAACAGGAGCCTGTCCTCACCCTTCTCCAGCAGAGCGAGCATGCGGTCGGTCAGCACGGGAGCCGCCATGGAATTGGTGCAGAAATCCTTTTCGAGCATGGCAAAGTCAATGGGCCGCGTACCGCCCAGCTCGGATGGATTGTCGCCGCCCATGTGCGCCGCGTTGCTGACCAGGATGTCCAGCCGCCCGCTTTCCCGCGCGATACGGTCACGCAGCTCTTCGATGTCCTTCTCCTCGGAGACATCCAGCCAGACGGGCACGACGTTTGGGTCGGTCTCTGCGAGCCTGTCGAGCAGGGTGTAGTCCGGCAGCACCCGTCCGGCGTAGACGCGGTAGCCGGCTTCCGCCAGTCCCCGCACCATATACAAACCGAATCCGCGATCCGCACCCGTGACCAGCGCCGTCTTCGTCGCGATCATGTCATGTCCTCTCCAATCACTCATGCGCGTCAGCCATCAGTTTGGCCATGCATTATTCAAAACCAGATCAGGCGCTTTTTCAACTGCCCCCGCCGGCGAAGTGGGGGTCAGCAGGAGGATACAGGAAACGGCATGGCACCCGGGTCATGCTGCTGCTGAGCAAAATGCCGAAACCGCGGCGTCACGGGTGGCCCAAGTCACCAATTTATGGTAAATGCTTTCAGTTTTCTTGTGTCTTGTTGACAAAAAACGTGACCTGCGAATATTCTGTTTATTATGTTCTGGACAGTTCTCGTTAACAAACGGGGACCTTTTGGCAGTGGCGACACAGTGCATGCTTGAGTCAGAGTCAACACGAAACATGGAAATCAACGTCCTTCGATAAATGTGGTCAGGGACGAAGTGCTCTATTGGAGCAGATGGAAGAGGAGGTGAGCAGAGGTTTTTGAGATAGGACCAGCGGTTTTGGAAACACAGATGTAATTCCGCTTGTATATTGCAGTCGGCCAAGGATACATGGCCTTGGTCAGGCTTTCCACAGATCCTATGAGCCACATAGGATAATGGAACCGTACAGTTGAGGGCGCCGTTTTTTTGCTTGGGATCTAGTCCCG
>JASGUU010000016.1 GCA_030057555.1 Bacillota bacterium | reverse complement strand
GAGAGCGGATGATGGAACAATGCGAACGGCAGCTTGAGCCGCCGGTGTTTGATGCGCTGGCTGCCCTGGACAGCCTTCGCCAGCTGCTTGTCAACCTGGACGGACGTCGGGCAGCGATCGAGGCCGCCCTGGAGGCCGTGTCGCCGCCCAGGCCGTACGAGCACGCCAGCGTCCAGGGCGGTACCTGGACCGGGCCGGAGCCTCTGATCGACACCAAGCACGAGCGTGACCTCGACGCGGAGATCCGGACTGTCCAAGGACAAATCGAGACTCTGATCCACGAGATCGGTGAGACCTGCCTCCGCTTGAACCCGATCGCGGACAAGATCATCTGCTGTGTGCACCTCAAGCAGTGGACGATCGCCCAGGTGGCAGATGACACGGGGTACAGCAGCCGATGGGTGCAAGAGCGTTACAGGGAGGCGAGACAGGATTTTTACACGGAATGGGAGCTTCGAGAGGCGGAAAAGCAGGAAATCAGCGAAACGACTTCACAAAACTTCCTAAAACTTCCTAAAACTTCCTAAAACTTTCAAATGTTTCGCGTGACAAGCGCCTGAAATCGTGTATCATGTAAACAGCAGAGCTGTCAGAAGCGCCGGGGGAGGAAAGAGCCTTCGGCGCTTTTGCGTGCTACACGAGATGGGGCATTACATAGCGATCCTTGAAAAAACGCATCTTACTGAGAGTTACAACATAATAGAGAGGCGGAAAAAAGCACAGTCGGTTTAGGTCTTTTGTGCTAATCTCATGGCAAAAGCTCGTGAGGATTGTGCAGATGGGAGAGAAGGCAATAGAGGCCCTCATTCGCCTGCTTGATAAACATTTAGTCCCTACAGGGGTAGGTGTGGTGGTAGCCATTCTCGGGTTTTATTTTGTCCCGGATAGCTCCAGTTTTGCCAAGAAACTAGGTCATGATAAGCTCTTACCGTTGTTCTTTTTTGGCGGTTTTCTTGTAACCCACGCGATCGTGTTTTGGTTGAAGCGGTGCTCTGAGAGGAAAAAGCTAAAGATAGAATTAAAGATCCATGAGAAGGAAACGACCTTAGAACGAAACAGACAGTTGCACTATATAAGGGCGGAATACGACTCGTTATCGGCGGACGAAAAAGAAGTGGTGGATAGACTTATGGAGGGAGGCAACGTCCCTCATACGTGTCCGTTTGGGTTTGTGCCTTATCACGCTGAAAGGGATTTCCCTTTGCTGTATGAGTACAGTTGGTTACACTTTTCCGAGGTCCAAGGCGAAGAACGCAAAGAGTATAAGATGATGCTATCCCCAACCGTATATGCGCAACTAAAGGAGTCAAAAGATAAGTACGGAAGGGTGACTTTCTTTGAATAACGGGCTGCCGAGGTTTGGGCAGCTTTGTATTGTGTTTTCGCTGCAATAAAGTGTTACGTTGGTAAAACAAAAAGAGCTTTCTGATCCGGAAAGAAATGAAACTATCGGGAAACATACCAGCGCTTGTTTATCTCGACGAAGAGTGACTCTTGTAGCGGTATGTTTGTAGTCGTCCACCTGGGCGGCTTTTTTGATGCCTGAAAGGGGGTATGCGTCGATGAAGAAGCTTACGATCAAGCAACAACGCTTCGTCGATGAGTACCTTATATGCGGGAACGCGACTGAGGCTGCCAGGCGAGCAGGCTATAAGCATCCGAATCCTACAGGGTCGGAGAACTTAGCAAAACCTAGTATTCGGGAACGGATTGACCAGCGGATCGCCGAGAAGGAAGAGGCCTCGATCGCGAAGCAGGATGAAGTGTTGAAGTACCTAACTTCGCTCATGCGAGGCGAGCAGCAGGAAGAGACGCTGATCGGGACCGGAGGAGGCGAGCAGACAATCACGAGCATCGATGTTTCAGCCAGAGAGCGGCTGCGTGCTGCCGAGCTCCTGGGCAGGCGCTATCGCCTGTTCACGGACCGGCAGGAGATGACGGGAGATATGGCGCTCCGGATCGAGGTGGACTATGGCGAAGACGATCCGGATTCAGAGTAACCCGATCTTCAAGCCAGTCCATCAGTCAAAGCACCGATATGTCGCCATGCTGGGCTCTGCCGGCTCTGGCAAGTCCTACGATACTGCGCAGCAGTACATCCTCCGCCTGATGCAGGACAAGGGCCGGAACCTCCTGGCGGTCCGGAAGGCAGAGGTCACAAACAGAGATTCTACTTTCGCCGAGCTCTACGGCGCGATTAACCGGTCGGGTTTCGCGCCCTACTGGCAGGCGACTGTTAGCCCGCTGATGCTTCGCTGCGTCAACGGCAACAGCATCCTGTTTCGTGGCATGAACGATGAGCGGCAACGGGAGAAACTGAAGTCCATTAGCTTCGCGCATGGCAAGTTGACGGACGTCTGGATTGAAGAAGCGACGGAGATCACGCAGCCGGACTTCGAGGTCATCGACGACCGCCTCCGCGGCGATTTGCCTGCCGGGCTGTTCTACCAGATCAAGATGACGTTCAACCCGGTCTCGAAGGCGCACTGGATCAAGCGTGTGTTCTTCGATTATCCGGACCCAAACGTTTTGACGCACAAGTCGACCTACCGAGACAACCGGTTCATTGACAAGGCCTATTACCAGCGCATGGAGCGCCGGCGGATCGTCGATCCGGACGGCTACCAGGTCTACGGTCTCGGCGAGTGGGGTGAGGTCGGCGGCCTGATTCTGAGCAACTGGCAGGTCGAGGAGATCAGCCAGGAGCGCGATCACTTTGACTCCCTGACTTACGGACAGGACTTCGGCTTCAACCACGCGAACGCCATCCTCGAGCTCGGGCACAAGGACGGCGAGATTAATGTGCTCCGGGAGATCTACGAGATCGAGAAAACAACGACCGAGCTAATAGCCATCGCGAACCGACGCGGGCTCTACCGGAGTGTCCCGATGTGGTGCGACAGCGCGGAGCCGGACCGGATCAAGATGTGGAAGCAGGCAGGCTACAGCGCCCGCCCGGTTAAAAAGTATCCTGGATCCGTCTCAGCACAGATCGACGTGCTGCGGCAGCACAGGATCCGCATTCATCCGAGCTGCGTGAACACACTAAAAGAGATCGGGCAGTGGAAATACCGCAGAGACGAACGGACAGGCCTCTACCTGGAGGAGCCGGTCGAGTACATGGATGACGCCATGGCCGCCCTGCGCTACGGAGTGGAGCCTCTGCGGAGGCCTAAGGGAAAGCCGGCGGATATTGATCAGCAGGTGAGCGCGCTGCGCCGCTTCGGGCTGTAAGGAGACAAGCACATGAGCAATACGACATGGGAATACGGAACAAACGAGAGGCAAGCCGTTTCGTCCGATGCGTACGTCTCCTACACGTACGAGTCGGTGATGCGCTACCGGGCGGAAAGCATTGAGCAGATCCTCGAGACGCCCAAGTTGCTGCTGGACATGATCCGGCATCACCGGGAGTACCAGGTGCCGCGGCTCGAGACGCTCGAGGCGTACTACCTGGGCAACAACCGTCAGATACTCACCGGCCAGCGCCGGCAGGAGCAGGGGAAGAGCGATCACCGGATCCGCCACAGCTTTGCTAGCCTGATCTCGGACTTCCTGAACACGTATGTCCTTTCCATCCCGGTCAAGGTTCGGGACGTGTATGCCACGGAGCAGTCAGACTTTGTTGGGATTGTCGACGACTTCGGCATCGCGAACGACATCGACGCCCACAACCTCGAGATCGGGAAGGATCAGAACAACTTCGGACGCGCCTTTGAGCTTTTGGTTCGCACGGAAAACGACCAGGACAAGATCTATCGTCTCGAACCGCGAGAGGTCTTTATGATCTACGATCGTACAGTGGCCTCGAAGGTCATCGGCGCGTGTCGCTACTACCCGGAAAACGAGCTCGACCCGACCTCGAAGTACCTGGTGGAGCTCTACACGCCGGAGTTCATTTATCGTTTCCTCCCGCATTCGCTGACCACGGGCCGGCTGCAGCTGAGTGACACGCCTCCGGAGCCTCATCTGTTCATGGGCGTTCCGATCGTCGAGTATCGCAGTGACCGCTACAGGATGGGCGTTTACGAGAAGCAGCTGCCTCTCATTGATGCCTACGACGCGGCACAGTCCGACACGGCCAACTACATGACGGACTTCAATGACGCCATTCTGGTCATCGAGGGGCTACTGAAAAACGCGGACGATCCGGAATATCTGCGGAAGATGAAGGATGCAAATCTCCTCGTTCTGATCCCGAGTGAGGACAGCGATGGAATGCGCGGAGCTGTGAAAGCGCACTACCTGACGAAGTCCTACGACGTCGCGGGTGTCGAGGCATACAAGGCACGCCTGAAGGAGGACATCTTCTCGCAGGCTTCTGTCCCGAATCTCTCCGACGAGGCGTTTGCTGGGAATCGGTCGGGCGAGGCGCTGAAGTACAAACTCTTCGGCCTGCAGCAGAAGCGAAGCGACAAGGAGAAGTTCCTCGCGAAAGGCTTCCGGGTCCGCTACAAGCTTTTGGAAAACCTGAAGCGCAACGTCCAGGAGTATAGCGGCGATCCCGTCCAGCTCGACTTCCAGTTCTCGCAGAACCTGCCGACGGCCTACCTCGAAGAGCTGCAGGCGTTTATCAACTCCGGTGGCCAGCTGAGCCAGGAGACGATGCTTAGCCTCCTGTCCTTCGTCGATGACGTGCAGCAGGAGATGGAGCGCGTCGAGGCAGAGAACGCAGTGCCGGTACTGCCGGCGGCTGACACGATCGGAGGAGGCGCATGGCCCTTGATGACCGACACACTCAGTACGCCGTAGAGCGCGAACGCCTCCACATCGTTCGCGCTCGGCGCGATGAGACGGTTATCCGACAAGAGATGGGGAGGATCGCACAGTACACGCTGGACGCTTGCAGGAGAGACGCAGAGGCATGGGTGGCGCGTTACGCGACAACGGAGGGCATCACGATAGCGGAGGCGCGCAAACGCGCGTCAGCGGCCGATATTGAAGCTCTGGCGCGGAAGGCGGAATATTACGTCGCGAATCGCAGGAATGTGCTTATAGCCTTTAGCCCTCAGGCAAACGCGGAGATGCGGCTCTACAACCTGCAGATGAAGCTGAACCGTCAGCAGCTGCTCGAGCGTGAGATGGGGCTCGAGCTGATCAAGATGGCCGACGATATGGCCTACACGCTCGGCGAGCATCTGAAGGACACGGCGGTAACGGAGTTCCGACGACAGGCCGGGCTCCTGGCCCAGTCCGTGCCCGACGCCAGGCAACTAGCTTTCGATGCCAGGACTATCGCAGAGGCGAGTTTCCACGGCACGACTTTCTCCGAGGATATCTGGGCGAACCAAGAGGTCCTCCGCCAGCGCTTGAACGAGGGCCTGACCCGGTCCCTGCAGCGCGGAGAAAGTCCGCTGTCCTGGATGCAGACGCTGGACGGATACATGACGGAAGCCTTCAAGGGCAAAAAGGATCGGGGCGGGATAGAGTACGCCATGGAGCGTCTCGCCGTCACCGAGACCGCCCGCGTCCAGGTAGCCGCGCAGAAGAAGGCGTACGAAGAGGCTGGGTACGAGACGTTCCAGTTCGTTGCCGAGCCCTCCGCCTGCCCGATCTGTGCAGCCAAGAACGGAGACCGGACGGCTGTAGAAGATATGCGGATTGGCATCAATGCGCCTCCGATACATCCGAACTGTCGTTGCTCGACTGTGGCTTATGCTGACCGGGACGAGGTTGAGGCCGCGATCTCCGAGTATGAGAAGTACGTAAAAGAGGCGTCCGGGGCTATGGCCCCTCCGCCTCCTGACCGACGGAATTTTAAGACAAAGACAGCTGTCAGGGAGTTCTTGCAGCAGGAGCTTGGCTTCCAGAAGGTGACGGCCACGAATGTTGACCTTTCGATCCTCACAGACATCGCTAACACACTGGATGAGTTTTACACAGAATTCCCACAGCTGCACGGCTTCATCAATGAGTTTGTGCCGGTAACGTCCAGCAAAGAGGCCGCGGCTTCCGCGAGTATTAGATTTGATGGGCGGGCAGGAGTGCATACAAGGCTTGTCGTTAATTTACGGAGCTTTGCCGATCCAGAGCAGCTGAAACGGATGATAGACGCCAACGTGAAAGCAGGCTTTTGGACGCCAAAAGATGGAGCTCGCGATATCATACGTCACGAGCTGACCCACATGCTGGAGTACTGTCAGGCGTTCCAGGAGGCGGGGGTAGATCCCCGAGGGGGCGATCGGCTTGCACAAGCGCTCGTCCTGAGAGAGCTTAGAGGCCGGAAGTTTTCATCTGACGTTGTTAGAACGGCATTCACAAACCTTGGTGTGAGTTATGATCAAGTCACGGTGGAGAGTGAGATAGGCACATACGCTTCTGTGAACTCAGCGGAAACGATAGCGGAGTCGGTTGGCAGCTCTCTGCGGAACCGTGTAATGGAAGAAATCGTTAAAGTGCTGAAGGAGAAACTCAAATGATCACGATACCGGAACCTCTGATCGGGAAGGTAGAGAGAACGGAGAAAGGCCTCCAACTCTGTGAGCCAGCTACAAAAGAGGAAAAAGATCTTTTCCACGGATTCCTGCAGCAGCTGGAGACGGCTGCAGCAGAGGTTGAGGAAGAAGAGGATGGACTAGCCTTTACCTGGTACTAGAAGGCTAGGCTTTCAAACACACAAAAGACCGCCTTCGGGCGGTTTTTTCATGGCCGGATGCAGGTGCACCAGCGCCAGTTCGAGTCTGGCATCGGCCACTACCCGGGATACCGGGCTTCTACCTCCTGCGACCTGAGCATGTCGTTAAAAGGCTCTTTTGTTGCATCTGAATCGCCGGGGCCCTTTTGGGGGGAATCGGCGGGGCGGAAATATAAAGCGGATCCGCGGGGCCGTAGAGGAATCGCGGGGAAGGGAGAGCGTTATGTCGGAAGAGAACAAAGAGACCACAGAAACTACGGTACAGACCACCGAACAGACGGGAGCTAACTCGACAGCACCAGAGCAGCAGGCAGCAAAGCCAGCCACTTTGGATGATGTGCTGAAGGACCCCAAGAACCAGAGCGTGTTCGACCAGCGTGTCGCGAAAGCGATCGCAACGGCACGCACGAAGTGGGAGGAGGAGTCGAAGCTCTCGGCGGAGGAGCTGGCGACCAGACAGCTCAGCGAGCGCGAGAAGGCGATCGCAGAGCGAGAGGCTGCCCAGGACCTCCGTGAGTTCACGGTCGATCTGAGAGGGAAGCTGCAGGAGCAGGGGTTGCCCCTGTCCTTTGCTGAGATCCTCGCCTCCGGCACGACGCGCGAGACCTGTGAGGCTGTCCTGGCCGACATCAAGGCCGAATGGGACAAGCAGATCAACGAGGCGATTAAAGCCTCGGCAAGACAGACCACTCCGCTGGTGAGTGCAACGGCAACAGGCCAGACCTCTACCAGCGACCTCGCTGAATTCGCGAGAGAAATCAGAAAGGTGAAATAAACCATGCCTACAGCTGAAACGTTTACGCCGGCAAATGCAGCGATGCTCAGTACCCTGACAGGTGGTGTGCCTGTCCAGCAGGGCCAGGAGATCATCCAAGATGTCATGAGCAACTCTCTCATGATGCAGCTGGCGAAGTATGAAGAGATGTCCGCTCTGGAAAAGGAGTTCGACGTCTTTCTCGAGGGGCCCGGCGCCTACTGGGTGGGTGAGGGTAAGCGTATCCAGACATCGAAAGCCACCTGGGCGAAGGTGAAGATGTATGCGCACAAGCTCGGTGTCATCATCCCTGTGTCCCGAGAGTACCTGAACTACAAGGCCGGCGACTTCTTCACGAAGATGCGTCCGCTCATCGCCGAGGCTTTCTACAAGGCCTTTGACGCTGCGACATTCTGCAATGTGGCCAACCCCTACACGCAGAGCGTCGAGGAGTCGGCGACGGGTGACCGCGCTATCACTGGCGACATCACGGTGGAGAAGGTCGACGCGCTCGAGGCTGCGCTGAACGACGGGGGGTTCGTCCCGAACGCCTACATCTCGAAGGTGCAGAACAACAGCCTCCTCCGCGGCCTGATCCGTAATGTCGACGGCCTGAATGAGCGGGTCTATGACCGTGGCGCGAAGACCCTCGATGGCGTTCCGGTGTTCGACGTCCACAAGGACATCACGGACTTCCTGAAGGGTACGCTCTATGCGGGTGACTTCAACTATGCCTACTACGGCATCCCCTACGGCATCAACTATGCCATCTCCAACGATGCAACGCTGACCACGATCAAAGGGTCGGACGGTGAGCCTGTCAATCTCTTCGAGCGGGACATGCACGCGCTGCGGGCAACGATGGACATCGGCTTCATGATCCTCAAGGATGAAGCGTTCGCAAGCCTGAAGGCCACCGTGGTTCCTTGATGGCAGGGAGGTGCTGAATGATCGTAGTGCAGCCGTTTAACCTCAAACGGACGCAGCGTTACTTCGCACGCGGCACCAGGCTGACCGAAGCAGATCTGACAGAGTCCGAGCTCGAGTTTGCGCTTGAGCTCGGACTCATCATGGAAGAGATTAAGCCGGAGTCTGAGCCTGAGCCTGAGCAGGCCAAACCGGTGCCGAGACGCGCGTCCAGGAGAAAGAAGGAGGGCTGATCATGGACCCAGAACGCCTGGTGAATCTCCGCCTGCTGCTCCTGGGCGACAAGACCGAGAGCGGCAAGGATGATCTCATCTCGCTCATCGTCGGCTATGCCGAGGCGCGATTGCGCCTGCTCCTGAGTCAGGTCCGGGTGCGCTATGGTCTTTCGGCCCTTCCGCCGGGCGCGGCGATTCCATCCGATCTCTCCTGGATCGTGGACGAAGTTACTGCCCGGCGTTTCAATCGGATTGGCTCTGAGGGCATGAGTTCGGAGGCGGTGGACGGACACTCGATGGCCTTCGCCGTCTCTGACTTTGACGACTTTCTCCCGGACCTGAATGCCTATGTGGCTACGCAGGAAGGTGCGGACCATGCAGGCAAGTACGGGAGGGTGGTGATCTACTGATGCGATTTGATCAGCTGGTCATCTTCGTCCAGGAAGGCAATGCGACATACAACCCGCAAACCAGTCAGTGGGAGGGGCCCGAGAGCGCGTCGGTCGGGAAATGGTGCCACGTGCACGAACTGAACGAGGCGACGCAAGTGCAGGTCTTTGGGGAGATTAGCCCGCGCTCTCTGCGGATTATCTTCCCGGGGCCGATGCCGGAGGCGGATCACCTGATCTTCCAGGGCGCGAAGTACAAGCCGGAAACCAGCCGGACCGGGCGCGGGAAAACGTCGGTGCTTGCCACACAACTAATGGGAGGAGGTGCTCCGTGATCGTCGAGGTCAAGCTGAAAGGCATTGAGGATTTGACGAAAACACTAGATGGCCGGTTGCGTCTGGCGGCCGTCAAGAAGGTCGTACAGTATCACACGGCTGAGGTGCACCGGAAGGCAGTGGAGAAGGTGCCTGTGGACACGGGCTTCCTGAAGCGCTCCATCCAGATCCGAATCTTCGATGGCGGTATGACCGGGGCCGTTCAGGCCTATGCGGATTACGCCGGCTATGTCGAGTACGGAACACGCTTCATGGAGGCACAGCCCTACATGCGGCCTGCGTTCTATGAGCATGAACAGCCCTTCCTGGCGGATCTGGCCAGACTGGATCTGTCATGAGTACGCAAAGGGCAGCGGATCAGGCCGTCTACGACGCGCTGTACACCATCGCTCTGGAGCTGAGCCCCAACGTCTACACACACGCTCCGCCTGAGGGCGTACCTTATCCCTACATCCAGATCGGGTCGGTACAGCTGACGCTGCAGCCGACGAAGAGCCGTCTACTGGGCCGGAGCTACTCCATGATCAGCGTCTGGGGAAGTGAGAAGGATCGTCGAGCTGTCTCGGACCTTGCACGTCAATTCTTTCTGAAGGCCGGCGAACTTCTGGAGCTCCCGGATGGGTTGCAGGTTGACCTGGACTCAGGCGCGTCCAGCATCGACTTGCGTCCGGACCAGACAACAAACAACCGACTTTGGCGAGCTTTGATTACGCTCGTCCACAACATTTTTTAAGGAGGTCTATATGGCCAGCAATCCGCAGAAAGGTAAGCGGTCCATTCTCGCGTTTCGGAGACTGGCGGACGCCGGGACAAAGAGCGCTCTGAAGCTCGCGCTCCAGACGTCTCACTCTTGGAACATGAACCGCACGATCGACAACACGCAGACGAAGGATGGAAACATCACGTCCGACGGTGGCCTCGAGGTGTCTCTGTCCATTGAGGCTATTTCGTCTTATGACGAGGTCAACACGTTCCTCGAAGAGTCTGTCAAGAACGGAGACAAGCTCGAGGTTTGGGAAATTGACCTCGACCAGGAAGGCTCGGGCGAGAACGCGGGCAAGTTTGCCGCGAAGTACGCCCAGGGGCAGCTCAACAGCTGGTCCACCCCGTCCGATGTTGGGTCCTTCAAGACCATCAGCACGACCATGAGCATCGACGGGACCTACCAGGAAGGCTTCGCCACTCTGTCCGATGCCGAAGTGGAGGAGGCGATGTACGCCTTCCGAGACACCACTCCGGTGCCGTAAACAATAGGGCCGAATTTACGTAGCGGCGGCTTCCCGGCGAAGGGAGCCGCCGCTTCTACGTGCAGGAGGGAGGAGCAATGAATAGTGTACGTATCGGCGGGAGAGAAATCCCGCTGCGCTTCGGGCTTGCCTTTATCCGTGAGCTCGACAAGAAGTTTGAACGGAAGACCCCTGACGGCCTGGTGTATGGTCAGGGGCTGTCTTACACCTATCTCAGCATGCATTCAGGCGATGTTCTGGTTCTGTCCGATGTGATTCAGGCAGCGACCTGCACAGAGGAGATCCCGCCGACGCAAGATGAGATTGATACGTATCTCGAAGCGGAAGACACGGATCTGGAGGCTTTGAGAGAGCGTTTTTTGTCGCTATACGAGACATCCAAGCTTATGAAAAACGAAATCACACCCGTCGCGGAAGCTTTGGGGAGGCTGGAGCCGCCCAAAACGACAAGCGCTGGGTCTCGTCAGAAGAGGCCTACGAAAACCTCCTGATTCAAGGCTTGCGGGTTGTCTCGACCGATCTCACCGTTCTGCGGCGAATGCCCTGGGCCGATTTTGAGCTGCAGCTCCGGGCCGCCCGACTCAGGACAGCGGACAGGCGGGAGGATCTCGCCTTTGCCGCTCTCTACGGCCGCGCTGTCCGACAGGTCGGTCCTAACAACCGATATCTCATCCAGTCCCCGCACGACCTGATCGACGTTAGCGCGATCGAAAGGGAGGTCCTGGGCGAAGGGATGCTCTCGGAGGTCTATGACGACCTCCTGCAGCGCGCGAAGCGCGTACGCGAATACCACAGACGGAAGGAGGCAAGGAATGGCAACACAGACTGAGCGTGTTGAGGCGATTCTGACAGCCAGAGATCTGAACTATTCGAGCACCTTCCGAGCAGCGGAAAAAGCGAAGGAGAAGTTCGTTCGCTCCTGGGAGGAGTCCGCGACGGCGCTGAAGAACACCGGGACTAAGATGACCGTGGCTCTTACGGCGCCTCTGGTGGCTTTCCTGACCAAGGCTGTCGAGACCGCTGGCGAGATGCAGGCAATGGACGCCCAGTTCGAGCAGGTCTTTGGGGATATGCAGGGAGCAGCGCAGACGTCGATCGACCGGATGGCCGAGGATTTCGGAATGCTCCCGAACCGGATCAAGCCGGCATACACGGTCCTGACCTCACAGTTCCGCGGCCTCGGTGCGAGCACGGAAGAGGCGATGGGGAGAGCGGCGGACGCCGTTAACCTCGCCGCGGATGCTGGTGCTTTTTTCGATGTCTCTATGGAGTCTGCCCAGAGCAGCTTGAACAGCTTCGTCAAGGGCAACTACGAGGGCGGCGAGGCGATAGGCCTGTTCGCCAAGGAGACACAGCTAGCGAGCTGGGCCGCGGAGGATCTCGGGCTTGAGTGGGACAAGCTAGGTGAGAAGGACAAGCAGTTTGCGCGTCTGGAGTATGCCCAGGCCATGTACGATCTGGCAGGAGTAACCGGCCAGGCTTCCCGCGAATCTGGTGAGCTTGCGAACCAGGTGGGCAACCTGAAGCAGAGCTTTCAGGAGATGCTGGCCGCGATCGGTGAGCCGATCCTCAATCCCGTCCTGGGCGGCATGCAGCGCCTGACGGAGGCTGTCAGGGGTGCTGCGGACTGGTACAGCGGACTGAGCGACAGCGCCCAGTCTGTTATCGATGTGTTTGGCGCGTATGCCATTGGCATCGGTCCTGCGATGAGTGTAGTGGGCAAGCTCGGTGAGACGATCACTAATCTGAAGAACCGGCTCAATCTGGCGAAGGAGGCAGGGACAGGTCTTGCTGGCGCCCTCGGCGGAACAGGTAAGTTCGCGCTTGTAATGGCCGCAATTGCCGTAGGTAAGGCAATTTGGGATTTTGTCCGGAATCTGGACAACGCCAAGAACAACATGCGTAAGCTTCGTGAAGAAGCGGAGCAATCCAGCAAAGCCTACGAGACATCGACCTCCCGCATTATCGCGCAGAAGGAAGCCGCGGATAAGCTCTACAGAGAGCTTGAGCAGCTGAACAATCAGACGAGTCTGACCAACGAAGAACAGGCTCGGATGCGTCAACTTGTGAGCGAGCTCAATGCGCTCTACCCGGAGCTCGGTCTCGAGATCGACAAGGTTACCAACCGCGTAAAAGACCTGACCGGGCAGTACGAACGCCAGACGAGAGCCATCGTCGAGAAGCAGCTCGCTGAGGCAGACGATGCGGCCTTTGCGGATCATATCAAGCAGAAAATCACGGCTACCGAGCAGCTGATGAAGGCCGAGCAGAAGCGGGATGATGAGCTGGCCCGATTCAACATCACGTATGAAGAGTATCTGGCCCTTCAGGAGCGAGTGAACCAGGCTTATGAATCAGGTGAACTTGCAGTTTTTGGTGTCAGTGATGCCGAGAAGCAGCTGCAGGAGCTTCGCGGAAATGTCGATCTGGCCTATCTTGAGGGCGTTATGGCCAAGTATGTCGAAGACTCGACTATTGCCCAGAACACTCTCGATGATCTGACAGCACAGGAAGAAGCGCGTCAGGAAAGACACGCTGAAATCACGCGGCGGCTCCTGGGCGACTATGAAAGCCTCGAAGTTGCGCGTGAGAGCAACACAGCGTCTGCTCAGGCAGCTGTCGCCGCTGCTGTCGAAAATGATGTTACCTGGGCGGATCTCTCGCACCGGGAGCAGGCGCGCTACGAGCAGTCCAAGCTCTACATGGGCGACGAGGCCGCAGCGAGAGAGGCCCAGCAGGCCAATCTGCAAGCGTTTCTGAACCGGCGCGCGGAGGATCTGCAGCACGATATTAGCGTTCTGCAGCAGTACTACAACGACGTTACCTCCGCCACGCAGGAGAACCTTCGCGTGATGCAGGCCTTCGGAACTACGGAGGTCGACATCCGGAAGGCAACGGCATCGGAGATCGCACGACTCAATATCCAGCAGATCGAAGGCTACCGAAACTACGCTACGAACATGCAGGAGTTGCAGACCCGTGTGAGCGAAGACGTCTACAACCAGCTCCGAGAGCTGGGGCCAGAGGCCGCTTCACTTATCCAAGAGTACAACCGTATGACGGATGACGAGCTCGCACAACACGCGCAAATCTGGCAGGACAAGCATGACCTCGCGGCTCAGTTCGCGATGGACGCGATTGAACCGATCCCGGGCTACACGGCGGAAACCTTGAGTGAAGTAGTCGCCGAAATCGACGCGAAAAAGGACGCCATGAACACGGTGAGCCGGCAGCTGGGCGAAGAGGTAGGGAGAGGCCTCCGCACGGGTACAAGCAGCGCGACAAGCGCGGGCGCAGCTATTGGAGACGGTGCAATCGCGGGTTTGAACAGCCGGAGGGGAGCGCTGGCAACTGCCGCCGCAAACTTCGCAAACACGATCACATCCCGCATCCGCGCGATCATGCAAGTCCAGTCCCCTTCGCGAGTCATGAAGCGCCTCTTCGGCATGATCGGCGAAGGCGGTGTCATCGGGCTGCGCTTGATGGTCGGAGACATGCAGCGAGCGGCTGATGATTTTATTGCTCCGCTTACAGGGCTTGACACAGAAAGCGTGCTCTCCGGCTTCGACACGACTCTGCCCTCCACCGTCACAGACGGAGAGGCGCCCGGGAACCCTGCTGTGATCTACCTCCAGCTCGGGACACAGACCCTGCGCGCCTTCGTGGCAGACATCAGCTCGGAGCAGGGCAGGGTAGAGCAATTGGAGGCTGTCTATGGCGTATGAATTCACGGACACAAGCGGCCCGAACATCGAGACCCCTGACCCGCTCCGGACTATCTGGGGCGGGTCAGTGCTTGACGAAGTCATCCCCGGTTTCCGCACGCTGAACGTCACTGGACGGGAGCTTATGTCTCCCCAGCTCTCGATGACAGCGCGTGTCGGCGGGGATGGCGTTTGGGTAGATCATGCCCGGCTTCCGGAGCGCTACATCTACGTCGAGGCTCTGGTCCTGAACTACAACGAAGCGGCCCTTGAGCTCAATGCCAAGCTACATAAAGGGCTTCAGGAGCTGGCGTTTACGGATGCCCCCGGGTGGCTCTTTCAGGCTTTCTATCACGGCTACAAAGCGCCGAAAAACGATCGAAGGCAGCAGGTTATAACGCTTACCTTTGTCTGCCCAGACCCGTACGCCCGTAGTGCTGCGCAGGTGAGCACAGGAACGCTCGCCGGGGAACCGGGCTATCCAGTTGCCCTGGAGAGCATCGTGGCCGTCCCAGAGGCGGCTGGCGCCTCTTTGCGGATCACCTGCGGGCAGCACAACCTCTACATCACTGGACCGATCGCGGCAGGAGCGGTCTACAAAGTCTCGTGGCTGGGGAGCCCGATCCTGACCGAGAACGGGCAGCCGGCAGCAAACCGGCTTGAACTCGCGTCCGACTATGAAGGCTTCTCCGTGAAAGCCGGAGATACGATCACGAGCACTCCTGCCGCCGCTTTAACGATCACCTACAGGGAGAGGAGGCTCTGATGCTTTACTTCTTCGACGCTTCCGAGACCTTCCTCGGGCTTACACCTGCGGCGTCTGTGCGTGAGGCGATCATGACGGAAACCATCAACGGGGCAGGAACGCTGCGGGTGACCGTTGACACGATTGACCCAGCCTCCTGCTATGTCGCTCACCGTGATCCGGTGAATCCGGACACGTTCCGGCTCTACAAGATCCATCGCAAACTCATCAGCAACGGCCTCTACGCTTTTGAGGCGATTGAGAGCGCGTACGATGACCTGAAAGCGGACGGGATCATCGTCGATCGCCGACCGGAGAATGCGACCGTCCGGAATATCAGCGACACGCTCCTGGACGGTTCGCGCTGGACCACGGGCGTCGTCGACAGCACTAGGCTGATCACAACCACCTTTTACTATCAGACGCGTCTGGACTGCTTCAAGTGGCTTTTCAGCCAGGGACTCGAGGCTCGTTTCCGGGTATCGATCTCCGGCACCCAGATCACGGGCAGGACTGTAGACTGGGCGGACCAGTTCGGCGCGGATCGCGGGAAGCGCTTTGCGCATGGCACCGGCCTCCTGGACGTTATCAATGAAGATAACCGCGTTGACCTGGTAACTGCTCTCATCGGGCGAGGCCGCGGGGAGGAGGTCGGAGAGGCCTTCGGGCGCCGGATCCTCTTCACAGATGTTGTCTGGTCTGTCGCGAACGGGGATCCCGTCGATAAGCCGGCAGGGCAGAACTATGTCGAGATCCCTGCTCGGACTGCTGTTTTTGGTTATCCCAACGGCAAGCCGCGCATGGGCGTCGCCGAGTTCATTGACCTGGAAGATCCGGAGGAGCTCCTGGCAGCGACCTATGCCCAGCTCGAGACGATCTCCCGGCCTCTTGTCACCTACCGCGCTGTAGTGCGGGATGAGGGCGACACCGGACTCGGTGACACGGTGGCTATTATCCGGGACGATGTCGGGGTCCGCTATAAGACGCGCATCTATAAGCGTGTTGTCAACCTCCTCCGCCCGACAGAGGTCGAGATCGAGCTTGGAGACCGAATTGAAAGCTACGCCGCCAGGCGGCTTCGGGCGATCCGGGAAGAGATCGTATCGACTGCGGAAGACACCCGTCTTACTGCCCTCGATCAGGCTCGTGCACTCATTGCGGGCATCGAGAAGGACTACTGGGGCGAGGATGGCTACAACTACGATCTCGAGGCTGGGAACGCCTACGAGCTGCCCGCAGGGCTGTACAGCTTCAACGCACCGATCGACGAGAGCCCTACCAAGATGATCTACTTCGGCGCAGGACGCCTGATCATCTCGGACAGCAAGAACCCGGATGACACCTGGAAGATTACGACTGTCCTCGACGGCAGCGGGCTCGGCGCAGGGTTGGTGGGCGCTGAACAAATCCTTGCCGGCAGCATCGACACCGATCACATTAACACGACAGGGATAGCTGCCGAGAAAATTAGAGTCAGTGAAACGCTTACACTCCCGGATCAGATCGCTAACACTGCGGCGAGCCTGCAAATGGTTGAAGGATCGCTGGTGACGAAAGTTGACCGCGAATCATATGAGGCGGAGCTACTCCAAATTGATAACGCTATTGCAGGTACAGCCAGTGCGGCGGATCTGGCGGATCTGGTATCTGCCCAGGCATCTACGCAACTTACAGTGGATCAATGGGCTGTCCTCGTTCAGCAAGTACAGGCCTCTACGGATAACCATAGTGTCACACTTTCTGACGTAACGAAGTACATGACGTTCGATGACGGCTTTCTAACAGTTGGAGCCTTTGACTCACCGCTATCAATCCAGGTGCAAAATGATCGGATTAACTTCGTCGATGGGGGCGCCGTTGTTGCCTATATCACCGGACAAACGCTGTACATCAACTCCGCGACAATAGTGAACTCGTTGCAGGTCGGCAATCACAAGATGGAAAAGTACGGCACAGACGGTCGACACACTGTTTTTCGGTGGATAGGAGGATAGATAGATGGCCGGCGATCCAACAACTCTAAATGGCGTAGTAAACAACTCGACCATCATTATCCAACAAACGATCCCCACCTATTCGACTCAAGCCCTGGCTCTAGCCAAGACAGGAGCGTCCGGGCAGGTCACCGCGCAAACAGCGTACTCTTATCGCTCGGGTGGCTTTGTCGTTGACGAGGCGTCCTGGCCCGCTGTTACAATCCGGTTCAACCTGCCGGGGAACTCCGGCTACTATGAGTACGCCTGGATCAATACCGAGCAGAACCTTCCGCTCTATTCTCCCACGCAGCCATCATTGGCCGCGTTCGAAGTGGCCGACAGCGCGACGAACGTTCCTTTGACCCTGACCGCCAATCAATCGGGGAATACCCACGATGTAACCTTTTCCATCGGGGGCGCGAACATTGCGACGAGAACCGCGCTAGGCGACGTCTCGAGCGTACAGCTCTCTCAGGCAGAGAGCCGGGCAATCCTCGCAAAGCTACCGGCGGCCGTCTCTGGAACATTGAGGGCGACTGTCGTCACAAAGCGCGGTTCGGAGGTTATCGGCACGCGCACCGTCGATGCCGGTGTGACTGTCTCTAATACCGTCATGCCCAGCATTGCATCTCTCACGGCTACTGAGACGGTAGCAAACATCGCGTCGACGGTCGGAGCATTTGTGCAGGCGCTGAGCCGCATCCGGTTTAATATCGTATCGGCAGCCGCCGGGTACGGTGCTAGTATCAGCGGATATGAGATCACCTTTAACGGCATAACGTATAAGTCTGCGTCAGGTACAACCGGCACCGTAAACCGCTCCGGGACTCTTACGGCGACCGGCAAAGTCACGGACAGTCGTGGCCGTACCGACTCGAAGACGCTTCAGGTCACACTCCTTGCGCACCGTGCACCTCGCATTACGTCCGCGGAGGCGTTTCGCTGCACCTCTGGCGGGGCGGCTGCAGAAAACGGTACCTACGTCCGGGTGAATCGCTCGGGCTCAATCTCGTCCCTGGTGGTCAACGGCGCCGAAAAGAACCAGCTAACCATTAAAGTCGAGTACAAGCGATCTACGGCATCCTCCTGGACGCTCGGATTCGAGCAGAGCTACGCGCAGACGACCTATGGCGGGAACAATGTGGTCGGAGGCGGAGCCATAACGGTTGACGCAAGCTGGGATATACGTCTAACGATCAGTGATCGATTTAGTACTACCGTAGCGACCTTCAGCATCCCGACAGAGCGTGTCCCGCTTGACATACATGCTGACGTCGGAATCGGGGTCGGGAAAAGACATGAGCGCGGAGCTCTGGATGTCGATCTGACACAGACCTCTCATCTGGCATGGGGCATAGAGGATGTCCGGAACACAAACCGCGCACCGAGCGAGTATACCGATAAGGCAATCTCGACGGAGTTTGCCAACACCTACGGTTTTGCGTGGGCGTCTGGGTTGACGTTTCGAGGCTGGAACGCGGACTATCAAACGTGGCAGCTGATTTCAGGAGCGGCATCCACGCTCGATGGGCGTCTGATGTATCGTCACGGCAAGAGCGCCACATGGCAGGCGTGGCAGCGCATCCTGACCGATGCCATGTACGGTCATGGCGGCGGGATTAATGCGGACAGCGTGGATGGGGCGCACCTTAATGCACTGACGCGAGGGTGGACGACGTCTGACGGGCACTGGCAGATCGCAAACGGCGCAGGCAGCGGCGGCGGATGGATGAAGACGACGGATCTTGGAATTCTGCCGATACAGTCCGGCGCGGGCTACGGCGGCGTCGGCGCTATAGGCTGGGCGTTTTTGAACGGATTTATCCAGCGCCTAAGAATCTCGCGCCTGTACAACATGGGCACTGGCGCGGGCGAAGGCGATCAAGTCATGGTCTTCAGCGAGCGCGGAATCGGCGGCGCGTTTGACATCATCTGGGGCAACGAGAGCCTTGTCTCTGCCATCCGCATCCTGACATGGGCGGACGGCCTGCTCCGCCCTTACTACGATAACCGCACCTACCTTGGCGGCGGCAGCTATCGCTGGAAGGCTGTCTACGCGGTCAACGGGGTCATCCAGACCTCCGGGCGCGCGCACAAAACCAACATCCACGCACCGGACGCGGCGGTGCTGCTGGCGCTGCTTGACCGTGCCGCTAACTCTGTGGTGGCCTTTAGGTACCGCGACACTCCAGACGCGCTTTCATCACAGCTTGGCCTCATTGCTGATGACCTCGCAGAAGTTGACGGCTATGAGCTCATTGGTACGCGCGAAGAGATCGAAGTCGAGCGCGAGAACGCTGATGGCGAGAAGGAGAAAACAGGCGAAGTCCGGACGGAGTACGGATTAAAGCCGTTGGCAGTAGCTACGCTTGCTCTGTACGGCTACAAGGTTCAGCGAGATCGAGCAGATAAGCTGGAACGAAGAGTGCAAAACCTCGAACAGAGAATAGCAAGACTGGAGGGCGTCATAGAAAAATGCGGATTGTAATCGAAGAAGGCCATCTCATTTTGATCGGCGAAGGAGGGCTTGAGATCGCCCGCGAAACACCTGAACCAGAATCCGAGTTAGGGCAGCATATGACTGCGATTCTGGCGTGGGCCGCGACGCGTAAGACTCCTGAAGAGGAGCGACTGGATGAACTCATCGCGGCGATGATCGAAGCGAGGGGGCCAGACGTAGAAGCCTATATCGACGCTTGGAAGCCTGACGCAAAGGGATACAAACCGGGAAACTTCCTTACCTATGAGGGGTCGATCTACCGCGTAAAGTTACCGCATGATGCCTCTCCCGACAAGCCACCCAACACAGCCTATAACCATTACGCCCGTGTCGTGAAGCCGGATGAGCAACCTCCGGAATGGGTTAAGCCCCAGGGTACGATGGGCTACTACAGTACCGGGGATCGTGTTACCTACGGAGGGAGCCTTTATATCTCCCGTATCGATTGGAACGATTCTGAACCAGGAACAAACGAGGATTGGTCAGAAGATTTCGCGAGATAGCAAAGAACGAAACGGTAGTGCTGAGAAGCCGGCGGCGGAAGGCCGCTATTTTTATGCCTCGAAAAGAGGCAAGGAGGAACATCAACATGGCTCTTACCAATCTTCAGCTCGCCCAGGCAGCGGAGCAGATGCATCGGGAGAAATGGGTCTACGTCCGCGGCACGTTCGGGAACGTCGTGACTCCTTCCCTGCTTGATTACAAGTGCAGGCAGTACTCATCGAACGCAGCTCAGCGAGCCCTCCTGGACACATTTCATGGCAGGATAGCCGTTGACTGCATCGGGATCCTCAAAGCTGCCCTCTGGGGCAACATGGCCGGGCAGGGACGTTACCAGGCGGCCCAAGACCGCAATGACGCTATGAGCCATGCTGCGGCACGTGAGAAAGGGCCTCTGGCCACGATCCCGCGGCAGGTTGGCATCACGCTCTGGCATGAGGGGCATGTCGGCTACGTCGTCGATGTAAGCGCAGAACGCTGGCAGGACTGGATCTTCGTTGATGCCTTCTCCAGCAGGGTCGGGCTGCGTCGCATGCGCATCGGGGACTATCCACGCTGGCGGGAATGGTTCCGCGACACATTCGTTGATTACAGCGTGGAGTACCAGCCACCCGAGCAGACCGAGGACGTACCAGGTGGTGGCGGAACGATCGGCGATGAGACGCACGAATTCCACGCCACCTACGTCGCAAACCGAGACATCCAGGGCTACGCGGAGCCTTTGTGGCGCGGTGGAACGCGCCCGATCATGTTTGAGGGCCAGACCTTCACGATCGACCGCAGGCTCAACAGAGGCGAGGACTACTTCGGTCGAGATGCCGCCACCGGCATCTGGTACCACATCCACAGTGAAAAAGCATGGCATGTCCGGGATGCAGAGGCAGAGAAAGTCTTCACTGTAAGCCGAGGCGACACCCTATGGGCGATCGCGGTGAAGGAGCTGGGAGACGGTAGACGCTGGCCCGAGATTGCAGCCCTGAATCCCGGCATTGATCCCGCGCTGCTGCGTGTCGGGACAGTCCTGCGGATTCCGGCATAGGAAATGAGGTGATGCGCTGATGATCAACATTGATATCTGGGAACTCGCCAAGTGGTCGGGAGCCTTGACGGCCATTGCAGGTCTGACCATTGGTCTCGGACGCCCGATCGCAAAGATCCTCGTTAAGCTAAACAAATATCTTTCCACGGCCCAGTACGAGGATCTCGGCGTGCGCACTATCTTGAAGTACCGCCTCTCTGTGCTCTGCCCACGCGTGATCAACCGGAACTGGATGACCCCCATCGAGGCCGCGATGATCAAAGACGGTCAAGCGAGCTACAAGGGACTCGCGGGTAATGGGGAGATCGCCGCCCTGGTTGACGCCGCGCTACAAGTCCCCGTTCGCCACCTGTCCTACGAGGACTACCTCGCCTTGGCTAAGGTCGAGGACAATGATGATATGGAGTGAAAAAATGGACATCACTGAACTCATTACCATGATCGTACAGCTGCTGCTCGTGCCGCTCATCACCTGGGCGGTGGTCGAGCTGCGAAAGTGGATCCTCTCCCGCACCAAAGCGAGCGAGATCGAGACAGCCCTCATGCTGGCCGAGCGCTCGATCATCGCAGCGGTATCTACTACGGCACAGACCTTCGTTGACGATCTCCGGGCGTCCGGAGAGTGGTCTCCGGAGGCTGCCAGCCTTGCCGCGGACAGAGCCTTACAGTTGGCCAGACGTACGATGTCAGACAGTACGATGGAGATCCTCCGGCAGGTGACCGGAGACGCTAACCAGTGGATTAAGCAGCGCATCGAGGAGGCTGTCCGCGACGATAAGATGGCGGTCAAGATGACTGCTATCGAAAACTAACGAAGACTATCAAAGACTACGGAGCCGCCTGCCCTACGGGGTGGGCGGCCTTTTTTGATCGCCCGAGAATCTCCGCAATCAGCTCCCTCACCATCTGCAACAGGACGCTCCGCTGCAACTCGCTGTCGGCGAGTTGGTCATCTGTGAGTACGTGCACGGCGGACACCTCCGCCGCCATCGTGGCATGGGCGGAGGCCAAGCGGACCTGCCGTGATCTGCCGTGATCTGACGTAAGACGCATAGGTTCCCGAACCGTTCCCGAGGGAAGTGGTACCAATTTGGTACCAAACACAGCTGAGCGAGCGCCTTTTCCGCCCATACAAAAACCCCGTAACCGCTGGGGCTACGGGGTTTCAGCTTGGAGCCTTCTAAGGGAATCGAACCCTTGACCTCATCCTTACCATGGATGCGCTCTACCTACTGAGCTAAGAAGGCGCGCGTGACGCGAACGTTATTATCCCTTGTCACGCGCACTCTGTCAAACTCTGAAGACGAGGCGCTCGGCAGCATCCGCTGACGACTGCTTTCCCGCTGTGTCCTCAGCTCTTTCGCTCTTTGAAATCCTGCTCGATTGCCTGCCCCCAGTCATCGCACAGCTTCGCCGAGAAGCGCAGCGAATGGATCGCGTTGCTGACAGCAGCGAAGTTCGTCGACACGCCGCGGGAGTCGGCATGGAAGTTCTGCGCCCGCTCCGGGCGGATGCCGATGTCGGCCGCCGCCTGAACCGCGTCGAGATTGGCGCCGAGGAAGATAAACTCCCAGCCGAACGTCTCGCTCTCGAAGCGGATCATGGAGCGGACACGCTCGACGCTGAATTCACGGCTGGCATTCTCGTAGCCATCGGTAATGATGACGAAGAGCACCGCATCAGCGCGCTCTTCAGGGCGGGAGAGCCGCTGCCTCTGCACCATGCTCTCGATTGCGGTGCCGACGGCGTCAAGCAGCGCCGTGGTTCCGCCCACCTGAAAGTCCGCAGTTCTCAGCGGCCGCACCGCGCCGATGTCGACACGGTCGTGCAGCAGCCGGTACTCGTGGTTAAAGAGCACGGTCGTGATGCGGCAGACACCCGGCAGCTCCTGCTGTTTCCGGAGCATCGTGTTGAAGCCGCCGATGCTGTCGCTCTCGAGTCCGGCCATCGAGCCGCTGCGGTCGAGGATGAAGATGAGCTCGGTGCGCTGAGGCTGCTTTGCCTCGCTGTGAAGATCGTTTGTCATGTGGGAAGCCCTCCGTTTCTGTGATGTCTGTATCATCGCAGCCCGGCGGAGGGGAGAGGTCGCTTCCCAGGCGACATTTGCGAAAGCTTCAGGATCCCAGCAGCGGCTCGTCGTACTGGAAGAGCAGTTCGTTGATGGTGAAGAGGTCGTAGCGCCCGCGTTCGATGAAATAGCGCACGATAACATCGGACTTCCGGCTGTTTGAGAGCGTATAGCCGGCACGGCCGAGCAGGTCGTTCGTCGCGTCGAGGTCGAGCTCGAGGGCGATCGCGAGGGCGAGGGCCGTGCGCTTCGAGGGCATGTAGTCGGGGTTGGAGCGGATTTTCGAGAAGAGCTGGCGGCTCAGATTGGCGCGCTTGTAGATCTCGACATCACCGCGGCCGCTGGCGTCGATCAGGCGCAGGAGGGTGCCGGAGAAGGGCTCGGCGAGCCCGCCGAGGGCGGTGTCGAGCGTCTCCGCGGCGGCTTCGTACATGTCCGGCATGAGCGCCCTAGACATCAGCGGCGACTCCCTCGCCTGCAGACGGTCCCTGAGATGGAAGCTCTGCCGGTCTACATAGCTGTCATCGATATAGGCCGCGACCTCGTCGAGCAGGCCGGCGGCGACCTCATAGGACGCGCGGTCGAAGATCACCAGCGTCACCTCGAGCTCATGCTCCTCCGCCAGCAGGAAGTCCGTGATCGTCTCGCGTGCGATCCGGAGCGCCTCGGCCTTCGGATAGCCGTAGATCCCGCTCGAAATCAGGGGGAAGGCGATGCTCCCCAGCCTCAGGTCCCGCGCCAGCTCGAGAGAACGGCGGTAGGCGGAGGCCAGCAGCCCGGCCTCGCCGTGGCGGCCGCCCCGATAGATGGGCCCGACGGCGTGGATGATATAGGTGGCGGGCAGGGCAAAGCCCGGCGTCACCACCGCCTCTCCCGTCGGCACCGGCGCCAGCGGGGCGCAGGCCGCCTCCAGCTGCTTCACGCCCGCCGTCCGGAAAATCGAGCCGCAGACGCCGCCGCCCCGGAGCAGATCGGAATTCGCGGCATTGACGATCGCATCGACCGCCAGATGGGTGATGTCATCGCGTATGATGGTAAGCGGCATGGGAGCACCTTTCGTTTTAAGTGCCGGATGGCAGCGAAAGCGGGGGGTCTGCCGGCAGTTTACTACAGCCTGCCGTTTCCCCGGCACAGAAAGCAGGAACCAGACATGAACCCACGACAGACCGCGCTGTACCTGGCAGCCCAGGCCCACGAGGGCCAGCTGGACCGCGGCGGCGCCCCCTATCTTCTCCATCCCGTCTATGTCGCGCTGCAGTGCGCGGACGAGACGGGGCAGACCGTCGCCCTGCTCCACGACACGATCGAGGACTCCGACCTGACGCTGGAGGACCTGGCCCGGGCCGGCTTTTCGGCGGAGGTTGTCGCCGCTGTCGACGCCCTGTCGCGGCGTACGGACGAGAGCTATGAGGAGTACGTCGTACGTCTCTGCAAAAATCCCCTCGCGCGCCGCATCAAGCGCTTCGATCTCCTCCACAACCTCGACCGCTCCCGTCTGCCGTCCTTCTCCGAGCGGGATCAGGAGCGCTTTGACCGCTATACCTGGGCCCTGGGAGAACTCGACCGCATTGAGGGAGGGGCTTCTTCCTGATTTGTCAGGTGTTTCGCTGCAGGCGATAGTTGTAGATGATGCCGCCTGAAGGGCTTGTGTGGCGGAAGGCCTCGAAGCCGCGCTGCAGCAGCTCCGCATTGGGAGCTGTGCGCTTAAACTCATCATCGCCATTACAGATGACGAGCCAGCCGCCGGGCTTCGTGACCCGGCTCATCTCCTCGATCTCCCTGTCGTAATCGTCGCCGACGACATGGCCGGACAGGACGGCATCGAAGGTATTGTCCTCAAAGGGCAGATCCGTCACGAAACCATCGAGAACCTTGATCTTCGTCAGATTCTCCTTCTCGATCCGCATACGCATGTAGTCGCGCAGGCGGTAGCAGGGTTCGCTGGCATAGACACGCAAAGCATCACGGGCGGCCGCGAAAGCCAGCCGGCCGGTGCCCGCTCCGACATCGAGGACAACCATGCCGGTCAGATCGATCAGCTCATCCAGCCATCTGCGATCCCAGTCGGCGATGTAGTTCACCTGTTCCATCGCCTCCGGCCAGGCATAGACGACGAAGGTTTCGTGGTACTGCAGGAACCGGGTTTCAGCCTGACGGGCCTCCTGATCACTCAGGTCGGACGGTACCCGGGACAGCGCTGCTTCGAGATAGTCTTTGCGTTCAGGAGCCATATGACGACAGTAGTCAGCGACATGGGGGTAGCGGCTGAGAGCTCTGCCCAGCAGCTCCTGATAGTCCCCATCGAAGCCTGCCTGATCCTTCAGCAGGTAGTCGAGCACCCACTGATCGAAGTAGAGCAGGGTGTCCATCGTGTAGTCTTCTGCGTTGATCCAGTTGTACATGTGGTAGTTTCTCCTGTTTATTGACCGTCTGTGGCCGGTTTCATGGCTCCGCTCACGTTCTGCAGAGGCAGAAGGGGTGGCCTTCCGGGTCGAACATGGTGATGAAGTGGTCGCCGCCATACTGTGCGGCGGCTTTTCCGGCACCGAGGCGGAGGGCCGTTTCTACAGCGGCAGGCAGGTCATTGACCTCGAAGTTGAAGTGCATCTGCTTCTGCTGCTGACCTGCTTCTTCCGGCCAGACGGGAGGCTGGTAGTCGAAATCACAGGGCATGAAGAGAATCACCAGGCCGTGATCGGCGATGAGAGCCGGACAGCCGTACATGTCCCGCTTCTCCCAGCCGATCAGGGCGTGATAGAAATCCCGGGTCCGTTCAGGGTTTTCGCAGTCGATGGCAATATCGCCGATGGTGAGCGAAAGGCCTTTTTGCTGTCTCTCAAAATAATCCTCTGCACACAGAGCGTACCAGGCGGCATCACAGAGCCCACCCTGATTGTTGATGTCACTCTGCCGCAGCGTGCCCTCGTATTTCAGGCCACACTTCGCCATGACCTTTCCCGAGTTGGGGTTGCGCGGATCATGCCTGGACTCTATGCGGTTGACACCTACCTCTTCAAAGAAAAAGCGGATCAGGAGTGCCAGGGCCTCCGAAGTGTAGCCCTGCCGCCACCATCTCCTGCCAAGGCAGTAGCCGATGTGAACCATCCTGATGTCATCCCGCTGTCCGACTGCGGCAATGCTCCCGATCGCTTCGCCAGACTCTTTCAGGACAATCGCCCAGCTGTAGTGGCTGGGGTTTTCGTACAGGGGCAGCCAGCTGCCGATGACCTCCCGGGAAACGGACACATCCTGGTGTGTCGGCCACATCAGGAACTTTGTAACTTCCGGATCGCCCGCCCAGTTCCTGAACATGGCATCGGCATCCGACAATTCAAAGCGCCGCAGGATGAGTCTCCCGGATTCCAGTGTGACTGTGCCTTTGTGGACCATGGATGGGCTCTCCTTTTGTCCTTCTACCTGTAGCGAAATACAATGAATATGATACCTTCGGCGCAGCTGCCAACTCCACGACAGGGATTGCGAACCAGCTCGACTTTCATGGCATCCTCTGTCCGCCTTCAACCGTCATGCCAGTACTGCAGCTCGCTTTGATCCGCGATCCCCAGCAGAACCGGGGCCTGGTCCATACATTCGGGTGCCATGGCGTAGGCTGTCGCCCGCACATGTCCCTCAAGCAGATACCAGACTGTCCCCTTTGACTTCTCCGGCAGCCGTTCACCCAGAAGAATCAGCGTTGGGAAGCGCCTGCCCTCCTGCAGCTGCCGTCTGGCTTCGTGGAACTGGTCATTTGGCACATCATATATCGAAAGCCCGCTCTCGACCGTCTTCGCCGCCATCAGCGGCGATCCCGTATGGTGTGACAGCTCATTCCAGTAGGAGTAGTCGATATAGCACAGCTGCGGCAGATCTGCTGCCGTCATCTCCGCCCGGTACCAGTCGACCTGCCTCGGAAAGCGCTCGAAGAGCCCGCGATTCTGCCCGTAGCCGCGGAAGCTGCCAAGGACTTCCCGCCGCAGCCGGTTCTCTGTGTCGCTGGACAGATCGGCGTCAAGGAGCAGCTTCGCTGTCGCGCCGTGCTTTGCCAGCGCTGCAGAGATCTCAGCCTCATAGCGCGGCGAAGCCATCTCCATCCGGAGAAACTCCCGGATCATCTCCGCCTCGCTCGACGGTCGAATGATGTGCATGACGCTGCCTCCCTTCGCTGCCAGAGAGTATGTCACGAAATGTGACTTTGGCGACAGGCTATTGGCGGAATTGGATCGGAATTGCCTGCACCGGGGGATGGGAGAAGTAAGGGAACATAACACAAGCTTCCCACACAGCATAACACGGTGGGAAGTTGGTGTTATGTTGTGTGGGGAGCTCGCGGATGACCTGAGGAATCAGGGGATGTCGACTGAACAGGAGACAGTAACTTCACAATTTGCAGTTGCGAGCCGGCCTGTCCGCAGGCTGTTCATCGGAAACATAACACTCAACATAACACTAAACATACCCAAGTGGGATGTCGAGTGTTATGATGAGTGGGAAGTTAGCTGAGCTGAGAGGGAAGACGGGTGGATATAGACCAGCTGGTTGAGAATTTGCGTGTACTTGGCAGCGATGATCAGACTGTTGAGGTCAAGGAAGGTGTGGGTAAAGCGATTTTGGAATCGCTCAGTGCTTTTGCCAATACCGGTGGGGGCATAATAGTCGTCGGATTATCCGAAGAAAAAGGCTTTCAGCGGGTTCCTGACTTCGATGCGCAGGCTGCTGCTGACCAGCTCCTGGAGCGCGGCCGCCAGATCAGCCCTCCGGTCCGGCCCGCCATCCAGATCGTCCCTTTTGAGGAGGGCGAACTGCTCGTTGCCCAGATTGATGCATTCCCGTCCTGGGATCGTCCGGCCTATATCCGTGAGCGTGGGATCTATGGCGGCAGCTATCAGCGGGTTGGTGATGCCGATGTCCGCCTGACACAGTATGAAGTAGACCGTATTCGCGAAGAACAGAAACAGCCGCGCTGGGATGAAGCAGCAGTGGAGCAGACAGGTCTGGAGCAGCTCAATGCTCAGGCGCTGAAGGTCTTTCTCGACAAACAGCGGGCGATAAGACCACGAACATTTGCTGAAGGTGAGCAGGTGGCCATGAAACGGCTTCGGATTCTTCACGAAGACCAGCTGACACTCGCTGCATTGCTGGCACTGGGAGACTATCCACAGGAGTTCTTTCCACGGTTAACCGTAGCATTCTCTGTATTTCCAGGTACATCAAAGGGGGAAATTGGCTCCGGCCTGCGTCTGCTGGATCGGGAGACACTGTCAGGAGCAATTCCCGAGCTTGTTGAGTCAACCGTTGAACTCGTGCGGAATCATATGAGAATCGGGGCACTTATTGGCGACGTCTATCGCACGGACATACCCGACTATCCACTGGTTGCAGTGCGGGAAGCGGTTGTGAACGCGCTCATGCATCGTGATTATTCCCCCCATGCGCAGGGTAGTCAGGTGCAGGTCAACATGTTTGTGGATCGACTTGAAATCACAAGTCCCGGTGGTCTATATGGTGGTGTTACCCTGCAGACACTGGGAACCGCCGGGATCAGTTCCACGCGCAATCAGCGCCTGGCGACATTTCTTGAGACGGTCGAGTTTCCCGGTGGCGGGATTGTAGCTGAGGGCAGGGGTACTGGTATCGCTGTAATTGAGAAATCCCTCGCCGAGAATCTGCAGCCGCGGCCTGAGATCAGGGCTGATCTGAACAGCTTTACTATTGTTTTTTACCGCCGCAGGGTGGCTCAGGATGAGCGTTATCTGTCCGCTGATGAAAAAGTGCGCCATGCATTCAGGCAGAACGAATCTTTCTCAACAAGTGAACTGATGCAAAAGACAGGTCTCAGCCGTACAGCAGTGCAGCGGGCGATTAACAAACTGATTGCCGAGAAGACGATTGAGGCTACGGAACCTCCACGCAGTCCCAGGCAGCGATACAGGGTGCTTTGAACCCGGTGCCCGGTGTCAGATCTTCTTTGCAGCGAGGAAGCGCTGGACGCTGCTTAAGCTGGGGTCACAGTGTCAGTAGTGGACTGCCTGATTTCTTGCGGAGCTGTCGGGAACTGTGTCAAGAGGCGGGAACATAACACTAGCTTCCCACTCAACATAACACTGTGGGAAGTTAGTGTTATGTTGTGTGGGAAGCTCGTTATGATCCGTGTGCAGGTGTTACTCCCGATTGCTCCAATCCCGGGCTGTTAAGGTTCCGGAGTACGTGGTGACATAGACAGCGGGAGCGGCACAGTGGCTTACAAACGCGTCGCTGGGAGCAGATCCCGGAGGGAGCAGCGGGAAACGGAGCCGTGCTTTGCATAAAATGCCACTTAAGAAGAGGCATTGAGATGGAAGCTGCACCGGCCCCGCGTCCGCAGTGGTGGCAACGGCACTATCGTGAGAGGCTTCTGTACCGCATGACGACGAAGGAAATCGCATAGTAGGCCAGGCCAAGAACCAGCATGATCAGGAAGTAGCCGGAGATTTCGCTGATCTGAGCCGGAGTCAGGCTGACGGAGGACAGGATTACCAGGTTGGCTCTTACCTGCCAGATGGGTGTCGCAAAGGAAGCGATCTTGGGGATTATGCCGCCCATCTCCGTTCCTGTGAAAATGCCGCTGGCAAAGGTGATGAAAAGGCCCAGGCCGATTTCGCAAAAGGTCAGGAAGTAGGAGTTCGGCGATATGGTCGCCAGAAAGAAAGCCAGTCCTGAAATGCCAAAGGTGGAAAGGAAAGCAGACAGAACCAGAAACCTGCCCATCTCTTCCATAAAGATCCCTGGGCCATACAGGAAGACGGCAGCGATCGTCGTCAGTACCCATACGATCAGGAAGAAGCTGGTACAACCCAGGAAAAACTGCATATTCCTTGAGGCGCTTGATATGGAGGTCATCTTCTCCCGGATCCGGACTGTCTTTTCTCTCATGGCCAGCGCCGGAGTGCCATACGAAGACGTGAAGAGCATGTAGTAAATGTAGCTGGCTAACAGGCTGTAGGTTAATCCGTAAAGCAGAACATCGATATTGGCCTCTCTGTCAGACTGTTTGATCCTGATCTCATCATGGAGGCTGGCGGTCTGGGCCTGAAGCATCTCCTCCAGCCAGTCCGGCGAATCCGTGTTCTCTACCGGCCATGCATGGACCATAAAGTTGGACACATACATGGACAGCAGAGAATCAATATAGATCGATTTTTCAGGGAAGTTGCCCTTTTTCCTTTCCAGGGCGGGAATCTCTTTATCCTTGTCAAAGGCTGCAGCAAGCAGAGCCCTGCCATAGCCCTCTGGAATGATCACGGCGTCTGATATCTGCAGATTGTAGAGCATGTCCACGATTCGCTCTTCATCGTTTTCCACTGCGACGATCTTCGTTGTCCGGCCCAGGTAGTCAATCAGGTTCCCGGTTACCGGGTCTCCTTCGTCGAGATTAACCAGACCGGTTATGACCTTGTTCATTTCAGGATTAAACGTCGCATCATTGGCCTGCCTGTTGGCATAGTTGGCAGGAATAATCATGAGAAAGAAAATGGCGGTAAAGGCTGCTATGGTGTATTTTCTGGATAAAATCAGCCTGTAAAACAGTTTGAAAATCTGCATTATTCCTTTGTCCTCCTCATACCCAAGCCAATGCAGACTGCCAGGACAGCGAGGTAGACTGTCATGATTCTTATCGTCTGATAGAACGAGTCGTATGACGGATAGAATGACAACTGGTACAGTCCCCTCGATACCAGGCCTGCCGGGTTCAGACTGGCCAGAAACGGCGCATTATCGTTTATCCAGGTACTCAGTATCTGACTTGCCTGGCCCATCAGCCCGCCAAACAGGGCTCCCAATACGGGTATCAGGACATTGATGACATTGACATGGTCTTTGGACAGCTTGAAGAGCGAAGCAAATGCCATCCCCATGAAAATCGCTATCAGGACACCAAGGCTCACGACCAGGATGACCCCGGCATAGTCCAGAGAAAGCCCCAAATCCCTCTGCCAGCAGCAAAACAGAAGCAGGTATGTTGTCAGAAGGCAGGGAATTCCCGTGGTCAAAAAGGAAATGAAAACCCGGAGCGATCTGGAAACCGGGCTGATGGCCAGCCGCTTGCCCAGAGCTCCGGTATAGGCTTCGTTCTTCCTTACGATATCTACCCCCACCCTGATGTAATAGAGGCAGATGAAGCCGAGGGTGGCCATGACATAGTGCGTAAAGCTGTTAATGCCCTCCTTTTCTTTTGTCTCAATGATGTCGTCAACAGCAATTCCTGTTTCTGCACGTTCCACCAGCCCTGCTACAGAGCTCATATCCCTGCCGGCCATGGCCTGGGCATATAAGGCTTCTGTATTATTGATCAGATTCCGGTATGTCTTGGCAAATGAATTAAGCATCTGATACGCCATAAAAGATGATCTGTCATTTGCCTTGTTCGATGGCACATAGATTTCCATGTCCATCTTTTTGCCGGTATTATCGATCCAGACTTTGGCGTTTATGGTCCCTTCATCCAAAAGGTCATCCACATCATCATCTCCGAAGTAGTAGATGAGATAGTCTTCGTCACCGGGTTCGCCTACCGGCTCCAGACCCTGGTCTGTCAGCCGTCCTTCCATGCCCCTCGCCTTAATGAAGTCCTCGACATCTTTTTTCTCTTCCGGATTTCCCTTCAGCTCGATGACAATCCCGGCCGGGTTCAGGTTTGCAGCTTCCCGCAGATTCTCAAAGGAAAAGAGGAAAATGAGACCAATAATGAAGGGCAGAATGATAGACAAAAGAAAGCCATCCCTGGACAGCAGATTCGTCTTGCCCATAAACCTGGCCAGGTGCCTAGTCATTGTCTCTCAGCTCCTTCCCCGTAATTTCAAGGAAAACGTCATTCAAGGAAGGGGTTTTTACATGGAGATCGAAAAAGTCCGTATTCTTCTCTTCAAAGAGCCTGAGCAGACTCATCAGACCCGACTCGCCTTTGGAGAAATAAACGACCAGCTGGCCGGCGGCAGGCTCGTAGTTTACGGCGTCCACTTCTTTCATGTCTCTGATTCTGTCCAGCAGATCATCTTCCAGATGGAAGGCCTTTACATGAATAATCTCTCCGCTTGAGGACATGGCCTTAATCTCTTCCGTCGTTCCCCTGACCAGGACTTTCCCGCGGTCGATGATGCTCAGCCTGTCACAGATGGCCTCCACTTCCTCCATGTAGTGGGTCGTATAGATGATGGTTTTGCCCTCCTGGGCCAGAGCCCTGACGTTTTCGAGAATATGGTTCCTCGACTGGGGGTCAACCGCTACGGTCGGTTCATCCAGGATGATCAGGTCGGGCTTGTGCGCGATGCCGCAGGCCAGGTTAAGCCTTCTCTTCAGACCGCCCGACAGCCGGGGCGGCTTGAATTTCCTGTGGGAGTCCATGCCGACAAAGTCAATCGCCTCTTCAACGTATGCTTTTCTTTTTTTTCTGTCGCTGATGTAGAGGCCGCAAAAATACGTGATGTTTTCCTCTACTGTCAGTTCGTCATAGACCCCTATATCCTGCATGACCAGGCCGATTCGCTCCTTGAGGTCATCTCTTTTCGGAGACATCTTCTCGCCAAAGAGATTCACGGTGCCGTTGTCAAATTTGATCAGGGAAAGCATGCAGTTGATGGCGGTTGTCTTGCCGGAGCCGTTGGGACCCAAAAGCCCGTAGATTTCACCCTTTTCTGCTTCCAGGTCAAAGTAGTCCAGAGCCAGCAGGTTTCCGTATCTCTTTACGATATCCTTCATTTCTACCAGCATTGATTCCTCCTTCTCGCTGCCTGTGTTTTATGTTTTGTATTGTCGGAAAAAGCCGCCCGGAATCCTATTGTCGATCCTCAAGAGTTTGGAGTGACGTTCGTCATCTGTTTCTGGATTCCGGTGACGAAAAACACTGTCTGGCGCGGCTGCAGGGAAGGTAAGATGGATGGGAGAGGAAAGGGGAATCATGAAGGTCTTTGTATCGGATATCGCAACAGGTCTGGCCCTGGTTCTGGCAGCTGTCTTCCTGCTGTTGAGCCAGAATTTGCCGGTTCAGGATATTGTTCTTTCCGGGGCAGTGGTTATCATTCTGGTCATGGCCACCCTTTTCTTTAATACAAATCAAAATCCCAAAAGCAGCTTGTTGATAAGGCTTATTATCCTGTTTGTCTTTGCCATTTTTCTATATGGAAACACACTCTTTATCTATTTCCTGCCAGCCCTCAGCTATTCCATGGACATGGAAAAAGAGCCCTGGATCGCGGTCCTGTCCGGCTTTTTTCTCTATGCCGTGATCCTGAACATCAATATCCTTCTGCTTTTTTCCGTGCTGATCATCTGCCTTCTGGCCATGATGCTGACCGGCTTCAAGCGCCGATACCTGGTTCTCGAAGAGGCCTCCTACAGCGAGATCGACAGGCTCCGTCATATCAATGAGAAGATTCGCCTCGAGCAGAAGAACTTAATCAGCCTTCAGAATTCTGCCGTCAAGGAAGGCAGGGACGAGGAAAGAAGAAGGATAAGCTCCGAAATCCACGACAACCTGGGTCACGATCTTTCGGCTTCCATCATCCAGCTGGCTGCCATGGAATACCAGATCGAAGATCCCTGCCTGCAAAAGCAGATCAGGACTGTCAGGGATCTTCTCTCTTCCGGTATGAACAATGTCAGAGCGGCCATCCATCATGAGCACAATGAAGCTCTGGATCTTAGAGCCGAACTGGAAAGGCAGGCCCAGGCCTTTACCAAGGCCAGGATAAAGCTGTCTCTGGACTTTCGAACAGACCCCGGCGTCCACCTGAAACATACGATTATCAATATTGTCAAAGAAGCTCTGGCCAACATCAACAAGCATTCCAATGCCAGCCGGGTCAGTATCACCTTCAGAGAAGGTTCAAGCGGCTGGGCTCTCCTGATTGTTGACAACGGAACGGATGTCGAGCCAAATCCGCAGAATCCCGGCATCGGCTTATTGACCATGGAAGAAAGAGTTCATGCCCATGGCGGAAGCTTAATCATCAGCAAAGAAAAGGGGTTTAGAATCTTTATCAAGTTTCCGTACGAGGAGGGTCATGCATGAAAGTCCTGATCATCGATGATGACCACCTGGTGAGCCAGGGCATTAAGACCATTCTTGAAGGCGAAGCCAGAAGAAGAAAGGACGATATCGTTATCTGCGCCACCGGCTCCAACGGCAGGGAGGCCATAGAACTCTACGACAGTCACCGACCGGATCTGGTTCTCATGGATATCAGGATGCCGGAAATGACTGGTATTGAGGCGGGCAGAATCATCATGGAAAGGGATGAGCAGGCCAAGATCATCTTCCTTACTACTTTCCTGGAAGATGAATACATCATAGAGGCCCTGAAAATCGGCGCCAAGGGCTATATCATCAAGACCGACTTTGCCGGCATCTATCCTGCTCTGGAAGCGGTTCTAAAAGGACAGAGGATTTTTGGCGACCAGATCGTTGACAGACTGCCCCATGCCCTGAGAAAGGATTCACGCATCAGGGATCTGACAGGTCTGACAGAAAAGGAAAACCAGCTCATCTACTGGGTCGCCCAGGGCTTGTCCAATCAGGAAATCGCACAACAGATGAGCTTTTCCGAAGGGACAATCCGAAATTACATATCGTCTCTTTTGGAGAAGCTGAATCTCAGAAACAGAACGGAGCTCGCGGTATATTACTATAAAAATCTTCAGTAGTTACTGTGGACTAAACGGGTGAAATTCCGGTGTTCCGGTGTAAGAGGTCGTCGTGCCTGTTGTAAGCTGTCCGGACTTCTGGGATTTCAGTGTGTGTTTTTCTGGATTGCCGCACCCTATGGACAACAAGGTTCGTGGGATTTGTCGACGAGTTGGACCGGATATCCATCGACAGGCATTTGTTTTCGCTGCCCTCTACTGAGTCAAGCCCGAAAGCCATGTATATCAGTACTTTGCGGGAACGGGGTTTGATGATTCCAATGGTATGAGCCGGTGGCTCCGTTTGCGCTGCGCTGCTGGCTCCAGACGAACGAGCAGGTGGCTTTTTCAAAACGCTCTTTGCATCAGAGGGAACAGCTGTGAGATTCCAGCGCCTCTAATCTGCTCGGAGTACCAACTTTTGCAGGATTGGAAGGCTAAGTCTGAAAATCGAAACAGAAACTGCCTTAAGCAACTTAGCAGATACAGGGACGGAAAAAGGAGAGAGCATATCGGTGCAGAGATATAAATGGAGTTTCGTTATCTACTTAACTATAGTGAAGGAAAAGCTGAGTTGAATATCGTAAAAGTGAGAGGTGATGTATGTTTCATGAAGAAAAAACAAGAGAAGTGGTTAAAGAGTTGACGCTCCTGCTCATGTATCTGAATCATTTTACGGTTAATAGAAAATGTCAAAATGATTCAGGAGTATTTGCCTGGAAGGGATATGATTTTGATGTGCTTAATGAGCTTGACGAGGAAGACTATATCAGACAGGGAAGCCGTAGAAGCAAGTCAGTCTGTCTTACAGAAGAGGGAGTAAAAAAGGCTCAAGAGATTTATGAAAAATATGTTGCAAAGCAGCATAATAATTCTTTGGAAAAGTAAGCGCTGGCAAGTCCTGACCCATCTTACCTGGACCGCAGCGAAGTCACCTGATTCTGGCAACTGATAAATTGGAGCAACTGGATGCATTGGCGTACATCATAGCGAATGCCTCCTGGATCCAGAAAAAACGTCGTGAGGGCAGCAGCTGCTGCCGTCCACGAGCGCTTATCTGTGAGCCTGGTGTAAGCGTCCAGTATCTGCGAATTGAAAAGCAGGTGACATTGGCTTGATACAAGTTGATTTCGCATTTGCGTGCAGAAATATTCGGGAGAAGACTGGCGCTGACAAGATCATCGTGAGAATTTCCTGCACCTCATGCCGACTGTATATGGTCAGGGCTACGGTGTGAGACAGGCAAGCTTCCCGGCACTTCTCTTTTGAACTTAATGAAAAATTCTCCAAGTCAGATCTTTCGTTTTGGATGAGGGAGACAAGAGCGTCCGAACGATTGCGTACTTGCTGACTGTTTCGTTCGTACCAATCCCGTTGGGAAATCCTGTGTGCACCGTACGCAATATACGCAAAACCTTTGCTATTTAAAAGTTTTACGCATACATATCTTACGCGTTCTCGATAGCGTTATCGTTTTCCAAAAAATCTAAAACTGTTAATAGGCGATAGCCTCTTTCAAGGTTCGAAAATGGTGTCCGGTCCATTGTTATGAGTATTTTTTTATAGCCATCATCCAGGCCGCGGAAAGAGGACAGTTCTCTCTCTTTTACACCTGGATTCTCTATGCTGTAAGTAACTTGAATATAGTATTTCCCTCCTTCTGTGTTTCTTGCTACGAAATCTATCTCTTCGTTCCTGTTTTTCCCTATATCGACAATGTAACTCCGCCTTAAAAGCTCCACATAGACGATATTTTCTATTGCACGAGAAACTTCAAGCTGACGGTACTGGATAAGCGCATTGCGAAGACCCATGTCACAGGCATAATACTTATTCAGGGTTTTAAGATAGGCTCTTCCCTTGAGATCATATCGTTGGACTTTATAAAAAAGAAAAGCGTCCTCTATATGTGCCAGATAACGGCTAACAGTCTCATTATCAACAGATTTGTATCCGCTGCTTTGCAATGTATTCGCTATTCTATTCGGCGATACCGCCGAACCGATTGATGAGCAGAGAACATGGATCACCCCGCGAAAGACTTCTTCATTTCGTATATCGTAGCGTTCAAGCATGTCTCTGGTAATAACTGTGTTTGCCACCATCTCCAGATAATCTCTTTTAGCGGGGACGTACGGCTCTGTAGCAGTATACGGCAAGGAACCGAATAAAATATATTCATCTAAGGCTTCTCTCTTATCACCTTTTCGAAATGAATAAAATTCTTGAAAGGATAACGGGAAGCATTTAA
>JASGUU010000015.1 GCA_030057555.1 Bacillota bacterium | reverse complement strand
CCCAATACAACTTACAATCTCTATGCCCGCCTCGCGGAGACCGACACACATCTGGCTTCGCCGGAGAGCCCCGTCACGACGGCAACGACGCTGAAGAGCGACCAGACCGCACCCGCCGCACCTGTTGTCGCCGTGCTGACTGACACCAGCATCACGCTGGAAGAAATCACCGGGGCAGAATACCGCTTGAACGATGGTGCCTGGCAGACCAATCCGGAATTCACCGGACTTTCGCCCAATACAACTTACAATCTCTATGCCCGCCTCGCGGAGACCGACACACATCTGGCTTCGCCGGAGAGCCCCGTCACGACGGCAACGACGCTGAAGAGCGACCAGACTGCACCGGCCGCACCTGTTGTCGTCGTGCTGACGGACACCAGCATCACTCTGGAAGAAATCACCGGGGCAGAATACCGCTTGAACGATGGTGCCTGGCAGACCGATCCGGAATTCACCGGACTTTCGCCCAATACAACTTACAAGCTCTATGTCCGCCTGGCGGAGACCGACACACATCTGGCTTCGCCGGAGAGCCCCGTCACGACGGCAACGACGCTGAAGAGCGCCCAGACTGCACCGGCCGCACCTGTTGTCGCCACGCTGACAGACACCAGCATCACTCTGGAAGAAATCACCGGGGCAGAATACCGCTTGAACGACGGTGCCTGGCAGACCGATCCGGAATTCACCGGACTTTCGCCCAACACAACTTACAATCTCTATGCCCGTCTGGCTGAGACTGACACACATCTGGCTTCGCTGGAGAGCCCCGCTACGACCGCAACGACGCTGAAGAGCAACCAGACCGCACCGGCCGCACCTGTTGTCGCCGTGTTGACTGATACCAGCATCACGCTGGAAGAAATCACCGGAGCAGAATACCGCTTGAACGATGGTGCCTGGCAGACCGATCCGGAATTCACCGGACTTACACCTAACACAACTAACAATCTCTATGTCCGCCTGGCTGAGACCGATACGCATCTGGCTTCGCCGGAGAGCCCCGCCACGACGGCAACGACGCTGAAGAGCAACCAGACCGCACCTGCCGCACCTGTTGTCGCCACGCTGACTGATACCAGCATCACGCTGGAAGAAATCACCGGAGCAGAATACCGCTTGAACGACGGCGCCTGGCAGACCGATCCGGAATTTACCGGACTTACGCCCAACACAAGCTACAATCTCTATGTCCGCCTGGCTGAGACCGACACACATCTGGCTTCGCCGGAGAGCCCCGTCACGACGGTAGCGACGTTGAAGAGCGACCAGACCGAACCGGACAAGACGGAGCCGACAGAAACAGAACCGACAGAAACAGAGCCGACAGAAACAGAAGCAACTCAACCAGAAGATGCTATACCGAAAACAGGAGAAAGCAGCGGACATGATCCCTGGCTGTCATTGCTGCTTATATCCGCAAGCGGATTAATCCTCTTGACTCGCAAGAAGAGAATGTCGCAACAGAGAAATTAAATAAGACCTGCCTGCGTTACCTGAGATTCTAAAAGGGGAAGGAGCTGAAGCATTTCAGCTCCTCTTCTCATTTGGAAACAACCGGACATGTTAAACAATGAACTCAAAAAGAACCGTTGCTCTGGATATCTGATTCGCATACCCATAGACATGGAGTTCATAAATCACGCGGATGAGAGCAGGAACGTCCTGTCACATCCGGCTGTGTACGTGTGAACGGTCAAAAACAAGCCGGTGCGTGCTCGCTTACTTTGCAGTTCAGTTTGACCACCCGACGGGATTTGCCCATTACAGCAAAGCCGTTTTTATGCTGACAAGCTTTCCGTTCGAGTCATGATGAGAGCCTGTGATATGACCACTTAGCATGAACTGCAGCTCTTTAGTCCACCACAAACTCAATCTCCAGCGTCTCCTCAAACCATATGGATGCCTGCTTTGAAAGCTGTTTCTGTCCTGTCAGCGTAAGAGAAGCTCTGTATTTTCCGGGTTCCAGCACACCGAATTCATCAGCCCAGTACAGGTAAAAGTCTATACGGCCACCGACAGGCACGGTTTTGAAAAAATGGAACGGCATATCGCCCGGAGGGAGTGACGGAACCTGCTCCCAGACTCCGTTTTCGCAGCGTTCCATCAGGACCTTGCCACGACAGCAGAGGCAATAAAGGTCATATTCAAAAGATGAGACATTCTCCAGCACAAGATTCAGCTTCTCGGAGTTGATCTCTCCATATTCTGCAAGAGCTATATATGGGCCGGGTCCTTCGGGCTTCATAATGTAAGGGATACAGCCTTTGATCGCATCAAGCAGAGAGGAGAAGTCAGGATAATCCTTGTCGTGCAAAAGCTCCAGATTTCTGCCTGTGCTGTCACCACTTATTGATATGTGATTAACAGAGGTGTTGTCTCCAAAGCGAACAGCAACCACGATTGCCGATACATCCTCCGGCGATCCAGCCTTCGCCTCATCAGGCAGAATGGCGTCCGTCCAGAAGAATCGCCGGCTCTCAAAATCGTAAAAGCAGCCCGCCTTTTTATGTGAACCATTATGAGTAACATCAGGTTTCTCATAACGCACATCTGTGTCCCAGGTCGATTTCAGTTCTGGACCTGAGAAATGATCTGCGACAAAAGCTCCAAAGGCCCTGTCAAACGCCTGCCAGTTCTCTGACACCGGGATGGCCCTGTACTTCTCCATGGTGTCACGGATAAATGTCTGGACCTCACCAGCTTCCGGAGGAGCAAGCATGGACCAGTTAATCACATATGAGCCGACAGGAACATCCCTGCCATCGACAGTCCCGGCAAGCACTCTTCTCCACGATTGAGGATGATAGAAACTTATCGCCAGTTCAGTTCTTTGCTTGACAGGCGTTCCAACTTCTTCCTTTCTGGTGGTAAACCCATACGCCGAAGCGGTCAGATCCAGGAGGATAATGGCCGCCACCTCCTCCGGCTTCTCAGCGACCATGTCTTCCGGCAGGTATTCGCGTGTCCAGCCCTCGCAGCTGGGCACATCATTGTCCTGACCCTTGAACTCACGATAATATGCCGCCAGCTTCCCTGCGCCGTTATACTCCATGTCCGCAAGAACAGCGCCATCAGTCCGTACCATTTCCCCAAATGCCTGATCCATTTCGCTCAAGGCGGAGTCATCGGCAGACAACGGTGTCTCCATGGGTACGGGGTCCGTTCCGGCAGTGGACGGCTTCGCCGTCTTCTGTTCCGGGACAGTACAGCCCGCCAGCAGAACGACAAAACACAGCGCGAATATGGATATCTGCTTTTTCATATAAAGCCTCTTTCTCTTCGTTGCCGGAAGCAAAGAAATCGTCATACCTGCACTGACACATCCGTTGTCTTTTCTCAGGCCCCGACCACTGGATCCTGCAAAGCCTTTTTTCGGGTTTCCGGATCATTAAGCCGTCTCATTCATGTTCCATTAAGCTGATTGGTATCGCATCTGATTCGAGCGGGTCAAAATGATGATTGCACAGCAGCCCGTCGCCAATATACACATTAATGCGCAGGTATCGCCATAGCACGATTCGTCCGTGATTCGAGCGAAAACGAATGTGAACTCCAGACCGCGTCCTACCTGTGGAGTCTTATGATTCAATGTCGCAGCATGACTCTCCTCTCCCGGTATGCATAACCGCTTCTTTCATTACTCTGACATAGTCGCCAACAGCTTTGGCGGAATCCCTGCCGTTCTTCTCAATAATCTTGATAATCGCCGAACCAACAATGGCTCCATCAGAGATCTCCGCCATTTTCCTCGCCTGTTCGGGAGTGGAAATACCAAAACCGATGGCACAGGGGATATCTGTGTTTTCGCGTACAAGCTTCACGATCGCAGCCAGGTCGGTGGTGATTTCCTTTCTCGTTCCCGTCACTCCGAGACTCGACACGATATAGAGAAAACCTTCCGCCTCTCTGGCGATCATGGCGATTCTCTCGTTTGAGGTCGGCGCAATCAGCGAAATCAGGGCAACGCCGTATTGGCTGCACAGCGGCTGAAATTCCTGCTTTTCTTCATAAGGCAGGTCAGGAAGAATAAGCCCGGCAATTCCGATCTGGGCACAGGTGGAGATAAATCTCTCCGCACCATAAGCAAAAACGACATTGGCATAGGTCATGAATACCAGCGGAACATGAATATCTCTTTTCAGGCTGCGCACCAGTTCGAAAACATCTTCCGTCGTTACTCCACCTGCCAGCGCACGGGTATTGGCTCCCTGAATAACGGGACCTTCTGCGGTGGGGTCGGAAAAGGGTATCCCCAGCTCGATCAGGTCAGCACCGTTTTCTGCAGCCGCCCGAACAATTGCAGCAGTTGTTTCGAGGTCTGGATCCCCGCAGGTAATGAACGGAATGAATGCTTTTTCATTCATAAATGTCTGTTTGATCTCATTCATGGATATCTTCTCCCCGGTAACGTGCGATGGCGGCACAGTCCTTGTCACCCCTGCCCGAGAGGGTGATGACGATCATTCTGTCTCTGCTCATCTCGGGAGCGATTTTTATGGCGTGGGCAACGGCGTGCGCCGACTCAATGGCAGGAATGATGCCCTCGGTCTTTGACAGGAATTCAAACGCGTTGACCGCTTCCTCATCGGTGACGGGCACATATTCAGCTCTGCCCAGATCATGAAGATATGCGTGTTCGGGACCAATGCCGGGATAGTCCAGTCCTGCCGAAATCGAATAGACGGGAGCGATCTGGCCGTATTCGTCCTGACAGAAATAGGACTTCATGCCGTGAAATATCCCCTCTCGGCCCGTGTTGATGGTTGCTGCCGTTTCCAGGCTGTCAATGCCTCTGCCCGCCGCCTCACAGCCGATCAGACGCACGGTTTTGTCATCAATAAAATGATAGAAGCTCCCGATTGCGTTTGAGCCGCCGCCCACGCAGGCAATCACAACATCAGGCAGGCGCCCCTCCCTTTCCAGCAGCTGGGATTTTATTTCCCTCGAGATGACCGCCTGGAAATCACGCACAATCGTTGGGAACGGGTGCGGCCCCATGACTGAACCGAGGCAGTAGTGTGTATCGTCAATACGCGAGGTCCACTCGCGCATGGCCTCCGAGACAGCATCCTTCAGAGTAGCTGTTCCCGAAGTCACAGGAATCACTGTCGCGCCCAGCAGTCTCATGCGGTAAACATTCAGCGCCTGACGCCTGGTATCCTCCTCACCCATGAAAACCACACAGTCCATATCCATTAGAGCAGCGGCGGTAGCGCAGGCGACGCCATGCTGACCGGCCCCGGTTTCGGCAATAAGGCGGGTCTTGCCCATCTTCTTCGCCAGCAGTGCCTGACCCAGAACGTTGTTGATTTTGTGAGAGCCGGTGTGGTTCAGATCCTCCCGCTTGAGGTAGATCTTTGCACCGCCCAGGGCCCTGGTCAGCTTTTCGGCATAATAAAGTCCCGAGGGTCTGTTCGCGTATGCATTCAGGAGCGTATTCAGCTCTCGATTGAAGCCCCCGTCATTCCTGTAGTACTCATACGCTGTTTCCAGCTCGATTACTGCATTCATCAGTGTCTCAGGAATAAACTGTCCGCCGTGAATGCCAAATCTCCCTTTCGCCGTCCTCATCATGTCAAGCCTCTCTTACGGCACGCACAAAAGCCGTCATTTTGTCCCTGTCTTTGCAGCCATCCGTTTCCAGACCGGAGCTGGCGTCGACTCCATAGGGCGCCAGCGTTCTGACAGCCTCGCCTACGTTGTCCGGGCCCAGACCTCCGGCCAGAAAATAATTCCTGTGCATGTTCGCTATCAGTGAATGGTCAAAGCTTTTTCCCGTGCCACCACCCGAATCGAGAAGGACAAAGTCCGCTGTGCAGCGGCCTGCCGCTGCAATATCCGCTTCGCTTCCAATCCTGAATGCCTTGATAATGCTGCAGTCCGTCAGACTCCGGAGTATATTGATGTACTCCTCATCCTCGCTGCCGTGAAGCTGAACAGCTGCGATCACGTTTCGTTTCAGCAGAGCGGCGATACGTCCGGGATCTTCGTCGACAAACACGCCGACAGGAACAATACCGCTGTCAAGTTCCTTTCGCAGAAGTTCTGCATGTTCAGAACTGACATATCTCCTGCTGTCCCGGGCAAAAACAAAGCCAACATACTCGGGTTTCAGTTCGTTTGCGTACTCAATGTCGCACGCACGCCGCAACCCACACAGCTTGATCCGGCTCATGGCGCAGCTCTCAGCTCGTCAAGCTTCGCCCGCTTATCCTCGGCACGCATCAGTGTTTCGCCGATGAGCACTGCGTCCACACCGATTTCACGGAGTTTTCTCACATCCCCGGCGCTTCCTACACCACTCTCCGAAACAAAGATCACATCATCGGGAACAAGTTCACGCAGGCGACGGCTGTTGTCCATATTCACCGAGAAATCCCTGAGATTCCGGTTGTTGACGCCGATCACACGTGCTCCTGCGCCCACTGCGGTTTTTACTTCATTTTCATCGTGCGCTTCGACCAGCGCCGAAATACCCAGCGTGTCGCAGATTCCCATATACGCCCGCATGGTTTCCGGGTCGAGCAGCGAGCAGATCAGCAGAACAGCCTCGGCACCCAGAATTCTGGCTTCATAAATCATGTATGCGTCAACAGTAAAGTCCTTTCTGAGACAGGGAATGCCTGCCCTTTCTGTGATCTCTTTCAGATGGCTGTCGCAGCCCAGAAACCATCCGGGTTCGGTAAGCACCGAAATGCCGTCCGCACCCGCAGCCTCGTATTCCTTCGCTATATCAAGATACGGATAATCTGCGGCAATCACGCCCTTTGAGGGCGAAGCCTTTTTGCACTCGCAGATAAAGGACATGCCCTCTCCTCTCAGCGCCTGTTCGAATGCGAAATCCCCTGTGGGCAGTGCCTGCGCACGGCTGATGATTTCATCTGGAGACATGGTTTCCTTCGCGGCTTTCACACGCTCGGAAGCGTGCCTGGCGAGCTGGTCAAGTATGGTCATTTTTTCATCTCACTTATTAGAGAACGCAATCAGCTTTTCCAGAGTCTCGCCAGCCCTGCCGCTGTCAATGATCTCTGCGGCCTGCCTGATTCCATCAGCCATTGTCCCGGCCTTTTCACCGATATAGAGCGCTGCGCCTGCGTTCAGCAGCACCGCGTTGCGTCGGTGGCCCTGTTCCCGGTTCAGAATCGAGCGTGTGATGCCAGCATTCTTTGCCGGTGTGCCGCCCCGCAGATCCTCACGCCGGCAGCGCTGCATGCCGAATTGCTCGGGGGTCACCTCATAGGTCCTGTACCAGCCGTCCCGGAACTCGGAAACGGTTGTGGGTGCAGAGAGTGATATTTCATCTAGCTTGTCCTGACCGTAAACCACCATGCCCCTCTGCACGCCGAGTTTCATAAGCACCTGTGCCAGCGGTTCAACGAGAGAAGGATCGTATACGCCCAGAAGCTGTCTCTGGGGACTGGCCGGATTGGTGAGGGGCCCCAGAATATTGAACACGGTTCTGATGCCAAGTTCCTTTCGGATGCTGCCCACGTACTTCATTGAGCTGTGGTATTTCTGGGCGAAGAAAAAGCAGAAGCCCACCGTTTCCAGAAGCTCAAGGCACTTTTCAGGTTCAAGGCTGATATTGACTCCCAGAGCTTCCAGGCAGTCCGCCGTTCCACAGTCGGAAGAAGCCGCACGGTTGCCGTGCTTGGCGATTTTCAGCCCCGCCGCTGCACAGACGATGGCAGTGGTCGTGGAGATGTTGAAGCTGTGCGCCCCGTCACCACCGGTTCCTACAATTTCCATCACATCAAGGTTGTGAGTGAGCCTGGTTGCCTTGTTGCGCATGGCTGCGGCACAGCCGGTAATCTCCTCAATCGTTTCAGCCTTCGTGCTTTTTGTGGACAAGGCTGCCAGAAAAGCCGCATTCTGTGTGGGAGTCGTTTTGCCGCTCATAATCTCGCTGATAACGGTGTAAGCCTCATCGTAGGTCAAATCCTGCTTGTCAACGAGCTTGACAATGGCTTCCTTAATCATGGTTGCATTCTCCATCTAACGCTCAAATCGTGTTTTTCCGAGTTGTTCCGCCGGTGGCAGGTCTCAGCGAAGCGGGGCAATCTGACCCTGAAACAGGGCGATCCCCGTACTTTGCCGCCATCATCCCGCCATCTGCCGCAGGCGAACGTTCTCCCGCCAGAGATGCTGTTGCGGGAATGTCCTTTTTCTCAGAACATCAACAGACGAGCAGATCACCGAATACGTCCCGCTGCAGTCTGCAGCAACCTGGTTTTTTTCGCTGTCTGCGCTTTTTATCGAACTCACCAGGCCAGGTGAATCTTTCACACAGCACCTCCGAAACAATCGAAAGCTCCTCCGAAGCTGTCAGAGGAGCTTTGTCATGCAAAACAAAAAACGCCCCTGACAGAATGACCTAACAATTCTGTCAAGGGCGAACAATTGCACTTATCCGCGGTGCCACCTTGATTCACAGCCACGACAGCTGTGCGCTTAGCAGGATACCAGCATATCCCCGGCAACTGACGTATGCCAGAACGTCGCAGAATACTTGGCACAAAGTGCTTTTGACTGCGCCCTCAGCGGTCCATTTGATAATCTGGGGTCTGTTCGGCTCGCACCGGCCCGAACTCGCTGTGAAATCATAATTACCGTTATCTCCGCTTCAACGGTTTCGTGTATTCAATTTTTTGCATTACAGCACGAACGCATTACCGTGTCAATGAGTTCCCTGATGCTTTGTGTTAACGATCATGGCAAATACTCCACGAACGCCAGCGCTTCCAAAGGCCCTCTGAGCATGATGACGGGCACATTCTCTGCAAAAAATGAAACTGCAGACAGAAGTTGTAGAATCGCAGCATGATGAAACCGAACAGTTGTAACCATCGCGTGTTATCCGCGAGGCAGTCAGAAAGAGCAGCCGCTGCTGTCCTGCTGCTCGCTGTTCTGCTGCTGGCCGGCGCCGTTCTCATGCCGGGCTGTCAGCTGCCGGATGAAAGTGGACAGCAGGACGGAACTTCCGAGCGCGAAGCAGCAGCGCCGGCAAAACGGGATCCTGCCAGCTCTCCCCTCGTTCTACCTGACAGTTTCCCGATTGAAGAGGAAGAAGCCGCGGCCATCGCCTCTGCTCTCGATGCACCCCTGGAGGCTTACGATATGCTCCGCCCCGGGGGAACTGCTGACACAAAGATACTTGAGCAGGCAGTCATTGACCGCGTCGTCGACGGAGACACCTTCATGGTTCTGCGGGACAGCGGAGCTGAAAGGCTCCGCCTGATCGGCATCAACACGCCGGAGTCATACGCGCACCACGACGGGAACGCGCGGACACACCGGGGAGAATCGGTATCGCGCATAGTCAGGCAGTGGCTGAACGGGCGGACCGTATACCTGCAGTTTGAGGAGACTCAAACGGACCGGTACGGCCGCCTGCTCGCCTATGTCTGGCTGGACGCGCACACGATGATCAATGAGGTCCTTGTCCGCGAAGGACTCGCGGAAGAGCGAAAATATGAACCGACAACACAGTTCAACGACTACTTTGCCTCACTTGAGAAAAAGGCACAGCAGGAAAAGCGCGGGATCTGGAGCGATCCCTCCGGATACAGGGAGAACAGCATGAACAGAAAAGTCATCTATCTGGCGGGCGGATGCTTCTGGGGAGTCGAGCGCTATTTTCAGATTCTCGGGAAAGGCGTTCTGGACACGGAGACGGGTTATGCAAACGGAAATGTGGTGAATCCGACCTATCAGCAGGTATGTAGCGGAACGACAGGCTTCGCCGAAACCGTCAGGCTGACCTATGACGCCGACGAGCTGCCGCTCACGGAGATCATGGCCCACTTCTTCCGGATCGCTGATCCGACAACAGGGGATCGCCAGGGGAACGATGTTGGCAGTCAATACCGGCCGGGCGTCTACTACGAGGACATGGAAGATTATGACACGATCTGCGAGTATATCGATTTTCGCCGCCAGGACTACCGGCGGCCGATCGTTGTCGAGGTTCTTGTACTGCAGAACTTCTACCGCGCCGAGGAGTACCACCAGGACTATCTGATGAAGCAGCCGCATGGTTACTGCCATGTCAATCTCGAGCTCGCAGAAGAGGCGCTGCGCAGCGAGGAGCTGCCCGATATGAGCTGATCCGCCGGTGCAGGGGAAACGCCGCCGCATTCCGCTCCGTCCCGAAGACTCTCCGCCACGAACTCCGTCCCCGCCCGAATTTCGTGAACACCTCAATCGTACACTGACATCGCGGCACACCATGATCTTGCTATTTCTAGGGGAACAGACTCACATCCGTAACTTGTCCGTTGTCACGAATGATTGCCGGCAGCGGCGTGGAGAAATGCTTTGACAGCTTGAAGCACGGTGTGGTGGCGGGATACGTAAAAGGCTGCCTGGCACCAGGCCAGACAACCTTTCAACATATACATGAATCCGCTGCTGACCAGACCCTCCGGGCCGGTCGTTTGAAACAGCAAAGGATTTGCGTTACTTCATGCGCTCCAGGGTATACTCGTCGAACGACAGCTTATCGTCCTTAATAGTAAAGGCGACGCCTTCAACCGGCTCCAATTCCGGGTTGTCGCTTTTGAGAGTCAGCTTTCCGTCTTTGGCCTCATAGGTTACCTGGAATTCGCTAAACATGTCGTTTACGAGTTTGTCGTTTTCAGCGTTTCCGGTATCGACGGTAATAAACAGCTTGCCGTCAGAGGTGAACTCGTAGATCATCTTCCCCGTCACGCCGGCTTCCGATACCTCCATGGACCACTTGCCGACGATGCTGGGCCCGCCTCCTCCGCAGGCAAAGAGCCCAAAGCTGAGGATCAGGACGAGAATGATTGCGGTTGCCTTCTTCATGTTCTTTGTTTCCCCTCTTTTTTAGTGCTGGACGTTTTCACGCCACAACGCTATTAATACACTTTTACGCCATCGAGAACAAGCATTTTTAGTTTAAAATTCAAAATTCTCCATGCTATCACTGTCCCATTTCCTCCGGACAGAAATGCTTTTCCCGCCGCCTGCTGAGCATGAAAAGGGCCGAACGCTGTCACCTACGGCTTCCTTTTGAGCCCTGCTGATGAGCATTAATCGGAGAGCAGATGGACGAACAGTCCGGAGCGCAGCTTGGGTTCAAACCAGGTTGACTTGGGCGGCATGGTCATCCCGGCATCGGCAATCTCCAGCAGTTCGGCCATGCTGGCCGGAAAGAGGGAGAACGCCACGCCCCCGGCGGCATCGACGCGGTCGGCCAGTTCCTGCAGGCCTCTGATCCCGCCGACAAAGTCGATGCGCCTGCTGGTACGGGGATCGTCGATCGCCAGCAGCGGAGCCAGCACATTCTGCTGCAGAATCGAAACATCCAGCCGATCATAGGGATCCTTGTCCTGATAGAGCTCCGGCCTGGCGACCAGCTCGTACCAGCTGCCATCCAGGTACATGCCGAAATGTGCCTTGGCTCCAGGGCGCAGAGGCTCCTTCTCCCCTGTCTCGCGGACGCTGAACAAAGCTTTGAGCGCTGTCAGAAATCCTTCAACCGGAAGGCCGTTCAGATCCTTGACGATACGGTTGTAATCCATGATGAACAGATCCGCATCCGGAAAAATGACGGCCATAAAAAAGTTGAATTCCGCCTCGGCAGGGGCGTCCGGGAACTGTTCCCGGCGTCTGAGGCCGACCTTGGCCGCCGAGGCGCTGCGATGGTGTCCGTCCGCGATATAAAGGGCGTCAATTTCGGCAAAGAGCTCCCGCAGTCTGGCAATGAGGTCGTCGTCGTCAATGGCCCAGGTGTAATGCGTGATACCGTCCTCGCTGGTGAAGCCGGCCGTCGGGGCATTAAACCTGATAAAGTCGTTAAGCAGTCTGCTGATCTGCGGGCTTTCTCGGTAAGTGAGGAAAATCGGTTCCGTATGGGCATTGGTGGCGTCGAAATGGTTGATGCGATCCTGCTCTTTGACTGCGAGGGTTAGCTCATGCTTTTTAATATCGTTGCTGAGATATTCATCAACTGCCACGGTGGCTACGAGACCTGTCTGAACCCGGCCGTTCATGATCTGGCGGTAGATATAGAACATGGGCCTGGCGTCCTGGACCAGTACCCCGTCGGCTGTCATCTGCTCAAGCACTTCCCTGGCCCTGGCATAGACTCCGGGATCATAGTCGTCGATCTCATCGGCCAGTCCGATCTCCGAACGCACGACATGGAGGAAGCTGTCCGGATTACCCGCGGCCATCGCCCTGGCTTCGGCCCGGTTCATCACGTCATAGGGCAGCGAGGCTACCCTGGCGGCTTTCCCCGCTGCAGGTCTCAATGCTCGAAAAGGTCTGACTGTCGCCATGAAAGTACTCCTTCACATCCATCCCGCCAGGATCGCCTGGCGTGCCAAGCCCGGATGATGGCGCACTGCCGCCGCATCTCCAGCCGCAGCACGTCCGGGAAAACATCCTAGCATAGCGCGGGCATAGCGGACACAGCAGATGCCTCGACGGCGGCGTCCCTGTCTCTGCGGTCGGCATTTGTCATCCGCCATTTCAAGTGGTAAACCTGTATCCGGGACTGATCGGCTCCACCGCTTCCAGAGCATCATTGCGGCCAGCTCCCGGGGAGTCAACTGTGACCCGGCTGTTACAGAAGCAGACGAATTTCATAGAGATACGAGGTACGGGCCATGGGCTTCCTGAACATCTTCCGAAAAAAGGATAAACCCGAAGTGCCACAGGACGCGCAGAACGCGGGCGGACTGCAGCCGGGCCGTTTCGTCCTGGGCGTCAGCCATGTCGTCCCGGCGCCAGACTCGGAAAATGTCTTTGTGTTCGGCCGGCTCAACGGCACGGTTACGGTGGGCGATGCGGTCTACGTGCACAATTTCGGCGACGATCACGCTCCGACCCGGCCTTCGGCCGTCATGGCGATCAAAAAAGAGAGCGGCGAAATGCCCCGGACTGCCTCGGACTGTTTCATCAGTTTTCTGCTTGAGGATGCGAAACAGGCACAGATCAAATGCGGCACGCTTGTGTTCACGCACGGCATGACGGTGGAAAGCCAGTGGCGCGCCTATGTAAATACACTGGCCAATGTCTATGTGCCAAATGGGGATCTGCGTTACAAAGCCGAAGATGCCGAAAGACTGAGCCTCAGTGACTGCCAGGAGATCCTGCAGATTCACAGTGCACTCCGGAGGAAACGGCAGGATCAGAATGCGGAAACAACGCCGCAGAATCAGGAAGCACAGGCGGCTTATCTCGGTCTGCTGGTAGAAAAACTGCTGGCCGCCAAAAGCATCTACGTCGTCTTCAATCGCAGAACCGGCGAGCCTCATCTGTTTTCGAATTACTTCCGGCAGCAGGATGGAACATATTTCTGCACCGAGCCCAGAATCATGCTCATCACGCAGGCCTTTCATGACGATCTCGCCAGACAGTTCCCGGACGAATCCTACGAGATTCGCGAGATCAGCAACGGGGACGATAAAGAGCTGGAAAATTTTCTGGGTTCGTCGTTTTATCTCAACGGAGCCGGCGGCGTGCTCATGAACTGCAACGACTTTCCCATCAAGAGTGATTGGCTGGTTAAAAAGCCGGATTTCAGTCATATACCGAAAATCCAGAGGCCGGTGACGAATCCCGATCTGATGCGCTGGATGCTGCTGGTGGACCAGCTGGGTTCGCCTGATACAGAAGAAGAAAAGATGGCTTTTCAGCTCTATTTCGGCCTGCTCGGCAGGGAACTGCTGAAGGCGAAGCTGCTGCAGCCGATGCAGTACGAGGGCGAATTGATTCAGGAGGATGAGAGCGGCAAAGGGGTTTTCAAAAAAGGCGGAGAAATGCGCTTCCCGATCATTCAGGGAAGAGACAGGCAGGCGACCAGGCTGTATACGGACTGGAAGCGCTTTACCGAAGCGCAGGGAAGCACCTGGAGCGGCCTGATCCAGACTGTAGATAACGTAATCGAGCATTTTGACTGTGTCATCAATCCCGACAAAGACGGAAAGACCGGGATCTATATCGACAAAACCCTGTTTGAAAAGATCAGGCAGAACGGGTGAGGGTTTGGGTTGACTGATAGAGTCAGGAACAGCCGCTAAACCGGCAAAGGAAAACAAAAGCCACTCTTTGCGCTGCTGGCCTCCATGGTGCGGGCGGGACGGCTCCGCCACAGAGTGAGAACTCAGCCGTTTCTCATTCCAGCAGATCAGGCCCGATGCCCGGTTCTCGTTTCGCCGGGCATCGGGTCTGCGGTTTTCAATAAATCCAGGTGTAGAAGATTCTGGAAAAGTCCCGCCTGTCCAGGTCGGCTGCCGTCATGAAGAAATACACGATCGCTCCCGGAGCGAAGCGGATCCGGCTGCCATCCGGGAAGGCCACATCGCCTTCCAGGGCCAGAAGGGTAACCGTATAATCGGCCAGGCCGGTCTCTTCTGTTCTGTTATCTTCCGTAAAGAAGTGCGGATAGCCGCCCAGCTGGTTGCCGTATTCCGGATCAAACTCGTCCAGATCCTCGAGTTCTTCGGAGACAATATCGTAATACTCTTCCTCGTCTTCGATTTCATCGTCCGGATAGAGTTCATTCCAGATCGCGATGAACTGCTCCCGGTAATCGTTGTCACTCGAATTGTGGTGGGTCTGTTCACCCTCATAGTATGTGATGGCGAATTCTCCCTGCACCGGAAATGTCCCGTCTGCTGCCGGCTGGTACCGGGCACGGACTTCAGCCTCCGTTACCGTCCGATCGAGATCGGGGTAATAGATCAGCTGCTTGGCCAGAGACGTTTCAGCGCTCCTGACACTATAGCTGTCGGTCCCTGTGGTTCGATCGTTCAGCAGCCAGACCTGGAGCAGGCCTGTTGGCGGCAGATTGATGTCGGCTGCCGGCATGTCATCGAAAAGGAACTGGCCGAAAAAGCACAGTTCTTTCCCGTCCTCATTTTTCGGTACAGCTGCATTCCTGGGCAGGTAGGGCAGTCCACCGATCTTGCTCTCAAAGAGGGAATTCCGGCCTGGTTCGACATCAAAATAAACCAGCCTCTGACGGCTTGCTTCGCTGATGCGCTCAATAACGCTCTCCAGCCTTTCGCTTGTGAATTTGTCTTCCATGGTTTTACTCTCCGGTCTGATTTTGATCCGCCAAACAGCGTATGAAGGCCCGCAGAGGTCATCACCTGAATATCTTAGTTGATCTGTCTGGCGCCTGGAGTTAACAGCACGTAAATGCTTCTTTACGGCTGGCCGTACAGGCATGCGGCAGCACCGACGGACGATCCGCGAAACAGGATGTTCATGCGTGTCAGGCAGCCGTTTCAGATCCAGCCGGAAAGCCGTTAGCGCAGCTCCGGTCCCTCCGCGTTGTACCAGAGAAAAGCGTTCTCGGCGCAATATGCATCTATTCTCTTCGCCAGATTCTCGTCCGCCTGATACTCCAGCAGATACACGGCCAGACCATACTGTTTCGCTTTCGACAGATAGTTCTTGAAATACTCTGTTTCCCCGGCCTCCTGCACGCCACACGAGTGCTGCGCGAAATCGATGCGGGTAAAGACGCATTCCTGATTTACCCCGTCAAACATGGATCGCGCGATGTCTCTGTCGATGCACTCCGAAACGAAGAGATCGCCGCCGTTCACAATCAGTGTCAGACCGCTGCCTTTCAGCCCCTGCAGAATGGTGCCTAGTCCCTGGAACACTTCCTCTGTCGGGCACTGATAGTAGATGTCAGCGTTGTCCAGAAAAAGGCCGTCGAAGCCCATTTCCGCATATTGCCCGCCCAGTTCGTCAACGATGTAGCTCTGCCATTCGGGAGAAGCAACGTCCACCCACCGCTCATCCGGCCAGTCCTCATACACGCCCAGAAAGAGTTCCCGGAAACGGTTGAAGCAGGGACGATACTCTTCGATGGCACCTATGTTCAGGTAACCATACACGGTCTTCCCGGCGGCGTGCAGCTTCGCGATCTGCTCTGTGGAAAACTCCGACGGCTCGATGACAACGAGCCTGTATGGATCCAGCCGGTCTGCTTCATCCTGATTGATCCCGAGGAAGACCCCATACGCCTGCAGCCGCTCCTGAGCACATCCGGAAACGAGCAGAAACATGCCGAGGACGGCAGCCGACAGCATGCGCTTCAGGCTGCCGGAATGCCATTCGGCACCGGGCCGGCAGACACCGGACGGTCCTGCCGTCATCTCCCGGCACCCCGCCGGCCGGCTCACCGCAGCTCACCGGCCGCTACTCTGGTGAAACGGAAGTGCTCATCGCGCCGATGCAGAGACATGCGGAACTGGTCATGGGCGACATAGTAATAAGCATTCCCGAGGGAGGCAATGCCGAAGGTGGCGGTGGCCTTCTCGTTCACAGCACCACAGATCATGGCTGTATGGCCGGTATCGGCCCACTCCCTGACCTGGCAGCCGTCGTCGCAGATACACTTCAGACAGACGTGCCGGCCCAGCGGAAAACGGCCGTCCTCCATGTAGCAGCGGGCCTTCTTCAGAGCGGCATTCCGGATGTCCGGATCGGCATTCAGGCTGCTCTGCCCGACCTCGATCTCCTTCATTTCGCAGCCGGCCGCGGCATCGATGACGAAGACGGCGTCCTTCCGGCTCCACTCCTCCCAGCCTGGCTTGACCGTGCGGTAGGTATGGAGCACGATATCGCCGCTGTCTCGCTCCGCCTCCAGATTCTGACAGCCCCAGTCGGTCGTTCCCGTCCAGACAAAAAGGGTATCGACAGCCTTCAGAGCTTCCTGCTCCTCAAAGGCCATGTCCATGCCGCGCTCACAGGTAAAGCGGCGCAGAACCCGGTCGCCGCTTCCGGTGATCGGGTTGAAGCGTTCACGGAACATCCCGGGATCATAGACGCGCAGTATGTTGTAATTGTTGTCATAGCGGCGCAGCCACTCGTCCCGGTTGCCATAGATGCCGTAGGCCACCAGACAGTAGATCCTGCCACTCGTATCACCGGGCAGTCTGCCGAATGTCACACCGTCAATCCCGGAGCAGCCGAACCTGTGTCCCAGGGGATCCCCGTTCACGGCGCTGCCGTCCTCACTGCCGGGCTGATCGTCGAGAGGGTCACGGAAATCGCAGGTGGGCTCATGGAGCAGTACGGCATCCACCCCCTCCTCCATGTCCTCAAAGTTCATGCTCATCCCACTGATCCGCTCCGGATCGAAAACAGCCAGAAAGAACTTCTTCCCGGGGGACTTGTACTCCAGAGATCCGTAGACCCTGCCGTCGTAGAAGGCCAGGCAGCCCAGATGGGCCCCGCCCTCGACGGTGAAGCTGCCGGGGCCGAAGCCCGTGACGCTGCCTGTCACCTCTCCGGTGGCCATGTCGAGCTTGAGCAGGGTATCGGTGTAGGACAGGTAGGCATACTTCAATTCATCGTCCACGCAAAGGCCCTGCAGATGACCGGAAGCTGCCGTGGCCGCAGCCGTCACGTCATAACTGAAATATCCGTTTCGGAGAGCGGTTTCCCAGAGCTCAGGCTTCCCGGCCCGGGCAGCAGCGGGCAGGGAAGCCGCTCGCACCCCGTCTCCGGGGACGGACGAATCCGCCCCATTACAGACCTGCTTAAGCAATTCCTCACGCTCCCTCATCCTGACCGGCAAAACGACAGCCGGCTCAACGTCGGCGGAAGCGTCGTCCGGAGAGAAGCTTCCGGAGCACAGTCTAATACACAAAGGGATCGCGGTTCTCGGCGCGAACAGTCTGGCGGCTTCTGATGCTCTGCCTAAAGCCGGGTAGCGCGGATTATGTCATTTCTCTGGAACTCATCAGGGTGCTCCCGGACGAGCCGGCTGGCAAATTCCTGCGTCGGGTTGGCATGGCGGCGAATGGCCTTTTCCAGGTCATAGAATTCCTTTGCATCCCTGCTGTAAAAAAGAATAAGCATGACCGCCAGACCGCCGAGACCCGTGTAGAGCAGGGGTTTCAGTGAAAAGACCGCACCGGTGGCGATTGCGGCGATAAGCATCAGGAGAAGCAGGCCAAAAACCAGCCAGAAGCGCCGTGCTCGCTTTTTGTAGCAGTCAAGGCACATGAAGCCAATACCCCTGCCATAGGTTGTTTCTGTCCAGGAAGTGATTTTCTTCCATGCCTGCCAGTCCGTTTTGACTCTGGCGTTGCTGATCGTGTTCTTGTCGTACTGGAAACATGTCATCTCTGCTCTGCAGACCGGGCAGACTGTTGTTCCGTCAATAAAGGTCCGGTTGGCTTTCATGAAAATGATCTCCTCCATTCTGTACTCCCATATGCCACTGTGACGCAGGCTGTCCCTGAGGAAAAAGTAGCCTCTGGCGGACAGCCGCCGGTCTGCTCTTTGCAGACAAGCCGCATACGCTGCAGCCCGGAGCCACAGGCAGCTCCGGCAAGCCTGAACAGGCCGGCTCTGCAGGATCTGTTGCCGATGAACGTCCGCGATTCGCTGCCATCTCATCCAACATCGCCTGGGACGAGTGAGAAAGCCCCGGACACCCCCGGCAAAACACGGGTTATGATGTACGCACCGCGGTAACGGGTGTGGAGTACATACCAGACACCAATAGCGGCCACAACTTTCATGTTTGCACCGGAGCATGGACACGGCCAAAGCCTGTCAACAACTGTGAGGAGGTCCCCATGAATCCCTGGAACCATCTACCCAAAGCACTCATTACACCAGACGACTTTCTGGCCGTTATTGAGATACCCAAGGGCAGCAAGCAAAAATACGAGGTTGATAACGAGACCGGCCTTTTACGCCTGGACCGGATCCTCTACACATCGACCCACTACCCCCAGAATTACGGTTTTATCCCGCTGACCATCTCTGATGACGGGGATCCTCTCGATGTTCTGGTGCTCTGTTCCGAGAGTCTGGTGTCTCTCTGCATGGTGCGCTGCTACCCGATCGGCGTCATCAAGATGACCGACGACGACTATATCGACGAGAAGATCATCGCTGTGCCTTTCGAGGATCCGCAGATGAGCTTCTACCAGGATCTGACGGATCTGCCGGAACACGTCTACAACGAGATCATGCACTTCTTCGAGGTCTACAAGGACCTTGAGAACGTCAAAACCTATGTCCTGCAGATTGACGGCCGGGAGGTTGCAAACGAGATCGTCACCAGCTGTCTCAGGGCTTATGAAAAGAGTCAGACCACAAAGAGAGAGAATATTTCTGAAGAAACGTAGCTGCTGAAGGCCACGTGTAACCGGAGAGGACAGCCGGCAACGAGGATATCCCGGGCCGGGCCGGTATCACAATCGTCCGGCTGGAAGATAGAGCCGGATTCCCACCCGGCGCCCGCCCCGAGGTGCTTCACGACAACCCTCGCCCATCTGTACCGCCCTCTCAATAGAGAATATCCGCACAGGCCGGGGACGTCCGGATCAGGAGCATTTCGTTTCCGGAGAGACTGCAGCCGACAGCCCTGATCGGCTGCGGGACGCTGATGCAGGCTGACAACGTGATGAACCATGACAGAACGAATGCGTGTACGCCCAAATACGTCTTTTATACCTTTGCTCCGCTCAGTGGATGCGTTTACCGGTCCCAGGGAACGCTCCGTCTGTCTTGTCCCGCTCTTGAGCCAGCTTCATGGGCCTGTACCCGGGGCCAGAGCCCGTAGCTGCCGCCGCTCACATGCGCCTGGAAACACGGATGTTCTCCCTGACTGTTTTGATCGCCGTCCAGAACGTATACACCAGCAAAAGTCCGCCCGAGAAGGCCCACTGCTGCCTGAAGACCATGCCGACAAGCAGAATCAGGCCTGTCAGGGCCAGCGAGCCGACGACCGCCGCAACGATGGAGGACAGCGACTGAGAAAACACATAGCGCGTCCTGGCCGCCGACCAGCGGAGGAAGACTCTGCCAAAAACGCAGGGTATGACCACGATGAGAAAAAATGCTGCCGCGATGACCAAAACCGCAGCCACGATTACATAGAAAACTTCCATCCACTGAACCTCCAGACTGTCAGGGGCCTGTTGCCGACCAGCTATATGGCCCATCCCTGATGGAGACAGCAGCATGCCGTGCCTCCATGCCGGCAGACTAATGCCTGAGGAACGGTCGATGGTCTGCTCTTTGCAGACAAAATGCCTGTCATCAAGATCTCACTGTCATGCCGAAAAAGGCCGCAGACATGGAAGTCTGCGGCCTTCCGGCGGCCTGTGGTCCGGTCCCTCCGGGCTAGAAACCGTCTCTGCTCTCGTTCACGGTCTCGACGTCCTGGCCAGGGATTTCACTCCCGGTTCTTAAGGTGATCGTGTAGTGCCTGTTCGCTTCCAGAGGGATGATTTCGCCGACGCCCTCAACACTCAGGATCTGATACCAGGCATCATCACCAAACATGGATTCGGCACCGTACCAGGGGCCATAGCTGTAGGCAGTCTTGATGCGGTACTCACCGGCCAGCAGGCTGACAGTCGCCTCGTGGCCGGCGTTGATGAAAATACAGGATACGAGTATGTCATCCGGGGTATAGATCTTGAAGTAGTTGCTGCTGCCATCGTCCGTGGGCGGCTTCAGCGTGAGCATGCAGGAAGATCCGTAATAGGATGGATTGCGGTAGGTCTCGCCGGTAGCCGGCATGGGCACCTTGCAGGCTTCCGCCTGTGCCGCCGAGTCGGAATAGTCGCCCAGCGCGAGGAAGAGCAGAGAGGCCTCGTAGTTGCGCCCGGCATCCCGCTCAGCCACCGCCTCGAGATAACGGCTTTCATTAATGAGATCGTACTTGTCTCCGAAGACGTCGCTGTCAAGCTCGCTCAGAATATCCCGTGAAGCCTCGAATTCACCTGCTTCCATGAGCTGGATTGCTTCGAGATAGTCCTCCTGTGAATCACACCTCAGAGCCATGCGGGGTGCGTCCTCATAATCACCCGCGAGCCTGAACTGCACGGCGGCCGCATCATAATCGCCGGTCCCATAGAGAAACAATGCTTCTTCGTAAAGCCGTATCTGACATTCCAGAACCAGCGACTCGGCATCCTCATAATCGCCGAGAGCCCTGAAGGCCTCGAGCGCATCGCCATTACGCCCCTCTTCCATGGCCAGGCGGGCGCTTTTGTAGTCCAGAACATTTCTGCATTCGGCTGCGAGCGAGGCGGCATCCTCATAGTCACCGAGGTTTTCGAGGAGCTTCTGAGCTTCCTCGTAGCGATCCTCTTCCATGGCCGCGAGCGCCGCTTCATAGTCCAGCGCATTCTGACAGTCCTGCGCCAGTCTGGCAGCGTCCCTGAATTGACCGAGCGCTGCAAAAGCCTCTTTGGCCTCTGCGTAACGGCCCTCATCCATGGCCGCGAGCGCAGTTTCGTAGTCTATGTTCCGCTGGCATTCCAGCGCCAGATCGGAGGCATCTCTGAAGTCGGCGAGCACTTCGAACGCCGCTTTGGCCTCCGCATACCGACCCGCCTCCATGTGTGCGACCGCAGCTTCGTAGTCCATGGTGCGCTGGCATTCGAGCGCGAGGCTGGCAGCGTCCTCAAAGCTGCCCAGTGCGTCAAAGGCTTCCTTCGCCTCCGCGTACCGGCCCTCATCCATGAGCGTGACCGCGTCTTTGTAGTCCATGGTCTGCCGGCATTTCAGTGCCAGTCTGGGGGCATCTTCGAAATCGCCGAGGGCCTCAAAGGCCTTCAGGGCCTCGTCATAGCGGCCCGCATTCATGTGCGCGACCGCGCTCTCATGATCCAGCCATTTTTGGGCCAGTTCCGCCTGCACGGCCGCGTCTTCAAAGTCCTCCAGGGAGAGGAAGATTTCCCGCGCCGCCTGATACCTGCCGTCCTCCAGCAGCACCGCCGCCTCGTCATAGCGTGCCTGCTTCTGTCTCCTGATCAGCTGGGGGATCAGTATGGCGGCGAGGATGGCAGCGAGTGCGAGTACGCCGGCCACAATGGCGAGACCCTTTTTGCCCTTTTTGCCCTTTTTGCGCGCTCCGGGAGTCCGGGGCTGCGGCCCGGGTGCTGTCGGCCTGGCTTTCGGCGGCGGGGTCGGCCGCTCTTCCGCAAGCTCTGTCGCAGCGTTCATCTCCACTGTGGCACCCTCTTCCCCGGCGACAGCGGCGGCAGGCGCCTCCCGGGCTGCGGCCATCTCAGCCGTCTCCGGACCATGCGGCAGCTCCGGCGGCGCTGCCTCCTCAGCCACAGCTGCGGCTACAGACAGAGCCTCCGGCTCCGCAGCGAAGTCACGAACGGGTGCATCCGCTTCATGTGCTTCCGGCGGGCCGCCTGTGTCTGCCGCTTTCACATCCACACCACAGAAGGGACAGAACTGTGAATCCGACGGCAGGGGCATTCCACATTTGCTACAGGTCATTCCGGCTTCCTCCTTATCGCCTCAGGCTCGATAGATACATCAGGGCAGAAATCACGACAGCTGACATCAGCAGCACCATAAACACAAAGAAGATGATGTTCAACACCCGCAGTACCGTGGGATACTTCCGCCTCATTACCACGAGACTCACGGATGCCTGAGCGATCGCGAGCAGGGAAATAATCAGGGGGGGCAGCATGCCCTGCTCGACGCGTTCGAGGGAAAGCGCACTGATGAGAAGGATCAGCAGGATGAGCAGGCCCGCTATCAGATTGAAGATCGAGGCAAAGCGGTCAAAGGCTCCGTACGGCCTGGGAGACCGGCCGGGGCTGATATGGGTGCCGGAGGGGTCATCCGCTGCCCGCCAGGCTCTGCGGATCGAAAGCCAGGTAATGAGCGGGTTCAGCGGGCCGACAAGGGCGGTGACAAAGTGCGTGACAAAGCCGGCCCTGTAGGCCAGGCGCGGCGAATACATGATCATGATTTCGGTCGACAGGGCGAACTGTGCCCCATAGCCGACCACGGCTGTGATAAAGATGACATACCAGCCGAGGCGTCTGCCGCAGAGCAGCAGAATATAGCCCAGCAGCCAGGCCATGGCCATGACGATCTGGCCGGAAAAGACAGGCATCTGCACCTTCGTTGAGACGGTTCTGAGCAGGATAACAATGGAAGAGAAAGCCCCCAGCGTGGCCAGCCAGGTCCACACGAGTCCCCAGCCCGAGAGGCTGATGCGCCTGTTACGCATGGTGGCACGCGACTCCAGGGCAGACAGGACCAGCCCGAAGGCCGCAGCTCTGGTCAACAGACCGACGAGAAAGGAAGCAAAGAGCTGGAGTGCCTGGAGATAATACGGTGTCACAATAACGCTCAGCAGTGTCTCCACCAGGAAAATAGTCAGGGCACTGAACAGGGCGGTCAGCTGCAGTCTCCTGGCTGGTTCGCGTCTGCGCAGCAGATGGTAAAACAGGATCACGCTGCCAACTGAGAGCAGGGCAAAACGCCAGAGAGCAAAGTGTGTTGCGGGTGTGATCGGTATTCTGGCGATATCCGCCAGGCCAGTCCTCTCTCCACCGGCGATGACCAGATTGACAAGCATGCCCCTTTGCCGGTTGATGATGTGCATGGGAAAGGTGAGATAGTTCAGAAGCACCGCGAGAACCCCGAGCCCGGCCCCAAAAGCCTTCGACCGGCCTGGCTTCTGCAGCCAAAGCCAGGCCGAGCAGGCCAGGATGGCCGCGCTCGCCAGATTGGCAAAGCTGCTGTCATAGCGCAGGCGCGCGCTGCTCACGATATGAAAAAATACGTTGAGGACCCAGGCAGCGGTGAGCCCGATGCTGAGCCAGACCGCAAACATCTGCTGAGGCTTCTCAATGCCCGGCAGGCTGTCCGGTGGCGTTTCGGGGCTCTGTGCTTCCCGCACGGGCTCAGGTTCAGGCATCGCCGCTGGCGGGAGGACAAAGCGGGGCTGGCCGCAGTTTTCGCAGAAACGCACGTCTCCGGACAGCGCTGTGCCGCATTTATGACAGAAGGCAGCCTGCCGGGGCGGTCCTGCATCCGGCAGCGCCGGCGGTCCCGGCGCTGCGACGGCTGCGGGTGCCGCGGCGACAGCAGATGCCGGGGCGGCAGATCGCGGGGCAGCGTCGGGAGAGGACAGGCGCAGACCGGTCGACTTTTCGGGGAGAAAGCGGTTGACCTTAAAGAAGAGCGTAGCCTCGGCCCCCGCCTCGACTTCGAAGACAAAGGGCGGCAGCTCGCTTCCGTAGGCATCTTTTGCGATCAGCACGTTCTGCCGCTGCCGGGTCGTGAATTTCAGCGACTGGCCGTTCTTCAGCTGTCCCACTGCGTAGCCGTTGAGTGTGAAGGACCAGGACACGAGCGAGCTGACCATGCTGCTGACGCGTGTCAGGGTGACCTCGGCCGGGGACTCGAGCGGTTCGGCATGGGCGGCCACATTCTGCAGGGCCGTCTGAGCGGGCGGAACATAGCTGCCCTGTTTGCCATACTTTGCGATCAGATAGGAGATCAGTCCTCCGGTAGCCGCCGCCATCAGGGCATAGAGATACGCGACCGGACCCAGCTCCAGCATTCCGCCGAAAAAGCCGACGCAGAACTCGGGCAGCAGCCAGAGGATGAAGGTCAGAGCTACATAGAGGCCCGGCTTCTGGCCGCGCGCGAGGGCGTTCTTCTTGTTAACATTGCTAAGCAGTACGACTCCCAGAATCTCCAGCATGATGGATCACTACCTCTCCTCAAGCCACCGTTCCCGGCGGCAGCCCCCTAAGCATTATCTGCCTTTGACAGCCACATGTCTCAGCGAATTTCGCATTGCGAACCGAATATTTCCTATCCTTTTTGCTTTGCCTCGCAGACGAAGCCTGACGTCCCAAAGGGGACCTCCGTCACTGTGGCCCCGGCTCCGAAAGAGCTGTGTCTGTAGACATAGCTGAGATCGACCTCGGCCCTGTCGTCTTCGAAATGCAGCCGTTCGATGCGGCTTTCCCCGATCGCTATTCCGACCGATGTGCCCGCATAGTCAACCGGGTACTCGCCGGAAAAGCGCTCGGTCGACTGGGACAGGGACAGCCTGGTCTTCGTGTTCCCGCTGCTGATCTCGGCTTGGAGATTGGTGATCTGGATTGAAACGCCGTGTATGGAGCTTTTGTCCGCGGCGAGGACAAAGCGCAGCACCAGATGTTCGAGATTGGGATAGGATGTGCTGCCGACATAGAGAATTTCACCCTCCTCCAGAGCGACTGTCTCCTGCGGCTGCTCCGTCGTGGCGGCTGTTGTCCTGCCGGGCCCGCCCTGCCCGTCGCCCGCACAGGACAAAAGGAAGGTGGAAAGCAGAGTCAGCGCCATCAGCAGGGAAATAAGCTTTGTTTTTTTCATCTGTTTGACCTCACTTACATGCCCGCCGGAGATGCCACCTGCACTGTGACTCCCCGATCATGCCGGGCTGCCTGTTTGCAGGAACAGAATAAGGTGAAACAGCGAGGCTGATGTCTGCAGGGCGCAGACATCAGCCGAAGAGTATTATCGTCCCCAAAAAGGCAGGCCTTCCGTACCGGAGGCCCGCCTGCTGTCCGTTCGCGAAACCGTCTATGCCGTCAGTCAGCTGCGGCCGTGGTGACCCGCGCCGCATCCGAGCCGTTGACGCGCACACGCCAGAGTCTGCCGCCATCGTCATCGTTGTGATAGAAGATCCACTGTCCCGCCACGTTGAAGGAGCCGGTTGCGGTGGGAACAACGGTGTACCCGGTCCTGCCATCGGGCGACAGCCATTCGAGGCTCCTGCCACGCCCGGAAACATAGAAGACACCCCCGTCCGTGACATTCGGACAGGAGGCCGGCAGCGTCGAGAGGCGTTCCGGATCGGCACCGTCCAGATCCATGCGTATGAGGCCGTTTCCGCCGGCGGCATAGAGCTTCCCCGCATGGACGCAGAGGCTGTCGTAGGAGCTGCCGCTGATCAGTCTGCTGCTGCCGCCATCCAGATCGCAGCTGTAGATGCTGTTGCCCCTGTCCGGAGCGATGTAGAAGAGCTTTTCCCCAACTATGTTCAGGCAGCGGCATTCCAGTGCGCCATTGAGCTGTGTCAGGCTCCGATCCTCCGGATTAATCCGGTAGAGATAGCCCGTTTCATCGTCATCATGGAGATAGAACTGTCTCCCGCTGATATGGAGTTTTCCCGTCTGCCGGTCGCAGAAGACCTCCTCCCTCCCGGTCCCGGGATTCAGGCGACAGACAGCCTCGGCGGTCGAGTAGTAGAGCCAGCCCTCATAGTAGTGCAGGTCAGCAGCTTCAGCGCCCGTCTTCAGGATCTCGGCCGTCTTCGTGTACGGATCCATCTGCTGGATCTCTCCCTCCAGCAGCACAAACACAGCCGTCTCGCTGCAGGCTGCAAAGGGGCCGCCCACGGTGGCAAGATTGCCGGGGAGGTTGCCGTTCGCGGCGTCAAAGGGCGCCCCGCCGATGTCAAGTCCCGGCGCATCCGCGAGGCCCTGCTCATAGCCGCTGGCATAGCCGGAGATAAAACCCGGCCGCTCGCCGGCCAGGGCGCCGCGCCGGCTGCCCTCCCGCCAGCCATGGTAGACGAGGCCTGCGAGCAGGCCCAGCGCCAGCAGGGCAAACAGCCATTTCAGCAGCAGCCTGCCCCGCCCCTCCGCCTGGCGGACGGCTTCCAGCACCTCGGTGCAGTCACGGAAGCGCTCGCCGGGATCAAAGGCCGTGCAGCCCTCTATAAGAGAAAGCAGGGAACGGTTTCTGACGAAGGCCTCGGCATCCGTTTTGTGTTCCTTCCCGGTCGCCATATAGAGCATCAGCATGCCGAGAGCGTAGACCTCCGACCCCGGCGGGCAGGGATCGGAGCGGTCCAGCTCGGGCGGGAGCCAGGCCTCCATGACGGCGAGCGGAAGGTCCCGGTCCGCGAAACGGATTTCGCCGTTGGCTGCGACGATGACATTCCGGGGATGGATCCGGGGATTTCCCCTCCTCTCCGGATCGTCAGCCGTCCGCTCCAGCCGGAGACACAGCTGCCGGATCACAAAGAGGATGTCCCGGCGTCTCAGGGTTCCGCCTTCGGACACGATCTCCGCGAGCGTGCGCTCGTGCTTCAGGCTGCGGGTAAATCCGGGCTTGGGCAGCATGCTCATCTTCCTCTCAGGGCACGGGATGGTCATTGGAACCATCGAGGCGGACGCACCAGAGTCTGCCGTCGTCGCGCTCATTGTGATAGAAGACCCAGTCCCCGGCCAGGTTGAAATCCCGGGCGCGGTTTTTGGAGACGATCTCGCGCATTCGGCCGTCAAAGGAGGCCCGCCGGATCGTGCCGTCCGCCTGGTCGAGGTAACAGATGCCGTCCGCCGTCACCTGCAGCAGCACGGCAGAGGCCTCGAACAGAGTCGTGCTCCCGCCACCGTCACAGTCCAGACGAATCAGGCTGTCGCCGTCTGCCGAGCGGATGGAGCAGTACAGTTCGGCGCCGAAGAGCTCAGCGCTCCTGACCTGCCCGGCGGCCAGCAGGCTTTCCCTCTCATCCCCTGTGCCCCAGCGGTAGAGCCCCCGATCCGCGCCGACAGAATACCAGCTGCTCCCGACGCTGCCGAGCACCGTTCCGATGTCATCCAAAGCGAGCTGCACCAGTGTTCCCGTCTCGATGTCGAGACGATGGAGGCCTTCCTCCGTACGCAGGAAAAAGTTCTCACCGGCGACATACAGCAGCCCCGCCAGGCCATCGTAAAGAACATCGGTCTCATCTGTATAGAGATTCGTCTGCAGAATCCTCTTCCCGCTGGAATAGTAGAGCCAGCCGTTCCTGTAGCTCAGCGCGGCGGCGCCGCCGGTGGGAACAATCAGCGTTTTCTCGGCGCCGCCGGCGGACATGCACCAGATGCCGTCCGCCGTCAGATAGAATATCCGGCCATCCCCCTCGGCGGCGAAGGCCCCGCCGGTGACAGCCATGTTGCCGAAGCGGCTGCCATCCACCTGCGGACTCCCGGCTTCATGGCGCAGAAAGACGGGAACGGCCACATAGCCGTCTGTATAGCCGTTGCTGTAGCCGCGCTCACGGCCGCGCTCTTCGGCCCGCATTTTCCCCGTCACGAAACCTGCTCCGCTGGACAGCAGCAGGGCCGTGGCTGGAATGGCGATGGCGGCGGCCAGGGCACGGCGGCGCCGCCGGGTGGCCGTTCTGCCGCTGCCACCGTGCAGGAGATAATCGCGAATGCCCTCCGCACTCTGGATACGCGCCTTCGGGTTGAAGGCGATGCACAGCTCGATCAGGTTCCGCAGGCGATTGTTGACGATCTGCAGCTCCAGATCCGACCGCGTGGTCCGCCCGGTGGCCAGATACAGGAGAACCACACCGAGGGAGTAGATATCCGAGAGCGGCGTGGTCTGCTCGAAGCCGTACTGCTCCGGGGAGGCGTAGTCGAGCGTCAGCACCACGCTGGTATCCTGGCGGCGCTCGGCCTTGTGCACGCGGGCTATACCGAAATCGATGAGGTGGATGCCGCCGTCCTTCCCGGCGATGATGTTCTGCGGCTTGAGATCTCGATGGATCACCGGTGGCTGCTGTGCATGCAGATAGTGCAGAATATTGGCCAGCTTCAGTGCGATGCCGAAGATATCACGGGCGGCGAGACTGCCGCCTGTCTGGACAATCTCGTAAAGAGAACGGCCCTCCAGGTATTCGCGCACGAGGTATTTTCTGCCGTCCTTCTCGTAGGCTGCAAAGACCTTCGGGATGCCCGGATGATCAAGGCGGGCGAGCAGTTTCGCCTCTTCCAGAGCATCCTCCTCGGGATAGTCCCTGGTAACCCGCAGCAGCGCTCTCTGCCCGTCCACGCGGCGTCTGAGGAGGTAGAGCTCCTTTTTGCCCGCGGCGTCCCGGCGCAGGCAGCTCTCAATCTCGTAGTCGCGGACGAGTTCCTCCGGCATCGTCTTCACCGGCAGGGCCGTTCCGAGCGTTTCCCGATAGGAGGCGAGAAAGCTCTCGAGATCGCCGTCCGGGACGGCATTGGGCTGCGTCTCGAGGAGCATCCGCGACGGCGGCAGGCTTTCCCGGCCTGACAGGAGCGTGTTTTGCGCATGGCGTCTCATGACATCATCTGGCCTCCGTTTGCTCGCGTGCCCGACCGGCACACGTTTTCTGCCCAGACTGCCTAAGAGCTGCGGCGTCAGCAGCAGCGGGGCGAGAACGGCACAGAAAAGGATGTAGCCGTAGGTAAACTTCGTCGGCGTTGGCAGAGCCCTGTTGGTGAGACAGAAGACACCGCGGTCCAGACAGAGAAAGGACAGCAGCAAAAACAGGGGGTTCTGGCGCACATACCCGGCCAGCAGCCTGACGCCGGCGCCAAAGCGATAGTCAATTTCGTCCACACTCGTGGCCGGGAAGGGTTTCCTGATCTCCTTCACCCTGTTCGCGAGGTAGCGCAGCGCCCCGGCGAGAAAGGAGAACGAGTGTCCGACATAGGAGACGGCGATCAGCAGCGAGTGGATAACCGTCTCGGCATGTCCCCGCGGCAGGTGGCGGCGCATGATGAGGCCGCGCAGAAGGGAAAAAAAGACAAAGCACCAGATGCAGAAGAGCGAGCCCGCCCAGAGCAGGTGGATGTTGCCGAAGTAGCTCTCCAGCAGCGCGGCCGGCAGCAGCAGAATCTGGTTGATCATGGTGCAGAAGTAAAGCAGCATGTAGAAGATGTCGCAGGGCCTGGTCTTCCCGGGGACGACCGTGCCATCAAAGATCATTTCCAGGAGGCCGTAGGCGTAACGCCGCTGCCTGCCGGTCTCTTCCATGAAGGTCCGGCTGGCATACTCGCTGAACTCGAGCCCCCTGATCTGCGCGTATTTGCCGTGATAGCCCATGCCGTAGAAGCAGATGGCCCGGTCATAATCCTCCGAGACCTTGTCCTCCGCCCAGAAACCGCTCTTTTCCAGCACGCTTTTGCGCAGGAAGACATTATGTCCGATCAGCGGCACGAAATAGCCCTGCATGGCCTTGCACGGCCAGATGCTGTGAAAGAGATTGTTGGTCTGGTGGCCGGTCACATAGGTATAGTAGTTCTCGGAGAGATTGCCGGCACTGGTGGCGCACTGCACGTAGGCGAGGCGCTCATCCAGACTGAATTCAGGGAGAATGGCCTCCAAGATCCTCTCATGCAGGCCCGAATCCTTGTCCAGCAGCAGGATCACCTCATGGGTCGTGATATCGCCCTCCGCGTAGCCGCCGGCGAAGGCGCCGCCCTGCCGCAGCAGGCCGGCGAGGGAGGCTCCGCCGGAAACCGCATTGCCCAGGCGCAGGGTGTAGTTGAGGTTCGAAGCCTTCTTGAAGAGGCCGGCTCGTCCGGCGGCGGGCCGGGCGACAAAGCCGATGTTCTCGCGGCGGTAGAAGCTGAGACGTTCCGCCGCCTTCCTCTCCCCCTCCGTCAAAGCGGCCGGATCGTCCCTCCAGCGCCGCAGCAGACGTTCGGCCTCCGCCTGGCTCCAGTTTCTGTCCAGCAGGCGGGCGAGGCCGTCGTCGGAGACGAGGACGTTGGCGGCGCGGCCGCTGACCTGGCGGTAGCGGCGGACCGCGGTCAGACTTTGCCTCAGAGTCTCAAAAATGATCCGATTGTTCTCCATGTGGACAGGCACACTGATCGTAACGGGAAGCAGCTCCTCACCGGAGAATTCCCGGCGCGGCGTGTTCATGTAGTACCTGCGGTTGATCGGGATCTTCCCCGACAGAATGTCGCGTACCGAGGGGCGCAGAGACCAGAGGGTGTCGGCCACGTAGTAGAGGGGCGAGATGAAGAAAAAAAAGGACAGCAGGAGGCGGAGAATGCTCTCGGGCGTGCGTGCGTAGCGCAGTAGAAAGACAGCATGGACGGCGGCATTCAGCAGCAGCACAAGCACGTACGGCCAGATGCCGCATACGCGATTCCCGAGAGCCTCGGGGATCTTTCTCTGTCTGGACCGCCGGTCTCTCCGCATGAGCCTCAGCCCGTTTGCGCCTGCGTCTGTGCAGGATCAAAAGGATTGATCTCCAGCTCGGCCAGGGCGTACCAGGCCGTCGCGCTGATGCTCAGAACGTTGTTGTACTCCCCCAGTATGTCCGTACCGACAATCTGGAAGCCCGTGGAGACACCGTCCCTGTCAGCAGCCGGAACGCTGCCGTCCCTGTAGGCCTGGGTTTTCAGATAGCTCATGAGCCTGTCATAGTTTTCCTGGTCTCCGAGCAGCGAGTAGCAGACGGCCATCTGTGCCGTTCCCTCGTTCCAGATACCATCGAGATCACCGGCGCTGAAATCAAAGCCCTCGCCCACGGCCATCCTGTTCTCCACGAAGGCAATCGTCTGCCCGGCATCATCCAGTCGTTCCCCGAGGGTCAGCACCGCGAGGCTGTTCGTGTCGAGCGGGATTACACCGTCGCTGATTGTAACCCCATCCGCCTCGGTGCCGGTGTAGAAGCAGTGCAGATCGGGATCGTGCATGGCGAGGACAAATCGTTCCGCATGTTCCGCGGCAGCGGCGTAGACAGCGGCCCTCTGCGGATCGTCATCCGCCAGCGCCGCGCCCAGGGAGGCGAAGGCCGTGATCAGGTCAATGTTATGCTCGGTGGCCTTATAGCTCACCTTTGTCTGCACGTCATCCCAGCCCTCATGGCCGGCAGTGAAGCCGCCGCTTGCGGACTCCAGTTCGAGAACAAAATCTGCTGCGCGACAGGCGGCCGCGAGATATTCCCCGCGTTTCGCCTCGTCCGCGCCCCTGGCTACGGAGACGAGGGCCAGAATCGCCCAGGCCATGTTGCCGGTGGAGGTTGATACTGTATGGTAATCCTCCTGCCAGCGCCCATCCTTCCAGAAGCCCGGCAGACGGATGGCTACTTTGCCTGCGGCAATGGAGCGTCCCGAATCACTTTTGGGATCGCCGCTGACATAGGCATTGCGCAGCCGTCCATCCCGGAAGCTGCGGTCATGCTCCTGGGCAAAGACGATGGCGTCAGCTATGCATTCGGCATGCCACCGGGCTCCTGCTGTCGCCAGGACCATGGCGGCCAGGGCATTGTCATAGAGATAGGCGTACTCCGATGCCCGCTCCCGCTGGTCGGCGCCGGCGATGAAGCCTCCGCTTTTCTCCACTCTGGCAGCCAGGAAACCCACGGCCGCCGAAAGCCTGCCGAGCTCGCCGGCCGTTGGTGTGATATTCGTCCGCGAACGGCAGCCGGGCAGGATGATCACGAGCGCGAGCAGCAGGGCCGGCACGCGCTGCGACATTCTCGTCACTCGCCTCAAGTCAACCTCCACTATTCGGTTCCGTCCGCCAGAGGGGGAAGCTCCAGGGAACGCATAAACTCATAGGTCTGAATGTTGTCGTAGCCATGGTTGATGGCGAAGATCACAGCAGCGTCACGCTTGATCAGCGGATGGAGGGCGCCGCACTGTGTCACGGACAGCATCCTCTGTGTCGTCTTCAAATCCAGAGACATGGCGAGCGCGATCTGCAGATAGTAGTCCTTCTTCCCGAGCCGGCGGCCCTCCATGAGCTGGTAGCCATAGGTGCGGGACAGGTTGGCCTTCCGGATGATGTCGCTTTTCTTCTGTCCCGTCTCCTCGAGCAGGGCATCGAAAAAACGTCGGATATCATCATCCAGAAACTCATCCCAGTCGCGCGGAAAGGTATCGCCTTTCAAGCGTTCGTGCATGTGGGTCGTATCCAGTGTTCTATCGTCCGTTTCTTCTCTGTTTCCAACCATGTTCGACTCTCCTGAGCGTGCGCTCTCACAGCTGCGGAACCTGCCGGCTTTCGTCCCTTTGCCGGATCGGGCTTAGAAGCGCCCGACCGTGCCGGCAGCGGATCCCCCGCACGCATGCTGTCAGTTTATCCGATCCGGCTCATCTACTGTTGTGTATTCGCAACAGACTTTGAAATTGACCGGCCATCTACACCCTTCTCTGCCGCGCTCCTGCACTCGTCACTTAACCAAATTTTAACAAAGTCTCCAACAGGACGAAAAAAAGCAGATCGTGCCCGATCGATGATCGGTGCTGCTGCAGCTGATTCGGACACCAGCCGGTAACAGCCGCCGTCGGCAGCCCCGCAGCATGGGTGCACGTCAGAAATATCGAGAAGCGGGTGAGCAGGCCAGAAGCGCCGCTGGCAGGGGGAAAAAGCAGCCTGCGGACTTCTGGTGGTCAAAACGAAGAGTTATCCAAAAAATAATTTGGAAAAGTCCCCGTCTTGACCACAAACAGGCTGTTTCTGGTCAACTTTGGGAGTTATCCAAAAAATAATTTGGAGTGCGCCAGTTCGGTGCAAGGGAGATAGTGAGGTGAGATTCCTCACCCGGTAAAGGGGTAGCGCCCAGCCGGTACATAGCCTTGGAGCCTTAGTCCGCGAGGACGGGTTTAAGCGTAGGCAATGGAGCGTAAGAGCCGCAATGCGAAAGCGTGAAGCGATTGAGCCTCGTAA
>JASGUU010000014.1 GCA_030057555.1 Bacillota bacterium | reverse complement strand
ACATCCCGGCCGAAAAGCCCTTTCAGATGTCCTTTGTCCGTCCGACACTGAGCCTGAACATTGTCCGCGGCGCACTGGCTCTGTCATGTATGACCATCGGCGGCAACATCGCCTACGGCTCCGTCACGGCGAGCATGGCGACAGGACACAGTCTTAACGTCGATCACCTGACGATCTACTCAGGACTTGCCGACGTGGCGTCTTCTCTCTTTGGCGGCGCTTCGCTGGAGGCCATCATCTCAGCAACCGCTACGGCGCCGAACGCAGTCCGCGCTGCCGTCCTGATGCAGGCGATTATGGCGGTCATCCTGATCCTGGGTCTGCTGCCCAAGCTGGCCCGCTTCATTCCTTCGGAATCCATCTCCGGCTTTCTCTTCGTTCTGGGCACCTTTATCACCATGCCCTCGAACGCACAGGTCGCCCTCAACGGCACTGAGCCCGGCGCGCCGATCATCGCCGGCACCACCATGATCGTAACGGCGGTGGTCGATCCCTTCGTCGGCCTCGTCGCCGGCATGCTCGTACGCTTTCTCTTCTCCGCCTCCGGCATGGGTGTATAGGAAAGGAGCCGGAAATGAGCATGGACAATTACAGGCTCGAACTCGCCGGCGTGACCCGCTGGCTGCCGAAGATCCGTATCTCTGACAAGCTGACCATCGCCAGCTTCGTGATCCTCGGCGACTGTGAGCTCGTGCGCCACGCGGCGCCGGAGCTGGACCGCCTGCTGCCGGACTATGACTGCCTCGTCACCGCGGAAGCGAAGGGGATCACGCTGGTCTACGAGCTGAGCCGCATTCGCAACATCGACCGCTTCATCGTCGCCCGCAAGTCAACGAAGGCCTACATGGCCGACCCGCTGGGCACCTCGCTGCAGTCGATCACGACACATGAGCCGCAGAACCTCTATCTCGACGGGCACGAGGCCGCCGCCATCCGCGGCCGCCGCATCGCCATCGTTGACGATGTCATCTCGACGGGCGAATCGCTGGCTGCCCTCGAACAGCTGGTGACCCTGGCCGGAGCCAAAGTGGTGGCCAAAGCAGCTCTGCTCGCCGAGGGTGCCGCCGCCGAACGCGACGACATCATCTTCCTCCAGAAGCTGCCGCTCTTCGGCCCTGATGGCGAGGAGCTCGGCTGAGGGAAAGCTGTAGCGCCCGGAGGCTGTCTGTGCACTGTTTCTCGAGTCCTGGCGGGACTTTCCGGGCTGGCACCTCCGATGCTCTTGTAAGCTCAGGCTGTTAAGCAGTTCTTCATGCTGCCTCTTCTTTTCCGCTCCTGCCCCGAAACACGGGCACCAGCGGCTTTTTTGTCCACCGTTGGACAATTTTTCCGTTCCTGCCCCGAAACACGGGCACCAGCGGCTTTTTTGTCCACGCCTGGACAGTTTTTCCGCTCCTGCCCCGGAAAGCGGGCACCAGCGGCTTTTTTGTCCACCGTTGGACAATTTTTCCGCTCCTGCCCCGAAACACGGGCACCAGCGGCTTTTTTGTCCACCGTTGGACAATTTTCCCGTTCCTGCCCCGGAAAGCGGGCACCAGCGGCTTTTTTGTCCACGCCTGGACAATTTTTCCGCTCCTGCTAAAACCGACACCTCAATAGAGAAGAACGGCCATAATGTACTGTTAGCGTTTCAGCCGTTATCTGCTGTCTGGCCCAGGCTCAGCGGCCCTCGGCGGCCTCGATGACGTGGCGCGCCAGCGAGAGCGTCGTGACGGGCCCCAGACCGCCAGGCACGGGCGTCACCCGGCAGTCGTCGGGCAGCACGGCCGGGTCGACGTCGCCGGTGATGGAGCCATCCTCCAGCACGTGGATGCCGACATCGATGATGACCTGGCCACCCTGCAGACAGTCGGCCTGAATCAGACCGCGGCGGCCCACCGCGACGATCAGGATGTCGGCCCGGCGGCAGGCCGCAGCGAGATCCCGGCTGCGGCTGTGGCAGACCGTGACGGTGGCGTTGCGGTGCATGGCGAGCAGAGCGGCCGGACGCCCGATGACCAGCGAGCGGCCGACCAGCGTCACGTTGGCGCCTTCCAGCGGAATCTCGTAGTGGTCCAGCAGCTCAAAGACGGCTTCGGCCGTGCAGGGGGCGAAGCCCGTCCCGCTGCCGGCATAGATGCGGGCGAGCGAGCCGCGGGTCATGCCGTCGACATCCTTTTCGGGTGCGAGCTCTGCTGCAAAAGCCGCCTCGGCGACCGGATCCCCAAGCGGCCGGAAGAGCAGGCAGCCGTGGATCGTGGGATCATCGGAAATCTGCCGGGCGGTCTCCGTCAGCAGCCCGGCCGGCGCGTCCACCGGCAGCACATAGGCACGCACCTGAATCCCGACAGCCTCCGCCCGCCGCAGAATCTGGCGCTCGTAGGCGAGGTCGTCCGGCTTCTCGCCCAGACGCACCAGCGCCAGGGTCGGGCGCCGGCCGGCCTCTGTCAGCAGACGCGCTCGTTCGGCGAGGGCGGGCAGGCGGGCGGCGATCACCTCACGGCCTCTGAGTTCCATCTTCATGTCCGAAGCCCTCCTTCTCAGCCGCGCGGCCGGGCCAGCTCCGCGGCGATGCCGGAGCTGAGGCTGCCGGCGCTCTCGCGGCAGGCGGCGAGGGCCGCCTCGGCTTCACGGTTCATCCGCTCCGCCGTTTCACGATCCGTCATCAGCCGCGTGTTGACCAGGACATTGACCCGGGCCATGGCGGCGGCCGCGCCGGCGAGCTCGGCGGCGCAGGCGATGTCGCTCACGGCGAGGCGCGAAGTCCGGCCCGGCAGCCAGTCGAGCTCATCCAGCAGCTTACGGCAGCTGGCGAGCAGCGCCAGGGGTGCCCCGGCAGCCGATACCAGGCCCGCCTCGACAGCGGCCGCACGCTCGGGGCTGTCCGCCGGCAGTTTCCAGGCCCGGGTCAGCGGCACGAAAGCGGCCTCATCCGCGGCGATGGCGGCCAGGGCGTCCTGGGCGGCCTCCCGCAGGCGCTCGCGGCGCTCCAGCAGCCCGGCCTCATGTTCGGCAAAGCGCGGCCGGCCGACCGAGAGCATGACCACCATGCGGCCGAGAGCGGCGGACAGGGCCAGCGTCAGCGCGGCGACGGAGCCGCCGCCGGGCGTCGGCGTATCAGAGCCGAGCCGGGTGACAAAATCCTCCAGCGTGAGCTCGGGGTAGGGGACGGACATGAAAGACTCCTTCTATATCAATCAGGACAGGCCGACAACGGTGCCGTCGGCCAGAATATCGATGCGTTCTGCGGCCGGCACGCGTGGCAGCCCCGGCATGGTCATGATGTCGCCGGTCAGGGCGACGACGAAGCCCGCCCCGGCCGAGATGCGGACCTCGCGCACGGTGACGTCGAAGTCCTCGGGCGCGCCGAGCAGGGTCGGATCGTCGCTGAAGCTGTACTGCGTCTTCGCGATGCAGACCGGCAGCCCGCCGTGGCCCTCGGCCTCCAGACGTTCCAGCATCCGCGCGGCGGGGACGGTGAAGTGCACCCGGCGGCCGCGGTAGACCGACTGTACGAGGCGGCGGATCTTCTCCGCGAGCGGCAGAGCGAGCTCATAGGCAAAGCGCGGCCCCGTCTCCCGCTCACAGGCGGCCACGACGGCAGCGGCGAGCCCGGTCGCGCCCGCTCCGCCCTCGGCATGGACCCGGGAGAGCTCGAGACGGCTGCCGACGGCTGTGACGGCTTCCTGCACCAGGGCGATCTCGGCGGGATCGTCATTCGGGAAGAGGTTCAGGGCGACGACGACCGGCAGGCCGTAGAGCGACTGCAGGTTGTCGAGGTGGCGCAGCAGGTTCGGCAGGCCGCGGGCCACGGCCGCCGGGTCCGGGCTGGGCCAGGTGTCTTTGCCGAGACCCCCGTGACTGCGCAGCGCCCGGAGCGTCGCGACGAGGACGACGGCCCGGGGCCAGATGCCGGCCTGGCGGCAGACGATGTCGAGAAATTTCTCGGCGCCGAGATCGGCTCCGAAGCCGGCCTCCGTGACACAGTAGTCAGCGAGGGCGAGACCGAGGCGGGTGGCGCGGATGGAGTTCGCGCCGTGGGCGATGTTGGCGAAGGGGCCGCCGTGGATCAGGGCGGGGCTGCCCTCGAGCGTCTGCACCAGATTGGGGTTCAGGGCTTCCCTGAGGAGGACCGTCATCGCGCCCTGGGCCCTGAGATCGGCGCAGGTGACGGGTTCGTTTGCATAGGTGCGGGCGACCACCATGCGGCCGAGGCGCTCCTTCAAATCCATGAGGTCCTCTGCCAGGCAAAGCACGGCCATGACCTCCGACGCCACCGTGATATCAAAGCCGTCCTCGCGCGGCTGACCGTTCGTGCGCCCGCCGAGGCCGCTGACGATCTGGCGCAGCTGGCGGTCGTTCATGTCGAGGGCGCGGCGCCAGCTGATGCGGCGCGGGTCGATGCCGAGTTCGTTGCCCTGCTGGATGTGGTTGTCGAGCATGGCGGCGAGCAGATTCACGGCGCTGCCGACGGCATGGAAGTCGCCGGTGAAGTGGAGGTTGATGTCCTCCATGGGGATGACCTGGGCGTGGCCGCCGCCGGTCGCGCCGCCTTTGATGCCGAAGACGGGACCGAGCGAGGGTTCGCGCAGGGCGACGACCGTCCGGTGGCCGGCGCGGTTGAGAGCGTCGGCCAGACCGATGGTGGTCGTCGTCTTTCCCTCGCCGGCAGGGGTCGGGCTCATCGCGGTGACCAGAATCAGGCGGGGGTCTGTGCTGTATGGTTTCAGGCGGCCGTCGAGCCAGGGGGCAGGGTCGAGCTTTGCCTTCGCACTACCGTGGAGTTCAAGCAGCTCGGGCGGGATGTCGAGCCTGGCCGCGATTTCGGCGATGGGCCGCGGCGGATGGAGATGTGCGATCTCGATGTCGCTTAACTGTTTGCTCATACGGGATTCGCGGGCAGTCTGACGGCGGCATTCTGGGCTTCAACACAGAGGCGTGCGGCGGCAAAGATGTGATCCTGGGTCATCGCCGTCTCGGTGCGGTTGAGGCTGTCGAGGATCAGCTGGCCGAAGAAGGGATAGCCCGTCTTCCCGTTGGCATCGATCTGCTCCATGCCGTTGTGGTCGACAATAAACAGCTGATTACCGCGGCCGCGGGCGATGTCGGTGTATTTGCGCAGCTCGATGTAGCCGTCGGTGCCGAGGATGAAGGTGCGGCCGTCGCCCCAGGTGTCGAGGCCGTCGGGGGAGAACCAGTCGACGCGGAAGTACTGGGTGGCGCCGTTGGCAGCGCGCAGGATGGCCTCGCCGAAGTCCTCGAGTTCGGGATATTCGGGGTGGTTGTGATTGGCGATGTGGGCCGAGACCACCTCGGCATCGTCGACGCCGGCGTAGTAGAGGAACTGCTCGATCTGATGGCTGCCGATGTCGCAGAGGATGCCGCCGTACTGCTCGCGGTTGAAGAACCAGTCGGGGCGGCTGGAAGCGTTCAGGGTGTGGGGGCCGAAGCCGGTGACCTGGAGGACACGGCCGATGCGGCCCTCATCGATGAGATAGCCGGCGAGGATGGCAGCCTCCACATGGAGGCGCTCGCTGAAGTAGCACCAGTAGCGGCGGCCGGTGGCGGCGACCGTGGCCCTGACATCGGCGAGCTGTTCGAGGGTGGTGAGCGGGGCCTTGTCGGTGAAGTAGTCCTTTCCGGCCTGCATGGCGCGGATGCCGAGGGGGGCGCGCTCGTTGGTGACCGCGGCGGCGGCGACCAGATTGATGTCGGGGTCGTCGAATACTTCGGCCTCGCTGCGGGCGATGGCGACACCGGGGTAGGCGGCGGCGAAGGCGGCGGCGCGTTCGGGCCTGGGATCGTAGACCCACTTGAGGGTGGCGCCGGCCTCGACGAGGCCGTTGCACATGCCGGCGATGTGGCCGTGGTCGAGGTGCATCGCGGCGACCTGGAATTCGCCGGGCTGGACGACGGCGCGGGCCTCGCCGACCGGGGCGTAATTCATACCGTCTCTTTGTTTCTGGGACATGGGAACCTCCTGGCTTCGTGCCTGTCATCACGGGCGTACTCGATAGACCATACTTCTGCTTCGCATCATAACCTGAAGTGGGCGCCGTGACGAACGCCGTCTGTCCGTACCATGACAGACAAGGGCACCGCCCCGGCCCGGAGCGGCGCCCTCGGTGTCTGCCGGCCTGGGCAGCGCTCTCTGTCTAGCGGGCGCTCAGGTGGATGGCGAAGCCCGCGATCTCGTCCCGGAGGTAGATGAAGCGCAGGCGGCCGCGCCCGTCGCGGCGTGCCGTCGACTCGTCGAAGGCGCAGCCGCGCTCTCCGAGATAGAAGACCGCGCGCTCAATCTGCGGCGTAGAGAGGGCGATGTGGCCATGGCGGCCGCGACCGCCGGGCTGCATGACTTCGAAGATTTCGCCGACAAAGGTCGAGCTTGAGGTGTTGCGGGTCGCCATGCCGAGCAGTCCGGCCAGGGCCCGGCTGCTGTCTTCGGTGTCGGCAGCCGTGTCGCTGTTGACTCCGATATGGCCGATCTCAAAGGCGAGAAGGTCCGCGATGAGATTCTTTATCAGCTGGGTGATGCCGGCCCAGTCGCGGGCTTTGACGAGCTTCGAGGGGCAGGTGAAGCTGCCGCCGACCGCAGCCACGTTTGGGAGTGCGAGATAGTCGGCCATGTTCTCGGTGCTGACCCCGCCGGTCGGCACGAAGCGGAGGCCGGCGAAGGGGCCGGCGGCCGCACGCAGGGCATCGACGCCGCCATAGACGGAGGCGGGGAAGAATTTCAGCGTGTCCAGACCGAGGGCGAGGGCATCCTCGAAGTCGCGCGGTGTCGCGGAACCGGGCAGGACGGCGACTCCGGCGGCGAGACACCACTCGATGACGGCGGGGTTAAAGGAGGGGGTGACGATGAAGACGGCGCCGCAGTCGACGGCCTCGCGCGCCTGCTCGACGGTGTGGACCGTGCCGGCACCGAGAATGATGTCGGGCAGTTCGGCATGAATGCGGCTCATCGCTTCGGCCGCGGCGGCGGTACGGAAGGTGACCTCGGCGACCGGCAGTCCGCCCTCGCCGAGAGCACGGGCGAGCGGTACGGCATCCTGGGCGTCATCGAGGGTCACGAGCGGCACCAGTCCGTAGCTTGAAATGCGATTCATAATTTTTTTGGCTTGGGTCATTGGCTGTTCACTCCTTACGTTGTCTGCCATGAACTGCGGCTGCTGAGTCATATTGTAACGCCAATTGCACCGTCCTGTGCTCTATAGCAGACCTCAATCTCCGGAAGTAGAGGAGTCAGATAAATCTCCGACCCGGTTGGACAAATACAGCCGCAGGCCGGCAGACCAGGCAAAACAGACAGGTGGCTCCCCAAACACCTGTCTGTGTCGGGGGTTTCCCGCGCCGCGTACTGCTGCTCGAGAACAGGCGCTTTTATCTTTGCAGACCGCCGTCTGTTCAGATTTCAATTCGACCTGAACGGCTTTGTCAGGCACGAAATAGTCATCCATACTGCTTCGGAGCCCTGCTGCTTTCATGCCTGATTTCGGCGTCAATTATCCTTCCTGTGATCTCAAGGTGATGTTGACAGCGCTTTTCGTCACAGGTCCATGTGCTGTCGTCCTTCTCGGTGTAGGCTTGAGATTCCGGTTCATGGTCTTCCTGACCCCGGACTGTCCTCTGCAGGAAGTCAGCAGGAACTGGAGCAGTAGCGACAGTACGAGGATCAGAAGACGCATGCTCTGCTTACGGCCGGGTTTATGCTCTTCCCTCCTCCATCTCCATGTGCCTGACTGCGAATGCTCACTGTCATTTCCTGAGGTCCGGTTCAGCGGTTTACGTTACAGGTTTCCAATCTGCATGGCTGCAGAATGTTCTGGCTGCGGGGGAGGATGTCATAATAGTGACAAAAGCTCCAAAAACTGAATATAGCGAGGTTTTAGAGCTTTCACACACAAAAAGATGAAAAGATGCGTTGTGCCAAAAGAATTATTGGAAGTGTTCTCACGTATCATTTTTATTATAATTCAATATGAAAATAATAGGCTAGAGTAAGATTGCCTTTTTAGAGAAATAATAGTCTATTATCTGAATCCTAAATCCCCGGCCGCTTTACAACGTGTTGCCCTGGCTTTAGGAGCTCAGTGGTCTGGAAGCGTCTGAGCTGTACGGCGGTCTTTGGACCATCGAGGACAGCTTCCGTATCCTGAAGACAGATCTCAGAGCGAAACCAGTGTTCGTGTGGACGGACGAACGCATACAGGGGCATTTCACCCTCTGCTATCTGGTGCTTTGCCTTGTCCGCTACATCCAGTACCTGTACACGGAAGAATGCGGTGAGACGATCAGTGCAGAGAGGATCCAGGACTGCCTGTGTGAGGCATCTGTCGTTTTTGTCGGTGAATTTCCCAAAACAAGTCTGGTACCCGTCAATATCAGTGAGGACTACCTGCGACTTCATAAACTTATCGGACTGAAGCCGCTGAAGAAGGCGATGACGATTGCGCAGTTCAGGTCGACAAAGAAGCTGGATCCCATGATCAATGCAGAGTTGATGAAAGATGAAATAGGACAATTTAAAAAGAGAAAAAGGGCCAGAATGCCTGGTATCTGGCTCTTTCGCTATTTTAAAGTCCTAAAGCCGGGAAGTTTCCGTGGAATTAGAGTAAATATAAAGAGGTGCTGTGGACAGCCTCAAATATGACAAGTAAAACATGCGGTGTAAAATTGTAAATATCAACAAATACTTATCCCACAATCCGAGAATATATGTTATAATTATCCTACCGCTTGGAGAAATAAGGCTTTTTGAAAACAACTGTAATAAGCATATTTAAGAGATCCTATGGATGATTGAAGGTGAGAACATGAGGAAATATGCAGTTGTTATTATTGGCATCCTGCTCATCGCAGGGCTCGTCGCCTGTGGCGGCAAAGGTGATTCCGGTCAAACCAGTAAAGTCAGTCAAACCAATAAAGTCAGTAAAGCCAGTGAAACCAGTAAAGCCAGTGACTCCGCTACTGAGAAAAACCCGTACAATCTGGACTACGAATCCACCGAGTTTCAGCCCATGTCGGACAAGAAACCGTTTGTAGAGACATTAAGAGAGACTGCGGTGGAATGGCTTGAAGGACGTACCACACTTGTCGGGACTAAGTTCGCCGACCACACTTATGAGGATGTCGCAGAGCATATCGGAGTTGATGCCACTTTCTATTATTACAATGATCAATGGCCCGGTCGTACGTATCTATGGGAAGCCGAAGACGACAACACTGTATCGTTCGCTATCGTGCTCAGCGAGAAGGGCGGTGTTTGGAAATTGGCTGCTGCTACACAAAGTTCATTTAAAAACAGTGAAACCAGTAAAGCTTGTGAAACCGGTAATTCCGCTGCTGGGAAAAACGACTACAATCTGGACTACGAATCCACCGAGTTTCAGCCCATGTCGGACACGAAAGCGTCAGTAGAGACCTTAAGAGAGACTTCGATGGAATGGCTTGAAGGGCGCTCCACATTTGTCGGGACTAAGTTCGCCGACTACACTTATGAGGATGTCGCAGAGCATATCGGAGTTGATGCCACTATATATTATTATGATGAGCACGCGCCCGGTCGTAAGTACATATGGGAAGCCGAAGACGACTGCACCATATGGTTCTTTATCGTACTCAAAGAGAGGAGCGGCGTTTGGAAATTGGATGAAAGTACGTTTTTTGAGTAACTATTGCATTCGCCAGTATTAACGATCGAAGTATGTAGTGATAGGTTTGCAATACAGGAGGTGTGTTGTTATGGGAACGTATCAGGTTAAAACCACAAGGAATGGCTCCGGATTCGTGTTTAATCTCAAAGCGCCAAACGGCCAAGTAATCGCAACATCCGAAGTTTATAACACTCTGGAATCATGCAAAAAGGGCATTAACAGCGTCAGCGTCAATGCTCCGATAGCCAATCTTGAGGATCAGACGGTTCCCGGTTTCAAAGTGGAAACAAATCCGAAATTTGAGCTTTATACGGACAAAGCCGGCGAATTTCGTTTCCGTTTGAAGGCGAGAAACGGACAAATAATAGCAGTCAGTGAAGGTTACTCAGCTATGGCAGGTTGCCTCAACGGTGTAGAATCCGTGCGTAAGAATGCAGTAGATCCGGAAATCAAGATCGAAGAATAATCGCAGTTTCTCAAATTGGTTAAATAACCGGCTGAAAACAGTCGGTTATTTTTCTGGGTGCGCAGGGCATGGCACTTCATATGGGGGTGAAAGTCCCCTTCATGGGTAGGTGACGACAAAATACAAGACAAGGGCAACCAGGCTTTCTGACTTCGTTGACAGTCCGATAAGAGAAAACGCCGATACTTCACGGTACAGCATATTTCTATTGCGTTACACGTGTTCACTTATGTTCGCATATAGTATAGAGGTTCAAACCGTGGAAGGTGGAGCCTGACATGCACGTGACCATCAGTGGACAGGGTAAGGCGCGCGTCATTCAGTTCGTCGAAGAGCACCGGATTCCGGGGACGAATAAGAAGACAACGGTCATCAAGACCATAGGTAACTACGAGAAGCTGGTTGCTGAGGAGCCGGATATCAAGGAACGGCTCCGTGCGGAGGCCAGGCGGCTGACGACTCAGAAGCGTGCAGAGAACGCGCCGTTGACTCTGTCAGTGAGCAATCAGCTTGCCACGACCGTGGAGTCCTTTACGCCTTCGTTCCGATTTGGGCACAGTGTCCTTCTGCAGTGCTGGTCGAAGATGGGCCTCGATGCCTGTCTGTCAGGGCAGGGAAGCAAACGGAATCTTGTATCCCTTCTTCAGGCAGCACGCTATCTTGTCATGCACCGGATTATGGATCTGGCGAGTGTGCTGGCCAGCTGGAAGGATGGTGAGTACTATGCCGGACTGGAACCGGTAGGACTGGATGTCTGCTACCAGGCACTGGACCTGTTGGGGAGTGCGAAGGAATCAGTGCAGTCCTGTCTGTGCTCCTTCTTTCAGTCCCATACGGATCGTCAGGACTCGATGGCCTACTACGATGTTACAACCTACGCCTTTGAAAGCGTACGCCAGAGAGAACTTCGACTGTTCGGCTACTCCAAGGACAATAAACACAACGAAGTCCAGGTTGTGATGGGTCTTCTCATTGACAACAACGGGATCCCGATCTCCTTTGAACTCTTTCCCGGAAACACGATGGACCAGAACACTCTGGAGCGTGCCGTAGCGGATCTCAAGACGAAGTACGGGATGGAGAAGATCGTTCTGGTGGCGGACCGAGGCTTAAACGGGAAGGAGAATCTGGAACTGCTGCTGAATGCCGGACATGACTTTGTCATTGGCTACACGCTGAAGCGCGCGTCCGCTGAGATCCAGGGGGAAGTTCTCAAAGAGGATGGCTGGCAGGTGGTGAAGACGAGTGAGGACGACGAAGTACTTCTCATGGAGAAGTCGGTTGACCATGTACTGAAGACCCGCGTGAAGCTGACAGAGGAAGAACGTGCCAGTCTCCCGGTCAAGCGGGGTCGCAAGCCGATGTACAAGACCGTGGAGTACCCTGTACGACTTCATCTGACATGGAGTCGGGATCGTGCGGAGCGGGATCGACTGGAACGCGAACGTCAGGTTGAAAAGGTCAGAAAGATGTTGTCCTCGCCAGGGAAGGTAAAGAGTTCATTGAAGCGGGGGAGGAACCAGTACCTTGCGCTTGATATCCAGACGGAAGACTGTCAGCTGGATGAGGCGAGGATCCTGCGGCAGGCACGCTTCGATGGCTACTATGCGGTTGTAACCAACAACCGTGACTTCAGCAATGCCCACAGCAGTTCACTCTACAGTGGACTGTGGCAGATTGAGGAGAGCTTTCGCGTCCTGAAGACGGACCTTCGTGCCCGGCCCGTCTTTGTGTGGACAGAAGAACGCATTCGAGGACACTTTGTCATGTGCTTCATCGCCCTCTGCATGGTTCGCTATCTGCAGTACCTGCTGGAACACAAGACCAGTGAGCGTCCTTCGGCTGCTGTACTTCAAACGTCACTGATCTCTCCACTTGTCCTGATGCAGGGCGAGTGGCCCAGTGTCACCCTGACACCGACGAACATCAGCCAAACGTATCTGGATCTGGTCGAGACTCTTGAGCTTCCTCCGCTACGCACGAACATGACGCGGACGCAGTTCAAGACGGCCACCAAGCTCGACATCAAAGTCAACGCGGAACAGGATAAGAGGACAAAATAAATCGCTGACAAAACCCGAAGATGGCTGCGCTTTGCAGCAGGCTGTTCCTGCTAGCCCTCGTTGTCGCTCAATAGCCGAGCTTCATTGTCTGCAAACTGCCGGAACGGCTGTCCGGTGCTGACACCTGGTTTCCTGTCCATACGTGTCAGCACCGGCTCTCAGATCTCCT
>JASGUU010000013.1 GCA_030057555.1 Bacillota bacterium | reverse complement strand
GGAGTCTGTATGCACCATCTGGATCTGCGATGATAAAGGGCACCGGGTTCAACGAGTGGGCCGTCCGCGGCTGCATCTCCGTGGAACCCTTGACCTTCTGGAGCATGTCGTCAGCATTGCCATGGTCAGCGGGCTCGACGACCAGACAGAAATGAGCGGCCGCGGCGGCGAGGATGCGGGAGAGGGCGAGATCGACGGCCTCGACGGCAATGCGCACCGAGCGCAGCACGCCGGTATGGCCAACCATATCGCCGTTGGCGAAGTTGCAGCGGATGAAGCCGTAGCGCTTTTCTTCGATAGCCGCGATGACGGCGTCGGCAATTTCAGCCGCTTTCATCCAGGGGCGCTCGTCGAAGCTGACCTTGTCCGACGGGATTTCAAGGTAGGTTTCGAGTTCCTCATTTTCACGGCCGCTGCGGTTGCCGTTCCAGAAATAGGTGACATGGCCGTATTTCTGTGTCTCGGAACAGGCAAATTCATAGACGCCGCGGGCATTCAGGAATTCGGTCAGGGTGTTCTGGATGGCGGGCGGGGCGACGAGGTAGTTGCTCGGAATCTGCAGGTCGCCATCGTACTGCAGCATGCCGGCGTAGTAGACATCGGGCACGCGGACGCGGTCGAAGCGGTCGAAGTCCACGCCGCCCTCGAAGGCCTGTGAGATCTCAATGGCGCGGTCGCCGCGGAAGTTGAAGAAAATGACGCCGTCGCCGTCCTCGATGGTGCCGACGGGCCCCGCTTCATCGGCGATGACGAAGGGCGGGAGGTCCTGATCGATGACGCCGGGATTCTCTTCGCGCAGCACGGTGATAGCTTCGTGTGCGCTGGCGAAACTGCGGCCCTCACCGAGCACATGGGTCTGCCAGCCGCGCTCGACCATGCCCCAGTCCGCCTGGTAGCGGTCCATGGTGATGCGCATGCGGCCGCCGCCCGAGGCGAAGCGGGCGTCAAAACCCGGTCCCGAGAGAGCATCCATGAAGTCCTGCAGATCGTCGATGTAGATCAGGGCGCTGGTGGCCGGCACATCGCGGCCGTCGAGCAGCGGGTGCACGCGCACACGTTCGATGGCCTCGTCACGGGCGCGGGAGATCAGGGCCTTCAGCTGATCGATGTGGGAATGCACATTGCCGTCGGACAGCAGGCCGATCAGGTGGAGGGCGCCGTCCTTTGCCTTCACATACGCAACCAGCTCCCGCCAGACGTCCGACTCCCAGATCGCTCCGCTCTCGATGGACTGGTTGACGAGCTTCGCGCCCTGGGCATAGATCTGCCCGGAGCCGAGGGCGTTGTGGCCGACCTCGCTGTTGCCCATGTCGTCGTCAGAGGGCAGGCCAACAGCCTCGCCGTGGGCCTGAATCGCGGTCCAGGGGCAGGTCGCAAAGAGATGATCGAGTGTAGGCGTATATGCGAGACGGACCGCATTGCCGGGTCCCTCCGGCGCGATGCCGATACCGTCCATTACCACCAGCACGATGGGCTTTGCCATGATTGTTCTCCTTTTCTGTTCAGGGACTTACAGGCGGCGGGACCATGCATGAGCCACGCCGGGCATATTCATCCGAACTATTATAGCCGTCGGCGGGGCAAATGCGACGATTGCGATACAATGGTAGAAGATGACGACCCGCAGCTGCAGGTTGGGAATTGAGAGCCTTTTTATGAAAATCGGTTTATTTACCGACAGCTATTATCCGCAGATAAATGGTGTGGCGACGAGTGTCCATGTGCTGAAGCAGCAGCTGGAGGCGGATGGGCATCTGGTCTATGTCTTTACCACGACGGATCCGCTCGCCGATCGTCATGCTGAAGTGCGGGACCGTGTCTTTCGCATGCGTTCGATTCCGGTGATGAGCGAACGCCGTCTCGGTGTCTGGTACTCGCCACGGATGATGCGCTTCTTTTCTCAGCTCGATCTGGATCTCGTCCACACGCACACGGAGTTTTCGCTGGGCATCTTCGGCCGTACCATCGCACGCCTGCTGAATGTTCCGCAGGTTCACACGTATCACACGATCTACGAGGAGTATACGCACTTTGTCGTGCCGATTCAGGCCTTTGGGGGGCTGGCCCGGCGGCTGGCCCGCCAGTTTTCGGCCTCGGTCTGCAATATCGCGGATCAGGTGATCGTGCCGACGGCGAAGGTGCGCCGCCTGCTGCGCAGCTACGGTGTATACCGCCCGATCGCCGTGATTCCCACGGGTCTCAACCTCGACCGCTTCCGGCCTGGGGAGGGGGCCCGCGAACTCAGGGAGACGATGCGGGCCGGGCTCGGCTACCGGCCTGACGACCTCGTCGCGGTCTATGTCGGCCGCGTCTCGCGCGAGAAGGGTCTCGATGTTCTGCTGGAGGCGCTGGCGGCGGCCGCGCCTGCCTGCCCGCGCCTCAGCCTGCTGGTGGTTGGTTCAGGTCCCGATGCGGATGAGATACAGAGCTATAGTCAGACTCTGGGACTCGGCGACCGCGTGCATTTCGCCGGTGCCAAACCCTGGGACGAGATTGGCCGCTGGTATCGTGTCGGTGATGTCTTCGTCTCCGCTTCGCGCAGCGAGACGCAGGGCCTGACCTATATCGAGGCGCTGGCCAGCGGACTGCCGGTGCTCGCACGCAGCGATGCCGTGCTCGAAGGGGTTGTCGAAACGGGTGTCAACGGCTGGCAGTGGGATGAGACTGCCGACTTTGCCGCCCGCTGCCGGGAGCTGGAAACGCTGCCGGCGGCCAGCCGGGAGCGCCTCTCACAGGCGGCGCTGGAGTCCGCCGAACGCTTCAGCGTCGAACGCTTTGCGGCGGACATATCGGCAATCTATCAGAAGCTGCTGGCGGTCAGCGAACCCGGCCGGCCGCTCATCCGCAAGCTCGAAGGCGCAAAACTCGAGGCGCGCCTGATGGCGCTCTCGCGCCCGGTCAGCATGACGGCCTCGCTGGAGCAGCTGCTCGAGGGCGGCGGACAGCGTCCGCCGCTGCGGCGGCTGCGCCGTTCGCGCCGCCTCGTGCCCGCCAGACGCCCCTCCCGCCCGAACGCAGAACGCCCGCGCAGCGGTCGCCACCGCCGCGTGAGCGTGGAGCGCATCAACCGCAGCTTCCGGGCCATCTATCCGCGCACGGAACGGCACAGCGACGACGAGCGGTCCCAAAACTGACGATGGGGGTGTTCTTCTCTTCCGCGCATTCTGTCCGTGCGCTGCGGCGGCGTATCATGGCGCTGGACCGGGCGGCTCCCAGGCGCAGTCGGAGCATCTGGCTGCTGCTGGCGGCTGTGCTTTGCCTGTACATCATCTATATGCTCCATGACGTCTATCTGCTCGACCTCGACAGTCAGCTCGTACATGCGCCGTCGCCGGAGCTCGGAGGGGAAGTCGCGGACCGGATGCGCCGCCTCGCGGTGCGCTCAACCTGGCTCAAGTACATCTCGCTGCTGCTGGTGGCGGCAGTGAGCTTCGTGGCCCGGCCGGCAGTCGGGCAGCTGCGGCGGGCATCGCTGAATCAGGCTGCCTTCGCTTTTACCGTCGTCGCCGATGCCTACATCATGCTCGTGGATCGCCAGAATCTCGGCATTCTCATCTTCTGCTGTGCCCAGATCACGCGGGTGGTGCTCTTCGGCGGACGCCGGCGCGCCGTGGCACCGATCCTCTGCGCGCTCGGCAGCCTGCTCGTGGTGCTGGAATTCGCCCCCGCTCTGACCCCGTCGATGTACGGGCCGCACGACGGAGCTCTGATTCCCGAGCTGGCGAACTGGTTTCGCTCCGGCAGCAACGCCCCCGATCCGCCGCTGCACTCCCAGCTGGCCGTCCGCAATGCGCTCGCGACCGCCTATGCCGTGCTGCTGCTGACGGCTGTTCTCTACAGCTGGCGCACGAGCGGCGAACTGCCCCGGAATGCCTCGTGCCATATCGCCGGCCGTGCCGAGCGCTATGCCTGGCGCGCCGGCATGCTGCTCTTTCTGGCCTGCGACCTGAATGTGCTGCTCTTCAACCTGCTGCCTGCGACCAGCCTGCTCTGGCGCCTCGCGAGTGTGCTGATGTGGTTTTTCTACCTGCCCTCGCAGCTGCTGCTGGCACTGGCGCCGACGCGCCTCACCGCCGGGGGCAGCGACCTCGGCTCGGCGGAGGAGAGGCGACGTCTGGACGGCGGACCGGGTACGGCGGAGGCGGGCGCATGAGGCGGCAGTCCGGCATCCGGGAACACCGTAGAGTCGGCGCCGGCGATCGTGGGCTGCGTCAGGCCCTGCGGCGCTTCTTCGTGCTTACCGGCGTCTGGCTCGCCGTCCTGCTGCTGCTGGCCTTCGTGTCGCAGCTGCTGCCGCCTCTCGAGCCCGGAGCCCAGGTCCGCCAGCTCGTCGCTGTCCAGCTCTACTTCCTGCTCTGGGCCCTGATCGTACTCGTATGTCTCCTGGTGACCTGGATGCAGGCACGTGTGCCGACGGGCGTCGTTGCCGCCCTGCTTGTCGTCGGCCTCGGCTTCGGCTGGCTGCTCGAACAGGGCCGCCTCGTCGTCAGCCTGATCTGGCTGCTGGCCATGCTGGCGGGTCTGCTGGCCCTCAGCGCCGCTGTCCGTGTCGAGCGGGTCGCCCGCCGCGAGGACCGCCGCGAGACGCGCCGCCTCGTCCGCGCTGCGGCCAGACGGCGGGCGCCACAGAGGCTCGAGCGCCGAGACTACCAGATCCTCTACGGCGATGCCCGGGGCCAGCTGGTTCCGCAGCGCCTGCGGGTGACTTTAGACCCCGTCTGGATGACGGCCGAGGTCATGTTGCCCGACGGCCAGGTGGACTATGTCGAACTGCCGCGCTCGGCGATCCGCCAGCTCGAGGCCGACGAAGGGCGCCGACTCGTACGCATCGTTCTCGCCAGCCCGGTTGCGCTCGAACTGCGCAACCTGGGGCTGCACGCCATGAACGACCCCTCGCCGCGCCATACAGCCACCTGGACGCGTTGCTTTGCATCGATACAGGACTGGCAGGCCTTCCTGGGGGAGATGGAGAACTACAGCCGGCTCGCTGCAACTCCCATGTCCGTGCCGCTGCGCTACTATGTCGTACGCCATGAAGGCAGCCGCAGCTGGTGGTACGGCGACGGTGGCGGCGGCCAGCGCCAGGGTCCGGCGCAGCTGCGACCCATGCGGGACGAGGCGACCGCCCGCCAGCGTCTCGCCGAGCTGATTGCCCAGTCGTCCAGCGCAACCTTCGATGTTGTCGCTCTCGATCCCGAACTGCCGCTGCTCGATGATCTGCGCATGCGTACCGATCAGGCCGGCTGGCTCGCCTGCGCGATCAGTGTGGCGGCGCTGATCGTGCTGCTGCTGCCGGAGCTGGACTGGATCATCTGCAGTCTCATCCTGCTGATTCTCGCACCGCTCGCGGCGATCGAAGGTACACGCCAGGTTCGCCGCGGCCGTCACCCCTGGTTCGGCGTCGTGGCCGCCGTGCCCGCCCTGCTCGCCCTTGGCATTCACATCGGCATGGGTTGAAGGCCGGAGCGCCGGCCGGACACACCGGACCCGCGGCCGGATGCGCTAAGATAGAGAGACAGCGGCCGTGCCCGCACCGGAGGGCCGGGCCGCCTGAAAAGATATCAAGAGGAGGCTTTTCGCCATGATCGTAAGCCCGAAGATCCGTGGCTTTATCTGCACCAGTGCCCATCCGGATGGCTGCCGCGCCCTGGTCGGCGCCATGATTCACATGCTCGAACGGCGCCTGCCCATCGTGGGGCCGAAGCGCGTCCTCGTCATCGGGGCGTCGACGGGCTACGGGCTCGCGACGCGGGTGGCGGCGGCCTTCGGTGCCGGCGCGGCGACCCTCGGCGTCTGCTTCGAGCGGCCCGGCAGCGAGCGGCGTACCGCGACCGCCGGCTGGTACAATACGCAGGCGGTGGAGGCCGAGGCCGCGAAGCGCGGTCTCTACGCCCGTACGATTAACGCCGACGCCTTCAGCGAAGAAACGAAACAGCAGGTCATCGATACCCTGCGCCGTGATCTGGGGCCCGTCGATCTCGTCGTCTACAGCCTCGCGGCACCGCGCCGCCAGGAGGCGGACGGCTCCGTCTCAACCTCGGTCATCAAGCCCGTCGGCTCGCCCTATCACGGGAAGACACTCGACCTCGCCACGAACGAGGTCCGCGACGTCCGCGTCGAACCCGCCTCGGAGGAGGAGATCGCCGCAACCATCCGCGTCATGGGCGGTGACGACTGGGCGCGCTGGATCGACTGCCTCGCGGCCGCCGACCTCCTCGCCCCGAACGCCAGAACGCTGGCCTATTCCTATGTCGGACCCTCGCTGACCTTTGCCATCTACCGCGATGGCACGATCGGCCGGGCGAAGGACGACCTCGAGCGCACGGCCGCCGAACTTCGCGAGCGACATGCCGGGCTCGGCCTCAACGCCCGCGTCGCCGTGGCCAAGGCCGTCGTCACCCAGTCCTCCGCCGCCATTCCTTCGGTGCCGCTCTACATCACGCTGCTCTTCGCGGTGATGAAACGTGCGGGCAGCCACGAGGGCACGGCGGAGCAGATGTACCGCCTGCTCGCCGAAAACGTCTATGCCCCGCGCAGCCGCGTGGATGAGGCGGGCCGCTACCGTGTCGACGACCTGGAGCTCGACCCCGCCATCCAGCACGAAGTCATCGCGCGCTGGCAGCGCGTCACGAGCGGCAACGTCCGCCAGCTCGCCGACATCGAGGGCTACTGGCAGGATTTCCACCGGCTCTTCGGCTTCGGGATAGAGGGTGTCGACTATGAGCGCGATATCGATCTCCTGGCTGAGAACGAATACCCCGGCTCCACCCTGGGTGCCGATATGCGAGAGAGGACGGATTCCGACTGATTTCCGATCATTCCGAATATATGCAAAGCCCGCCACCCTCATCCGACCCCCTTGACTGGTTCACCGAGGGCCGGGATCTCCGTGAAGCCGAGGCGGAGCACGTCGAGTATGAGAGCTTTGTCGACCAGAGCCGCACCTGGCAGGAGGAACACCCCGAGCCCTGTGTCGTCGTCGGCCTGAACACCGACAGCGGCCAGGTCGCGGAGGAGCAGGCCCGGCGCTCGCTCGCCGAACTCGCCGAGCTGGTGCTCGCCTGCAACGGCGAGGTCCTCGGCTCCATGCTGCAGAACCGGGCGCGCATCGATCCGGCCCGCTATCTCGGTTCCGGCAAGCTCGCCGAAGTTGCCGCCTACGCCCGCGGCCTGGGTGCCGAGACGCTCGTCTTCGACGACGAGCTCAGCGGCAGCCAGCTGCGCAACATCGAGCGGGAGACGGGGCTTAAGATTCTCGACCGCACCCTGATCATTCTCGACATCTTCGCCCGCCGCGCGACGACGCGTGAGGGCAAACTCCAGGTCGAGCTCGCCCAGTATGAATACCGTCTGAGCCGTCTGGCCGGTCTGGGCCAGGCCCTGAGCCGCCTCGGCGGCGGCATCGGCACGCGCGGTCCCGGCGAGACGCAGCTCGAGACCGACCGCCGCCATATCCGCGCCCGTGTCGCGACGCTGAAGCGCCAGCTCTCCGGCCTCGGCGACCGGCGCCAGCGGGTCAGGCGCAAGCGCGCTCTCGACGGCGTCCACATCGTCGCGGTCGTCGGCTATACAAATGCCGGCAAAAGCTCCCTCATCAACCTGCTTTGTGACAGTGACCTGCATGTGATGGATCAGGTCTTCGCGACACTCGATCCCTCCGCCCGCCGGCTCGAGCTCGAGGACGGCAGTGCCCTCGTCCTGGTCGACACGGTCGGCTTCATCCGCCGTCTGCCGCACCAGCTCGTCGAGGCCTTCAGCTCGACCATGGAGGAAGTCTGCGAAGCTGACCTGATCCTGCAGCTTACCGATGCCTCCGATCCGGACGCCGAGGAGCAGATCGGAATCGTCGAGGCCCAGCTCGTCCGCCTCGGTGTCGCCGATCGCCCGCGCATCCATGCCCTGAACAAGACCGACCTGCTGCCGGACGGTGTTCCCGCCCGCTTCCTGAACGGCCGCCAAAACCCGGATCTGGTCACTCTCGCCATCTCCGTCGTCACCGGCCAGGGCATCGACGAACTGCGTCGGGCGCTCGCCTACTTTGCCCGCCGCGCTCAGCGCCACTATCGTCTCGTTCTGCCCTATGCCGAGGCCAGCCTGTTCAGCTACATACAGGAAAACGGCGTCTCGCTGGAGGCCGACTACACCGACAGCGGCATGCGGCTCGACTTCTACCTCGACCGCCGCCTCTCGGGCCCCGTCGAACGCTGGCTGGTGGACGGTGCGGGTCTGTGAAAGGGCGTCACGCCGGGTGGCGGTGCGGCCCCGCCGGGCAGGTTTTCGGCTTTTGCACCGGAAATGTGTATAACTTGATAATTTGAGCAGAAGCAGCCCCGCCGTGAGGAATAAAACGACTTATGCGCAAAAAAGCGTGTATAAGTCGTAAAAATGAGCGAAAAAGGCCCAGAAGTGAGCAAATTTGCGGCTTATGCACCAAAAAACGTGTACATGTTGAAAACTTGTGCATGTGCATGGTGAATAGAGTACCCACATTCGAGACAGCGCTGTAAAACGTGTGTCGACTGGCTTCAACAGCGTACCTTTGACGCTTCCGCCTGCCAAACGCCCGAGATCTGTCGTATGATATTACGCTTGAGGGGGTAGCCATGAAAAAAAGTCCGGGAAATTATCTTCAGCTGTTCAAGTCCACCTTCCTGCTGAGCGCATTCACCTTCGGCGGCGGCTATGTCATCATTCCCTTGATGAAGAAGACTTTTGTCGATGAACTGGGCTGGCTCGAGGAAGAGGAGATGCTGAACATCGCTGCCATGGCCCAGTCTTCTCCGGGCGCGATGGCGGTCAACGCCGCCGTTCTGGTGGGCTGGCGCCTGCTGGGGCTGTCCGGCGCTCTGATCTCCATTTTGGGAACCGTGCTGCCGCCGCTGATCATATTGACGGTCATTTCGCTGTTCTACGATGCCTTTCGCACAAATGTCGTCGTCAGCGCCGTCCTGAAGGGCATGATGGCGGGTGTGTCGGCGGTTATTTTTGATGTGGTGATCACCATGGCCGGCGGTGTGATCGAAAGAAAAAAGCTGCTGCCGCTGCTGATGCTGGCGGGAGCCTTCGTCGCCCACTATGTTCTGCATGTCAATGTCGTCTTTATCATTCTGTTCTGCGGTACCCTGGGCGCGCTGATCACCCTGCATGACAGAAAAACCGGACAGGAGCATATCTAGGCCATGATCTACCTGCAGCTGTTTCTCAGCTTTTTTCAGATCGGACTGTTCAGCTTCGGCGGCGGCATGGCCGCGATGCCTCTGATCCAGAACCAGGTGGTTGACATCCACGGCTGGCTGACACTGACGGAGTTTACCGATCTCATTACCATCTCGGAGATGACCCCCGGTCCCATCGCGATCAACTCCGCCACCTTCGTCGGCACCCATATCGCCGGGCTGCCTGGTGCCCTGATCAGCACCGTGGGCTGTGTTCTGCCGTCCACTGTCTTTGTCTCGATGCTGGCCTGGCTCTATCGCAAATACAGGGAACTCGCCGTCATACAGGGAGCTCTGGCGGGACTGCGTCCGACCATCGTCGCCCTCATCCTCTCCGCAGGACTGTCGATTCTGGTCCTGACCATCTGGGGACCGGACGGCTTCTCCTGGGGAATTCAGTCAGTTGACCCCGTCGCTGTGCTGCTGTTCGTCACGGGACTGTTTGTTCTCCGCAAGTTCAAGCCCAACCCCATCCTCGTCATGGTCGGCAGCGGTGTCATTGGCGGAGCCTGTTATCTGCTGCTTCCATAGAGTGGGGGCCGACAGGAAACAGACGACCTTCGCTAAGCACATAGCGCTCGTCAAAGAGAGCAGCGTAATGATCGTCATGGGTGACCAGCAGCAGCGCCGAGTCGTGACGCCTGGCCCAGGCGATCAGCTGGCTGATGACCTGGCTGCCATATTGCGGATCCAGAGCCCCGGTCGGCTCATCCGCCAGGATCACACGCGGTTGATTCATGAACGCGCGGGCGATGGCAACCCGCTGGCGCTCGCCTCCGGAGAGGCGGCGCACCGGGGTTCTGGCGCGCTCGGCCAGATCCATCTCAGCGAGCAGCTCGAGCGCACGGCCGCGGCGGCTGGATCCCCCTTTCCCCCGTGGCTGGTATAGAGCGGGCAGCGCCACATTGAACAGCGCTGACTCATCTTCCAGAAGCGCGAAGTCCTGGACGATAAAACCGAAAAACAGGCTGCGCAGCCTGCGCCTGCGTGCACCGGAGAAACCCGACACATCCTCCCCGTCGATCAGCAGACGCCCGGCATCATGGCCGGTGAGCAGCCCCAGAATCTGCAGCAGGGTGGATTTCCCGCTGCCCGAACGCCCCTGGATGCAGACGGAAGCGTTGCGCGAAACGCTGAGATCCAGGCCGTTTAAGACCACGATCTCTTCTGTTCCGTCCTGATAGCGCTTTTCCAGTCCCTGTGCCTGAAGCAAAGCTGTCATACATACTCCTAACGTGTGTCCACATACGAGCGCTGTGAATAGAGGCGCCCGGCTCCGACAAGCAGCGGAACGGCAACGAAGCCGGCACCAACCAGCAGGCGGAGGCCGCGGCCGGTCGAATCCGTGCGAATATAGTCCGGCAGCAGCAGGGCGCCAAGCCGGTAGAGAAGGAAAGCTGAAACGAGCAGGTACAAAAGCAGGATGAAGATCTGGCTCAGCGAATGATACTTTGCGATGCCGACGAGATGTCCGATCGTATAGCGGCGTTTATTCTGACGGATCAGGTGCAGCATGAAGGCTCCACAGCCCAGAAGCAGCAGGGCATAGAGCTGGAGGGCGAGCAGGGAGACCGCTTCCATGCTGCGCAGCTGCTCGTGATACGTCCAGCTGGCCGCCTCGCCCGGCCACGGCCGCAGCCAGACCAGGGAGCTGGTGTTGAGACGGGTCAGAAGCGCCGGCAGATCGACATTGGCCGACTCATGGATGACGAGGTTTCGCGTCAGTTCCTGCAGGAGAATGTCTACATTGATGAGCTCCTCTGTCCTGTTCTTTTCCAGAATCCGGGCATGGAGCTCATCCAGATCACTGATGACGACAACATCAAAATCCTCCATGCGGACAGGCAGACCCAGCGGATGAGGAATATACGCCGAGCTGTACGTGGCCTTTTCCGTCGTCGTGGAGAGACCGAAAAAACGCCGCTCTTTACCGGCCTCTGCCGCGCTGTGGACGAAAATCTGAAAGGGGCAGGTCTCTGAACGATCGCTCCCGCCAGCTTCCAGATATTCCGTCGCAAGCACACCGGTGAAAACCATGTACAGACGCTCGCCTGCGTAGCATTGTGCCCAGCTGCCGCCATACTCTTTCGTGCCATACAGCTCAGTGTGCAGGGCGAGCTGCTCCTTCAGAATATCCTGAAGAGCCCAGCTGTCCGGCTGCTTCTGGGATCTCAGCGTAAAGGGCATCTGATCCGCATAGTCCGCCTGGAAAACGGTCCATTCTTTGGGATTTGCCTGTGGGAGCGCGGCAGAATAGCTCTGATAGCGATCGAGCATGACATCGATATAGCCTGTCATCATGAAAACAAAGGCCAGCAGCAGCACCATGGCCAGACAGTGCAGCCAGAAGCGCTTGAGGTCGACCAGTGCCATGTATGCATCAGTGGCGATGGAGTCGAGCACTTCCGACCTCCTTTCGATTGGCGAGCCAGGTGAAGATAAAGGCGAGCAGCATTTCGAGCCCGGTCAGGGCGAGAAAGGCAGACAGGGTGACAGAGCCATAGCGCCCGATCCAGCGCCGGTTGCTCAGCTGGGAGAGAGCGGCAAGCAGTGCGAAGACCGTGCTGTTGATCACGAGCACCGGACGTGAATGATCCAGCCACTGGGCATATAAGGGCAGACCCAGCATGACCAGGAGGCCTGCGCGGCGCCGTCTTTCCGCCAGATTGATGGCGTAGATAGAGGCCAGCAGGACAACGGTTCCCGCGAAGAGGAAGGCGACAACCTGCATGTGCATATTGCTCCTGATCTGCGTGCCGAGAAAGCGAGGCAGACTTGAGCCGCCCCATTCGCTCCACTGATAGCCGTGTCCGGACAGCCAGTCCAGAAACTGCAGGCGGACAGCAGCTGTACTTGTCGGGAAAAAGTAGCGGCCATGGACATCATTTTGAAACACAGAGGGCAGCAGCATCTCCAGGCTGGCGATTTCATCCGGCAGACGATCTCCCTCCCAGAAATGAATCTGGTAGACGGAAGATCTGGCGTCCTGGCTGCTATCAACTGAAGCCGGCAGCCATTCGCTCCTCTCAGAGAGCCGCAGCCAGGCGCCCTCAACGAACAGTCCGTCACCGTAAGCCGTCTGGAGATCCCGGTGCAGCTGGCTGTCCCGGCGGAGAAACACTATCCCTGGAGCAGACAAGTCGCCCGGATCCAGATCAAGCCCGAGCAGCGGAGCGATCCGGCCACTGTAAGTACCAATCGTCCGGTTGATCCAATGCACTACACCCATATCCGTGCCGCTCAACTGCCCGGAGAGAAAGTGCTCAAGTTCCACCACCTCGGGACTTCTGAGGTCAGAGCCGACAGGCAAAGCAGAAGACGGCTCTTCGCCCGTCTTTGTGTTTTGTGCTTGAGAGACCAGCACGGTCGTTCCACGGAAGGACGGCGGGTTCGCTGACAGGTCGACCAGACCAATAAACCGTGATAAGGAAAAGGCAAAGACTGCCACGGCAAGCAGATAAAGCCGATTGATATGTTTCATCTGTGATTCTTACTACCCGCTGGAAAGTATTCATTTAATCGTACTTTGATTTTACGCAGGGAAACGACTGCTCGGGAGCTTCCTGCTATTCGTCTACCTGTGCCGGAGGATCGATCGAGTGAGGCCATGACCCATCAGGTGCCCACAGCCATCCGTATTAGAATTCTGTCTTATCGATAAGTGTATTGAAGCCTATGTAAAAAAGCATTCGCTTAATTGTAACTTTGTGTTAAATAAACGTCGTCAAGGAAGCCGTTCAAGCGTCTTGATAAGAGCGCGACGACGGATGTTGTCGCCTTACTTGCTTTGTTGGAGGGGAAGGCAAGGAGTCCTGTTTTTTGTATCCTGAAGCAGGCCAGGAGATGATTTCACGCTTCATCCGGGGCTGTACAATGATCTTTGTCCCCGACTTTTAGACTTTCGGAAAGCGTGAAACAATTGGTGTCGGGCAATTCTTTGAAAACGGGGATTGCTGAAAGCCGGGTATGACACCGGGATCATACGTTCCGGTCAAATGCAGCAGTGCTCATTTTCGCCACACTGCACGACCTTATCATGTTGTACTCCGATCAGCACCGCCATGAGTCAGCAGTTCCCTGTACCGGATCCGTTCTCAATCCGTCGGCGGCAGCTCCTGAATGTCCGAATCTGTCTCTGTTGCCAGGGTAGCGCGCGTCACAGCCGCCTGCGTCAGCGAAAGCAGGTCAATGCGACAGCACTGTGGTCCGCCGGGCACCATGAATCTCTGATTCCCGGAACCTTCTACGAGACGCACATTGTTCTGGTCCACCACCATGTTTGAAGGCAGGGTCAGGCGGCCGGTGAAACCTGTCAGGGCGAGACTCGAACCCGCCACCGGCACAAAGTCGATCCGGTCCAGCCGCCGCGCGAGTCCACGCTCGGCAGCCTCGCGCTCTTCGCGCTGGAAGATGGCGCGCTGCTCCTGACGCCGGTCCGTGGCCACGTTCTGTGACAGACGGGTCAGATAGCGGATGTCAAGCTGACTGGCCTCCTCCGAAGCCCGCAGCGTCACATCAAAGCAGAGATAGTTGAGGCGCGTGTCAAGCAAAACGCTGTCCAGCAGGGCATTTGCCGTCAGACTGTCAGGCAGGCGGATCAGACTGGGATCGCCGCTGCCGCGCCGCTCGGCAGCCGTAAAGCCAAAGCGCTTGTCGGACGCCTCGCCATCCGCGAAACTGCGTCTGAGCGTGGTCGTTGCCGCTGTCTCCGGCTCTGCTGTCCCGGTGTCGCTCTGGTCGGCCGTTTCGAGCTCGGAATCCGTCTCCGAATCGTCACCCCCGCCGCTCTCATCGCCCCCACCGGCTTCGGCGCCCCCGCCCGCTTCCTGATCGGCGTCAGCTGCCGCATCGGACTCCTCTTCACCCGACTCCGACTCCTCCGCCGTCCCGTCTGCTCCGTCGCCGCTCGTCGAAGCGTCCGCCGCCGTCGCCCTGTCGCGCCGCGTCTGAGTGGTGCTGGTCGCCGCCGTCGCCTCGTCCTCCGGGCCGTGATGCTCGAGCCAGCTCATGACCGCCTCGTGCAGGAAGCGCTGACTCGCGAGACGCAGCCAGGCATCGTTGGCCAGCAGCTCGGAATCACGCAGCCGCTCAAACCAGGCGGCCTCGAGCTCCCGGTCCGGCTCCAGAGCATTCTTCCAGGTGGGCGCCGGCTCGGTCTCGGTCGCTGTGGTCCGGGCCGTTGTCTCGCGCTTCGCGGCATCCCCGGCGGCGAAGAGCGTACCGCTCTCCGAGGCTGTGGTCTCGGCCGCCGACAGCGAAGCCTCGCGGCTCTCCTCGGCCTGCTGCGTCAGCGCCAGCAGACGGTCGGTCTCACGGCGCTCGGTTTCAGAGAGAAGCTCGGCGAGCGGCAGGCGCCAGTCCACGAGCGGGATCTCGCTCTCGCGCAGGCGGGAATTGCGCACCCGTGTCTCATTCGCGGCGTCCATCTCGCTGAGTCGGGCGTTCTTTATCTTCAGACCCACGCAGTAGATGCGCACGAAGCCGGCGCCGCGGCGGCGGGTGGCGACGGTCAGGCGCTCCTGGGTGGCGTTGTAGCGCACGTCCTCGGCCCCGAAAACGATGACCGCCGTCGTGTCCGGCTTCAGATTCCCCTGAAAGCTGCGGAGATTGCCCGACGGCGAATAATCGAACTGGTAGCAGTGTATGATCAGCTCCCCGGCCTCCGGCAGCAGGGCCTTTGCCACCGTGAGCGTGTTGAGCTGCTCCGCCGCGCCCAGGCGCTCGAGCAGGGGGCGGTCGGCCGCGAGGCGGCTGACGTAATCCTCCCAGTCGACCGGTGTGACATGCGCGCGCCGGTCCTCCGCGGTCTCCGACGAGGTCCGCGACCCCGGCAGAATCTGGGCGCTCAGGTTGCGTTCCGAGAGCGTGGCCTGCGGCACGCTCTCAATGAGATCGACGAGCGCGGCGTTCCAGGGATAGGCAAAGCGCAGCCGGCTCCGTTCCTCCACGGCGAGACCATAGCGGTCGGAAACGGCGGCCGTGGCCTCATCGGTGCGTAGATCGAGAGCCAGCTCACGCGCCGCCCGCAGGCTGTCCGGACGCTCCGACAGCAGCTGCAGCGGCAGCAGGGGACCCGCATAGCGGTAGTGCGCGGGATTGCGCTCGGAATCCAGCCGGCGCCAGACCAGCGTGACGGCGACAACAGCCAGCACCAGCACGATGCAAAGCGCCACCACGAGTGCCGGACGCCTGCTGGGGCGGCGGTACAGACTGTGGTCGAAGACGATTCGGCCTTGTGTCCCCGACAGGGTTTCCCGACTCGTTGCCACGACTCCTCCCATTCGCCGGCGAAACCTGTTTCCGGAACGCCTGTGGCGACTTCGTTACGTGATCGAATTATGATAGCACAGGGGACCTGGTCCACCTTTCAGCTGCCGACTCGGAAGTCTGCCTGATCTCCGGCACGTGCCGCCAGATCTCGAAGCGGTCATAGCGCTCGAAGCCCCAGTCGAGCTCGACGGTCTGTGCCAGCTCGAACAGCGGCTCCATGCGCATGACGAAGCGATAGGTCTCGAGCGGATAGTAGAGAATAATCTCCGCCGGCCGGCTCACCTCCTGCAGCGAGAGCACAATCTGATCCAGCACCTGCCGGAAAATGCGCGACGAGAAGGGGTTGAAGAAGTAGAACACCGTCTCGTCCGGCCGCACCTGGCGCAGCTCCGCATACTCCTGCTCAAACTCGATTTCGTCGATGTTTCGCTTCCTGCGCCGCCCATAGCTCTCGAGATTTGCGAGGGCATCGGCATAGCTGTCCGAATTCAGCTCGATCCCCCGCCCGGGCACCTGAAAGCGGTGGTGACAATAGAACAGCACGCGCCCCAGTCCGCAGCCGTAGTCGACGAGCCTCGCTCCCCGCGGCAGCTGGTAAGCCGCGAACAGGTCGCCGAGCGCCCGATAGGGTGTCGACTCGAAGCGGTTGTAGTCGGACTGGGGTTCTTCCCAGTCCCGGACACCGGTTGTTCGAATGCCGAGCCGCCGGTCCATCGCATGGTCGCCGAGACCGCCGGCAGTGTTGGGTCGTTTGCGTCGCATGGCACAAGCATAGCATCAATGCTGCCCCGCTATAATATGAATCTCACAGGCAGGAGGTTTCCATGCAAAAAAAGACCAGCCCCCGCACCGCCCTCATCACCGGCGCCTCGTCCGGTGTCGGCGCCGAATTCGCCCGCCAGCTGCTGGCCAGCGGGCACGCCGACTCGTTCTGGCTCATCGCCCGCCGCCGCGAGCGCCTCGAGAGTCTGGCCGCTGAGCTCGAAGCCGCCGGCGCCCGCAGCTGCCGCGTCCTGCCGCTGGATCTTAGTCAGGATGATGATTTGCGTCGCCTCGCCGACCTGCTCGAACAGGAACGCCCGACCCTCGCCTGGCTCGTCAACTCCGCCGGCGCCGGTCGCATCGGCCACGTCGCCACCCTCGGCCCCGACGCCAACCGCGCCCAGTGCCGTCTCAACGTCGAAGCCCTCGTCGCCGTCACCGGCCTCTGCCTGCCCCATCTCGCCCGCGGCAGTCACATCGTCCAGCTCGCCTCCATCGCGGCCTTCCTGCCACAGCCGGGCTTCGCGACCTATGCCGCGACCAAGGCCTTCGTCCTCAGTTACTCGCGCGCCCTCGCCTCGGAGCTCCGCGAGCGCCAGATCAGCGTGACGGCCGTCTGCCCCGGCCCCATGGAGACCGAGTTTTTCCGCGTCGCCGGCGAGAGCTCGAAGACCACCGGCCGCATCAAATCCCTCGGCATCGAAACCGTCGACCATGTCGTCCGCACCGCCATCCGCCGTGCCCGGGCCGGCCGCCAGGTCTCGATCTCAAGCCTGGTCGGCCAGCTCATCCGCCTGATCTCGCGCCTCCTGCCGCACGGTTTCATCCTGCGCGTGATGCGCCGCCTCGGCTTCGGAGACTAGCGCCATGGCGGTCTGGTACACCGGCGATCTGCACCTCGGCCACGCCAACATCATCCGGCACTGCAGCCGGCCCTTTGCCAGCGTCAACGAGATGAACGAGACCCTCGTCGCCAACTGGCGTGCCCGCGTCGCTGCCCGTGATACGGTCTACATTCTGGGCGATCTGTTCTTCCGCCTGCAGGGCGATCCGGCCGACTGGCTCGGGCGCCTCCCCGGGCAGAAGCATCTCATCATCGGCAATCACGATGCGAGCTGGCTGCGGCGGGCGGATTACGGGGCCTTCTTTGCATCCATGCAAAGCCTCTACTCCACCCCCGAGCGCCGCTCCCTCTGCCACTACCCGCTCCTGAGCCGCCCCGATCCCGTGCAGATCTACGGCCATCTGCACAACAACCGCCACGGCCGCAACTTCCCGCTGCTGGCCGCCGACGGGCGTGCCCTGAATGCCGGCGTCGAGATCAACGGCTATGCTCCCATTTCGTTTCAGGAGCTCGTCGACAACAACGCCCGCTTCGCGAATCTCTGGCACGGGCGGGACGGGCGCGGTCTGACGGAGGAGGTGGCCGCTTATCAGCCGCGGCTGCGCTTCTACGACATGCCGGAGCTGGTGCCTTCGCAGGCGGAGGAGCGCGTCCGGATCGTCGTGATTGCGGCGACCAGCCGCGGCCGCCTCGTACTGGTGCGTTCGTCGGGGGAAGAGCTGTCCGGGCCGCCCGCCGGGCACCGCGAGCCGGGGGAAACGGCGCTCGAGGCAGCGCGACGCGAGCTCGTCGAGGAGACGGGCGCGCTCGACTGGCGTCTGGAGCCGGTCTGCTACTACTCGATCGCCGAGGCCGCGCCGGAGCTGGACCCGACGCATCCGGAGCGCGATGTTGGAGCCTACGGGCTGCTCTGCCGCGCTGAGATCGGTGACTTCGGCCCACTGAGACATGAGGTATCGAGCCTGGAGTTTCGCGAACTCCGCGAAGTCGACGATGGCCGCGGCCACCACTTCTGGGCTGGCCTGCCAGTGGCCGCTGATCTGCGCCACGGCGACATCGCAGCCCCGCTTTTGAGCTTTGCCCTCACAGCCCTCCCAGACCTTTAGTTGGGAAGGCACATGAAGCGGGGGTGTTTCGAGCGGGTGAGTTCTAGGATGTGCAGAATTTCAAGGTTCCGCAGGTTTTAGGTGTGGAAGGTTGAAAAACTGAGCGGGAGAGGCCTCGGAGTGTGCAGAATTTCAAGGTTGCGCAGGTTTTAGGTGCGGAAGGTTGAAAAATTGAGCAGAAAGGGCCTCGGAGTGTGCAGAATTTCAAGGTTGCGCAGGTTTTAGATGCGGAAGGTTGAAAAATTGAGAAGAGGCCTCGGAGTGTGCGGCGAAAAGAGCAACATGTGCAGGGAATGGCCATGCTGCATAATCATCAAGACCCGGTTCCAGGAATCTGGAATACTCTGAAGATAACCACACGTACTTCGACTCCTGTTTTGGGAAAGATCCGTTTATTGGCGAGAAGGCTCTCTGGGCTGATAAACAGCCGGTTTGGAACATGAATGATACGGGATGGAAACGGGAAGAAGGATTCGATTATTGATTTTTGTAAGCTGCGCTGTTACGCATAGAAGCAGAGGCTCCTCTCAGAGGTCCGGTCATATACGAGGATTTCGCTTATACGTATAGGTGTTCCACAAAAGGTGACTATGACTGGTTTCATGTCCATGAAACGATCGAGTTTCAGGGGCAAATCGTATACGAATGCCACGATCATGGCGGCACGGTCAAATAGACGTCAGTCTTCAGTGCCGGGAACTTTAGGATTCGGTTGATGTCAGACCAGCGCCAGAAAACAGTTTGATCCCTGATGGTTTTATCAGCATGAACAGCTGAGCTTTGATCTAAGCCTCAGTACGCTGTCCGGGAACGGCGGACAGCTGTTCTGATCATGAAGCGTTACACACCAGGTTTTGCTGTGCTCCGGTGAAGCAGCAGTCCGAGCCGCCGCCCGGATGACCGGACAGCGGCCGTTACATCATCCGCGAACGACGGCGGTCAGATCCTGACGTCTCTGATCAAAGGCCGGCGCCAGATCGAAGCCGCAGTCGAGCCAGCCCTCCGTGATCGCGAAGCAAAAACGCAGGGTGGCGGGAGTGGAGAGGACGGCAACATCGAGCAGCAGCTCGAAGCTGCCAGGTTCGGTGCCGGGTCTGAGGCTGGCACGGGAGGCAAAATTCTGCAGCACGGCCGGACGGAGGTCGTGGCGGTCGCGCTTAGGGGCCGCCCGGTTCAACTGAATGGCGCGCGCTTCGCTCTGAGTCCAGCGCAGCCAGCCCGTGCGGCATACCGGAATCAGCCAGTCGCCGGTGTCCGGCGTATCCCTGTCGCCCGAGTTGAGGCCGATACGCAGCAGGAAGTCCGGTGCCGCCTCGAGCGACAGCGGATCCTGGCCGCCCGCTGCTGCCGCGGCGCCCGCCGGCAGGAACTCAAAGTCAATGATGTTGAGGAGGTCAAGGGCATTGCAGGAAGTCCTGTAGCGCCGCCCGCCCGCCTGATTCAGAAAGTCCGCGAGAGTGTCTGTCTCTATCTCCGCCCCGGTCTCGTGGTTAATCGCGAGCTCCTCCTGCAGCCGCAGCGGTTCGCCGCCCGCCCCTGCAGCCGCGCCCGCCGTCCCGACCGCCGGCAGCAGCTCCTCCCAGACGGCGCTCAGGATGCCCTGCAGATTGTCGGTGCCGCTCGTCGCCGCGAAGACCATGTCCTGCTCCGGCATGACCACGCAGAACTGCCCGAACGCGCCGTCGCCGCGGTAGACACCGTCGGGCTGGCAGCGCCAGATCTGGTAGCCGTAGCCCTGGTTCCAGTCGTGCGGCGTCTCGCCCGGCTCGTGGGAAGCATTGTCGGACCAGGCGCGGCTGGCCTCGTCGAACCAGTCGGCCGGCAGAAGCTGCCGCCCATCAACCTCGCCCCGCCGCAGCAGGAAGAGCCCGAAGCGCATGATATCGCGGCAGCTCAGGTTGTAGCCGAAGCCGCCGGTCGCGATGCCCTCCGGCGACATCTCCCACCAGTTACCGGCGTCGATGCCGAGCGGCTCGATGAGGCGTGGACGGAGATAGTCGCCAAGCGTTTCGCCGGTGATCTCCTGAACCAGCGCCGAGAGCATGTAGGTTGCGGGCGTGTTGTAGAGAAAATGACGGCCGCCCTCATACGGCACATAGGAGCGCAGGAAGCGGTCGACCCAGCTGTCCTCCGGACCACCGCCGAAGACTTCGTTGACACTGGCGTCATGTCCGGTATTCATGGTCAGCAGGTGGCGGACGGTCATTTCGCGCATGCCGGCGCAGGCCTCGCGCGGCAGCCGCTCCCCAAAATGATCGAACAGGCGGTCGGTCACGGCGAGACGCCCCTCGGCGACGAGGAAGCCGATGGCGGTGGCGGTGAAGGTCTTTGACAGCGAGAAGAGCTGGTGGCGCTCATCGAGACGCCAGGGTCCGTACTCGCCGCACGCGATCACATGACCGTGGCGGGCGAGCATGAAGCTGTGGACACCGATGCCCTCGTCCCGCCAGCGCTGACTGAGGCGCCGGATGGCTGCAGATGGGATACCCTCGGCTTCTGGAGAACGATACACGAGTGTCATGGGATACCTCCTGGGAACGGTTTAAAATGTGACGATGCATATCTTTAGAAAGAATTAAAGTCGTTTATGCCCGCTCTGTCTAGACTGGATCAGAGCTTTTCGTCTGACCACGAATGCCGGCGCGAGTCCGGCCGAACCCTGAACGGATAAGGAGAAGGAAGCACATGAAAGTTCATACAAACGAACGGAGGCCTGTATGAAACGGCGCTGGAGACGCTGGAACAGCGGACTGATCGTCTTTGTGGCGGTGATGACGGGGATTCTGCTCTGGCTCATTCTTGCAGGCAGGGAACACCGGCGCCAGCTGCCGGAGATCAGATCCCTCGTCGAGCGCTATGTAGACATCGCGGAGGACTACACCATTCCGCCTCCCGCGCTTTATGACGGAGCAGCGGCGGCCGTGCCACAGGATGAGGCGGAGCTGGAGAAGCTGGACGGCTTCAGCGAGGCAAAAGAGAGCCTGAAGGCCGCACTCGAGCCCCTCTTCGTCTCCGATTCGCGCTACCTCGACCTCGCCCTGGAGCAGTTCACTGCCGGCTGGCTCAGCTATCTGCAGGAGCTGCCGACCGGCGCCGAGCGCCCGCAGCATCCCGGCCGCCAGAGCTTCGAGCTCGACTGGAACGACACCTCGATCGTCCGTGATGAGGCGGAACACAGCACGTATGTTGCCTATAACACGGCACGCGGCGGCTGGCACCAGCAACTCGATGCGGGACTGCTGCGCACGGAGCAGGGCTGGCGCCTGACCGCCGTGGATCAGCAGACGCTGCTGTATTCACTGCTTGAGGCCCTGCGGCTGCAGAAGGAGTACTGAGATGATGGAAAACAGACTGGAACTGCGGGGGCTGACGAAGCGCTTCGGCAAACGGATTGTCGTCGACGAGCTCGATCTCGACGTCCGCGCGGGCGAGATTCTGGGCTTCCTCGGCCCGAACGGTGCCGGGAAGACCACCACGATAAAGATGATTCTGGGCTTTCTCTTTGAGGACGCCGGCACGATCACCATCGACGGCCACGACCTGCGCCGCGATTATGAGCGCGCCCTGTCGAGCGTCGGCGGCATCGTCGAGAATCCCGAGATGTATGTGCAGCTCACAGGCAGGCAAAATCTGGAACTCTACGCCCGCCTGCACGGCGTCCGGGACCGTGCCCGCATCGACGAGGTGATCCGCCTCGTCGGCATGGAGCAGCGCATCAACGAGAAAGTGCGGAAGTATTCGCTCGGCATGAAGCAGCGCACCGGCCTTGCGCTGGCGATCGTGCACCGGCCGCGGCTTTTGATTCTTGATGAGCCGACGAACGGCCTCGATCCCGCCGGCATCCGACATCTGCGCGACATCCTGAAGCGGCTGGCGCATGAGGAGGGCGTGGCCATCCTCGTCTCGAGCCATCTCCTGTCCGAGATGCAGCTGATGTGCGACCGCGTGGCCATCATCGACCAGGGCCGCCTGATCGCCGTGCGCATGGTGCACGAGCTCGAGACGGCGCAGGATCTCGACATGCTTGGCGCCGTGTTGGGTGCGGATGCAGCCGCGGCAGCCACCGATGCCGCCGGCGGCCGGGTCGACGACTACGACCGAACTCCGCCACCCCCTGCGCCCCAGGTCCCCGTCTGGCGCATCGATGTCGCCCAGCCCGGGCAGGCCGCTGCCGCCCTCGAGGCGGCAGGCCTCTTCCGGCCGGCCGCCGGCGACCGCGTTGAACTGCCGCGCAGCCTCCATCTGGCCATCGAACCGCAGGCCATGCTTCAGGTCCAGCAGACCCTGCTGGCGAACGGTCATGTCCTGCTGCAGCTGCGGCGCGATCAGGAGAGCCTCGAGGAGGCCTTCCTGAAGCTGACTGCGAACAGCCGCATCGAGTGAGAGGAGCGCTGCCTTATGCATAAACTGCGTACCCTGTACCGCAACGAACTCTATAAGATCTTCCGCACCCGCCTCATGCTGATTGTCGTCGCTGCCCTGCTGATCTTTCCCCTGCTGCAGCAGCTGGGCAGGCGTCAGGGCGGAGGCGACGACCTGCACCACGCCGACGGCAGCTGGAACCACGAAGCCCTGATCGCCATGTACGATGAGCGCATCTCCGAGACACTGAATTTCGCCCGCTCGGATGTGGAGGATCCCCTCTATCAGGCTCTCGAGGTGGCGGTGTACGAGAATACCCTCGCGTCCTATCGGGAGCTCGCCGGGCGGCGTCCGGAGATCGCGGCGCGGAACTTCGCCCTCGACCTCGTCGAGCGCATCAGCCGCCTCACGGTCTGGCTCGACCCGGAAGCCGCCGGGGTCGATCTGCCTGCCCATCTGCCCGCCACGGAGCTGATCGCCCGACAGCAGGAGATCATCCCCGGCATCTACGAAGATCCCACCCGTCTGCCCAGTGAACGGGAAGCAGCGGAGCAGCAGCTGGCTCAGGTTGAGGCCGCTCTCGCTGACGGCTCTCATCTGCCCTACGCCGAGCTCATGCTGAGCATCCTCGGCGAGGCCTCTGCTTTCGGGCCGGAGTCCGCCGGTTTTTATGCCGGTCGGCGGGCCTGCTACGCGCATCTCGCGAAACGCGCGGATGTGTCTGTCGACGCCCTCTACGATCCTTACTACATTGATAACACGGCCTCTCTGCTGCAGGATATCTCCGACTGCGAGCGATCGCTCGCGGATGGCATCGACTACACCAGGCGTCTGCCGCGTGCGCTTTCGCCGCAGCGTGAGAGCGACATCAAAGACCAGCTCGCCATCCACCGCTACAACCTCGACCACGATCTGATTTCTTCCTCTTACGATCAGAATCACGGTGAATCCGCCTATCTCAGCAGCTGGATGCTCGTCCTCTTCATCCTCGCGGTCTATATCAGCATCGTCGCCGCCAGCCTGATTTCGAGCGAGATCGAGAGCGGCTCGATCAAGCTCCTGATCATCGCACCGGTGAAGCGCTGGCGCATCTATGCCGCGAAGTACCTCGCCCTCATCACGACCATTGTGACCCTCAGCCTCTTCTCCTGGGCCTGGCTGCAGCTCCTGCAGCTTGTGATCCACGGTACGCAAAACATGCCGGTCACCGTCGCCGCCCGCAACGGCAGCGCCTACCTGCTGCCCTTCGTACTGCGCAATCTGCTCGACACCGCCTGCTTCGCGCTTAAACTGCTCTTCTACGGCAGCTTTGCCATGATGATGTCGGGCCTGCTGCGCCGCACCGCTGTCAGTGTCGGCATCGCCGTCGGCGTCGCTTTCCTCGACTTCATCGCCACCTTCGTCAGCTATAACATCGGCTGGCAGTACTGGTTCCAGGTCATGCCCTTTATCAATCTCGACCTCGGCAACCATTTCTATCCGACCCTGCTCTACCGGAGCATGAGTTTTCTGGGCATGCCGCCCAACGCCGCCTACATCCCCCTCTGGTTCGCTGTCCTCTACATCGTGGGCTTTCTCGCGATCTTCATCGCGACGGGCCTGCAGGCTCTCACGAAGCGCGACATTTGAACGCACGGACGAATCCCGTCAGTTCCCGGAAGCGGGAGCCGGCGGGATTTGTCTGTCTGATGAGGAAAGACTGCCGGAGGAACGTGAAAAACGGGTCAGGAAAAGTGCCCTGCCGCCTGTTGCATGGGAGGCTGGTGAGCAAAAAAACGAATTATCCACGGAGACTCGTGTACAGGTTGATTATTTGAGCCCCAAACCACCACTCGCAGTGGATTTTGTGCAGTAATTCGAGTTGTGCGCACCTGAAACGCGCATAAGTCCAATAATTGCTCACTGCATACTCTACCCAGGTCCAGGAGAGCTGTTCCACCTGGTTCGGCCAGATTCCAGGAAGCTGTCCTGAAGCCAGGGCCGCAGCGCCTGCGCCGGCATGTCGGGTTTCTGGTTACATGGCATCCAAAAACGGCCGCAACGCCTGTCAGCAGTGCGTTGTGGCCGTTTCCTGCCGCCTGAGCCGGCCGCCTCGCTAGATGACGAGATTGACGAGGCGTCCCTTGACGTAGAGCTCGCGCCTGGTCGCTTTGCCGCCGAGGAAGCCGGCGACGGTCTCGTTTGCCTTGGCGAGGGCAATCACATCCGCCTCGCTGATGTCGTGCGGCACCTCGATGCGCGCCCGCACGCGGCCGTTGACCTGGACGGCGATCTCGATCGTCTGGTCGACGCATTTCGCCTCGTCATAGACGGGCCAGCGGGCCGCGTTGAGCTGGCCACCGAAGCCCAGCCGCTCCCAGACCTCCTCGCAGAGATGCGGCGCCATCGGGCTGAGCAGCAGCAGCACGGTACGCAGCTCGGCCGGCGTCGTGCCGCCGAGGTCATAGAGACGGTTGACCAGCGTCATCAGCTGGGCGATGGCGGTGTTACCCTTGAGGTTCAGGAGGTCGTCGCCGACCTTTCGGATGGTCTGGTGCATCAGCGTCTCGACCTCTGGACGGTAGTCGTCGGTGGTGCCGGCGCAGTCCGTTCCGGCCAGCTGCTCGCCGAGATTCCAGACGCGCTCCAGGAAGCGGCTGCAGCCACGGATGGAGTTTGAATTCCAGACAGCGGGCTTCTCGAAGTCGCCGATGAACATCTCGTAGAGGCGCATCGTATCAGCACCCCAGTCGCGGACGATGTCGTCGGGATTGACGACGTTGCCGCGCGATTTCGACATCTTCTCGCCGTTCTCGCCGAGGATCATGCCGTGGCTGGTGCGCTTCTGATAGGGCTCGGCTGTCGGTGCGACACCGATGTCATGGAGGAATTTGTGCCAGAAACGCGAGTAGAGCAGGTGCAGCGTGGTGTGTTCCATGCCGCCGTTGTACCAGTCGACAGGTGTCCAGTACCGGAGCGCTTCCGGGCTGGCGAGGGCATCTTTGTTGTCGGGATCGAGGTAGCGCAGGAAGTACCAGCTCGAGCCGGCCCACTGTGGCATGGTGTCGGTCTCGCGCTCGGCGGGGCCGCCGCAGCGGGGGCAGGTTGTCTGCACCCAGTCGGTCAGGGCGGCGAGCGGCGAGGAGCCGTCGTCGGTCGGCATATAGGATTCGACCTCGGGCAGGACAAGCGGCAGCTCGGATTCAGGGAGCGGGACCCAGCCGCAGTCTTTGCAGAGAACCATGGGAATGGGCTCGCCCCAGTAGCGCTGGCGGCTGAAGACCCAGTCGCGCAGGCGGTAGTTGACCTTCGCCTCGCCGAGACCCTCCGACTTGACCCAGGCGATCATGTAGGCGATGGCTTCGTCGACATGCATGCCGTTCAGGGGGCCGGAGTTGACCATGATGCCGCTGTCGATGTCGACGTAGGCTGCCTCTTCGACATTGCCGCCGCTGACAACCTCGACGATCGGGAGGTCATGGGCACGGGCGAAGTCCCAGTCGCGCTCGTCGTGACCCGGCACCGCCATGATCGCGCCGGTGCCGTAGCTCGCGAGGACATAGTCGGCGACATAGATCGGGATCTCGCCGCCCGTGGCGGGGTTGGTGGCCGTGACGCCTTCGATGCGGAGGCCGGTCTTCGTCTGGTTGATCTCGGTGCGCTCAAAGTCCGTCAGGTGCGCCGCCTGCTCGCGGTAGGCGAGGATGGCGCTGTGGTTCGAGATGAGGCCGCGCTCGATCCAGGCGTCGATCAGCCGGTGCTCGGGGGAGATGACCATGTAGGTGGCGCCGAAGAGCGTGTCGGGGCGGGTGGTGAAGACGCGGAGGGGATCGCCGGAGGTCGTGGCAAAGTCCAGTTCCACGCCCGTCGAGCGACCGATCCAGTTGCGCTGCTGGGCCTTGACGCGGTCGATGAAGTCGAGGCCGTCGAGGGCGTCGAGCAGGCGTTCGGCATACTTGGTGATGGCGAGCATCCACTGGCTCTTGACGCGCTGGACGACTTCACTGCCGCAGCGCTCGCAGACGCCGCCGACGACTTCCTCGTTGGCCAGGACGACGCGGCAGGAGGTGCACCAGTTGACGCCCATTTCCTTCTTATAGGCGAGACCGTGCTTCCAGAGCTCGAGGAAGATCCACTGCGTCCAGCGATAGTAGTCGGGATCGGTGGTGTTGACTTCGCGGCTCCAGTCGAAGGAGTAGCCGAGCGCCTGCAGCTGCTGCTTGAAGCGGTGTACGTTCTGCTCCGTCACGATGGCGGGGTGGATGCGGTTTTTGATGGCATAGTTTTCGGTCGGCAGCCCGAAGGCATCCCAGCCCATCGGGTAGAGGACGTTGTAGCCCTGCAGCCGCTTCATGCGCGCCACGGCGTCGATGGCGGTGTAGCTGCGCGGATGGCCGACATGCAGGCCCTCGCCCGAGGGGTAGGGAAATTCCACCAGGCAGTAGTACTTCTCGCGCTCGCTGCCGGGCTCGCCCGGATTCGCCGCCCGGAAGGTCTGCTGTTCCTCCCAGCGGCGCTGCCACTTCGCCTCGACGGCGGCGAAGTCGTAGCCGCGTCTGCTGTCTTCCGCCGCAGGGGCGGACTGATTATGCTGTTCCTGACACATGTGTTCTCTTCTCCCTCGTAAAAGTGAAAAAGCACCCGTCTCCACCAGAGACGAAGGGTGCTTCGCGGTACCACTCTGCTTCCGTTCCCGCTGTCAGTGGGAACGGCACTCGTGCTGCCCGGATAACGGTGGGCTGCCGGAGCGGTCTAGTGACGCGGCTGTTCGCGCGCGCGTTCGACCACACAGGCTCGGGGCCGAGATGGTGACAGGCCGCTCCGGCGCGTTCCAGCCTCTGCGCGCCTCTCTGGGGGAGCGGGACAGCGTCACCGGCTGCCCGTCATCGCCTTCTTTGATGCATGGCGCCAATTCTACGCATCTGGGGCGCCGGGTGCAAGCACCGGACAGCGAGTTGCGGTGGTGCGGCAGTGCGGCAGATGGGCATCCGGCGAGCGGATGCATGGGAAGTCTTCAGCTTGTGATCAAAGGTGGGTGACACAATGCGAGAAGTTGGCATTTCGAGGCGGGTAAATGACAAAAAGCCGAGTTTTATCGCCGAAACCTGACACAACTCGAGACGTTGTCATTTCGAGGCGGGTAAATGACAAAAAGCCGAGTTTTGTCGCTGAAATCGGACATAACTCGAGAAGTTGGCATTTCAAGGCGGGTAAATGACAAAAAGTCGAGTTTTGTCACCGAAATCGGACACAACTCGAGAAGTTTAAACTGTACCCCATAAAGTGGACAGTCTGAATTTTGAAAGCCCAAACAAAAGACAGACCAGTTTTGCGAAACCCGTACAAAAGACACGATAATATTATTCGGCTTGGCGGCAAAGAAGAAATG
>JASGUU010000012.1 GCA_030057555.1 Bacillota bacterium | reverse complement strand
TGCTCGAACGGAATAAAACGGAGAAGTTGCTTTTGGTCCAGTACAGAATGTACAAACCGCAAACGGGTAACATCAAGTACGCGAAGGGAATGGTAAAAGACGAAATCGTCACGGCAGGAAGCAGCAGCGCCATACTGAGAACAATGGTAGGAGCATATTGACGTACTTTTCCGGAAAGGGCTTTTATGCTGTTCACCATTCGCAAGACGATTCGCTCCTGTATCTGAATTTTGTTAACGGCAGAATTGCCATAATTCTAGTGGTTGATTATTTTATCACTAGATTGCTTGGAGACGATTAAGTATTCCCAGGCAATCGCCAGGTCTGAACGATTACCTATCAAAAAGAGAAGATAGAGCAAGCTTGATATCATTATGCCTGTCACCATATTTGTCAGGTAAATGGCAGCAAATTGAACAACAATGCCCAGTGTATTCAAAATCATTCGCTTCCAATCAACTTCGATTCCAACGATATCCTTTGTATCAAAATACCTAAGTATGAACATTATGGTAAAGCTTATAAATGAAACGAAAGCCGCACCTAAAAGACCAGCAAATGGTATGAATAAAGCATTAAGTATTAGACTTACAATACCGCCAATTAATGATGTCTTCAGAGATCCTTTTGTGTTTTTTGCAGCCAGATATGTTGTTCCAATAAACCCCGAGAATGAAGAAAATATTGTACCTAACAAAAGAAAGGGCACTGCGATCCATGCTTCCGAGTAGTCTGACGAAAAAATATAGAAAAATATCGGTTTAAGCAGAATCATTATGACTCCGCTTAAGCCGAATGAGAGCAGAGAATAAACTCTGAAGACATTACTGTAATAACGTTTGGTCTCGCTTTTATTATATTCTTCAATCGCTGACAACTGCCAGGCTTGAGCAAAAACGCTGTTGAGCATATTGAGGATTGCCGGGATTTTACTGGCTATAGCGTACAAGCCGTTAGCTGAAATACCGATGAAAGTAGTGATCATGAATCTGCTGGCACCATTTATGACCCACCACATGATCGAATTAGGGATAAGAGGAATGGAATACTTGACCATGAGCTTTACATAGGTAGTGCTGACACTGTTCAAAGAAAAGTAGCAAATTGACTTTGTCGCGGTTGTCAAAAAGACTATCGAAATGATGGTGGAAATAATCAGAGAAATAAAGTAGCCTTCTACTCCGCGCTTCAAAAAAACCAGAAACAGTACGTTGAAAAGTCCCGATGTGAAGGTTTTTAGCATGCCATTGAAGGCAAATCTTTTCACATAGCCTATCCCTCGACAGAATGAAGACAGTATTCTTTCAATAATTTCAAAAAACAGTAATAAGTATAAATAAATATAGTATTGTCGGAAAAAACTGATTTTCACAACTAATGGCAGAAACAGACAAGAGAAGAGGAAACCACAAAGAGAGACAAGAATACTGTTGGTCAGTATCTTTGATGATATGTTTGAGTCTTCAAGAACATATCTTAATACTGCATCGTAAATACTTAGGGAAACCAGTGGCAGGAGCAGCGTAGCTGTAGTGGTAATGACATCGATCGTTCCGTATTCACTGCTGCTCAAATATAAGGTATATACAGGAAGAAGTACAAAAGAAACGATTCTGCTTCCAAAACTGCCAATGGCAAATATCAGAGAGTTCTTTATTAGCTTACGATAAGGTTTCATTGCGAGTTCTTCTTTGTGGAATGCGCCTGGTTATTGCTGATTGCTTCGATCAGTTCGAGAACATGATCAAGACTCTTCTTTCTCAAATCTTCAATTGTCTGGAAAACATGCTCATGATCATCAGCAAGGAATTGCTGCAATAGTGGTGCTATATCGCCATCATGGTTGTAGTCGATAGAGTACATGGGTATTTGCAGATACTGATAGCATTCAACCCCTTTTTCTTCATAACTGATATTCAGGGCAGGGGTGTTTGAGAGCCATGCAAGAATGCACATATGCAGGCGTGTTCCGATGACATACTTGAATCCAGCCAGTTTACTTCTAAGCTGATCGAGCGTGTTATATTCTTTATCAATGAATACCCGTTTCTGCCATGCAGCGGGCATGGAATGGTAAATCTCTTCAGCGACTGAAGCATCATTTGTATAGCCACTGATACCCTGGCATGTTGATAAAAATGTAACATCAAATCCTAAACGAATGCATTCGCCAACCAGTTTAAAAACAAGATTGTAATACTTGCTTTTGTCTCTGTTACCCCGGCTCCAGCTTCGGACTGAAAAGGCAATCCCTGCTGCCGATTCTTTCCTGGGTAGTGATTCAAGAAGGAATGCTGCATCGGCGGTTAGACGAACATTGTCGAGATCATTAACATTAAGAGCCTGCAGGCGCCTGTAAGATATCTGATCGCGAACATAAAACAGATCAAAATGAGAGAGGTTGCGCTTGAGATATGCAGTCTCGGATTGTGACAATTCTCCTACGGATTGTGAGTACATGCATATCGTTCTCTTATGAATTCTTTTCACAAGAACAAGCAGCTGCAGTTTTCGTTTGGTCCCTTTATAATAGCCGTGCAGATATCCTCCGGGAGAAGCAATAACACCATCCAGGTTTTTATAATAACTTGAAAGCAGGACGTAAAAGAACAAAACAAGATAGCCAATAAAAGGCAGTTTGGTTATTTTAGAACTTAAAATAGATTGAGACCACTTGTGCCTGCCATAATTCTCTTGAGCAAAATCCAGGTTGAATGTTGTGTAGGTTATATCAAGTCCGTAATTGCCAAGAGCTTCCCCCAGAGCAAAAATGAGAGCAGCATCGCCATTATTCATCGGTACCGAATGTTCAATACTTACTTTCATATATGTCAACAGTCCCTCTCTTAGTCCAGATCTCTCATTCATTGAGGATGAAAATACGTATCGCAACAGTACAGAAGCCGTAAAAACGGAGATGCAGTTGATGCCTCGTCAGCAGAAGCAGCCCCATGGGACTGGGAAGAAAACAGGAAGTCAACACATCGGTGATGTTCATTTGCCTGGTTGAGACGGATTGACAAAAGACATATCAGAGTGTGCCTGGTTCGGAATCAGTAAATGGAAGAGAATAGTGCTTCACGGGCTTTATTGATATCAATGACCAGAGAATCTCCTATCCCCGGGAAACTGGCGCCAGTATATGCGCCCTGGGCTGGAATTCGAAGCTGTGATACCTGATAGTTAAGAACCGTCGGAGCAATGGTCAGGTATTCCAGAAACGTGCCTTTACTGATATTGGTTTGAATCCTTGGCAGAATAGAATTAAGCAGATTATTCAGTGTCGCGACACTGGATGATTTGGTCTTGTTAATGATTTGAGTCAAAACTGTTCTTTGTCTCTCAGTACGCTGAAAGTCGGCATGTCCCACTTTGCGAATTCGAGCATATCCAACAGCCTGAGGTCCGTTAAGCAGCATTTGACCGGAACCGGACAACAGTTCTCTTCCTGGTGCAAACTGCCGAACGTGTTTGTTAATTTCGGAAACCTCTGCAGCACTTACATTAATGCTGATGCCACCCAACACATCGATTATTTCAGCCAGAGAGTAAAAATCAACCATCATATACTGCTGTACATCGATCTTGAAAGTATTACGTACAGTTTGCAGCAGGAGATTGGGTCCTCCAACAGCAACGGCTGCATTGAGCTTGGTGTTTCCTCTTCCGGGTATATGGGCATAGATATCCCGCATCAGCGAGGTCATGACGATCTTTCCCTTGGATCGATTGATTGAAAGCAGGATCATAGAGTCTGAAAGCCGGTACTGACCCCGTTCCCTATTGTCAGTTCCGATGAGCATAATGTTAATGACATTGGAGTCGGACATGAGCTCTGTGTCATCTTCAGATGCCGCTAATACATCCTCGGCGATGATTGCCAGGTCACTATCCGAAAGGGGAGCGTATTCTGTCGGCAAAGCGTCGTGATCTGCAGGGTCAAGCTCTGGAATAATGAGATTGTTATGTTCGTCCGTAACTGCTCCGGAAATAGTGGGAACTGTGAACTCGTCTTCATACTCTATCTTATTTAGCAGGTTATTCACATATAGAGCAATAACACCGATCAGGAGAACAACAACAGCTAGAAGACCTAGAAGTACCTTCGGTAGAAGACGCTTGCGTCTACGGGGTGCGGGATAAACCTGTCTCATAATGCCCTCAGCTCAGTTTGATGGACATGCCATGTCATGGCATCTGTGGTTGGGTGTTATTATTGAATTATACTCTATTCTGATATCCCAACAGGGTGGGCTGCCCGGCAGCCTGGAGAGGGAGGCGGACAATTCAAGACAGGCTTCAAAGCGTAACGGGAGCTGGACGTACAATCCTGATCCGGAAATTAACGCGATTGCCTGACGGGTTCGAGGGACAAAGGCTCAACCTGCACGGCTTGTTTGCTGCACATGGCTGGAATATGGAACTTGAAGCCGGCCGGGCTCTTTTTGACCGTTGTTCGAATCGTCGCAGGCGTTCGGTTAGCCAGTCATTCGTGGCGACACAGCCACCGGTCTCCTCGGCGCTGATGGAAAGCTCACGCTTGAGCGCGGAGATGAGCCGCCGCGATCAGGGGATGATGGCAGCGGGAAGAAGCGGGATCGGCTATCACCCGCAGTTGGGAGACTGGCCTGACCCTTTCTTCACTGCGGAGCCGGAAAGCACCCCGGAAGCAATCTTCCGCTACGAGACCTCCGTCTCGAATGTGCCGGCAGGCCTCGCTGAACGCCTGAGTCGTCAGGACCTGGTCTCTCTGCGTGGACGGCTGCTGCACCGTCCAGGCTTCTTTGAGGAAGCGGAAATGCTGCGGACGGCGTGGGGTCCGCCCGCACGCGCTCGCCTGCAGATCACGGAGGCGTCGCAGGGCTACGCCGGCAATCAGCACATGATTGGTTCAGGCTGTCAGATCTGGATGATGGACAAAGGCTTCGTCTTGTTCCGCATGGGTGCACAGCTCGCGTTCTGCTATCTGCAGCGCGATCTTGTCATCTGCACCAACGCCAATATGCAGCCCGCAGCCGAGGGAGTACCGGTATCGCTGCAGATCCTGCATGAATGTTTCCAGGCAGAAGCGGCAGAGGAAACGGACAGGGAGGAGCCGGACGAGAGGACAGGCGCTGCGGACGGTGCATCCTGTTGCCGCCTGATCAAGGCCGGCTGGATCGAGCCCCATAAACTCCGTTTCTGGATCCAGTCATCTGATCTTCATCCGGGTTCTCTCATCTGGACACTGCCGTTCACGGATGAACACTACTCAATGCATTTCCAGAAACGCGCGGAGTTCTTCTGCGCCGATTTTGCAGAGGTGGGCTGGGGGCATGTCGGAGCATGAGATAAAAACACTGGTCATGTATGGAGCCGGCTGCATCGGACGCGGCTTCATTGGTGCAGCCTTTCGCCAGGCCGGCTACCGTGTGGTCTTTGTAGACAAAGACCGCGAGCTCATCCGGCAGCTGCAGCAAATGCGCTCGTATCGCCTCGAGATCATGGGGGCGAGCCGAACACAGCGGGTGGTAGAGGATTTCGAGGCGCTCGACAGCAGGGACGAGACCGCCGTCACGGCGGCCATTGCAGACGGTGACTGGCTCGCCTGCTCCGTCGGAGCCGGGAACCTGCCGGACATCGCACCCCGCATCGCCGCAGGACTCGTGGAACGGGCAGCGACGAACGGCAGGCCGCTCGATATCCTGATCTGTGAAAATATCCAGGATGGCGAGGCAAAGCTGCGGGATTTACTGCGGGCGGCTCTCCCACCCGATAGGGCAGATGAGATCCTGGAACAGACCGGCTGTGTTGAGACGGTCATCGGCTGCACGGTGCCCAGGCCGACGGAGGCAATGCGGAAAGCGGACCCCCTGCGCCTCAGGGTGGACAGTTACGACCTGCTGCCGGCGGCACGGGGGAGCTTTTGCCTCGCTGCGCCAAAGCTGCCGCAGCTGCTGCTGGTTGATGATCTCGCCTTCCATGAAGCACGTAAATATGAGGTCCACAACATGGGTCATGCGTGCTGCGCCTATCTGGCCCAGTGGCTCGGTATCCGTGAACTCGCGGTGGCCATGGAGGATCCCCATGTGAGGCTGCTGGTCGAGGGAGCGATGCTGGACGCATCGGCGGCGCTGGCAGAGTCATTCGGGCAGCCCTTTTCCGAGCTGCTGCCCTATGTCCGCGATCTGCTGGCGCGCTTCGGTAACCATGACCTCGGCGATACGGCGGAACGGGTGGGACGCGATGTGCTGCGCAAGATCAAGGCAGGCGAGCGCTTCGCGGGTGCCATACGACGAATCAGGGAAGGAGGGCGGACGGCCGTCTATGTCGAAACGGGGCTCGCGCTCGCCCTGCACAGCCTCGGCCTGCGTTCCGATGGGGCTGAGACACGCCGTATTCTGACGGAGGTCAGCGAGCTTGAGGCGGAGCCGGTGCTCGAGCTGCTGGAGCTCATCGAGAGTCTGGAGGGAACGCGAAGCAGCCGGCTGCTCTTCATGGCTGTCGAACTGCACTGGCGCGGCGTGACCGGGGCTGTCCGCTGAAAGAAGGGAGGAAAAATGGGAGAGACAAAACAGGGCATCGCCATCGCCGGCAACCTGATCGTCGATCAGATCAAGTACGTTGATCGCTATCCCTCGCCCCAGACGCTGGCAGCCATCAGTCGCATGGAGCTGTCCATCGGCGGACTCGCCTGCAACTGCGGTCTGACACTCGCGAAGCTGGATCCCCGGCTGCCCCTGACCGTGATCGGCGTTCTGGGCGAGGACGAGATGGCCCGGCATGTGCTCGAGCGTTTTGCCCGGCACGCGAACATCGACTGCTCGCGCATCAGGCGGGCCGGCCATACCTCCTACACGGATGTCATGACGACGCCGGACGGGGGCCGGACCTTCTTCACCTACAGCGGCTCGAACGCCCTGCTGACGCCGGATGATTTTGATTTCACGAACCTCGACGCCAGGCTGCTTCATGTCGGCTACATCCTGCTGCTGGAAGGCCTGGATCAGGGGGATCCGGACTACCCGACGGCGATGTGCCGGGTGCTCGACGGGGCGCGGCAGGCGGGCATCGCTACCTCCGTCGATGTCATCAGCGAGGACAGCGACCGCTACCGGAAGCTGGTGGTGCCGGCCCTGCCGTACACGGACTACCTGAGCATTAACGAGATCGAGGCCGAGCGGACGACGGGGGTGCCTTTGCGTGATGCAAAGGGAGAGCTGATCGCCGCGAATCTGCGTGCGGCATGTGAACGCCTGCTGGAGCTGGGCGTGGGACGCTGGGCCGTCATTCACAGCCAGTACCTCTCGGGTGGCATGGATGCAGAGGGCAACTATGTGGAGGAGGCCTCCTGGCCCATTCCTCCGGGCTTTAAGAAGTCGAGCGTGGGGGCCGGCGATGCCTTCACCTCCGGGCTGCTCTATGCGATCTGGCGGGGCTGGGATCTCGCCCGGGCCATCCATGTGGCCGGGGCGGTCGCCGCCTGGAGCCTGTCGGGGGCGGGCGGCGCCGACGCCATCCTGCCGCTGGATGAGCTGCTGGCGAGGATGCGGGCCTTCCGTGAGCAGGCGTAGTGCGTTTGTCGTGCTGCTGCTCCTGCTCGCGGGCTGTGCGGCTGCAGGCGAAGGGACGGGGAACTCCGGGGGACAGGTGCGGGAGCTGACGCTGCCTCTGGTGACAGCGGATCCGACGCCGCGGCCGGAAACGACTGCGTCGCCAGCTTCTGCTGAGAAGGAGCCGACAACGGCGGCGCCGACAACGACGGAGGATGCGGGCCTGCTCTGGCAGCGGGAGGTGGAGGCGCAGCTCGGGGCCTGGATGTCCGAACACGGGATCCGCCTGGAACAGATCGCCGTGACCTACGAGAACCTCGCGACGGGCAGCTATTACGAATACAACGCCGAATCGCTGTTCGGTGCAGCGAGCACGATCAAGGTTCCGATGGCGATGTACTGTCTGGATCTGGTGGCCGGGGGTGAGCTGAGCCTCGAACAGGCTCTGGTCTACGACGCCGAAAAGGATTACTGGGGCGGGGCGGGATCTCTGCAGCACAGCATCCGGGACGGCGACGCGGTGCCGCTCGGCCGCCTGCTGGAGCTGGCCATCGTCGAGAGCGACAACATCGCGACCAATATGATTTTCCGCTGGTTCGCCGAAGAGGCGCCGGAGCCGCAGCCGCTGCGCCATCGGATGGAGGAGCGCTACGGGCTGGTCTATGACGCGGAGTCCTCCTGGGGCCGGCTGCGGCCGGTCGAGATGCATCGGGTGCTGGTCGAGCTGGTTACGCAGCGTGAGGCGAGGCCGCACTATGACATGCTGCTCGGCTGGATGGAGCGCTCGTCCTTTAAGCGCCATGCGACGCGGGACCTGCCGGTGCCGGCGGCGCACAAGTATGGCTGGCTCGGCGAGGAGCGCTGTGATATCGGCCTGGTGTATGCCGGGCGGCCCTACCTGTTCACGATCTACAGCAGCGGGCTCACAGAGCCGGAGGAACGGCTGCCGGAGCTAGGCATGCTGCTTTACGGACTCGAGAACTGAGGCTGTGCGGGGCCGTAGAGGCGCGCCAGAACCGAGTCAAGCTCGCCGAGATCAAAGAGCAGGCGGGTGATGATGTATTTGTCGCGGATGTCGCCCGTGTGCCGGATGACATCCGTGAGACGCGGCTCTGTTACCTTGAGGTCAGCGACAGAGAGCGGCGCGCCGCAGGATTTGAGTGCTTTCTCCAGCTCGGCGAAATCGGGCAGCTCGTCGAGAACCTCGAGAATCTGCGGCCAGTGGGCGAGGATGCGTTCGAGGCGGGCGGCGTGGGGCCCGGGGTGGTATTTCTGTTCTTTTTCTTCCAGCTCGATCAGGGGTCGGGCGGCGGGGCCGAGGAGCTCATGGAGTTCCGCGGCCCAGATGGCGGGATCGTGGGCGGCTGCGGCGGCGTGGGCGCGCCCGTGCTGCGGGATCAGCTGACGTACGGCAGCCATGAGTTTCAGCGTTTCCAGCGTGCCGACGAGGCACTGCAGCCCGTGCAGGTCGTGGGCATGGCCGAGACTGGCATGGCGCATGTCCCAGAGGTGGGAGATGTAGTGTTCGGTGCCGCTCGCCGGACGGGAGACGCCGGCGAGGCTCATGGCGAGCCCGGAGAGGATGAGACCCTCAAGGAGGCGTTCCGTGACTCTGGGCGAACGGTCGGGAATCTCGTGCGCTGTTTCCAGAACGGCGATGCAGGCACGGCGGACCAGGGCAGCGACCTCGCTGCAGTAGTATTCGCCGGTGATGAGATGGGCGATGCGCCAGTCGAGGAGGCTGGTGATCTTGGCCAGCATGTCACCGAAGCCCGCGAGATAGAGCCTGAGGGGAGCTGTACGCACGATGTCCGTATCGGCGATGATGACGTCCGGCGGACGGCTGGGGACAGAAGTTTTGATCCCATCGACCGTGAGCGAGGAGGTGGCCGAGACGAAGCCGTCCATCGAGGGGGCGGTAGCGACGAGGATGAAGGGCAGGCCGAGCCGGGCGGATACGGCCTTCCCGATGTCGTTCAGGGTGCCGGAACCGATGGCGATCAGGCCGTCGTGGCCGTGCGCGGCGGCCAGAATTTCGGCCACGGTGGCGTCGGAGGCGGAGGGCTCGGCCTGGTTCAGCACATACAGAGGCTCTGAGGGATTCAGCACCCGGCTGCGGGCCAGGGCGGCGAGGTTCCGGTCGCTGAAGGCGAGAGGGCGCTTCATGCCGAGGCGCCTGATGTGCTCTGGAAGCGTGCGGACGCTGCCGGGGCCGATGGCGGGCTGGGCGAGATCGGCTTCGTGGATCCGGCCGCAGGGGCAGTCCGTGATGTGGCAGCGGATCAGTTCGGCGGGACTGAGCTCTGACAGCGGGCGCATCATAGGTTTACTGGAGATCGGGACTTCATGGGCGACTCCTTTTTTGTGGTAGTTTGCTGGTAACAGCATAGCCCTTGATGGCTTAGAGGCCAATGGCGACAGGGAGAGGTGGGACGATGCGTTTTGTGGATCAGGTAGCCGTAGTGACAGGCGCGGGTTCCGGAATCGGACGCCTGACAGCCGAGTGTCTGGCAGCGGAAGGCGCTGCGGTTGAGGTGCTGGATGTCAACGCGGCAGCCGCCGGGGAGGTGGCGGACACAATCCGGGCGGCGGGGGGTGAGGCCAGGGCCGTCAGCGTCGATGTGCGTGACTACCACGCGGTCCGGCAGGCGATGGCCCGGACGCTCGAGAGCCGGGGACGGATCGATGTGCTGGTAAATGCGGCCGGGGCTACTCGGCGCGGGTCTTCGGCGTGCCGGAGACCTTCAAGGACCTCGATATCGAGATCATCGACTGGGGGATCGATGTCAACTTCAAGGGGCCGATCTACATGGCCCATGCGGTCATCGGCTCGATGATGGAGCAGGGCTCGGGCGTGATCATCAACATTGGCTCGATTGATGGCGAGACGGGTTCCTTCGCGGTCGACTACTCCGCCTCGAAGAGCGGGATCATGCAGGGGCTGACGAAGTCGCTGGCACTCTACGGGGCGCCGCACAAGGTCCGCGTCTGTTGTGTCTCGCCCGGGCCGGTGCTGACGCGGCCGGCGATGGCAAACATGCGGACGCCGCTGGGACGGGCGGCGGAGGTTCAGGAGGTGGTCGATCTGATCCTCTTCCTGGCCTCGGAGCAGGCGGCCTATATCACGGGCGTCAACTATCTGATCGACGGCGGCCGCAGCTGCGGTGCGCAGAACTGAGGGGGTCCTGGCATGAAAGTAAAATTCCGTGATCAGAAACTGCCGATGCTGCTGACATCGCTCAGCGATGCGACGGTAGATGATACGATCTGCACCGTGCGGGAGGCGATCTATGATGGGACGGACGGCTTCCTTTTGCATCTCGAGAAGCTGCGCGGGGACGAGCTGAACCGGGAGGGACTGACACGCCTCTGCGGGCATCTGAGGGGCAGGCCGCTCTACACCATGAGCTATCGCCGGGATGACGGCAGGAGCGATGAGGAGCGGATCGCCGAGCAGCTGCTGGCGCTCGAATGCGGCGCCTCCATGATCGACATGATGGGCGACATGTATGACCCGTCGCCGCGTGAACTGACACGGGATCCCAGAGCGGTGCGCAGACAGCGGGAGACGATCGAACGGGTTCATGAGATGGGCGGCGAGGTCCTGCTGTCCTCGCATACCTGGGTCTACATGACGACCGGGGAGCTGCTGGAGCACTGTGCCGAGCTCGAGGCGCGGGGGGCCGATTTCATCAAGATCGCGATGAGCGTGAACAGTGAGGAAGAGGCTCTGGAGGCCATGCGCTCCACCGTGGTCGTGAGCCGTGCGCTTGGCGTGCCCTTCCTGCACATCTGCATGGGTCCGCACGGGAAGCTGCACCGGGCGATCGGACCGAAGCTGGGTTCGTGCTTCGCCCTCTGCGTGCAGCGCTACACGCCGGCGGGACACAAGGACAAGCCGCTGCTTCGGGCCGAGAAGGCGGTGCTTGAGAACCTGGATGCCTGAAGCCTCGCGGGGCTTTCCGGGCCATGCAGTGAGGAACGGCCAAAACGCGCTGACAGCAGCTGTTCTGGCCGTTTATCATGTGATGTCTGGAGCAGTATCCCTTCGTTTTTGTGTTGCGCAGGCTTTTTGTACCACCGGTCCTCGTTTCGCTTTTGCCTTCCCATGTGTAGCTGCGTAAGTAGACCTGCTGCCAGCGCGAGCCTGATCCTCCCGGTCGGGTCCGGGGAGTTCTTCACAAGCAGAAAAAACGGCGCTTCGCGGTCTGGGTACATTATGCAGTGAGCGAAAAAACAGTTTATGTTCAATTTTCTGTACATAACTTGCATTATTGAGCATAAATGGTGATTTTTCTGCTCGATAATTCAAGTTATGCATATTTTGCGTGTATAAGCTGAAAACTTGCTCAGCGATCCTGTATGCAGCAGGCTGTCACGGCTCTCGGACGGGGCGGGAGTGTTCACACTTTCCTGCCTTTGCCGCTATCCGGTCATAACAGCTGCCGGCCGCTGGCGTTTTGCTGCATGGATGCTTTCGAGGCAAAGCTCAGGCCAGGGTGTCGGCGACGGCGGCGGCCGTGGCAAAAGCAAACTGGAGGTTATAGCCGCCCGTGTCGCCGTCGATGTCGATAAGCTCGCCGATGGCATGGAGTCCTGGGCAGGCGCGGATGGCGCAGCTCTGCGGGTCGAGGGCGGCGGGATCGAGACCGCCCGAGGAGACCATGGCCTCCCGCAGCGGGCCAGGGTGCAGGGGCTGCAGCGCGAGATGGTGGAGCATCTGGGCGATCCCTTCGATCTGGGCGGCAGTGAGCGAGCGGCTGCGGCGCGGCAGCTGGCCGGCGAGGACAGCCCAGTCGGGCGAAATGACGGGGAGAGCCTCAAGGAGACGGCGCGGCCAGCGTGCGCTCAGGGTGGTCAGCAGGTGGCGTTCCCCGGCTTCGGAGGCTGCTGCAGTCAGCCAGGCGCGGGTCCCGGCGGGAGATTCGCCGGGGGCGAGATCGAGATGAAGCCGCGAGCCGTTCGCATCGAGACGGCCGGAGAGATTGAGGGCGGCGGGGCCGCTGAGCCCTGTATGCGTGAAGAGAAGCCCGCCCCGCGTCTGCTGCCGATGGTCGAGGCTCAGAGCAACGTCCGGGAGGCCGAGGCCGGCGAGACCGGCAGCGGCCTCGCGCGTGCGGCGCTCGTGCCAGAGCAGGCGGACGAGGGCGGGGGAGAAGAGACGGACGGGCAGGTCGAGTCTCGTGACGAGCTCGAGAGCCGAGCCGTCGGAACCCGTCTGCGGGTAGCCCGCCCCGCCGGTGGCGAGGACGACTTTTGCCGCGCGGAAGCTGCCGCCGTCCTCGAGCTCCAGGCGCCAGCCGCCGGGATCCGGCTCGAGTGCCAGGACGCGGCTGTGGCATCGGATCGTGCCGCCGTGTTCCGTGATGCTGGCGGCGAGGCGATCGGCGACGGCCGTGGCGGACTGGCTGTCCGGGAAGACGCGTCCGTCGGCCTCGACATGGGTCGAGATGCCGAGAGCGGCGAGGGTCTCGCGGATGCGCTCCGGCGGCCAGGCGCTGTAGAGGGACCAGAGAAAGCGCGGGTCAGGGCGGTAGTGGGGGAGAAGGTCGGGGGTTTCGCCCAAGTGGGTCAGGTTGCCGCGTCCGCCACCGCTGAGGCGCAGCTTGCGCCCGGTCAGGGGACCGCGCTCCAGCAGCAGCGGTGAGTGTCCGTTCCTGGCAGCAAGAGCAGCGAGGAAGAGCCCTGCCGCCCCTGCTCCGATAATGACCAGCGGCTTAACATCAATGGCTTTCATGTCCTGTATTATCCCATTTGGACGACTTTGTGCGATCATGGAAAGCAGAAGATCGTGGAGGTGTGAGATGGATTTCAAAAAACTGGTACTTGAGACACGCAGTGTCCGACGCTTCCAACAGGAACCTGCACCCGGACGGGAGCAGCTTGAGGCCTGGGTGGACCTGGCCCGGCGCACACCGTCGGCGACGAACCGGCAGCCGCTGCGCTATCTGGTGGTGGCCGGGGCGGAGGATTGCGCGCGGCTCTTTCCCTCGCTGCACTGGGCCGGTGCGCTGAAGGACTGGCCGGGGCCGGCCGAGGGCGAGCGGCCGACAGGCTATGTGCTGCTGCTGCGGGATTCGCGGCTCTCGAAGACGCGCGAGCACGATGAGGGTATCGCAGCCTATGCGCTGCAGCTCGCCGCGCGGGCGGACGGCTACGGCTCCTGCATGCTGGGCGCCATTGAGCGCGACAGGATCCGGGCGGAGTTCTCTCTGCCGGAGTGGTGCGAGATCATACTGGTGCTGGCCTTTGGCATTCAGGGTGAGACCATCGTGCTCGAGGACGCCGGGACCGGTGTGGCTTCGCCGAGCTACTACCGTGATGCCGATAGCGTGCACCATGTGCCGAAGCGTACACTGAAAGATGTGCTGATCGACTGAGGTCCAGCGCGACAGGCAGCAGAGGGAGCGGGCATCGCGGGCCTGGCAGTCTGCTTCCGGGACCTTTGCTTCAGGCAGCTGCAGGCCGTCGCTCTTTTCGAAAGCACGGGAAAGCCAGTCTGTAGAGAAGAGCAGCAGGCCGGAATTTCCGGACGCCTGTGTTAGGATGAGCCAAATGTGTTCTTTATGGGGGCATGAAAGATGGGCAGAAAACAGGTTTGGAAGAGAACTCTGACACTGGCTTCGAGTGCCGCCGTTCTGACTGCGGGACTGGCAGGCTGCACGAACAAGGTTGAAAAAATCACGACCTGCATCGCGGAACAGAATTACGACGAGGCGCTGGACTTCTACAGAGCCAAGGTCAAGGACAAGGATCGCGAGGAGCTGGCCGAGGCCCTGCGCGCGATCGTGCTGGAGCTGCCGGAGCGCTTCGCAGCCGATGAAATCGACTATGAGCAGGCCCGGAGAACGCTCGATACGATTGAGGCCATGCATCTCGGTACTCTGTCGGAGGATCTGCTCGTCGTCCGGGCGAAGATACAGGCACTCAATACGTCAAAGCAGGCCTGGCTGACCGCCGAGCAGGCCTATGCCGACGGCGACTGGCTCACGGCTGCCGAATCCTACAGGCGTGTGGACCCGCTGGATCCGCATTACGATGACGCCGTGGAGAAGATCGAACAGTCCTTCGCTGAATACGAGGCTGAAGTGCTGGCCCAGGTCGATGAACTGACAGCCGGCGACAACTATGATGCGGCGATCAGCCTGCTGCAGGAAGCCATTCCCAACCTGGAAGATGCCGCGGCTCTGGAGACCCGTCTCGAAGAGGTCACGGCCGCGGCGGAAGAGTTCCGGCTCGCTGCCGCGCGCCGGGCGGCTCTGGAAGAGGCGGAGGCCGAAGCCTCGAATGGCAACCTCGAAGCGGCGCTGGGTATCCTCGAAAGATTTCAGACAGAAAGCGGCGACTCGAATGCCGAGCTGCAGGCTGTCCATGACCAGTACGTGGAAGACTATGTCAACCAGATGCTGCCGCAGCTGCTGGCCCTCATGGACAGGGGGGATTATGTCGAGGCTCTGGAGATGCTGGAGCATGCCCGCCAGGTGGCCGAGGCGGAGGAGTTTGACGCGCTGCTGGCCGATCTTGAGGCCGTGAGGCCGGTCTATCTCAGTGACCTGAGGCCCGAGGATCGCGATCGCTTCGAGGAGATAAAGACCGGCCTGGATCCCAAAGACACGGCGGGCAACTCCTATCGTATCGCGAGCGGCAACCTCTTCCAGTTGAATGCGACCAACGGCAGCTGGACGTCGGAGCCCGGCATGGTTGAATACGTCCTCAATGGCAGCTACAGCAGGCTCTGTGGTGTTGTCGCGGTCAGCGATGAGAGCGACAGCGTCACGTCAGAGCTGACGATTGAAGGTGACGGCGAGGTCCTGTACACGCTGCCGCTTTCGGTCTCCACAGAGCCGACGACCGTCAGTGTTGATATCTCGACGGTCAACAGCTTGAAGATTCAGCTGGCTGTTCCCGGAAATGAAGGCAAGTTGATCGCGATTCTGTCGGGCTTCTATCTGGAGAAGTGAGCCTCCTCGGCCGGATCCGCAGCTCTCTTGAAACCTATGGCCATCCGGGCCGGGACAGCTTCGAATATCTCGGCCTGACAGTCCGGGACGGAGAGCTCGTCTCGTACAGGGTCTACGAGAACCCTACGCCTGGAGTGGCGGAGGAGCTTCGCGGACGGCTGCCCTATCGCCTGCTGCTCGGCAGCCTGCTCAGCCGCTTCGCAGCGGCCGGAGGCGTCCGTGTCTGTGACATCTCGGAGAGTCTGGCTGGCACCAGGGAGCGCTTCCGTCTCGTCTTCACTCTGGACCGCAGCCTCTCCCATGCGGATGTGGAGCTGCTGCTGGAGGCCTTCTTTGAAAACCTGACACTGCCGGCGATCGCCGGAGCCCTGCGGCGGGATGCCGGGGCTCTGGCGCGCCGCTTTGACATGTCCATCCAGCCGCTGCAGCAGATTGGGGTGGAGACGGATATCCATGCGAATGTCCGCATCGTTAAATACTATCTGAATCTGACACTTGATACCGGGCGCAGGCGTGTCTGTGACCGTGGTTTTATTGATCACCTCAAGAACGCGTTTGAAGTGAATCTCGAGCCGCAGGCGGGGAGTCTGCTCGAGATCGCGAAGCATCGCTACCGGCCGGTTTTCGTGGGCATCAACCAGGATGCGGAGAGCTGTGAGCGAAAGCTCTATTTCAAGTCTGATGCCTTTGGGCGACAGATAGAGCATGTGCTGCCGATGTCCGAGAGCCTCGCAGAACGGCTCGGCTGGGAACAGGTCGTCTCAAAGGAAGACCTGCGCGCGCTCCATGAGCTGGGGCTCTATCTTGAGGGCATCGCGTCCACCCTGGGCCGGAAGGACGAGTGGCGGCTCTACTTTGCCTATCTGCCGCGCTGGCGTATACCGGGCAGTTGAAGGATCACTGCTCTTCCCATGATCAGGCCCGGCACCGCCGGGCTGTTTCGATCATGACCTCGTAGTTGCGCGCGGTGGCGGGGCGCAGGACGGCGTCGATCGGGGCGGCGGTGGGCATGAGGACCCAGTTGCAGGCGCCCTGCATCGAGTCGATGAGCCCCAGGACCGTGTCCCGCACCTCGTCCGGCGTGCCGCGCTCGAGGAGGCGCAGCTCGATGTTGCCAAAGAGGGTCAGGCGCCCCTCCGTACGGCGGTAGAGCTCCGGCAGCGTGATGTCACCGTCCGGCGGCGCCTCGCAGGGATCGAGAGCGTCGCAGCCCGAAGCAACGAAGGCGTCGACGAGGTCTGCGATGCGGCCGTGGCAGTGGATGCGCGACTTCGCACCGTGGCGGCGGAGCAGGGCACAGATGTCCTCGAGGCAGGGAAGAGCGACATCGTAGAATAGGGCCGGATCCATGTAGGGCGGGGCGAGGTATTCGGAACCGACGATGCGGTAGAGCTCCTGGACGCTGCCGGCGAGCATGCGCTCGAGATTCGTCATGCCGCGCTCATGCAGCCGGCGGACGGTGGCGCTGAAGTGGCTGCGCTCGGTGAGTGCCCAGACCATCGCGTCCTCGAAGTTCATCAGTTCCATCGCCGTGCAGACGGCGTCCGCGATCGAGGGCATCAGGATACCGTGCTGCGAGCCGGGACCGAGCTCGGCGCGGATACGGGCTTCATCGCTGAAATCGTAGTCGACGGGGACGTAGGGGATGGAGAGAAGGCGGTCGACGTCGTGGCGGTCTTTGCAGAGATGCTCTACCTGCCAGACGGTGTGCAGATCCGGCGAAGTCTTCGTAACCCGGCGCAGAGGCCCCCGTGGCGTCTCGAGAATGCTCGTCGTGACCTGATGGCGGCCGTTAGCCGCCGGGCGGGTCTCATGCCACCAGCTGGCGGGCCAGGCCGAGAGGGCGGCGACTTCGTTCGAGGCCGGCTTCCACATGGTGATGGCGTCGGTATCGCGGCGGATGAGCTCCATCAGGGAGCGGTAGGAGGGGGCCCGATTCTCCCAGGCTTCGCTGTTTCGTCCGCAGAGCTCGTAGGTCGAGAGTGGCAGACGGTCGGGCGTCCGGCCGTCGAGGACGGCAAGCAGGCGTTCGCGTGAGGTCATGGGGCTCCTCCTGTCCGGCAGCGGAGTGCAAAGAGAAACGGCGCACCGGAGTGGCACGCCGTCTGCGAATGCGGTGCGGGCGAACCTAGAATTTTCGCCGCGGCGTGTAGGTCGTGTGCAGCAGCTCCTTTGCCTTTTGGCCGTAGGGCTCGCCGAGATACTCGCGGTAGAGGCGCTGAACGGCTGTGTTCTCGTGGCTCTTTCTGACCTCGGCGTTGTCGTCGATCGCGTAGATCGCCTCCATGCGCTTCTTGATCAGCTCCATGTTGCCGAAGTGATAGGGCTGGCCGCCGCCGGCGATGCAGCCGCCCGGGCAGGCCATGATCTCAATGGCATGGTAGACCTGCTCGCCGCTGCGGATCGACTCGATCATCTTGCGGGCATTGCCGAGGCCGGAGGCGACGCCGATGCGGATCGGGGCGCCGTTGATGCTGACGGTGGCTTCCTTTGAGCCCTCGAGGCCGCGCAGCGGGGTGAAGTTGACATCCTCGAGCTTGTCGCCGGTCATGATTTCGTAGGCGGTGCGCAGAGCTGCCTCGATGACGCCGCCGCTGGAGCCGAAGATTGCCGCCGCGCCGGTCGACTCGCCGAAAGGATCGTCAAAGGGCGTGTCCTCGAGATTCTCGAGGTCGAGGGAGATCTCCTGGATCATGCGGGCGAGCTCGCGGGTCGTGATGACGATGTCGACGTCGCTGACGCCCTCGTTCATGAGCTCGGGGCGGGCGGACTCGAACTTTTTCGCCACACAGGGCATGACGGAGACGACGATGATGTCCTCGGGTTTCAGTCCCTGGCGTTCGGCAAAGTAGGTCTTGATCACCGAGCCGAACATCTCATGCGGGGACTTCGAGCTCGAGGGGACATCGAGCATGTCGGAGAACTGGTGCTCGAAGAACTTGACCCAGCCAGGGCAGCAGGAGGTCAGGATGGGCAGGCGGCCGCCGTGCTCGATGCGGTGCACAAGCTCGGTCGCTTCCTCCATGATGGTCAGGTCGGCGGCAAAGTTGGTGTCAAAGACCTCGTTGAAGCCCATCTGCTTGAGGGCGGTGACCATGCGGCCGGTGACGTTGCTTCCCGGCGGCATGCCGAAGGCCTCGCCCAGGGCGACGCGGACGGCCGGGGCGGTTTGAACGACAACGTGTTTCCCGCTCGTGAGGGCGGCCCAGACCTTGTCGATATTGGAGACTTCGGCGAGGGCACCGGTCGGGCAGACGCTCAGGCACTGGCCGCAGAAGGTGCAGTTGGTGTCGATCATGGGCAGGTCGAAGGCGGTCGAGATGACGGAGTTGAAGCCGCGGCCGACGGCCGAGTAGACGTTGACCGACTGCACCTGCGAGCACATGGTGACACAGCGCTTGCAGAGGATGCACTTCGAGCTGTCGCGGATGAAGGAGAGCGACGAGGTGTCGACGTTGACCTGATGGCGCTCGCCCTTGACCCGGATCTCGCGCAGGCCGACCTCGCTCGCCAGCGCCTGCAGCTCGCAGTCGCCGTTCTTCCAGCAGACGAGGCAGTCGAAAGGATGGTCTGAGAGGATGAGCTCGAGGACGTTGCGGCGGTTGCGGATGACGCGCAGGCTGTTGGTCTGGATGTCCATGCCGTCGGAGACGGGCGTGGCGCAGGCGGGATAGAGGCGCCCGCGCTTGCGGTCCTCGACCATGCAGATGCGGCAGGAGGCGACTTCGTTGACATAGCGCAGGTTCGCGAGGTCGAAGTGGCAGAGGGTCGGAATGTGGTAGCCGTTCTCCTTCGCGACTTCGAGGATCGTCTGGCCGGGCCGGGCCTTGACAGCCTGGCCGTTGATGGTGACGGTCAGCGTCTCGGCAGCTTCGGCGACGGGCGCAGTCTGGCTTTTCACAGCTTCACTCATATGCGTACCTCGCTTACTTCTTGATGATCGCGCCGACGGGGCAGATCGACATGCAGGAACCGCACTTGATGCAGTCGGCCTGGTTGATGTGGTGCTTCTCGCGTATGGCGCCGTCGATGCAGGAGACGGGGCAGTTCTTTTTGCAGACATTGCAGCCGATGCAGGCGTCCGTGATCTCGAACTCCATCAGGTCGATGCAGACCTCGGCGGCGCAGTGGTGGTCATGCACGTGCTGCTCGTACTCGTCGCGGAAGTAGCGCAGCGTGGTCAGGACCGGGTTGGGAGCCGACTGGCCGAGACCGCAGAGGGAAGAGGCGCAGATGGTCTGGCCGAATTCCTCGAGCAGTTCGAGGTCGTTGTCGGTGGCACGGCCGCTGGTGACCTTTGTCAGCAGTTCGTGCAGGCGCTTCGTCCCGATGCGGCAGGGCGCGCACTTCCCGCAGGACTCCTCGATCGCGAACTCAAGGAAGAACTTCGCCACGTCGACCATGCAGTTGTCCTGGTCCATGACGATCATGCCGCCCGAGCCCATGATGGAGCCCAGGGCCTTCAGCGAGTCGTAGTCGATGGGCGTGTCGAGGTGGGACTCGGGGATGCAGCCGCCGGACGGGCCGCCGGTCTGGACGGCCTTGAAGCGCTTGTCGTCGCGGATGCCGCCGCCAATGTCAAAGATGATCTCGCGCAGGGTCGTGCCCATGGGCACTTCGACGAGACCGACATTGCGGACTTTGCCCGCGAGACAGAAGACCTTCGTCCCGCTGCAGCCCGGCCTGCCGATGGAGCTGAACCACTCGGCGCCCTCAAGGAGGATGACGGGAATGTTGGCCAGGGTCTCGACGTTGTTGATGATGGTCGGCTTCCCGTAGAGACCGTGTTCGAAGGGGAAGGGAGGCTTCGGCGTGGGCTCGCCGCGGCCGCCCTCGATCGAGTGCAGGAGGGCCGTCTCCTCGCCGCAGACGAAGGCGCCGGCGCCATAACGCAGCGTGATGTCAAAGTCAAAGCCCGAGCCGAAAATGTTCTTCCCCAGGAAGCCGTACTGGTGCGCCTGGGTCAGAGCCAGCTTGAGGCGGTGGATGGCCGAGGGGTATTCGGCGCGGATGTAGATGATGCCCTCGTGGGCGCCGATGGCATAGCCGGCGATGGCGATCGCCTCCAGCACGGAGTTGGGGTCGCCCTCGAGAATGGCGCGGTCCATGAAGGCGCCGGGGTCGCCCTCGTCGGCGTTGCAGACGATATACTTCACGTCGCCCGGCTGGTCGGCAGCCGCCTGCCACTTGATTCCCGTCGGGAAGCCGGCACCGCCGCGGCCGCGCAGGCCTGAGGCGCGGACAATGTCGATGACCTCCTGCGGCGTCTTCTCACAGACGCAGCGGGCGAGCGCCTCATAGCCGCGGAAGGCGATCGACTCCTCCATCTTCTCGGGATGGACGAGGCCGAGGTTGCGCATGACCACGCGCTTCTGCTTCTTATAAAAGGGGAAGTCCTCGGAGTGCTCAAGATCGCGGCCCGAGGAGGGATCATGATAGAGCAGGCGCTTGACGCGGCGGCTGTCAAGCAGATGCTGGTGGACGATGTCCGGGACATCCTCGGGCTTGACCTTCACGTACATGGTGTTGTCGGGCATGATCTTCACGATCGGGCCCTGCACGCAAAAGCCGAAGCAGCCGATGACCGAAACCTTGACCTGATCCTCGAGACCCTCGGCGGCCAGCTGGCGGTTGAATTCGCGGACAACCTCGGTGCTGTCGTTGGCCACGCAGCCCGTGTCGCCGCAGATCAGGACCTCGCGGTGGCCGTCCTCACGGCGGCGGCCGGTGCGGAAGTCAGCGATGTGGCTGTACTGCCGCTGCAGTTCAAGCAGATCCTCGAGGCTGTTGACGCGTTTGATACTCTGATGCATAGGCTCTCCCTCCGCCGGGACTCTAATCGAGGTAGCGGCGGATGATGCCGGCTACATCGCTGACCTGTACGTTGGCGTAAAGATCGTCGTTGACCTGGACGATGGGGGCCGAACCGCAGGCGCCAAGGCAGCGGACGGTGTTGAGGGAGTACTTCAGATCCTCCCGTGTCGTGCCGACCTCCATCTGCAGCAGCGTGGCGAGCTCATTCAGGATAGCCGGGGACTTCCGCACGAAGCAGGCGGTGCCGAGGCAGACCTTGATGTCATATTTCCCACGCGGCCTGGTACGGAAGAAGGAGTAGAAGGTTACCACTCCATAGACCTTTGACACCGGAATGTTGAGGGTCTGACCGACCATGAAGATGGCGTCTTCCGAGAGATAGCCGATGAGTTCCTGAGCTCTCTGCAGGGCCACGATGAGCGACCCTTCGTCCTTATCCAGACCGTTTAGATAGGTCTGCAGTGCGATCAGCTGGGGGTTGTCCGTTCTTCCGTCGGGCATTGTCCACCTCTTTCTGCTCCCTGCAGGCACTGCAGGGAAAGGCTCGGGGAATACAAACCTGAGTTCAATATATAGGCTTTCTGCCCAGTCGCGTCAAGGGAAAGCCCATAAAGCTTGAGCAGTCAAAATAGAACAGCACGGGAAACAGGCGCTTTTTCGTACCTGCTGGCGGACACGATAGGGGTCGAGCCGGCAGAGAATGGTGTCAGAAAGCTCTGTTTGCGTGGAACGACGGTATTCAGGCGATTTGTTCAGGTCCAATGCGGATGAATGAAATTCTTATGGCTTGCCCGCTTGTAAATACCTGCTAAACTGGAACCGTTCAAGCGGGAGGTCCCACAACGGGACAACGATGAACCGAGGGAGACCAGCGCATGGGTTGTGTTCTGCGCAGGGGCAGCATCCGGCTGCCAATGGCTGATCTGGGACGTGAAAATCCACTGCCGGACATGAGGCCGGTACTGGATCCCCATGCTCGGGTTCAGCTGGATGATTCCATCCCGGAGCGGCAGCGCCCCTACTTTCATTATGGAAAGGTGCATACCATCCTGCCCTATCGCCTGCAGGATGGCTACAGCCGTCGGCGCTGCGAGGCCGAGATGCCGGTTGTCGTTCTCGAGAACCGCTACCTGACCGCGACCTTCACGCCGCAGTATGGCGGCAAGCTCTGGAATCTCCATGACCGGACGACGGGCCGGGATCTTCTGCATGCAAATCCCGTCTTTCAGCCGGCCAATCTGGCTCTGCGCAACGCCTGGACGAGCGGCGGGGTCGAGTGGAATATCGGCATGACAGGGCATACGCCCTTTACGCTTTCGCCGCTGCATGTGGCGGTGCTCGAGCTGCCGGACGGCACGCCGGTGCTGCGCATGTATGAGTGGGAACGGGTGCGCGAGGTCTCCTATCAGATCGACGCCTGGCTGCCTGCAGAGTCGAAGTTTCTCATGGTGCGCGTGCGCCTGGTGAACACGCGCGAGACCGTGACGCCGATTTACTGGTGGTCCAACATGGCTGTCGAGCTTCAGGACGGGACGCGGGTCCTGGCTCCTGCGAACAGGGCCTATGCCTATGGTTACGGGCGCGGTGTCACGTTGACAGAGGTACCGCTGGAAGACGGTGTGGATCTCAGCTACCCGGTGCGGGCGAAGCACTCGGGTGACTGGTTCTTTGATATTGACGACGGGATGCGCAAATGGGAGGCGGCCGTTGACAGTGACGGCTACGGACTCATACAGACTTCGACCGACCGCCTGATCGGGCGCAAGCTTTTCCGCTGGGGCACCGGGCCCGGCGGCCTGCGCTGGCAGGATTTCCTGGCCGAACCGGGAAGGGCCTACCTGGAGACGCAGGCGGGCCTCGCGAAGACGCAGATGCAGCATCTGCCGCTGCCGGGCGGAGCGGTCTGGGACTGGCTCGAAGCATATGGAGCGGTCAAGCTGGATCCCGCACTCGCCCATGGCGAGTGGGAAGCGGCCTGGCGCGCGGCTGACAGGCAGCTGGAAACGGATCTTCCACGTGCGGAGCTGGACAGGATCTTCGCGGAGAGCCGGGATCTGCTGGCGGCCGAGGGCCGGGAGCTGGAGGCCTGGCCGGCACGGGGCAGCGGCTGGGCGGCGCTCGAACTCGCGCGGCGGGCGGCGGGCGGGGAGGCGGCCCGGTGCTTTGCCTCCGAAGCAGCAGCTTTTGGACCCGAAACGCTGGGAGCCGAGCAGGCGCCCTGGCTCACGCTGCTGCGGACCGGCGTTCTGCCCGAGGGCAGTCCCGCGGAGGAGCCCCACGCCTATCTGACGCAGAGCGACTGGCGCGATATGCTCGAGCGATCCGTGGCGCGCGGTGATTCGGCCCACTGGCAGGGCTGGCTGCAGCTCGGCGTCATGCGCTATGCGGCGAGTGATGTCGACGGAGCCATGGAGGCCTTCAGAAAGTCCGAAGAGGCGTGGCCCAATGCCTGGGCCAGACGCAATCTGGCGGTCCTGCTGCTGCAGCGGGGCGAGGCGGTTGAGGCGACGGAGCTGCTCTACCGGGCCTATCAGGAACGGCCGATTCTGCCGCTCGCGATTGAGGCCGGCCGGGCGCTGATCCGGAACGGGCGCCAGGCTGATTACGTCAGGCTTTATGACGCGATGCCCGCCCGGCTGCAGGCGGCGGACAGGCCGCGGATCCTGCTGGCCGAGGCGCTGGTGGAAACCGGGGAACTGGAGCGGGCCGAGGCGATTCTGAGTGACCCGGAGCTGGAGATCGCGGATGTCCGTGAGGGCGAAGTGCTGCTGTCGGACATCTGGGTGGCTTTGCAGAAAAAGAAACATGCGGAAGAGCTCGCAGGACTGGATGAGGATCAGGCGCGTCGGACGGCGATTTGCCGCTGGCCGATTCCGGCGCATCTCGACTTTCGCATGCGTACCTGAGGAACTGTCGGCCGTGCCCGTGCATGCGGGTACCATAGTGAGCAGCCGCTTCGGGATCCCTGGGATTCCCGAGCAGACCGGAGGAGGGTAAGATGCGGTTTTACGATCATATTCGTAACATGCTGGAACAGCTGGAGCAGCAGGAAACGGAAACCATCACCAGTGCAGCGGAACTGATGGCCGAGGCCATCGAGAAGAAGAAGTGCATCTGGGCCTTTGGGACAACACACGCCAATCTGGTGGCCAAGGACATGGTCTACCGCACCGGCGGACTGGCCGTCATCAACCCGATCTCCGCTCCGGGCATGGATCTTGATGTGATGCCGTTTACGCTGAGCTCTCAGATGGAGCGTTATGAGCGTTACGGTGCCGACCTGATCCGCTATCGGGGTGTAGGAGAGGGCGATGTTGTCATCCTGCACTCGGTCTCGGGGCGCAACACGGTCATGATCGATGCCGCACTGGCAGCGAATGAGCTCGGAGCGCACGTGATCGTGATCACAAACCTGGCCTTCTCGGAGCACAGCGAATCGCGGCATCCTTCCGGGAAACTGCTCTACGAGCTCGGCGAGGTTGTGATCGACAACTGCGGAGAGCCGGGAGACGCCTGCCTGTCGTTCCCGGAGCTGCCGGCGAAGGTGGCGCCGACCTCGACTGTGATGGGTGGCATTATCGCCAGCGCCCTGATCGAAAAGACGGTGGAGCTGCTGATCGAACGCGGCGTGCACGTGCCGGTGCTGATGAGTGCGAACATGCCGGGCGGTGACGAGTACAACGACCGCATGTTCGAGGCGTACAAGGACCAGATTCACTACATGTAGCCTGATGCCCGGGTGCGCGTCAGGCAGCCTTTTGCCTGACGGCCCGGCCCGGGGGCGGACTGTGCCGGCCTGACACCGGCAGGGCTGCGGGGAGCGTGAGCTGGAGGCGGTGGTGGCATGGTGCCGCGAAGGTGCGGTGTGGCAGCGGTGCGATGCTGTGTTGAGCCTGCTGCCTTCTCCGGCAGGCAGTGGCTGTGGGCCTGCTTGGGTGGCCTGCTTCGGTGCGGACAGGGTGTGTTTACAGAGCGAAAGAGGGCGGTGTTCCGGGAACGGGCCGCTCTTTTCGTTTACTATTGCAGTCATGGTGATGAAGCGGGAACGTGATGATCTCTGCGGGGCGCGGGTGCTGCTGGCCCTGAGCGGTGGTGTGGATTCGGCTGTGGCCGGGCTGCTGCTGCGGGAAGCTGGGGCGGAAGTCGTCGCAGTGACTTTGCTGCTCGATCAGGCCGCGGAGGAGGAGATCGCGCGGGCGGAGAGGGTGGCGCTGGAGCTGGGCATCCGGCATGAGGTGCTCGATCGGCGCCGGCTGTTCCGGGAGCGGATCGTACGGCCTTTCGTGGAGAGCTATGCGCGGGGCTGGACGCCGAACCCCTGTTTTCGCTGCAACCGTGACGTGAAGGTGGCCGAGCTGCTGACAGCAGCGGAGGCCAACGGCTGCGACTGGGTGGCGACGGGACACTATGCGCGGGTGCGGCGTGATGTCGTGAGCGGGCGCGAGCAGCTCCGGCGCGGAGTGGATTCGTCGCGCGACCAGGCCTACATGCTGGCCTGGCTGCGGCAGGAGCAGCTGGCCCGGCTGCTGCTGCCCTGTGGCGGGCTCGAGAAGGCCGCGATCCGGGAGCGGGCGCGGGCGGCTGGCCTCGTGAATGCCGCTCAAACGGACTCACAGGATATCTGTTTCATTCCTGATGGCGACTATCGTGCTTTTCTGCTCCGGGAGCGCGGGGTGGCTGAGGCGGCGGGCGACTTTGTCGACCTCGCCGGGCGCGTGCTGGGCCGTCATGAGGGGCTGTCGAACTATACCGTAGGACAGCGGCGGGGTCTGGGTATCGCGGCCGCGGAGCCGCTTTATGTCCGCCATCTCGATGTGGAGAAAAACCAGGTTGTGCTCGCGACGGCCGCCCAGATGCTGGTGCGGCAGGTGGAGGCGGGTGGGATGAACTGGGTTTCGCTGGCCCGGCCGGCGCACGCGTTCGGCTGCCTCGTGCGGATGCGCTACCGGCAGAAGGAGCAGCCGGCTCTGGTGACGCCGCTCGCGGGAGGGCGGGTTCGAGTGGAACCGCAGGATGCGATTCCGGCGCCGGCACCGGGCCAGGCCCTCGTTCTCTATGATGGGGACGGACTGATTCTGGCCGGGGGGATCATCGAGGGGAGCAAATCGTGAGCGCTGCGGTCCGGCGGTCAGGTGCAGCGTCCTGAAATGTGCCGGCATCGTGTTTCTGCTGCAGCGGCGGAGGCCGGACAGTGAGCCGGTATGCTGTGTTCGGCCTGTACGAACCGTCATTTCGCATGCGGTGGGATTTGGCTTGATCAATAATTCGATTTGTGTGCAAAAAGGCCGTGTATAACTTGTATTATTGTGAATTAAGCGCCGGTATTGCTCAATAAAACAACTTATACACGCTTTTCCGTGTATAAGTCGTTTATTTGCTCAGCCATTAACTGGGTACTCTACCCATCTGACCGGTTCGCAGCCTGACTGATGTTGTCAGCAACATGTGGGGCACTGCGGCGCGGCAGTTTCGCGATGATGTTCCGGTGAGCGGCAGGGTATTTCTCCGTCCGCAGCTGCCAGCGCTTTCCGTGCAGCTTGAGGCAGTGCTCCAGCAGCTGGGCACGGCGCCTGTCGTCATAGAGCTGGGATCTGGTGACAGTAACGATGGTATAGCCCATCCTCTGCAGTGCCATCGCGCGGCTCGAATCGTGGTCGGTGTTGCGGTCGTGATACTGGCCCTGGTATTCGTAGCCTATACGCTGTTCGGGGAAAGCATAGTCGATATAGCATATGTGCTGACGCAGGGCTACGCTGCTCTCGGCGGTCAGCGGGACGGGGGCGTTAAGGACGCCGCCCGTGATCCCGAGGCCGCCTAAATAGTTCGGCAGGCCGATCAGCAGGTCCAGGAAAACCTCCATGATCGAGCTGGCATCCTCTTTGACATAGCGCAGAGCCTCGAGCGCCCGCCTGCGGCCGCGCAGCCCATATGCCGCTGTGGCGAAGTCGAAGAGGCGCCGGTGCCGTGTCAGGGCAGGGGTCCGGTAGCGGTCGGGCCGTGAACAGAGGAGGTCGCCAAGGATGATCAGCTCAATGTCATCGAGCTCGTTTGCGAGCTGTACGAAGAGCATTTCGGGTGAGACAATCCCCATGTCCCGTCGGTGCAGAAGACCGCCGTCGGGAATCGGAGTGCTGCAGAGGATATGCTGGTGGTCACCCCGCCGCGTGCGCCCGCCGCGGTCGAGGATGAGCTGTTGTTTGTCACCGGCTTCGCGAATCTGTTCCCGGAAGAACTCGTGCGCGAGCGGGACGGGCCAGTAAGCCAGGGCGCTGAAGTGTGATCTGTAGTGTTTCATGGAAGCAGCATGCCGCGGATCAGTTCCCGGTGGAGTTGACGTGTTCTGCCGCTATCCGCCCCGGGCGGATCCTGATCTGCCTGCCGGACACTGCGGCTGCGTGGTATCCTCTCGCTGAGGGGTTCTGCGAAGCCTGTCGTCAGGTACTGGCCGCCGGTCGTCGGCCGGCTCAGCCCCGGATTTGTTTTGGAACATGGAGGAACAGAGGATGGCGGTTCAGAAGGCATTCGTTCCGGGCTTCATCGCAGCCGGTACCGCGGCAGGGATCAAAAAAAACGGCGCTCCCGACCTCGCGCTGCTGGTCTGTGAGGCCGGGGCCCGGGGTGCACTCATCGCAACACGTAACGTGGTCAAGGGGCATTCCCTGCAGCGTTCCATCAGGGTGCTCGGAGCCGGTGCCCCTGTCCAGGCCCTGCTGATCAACTCCGGCAATGCGAATGCCTGTGTGGGACCCGATGGTGAAAGGGATGCGGAGCGCGTTGCGGAACTCGTTGCCGCAGCCATCCCCTCTGCCCGCGCTGAAACGGTGCTCACGGCATCGACCGGTGTTATCGGCTTCCGCCTGCCCATGGAGGCCATGGCCGCCGGGATCGAAGCTGCCGCGGCCGGGCTGACGGCGGACGAGAGCGGCTTCGAGGCGGCGGCGGAGGCCATCCGCACGACCGACACCCACCGCAAGCTCGAGCGCCGGACAGCCGTTATCGACGGCTGCGCCTGTACGCTGGCCGGCATGGCCAAGGGCTCGGGCATGATTCATCCCAATATGGCCACCATGATAGCGGTGCTGCTGACCGATCTCGCGATCGCACCGGCCTGTCTTCAGACCATGCTCAGGCGCGCGGCGGACCGCAGCTTCAACCGCCTCTCGGTTGACGGCGACATGTCGGTCTGCGACATGGTTGTCCTGCTGGCCTCCGGGGAGGCCGGCAATCCCGAGATCAGCGATCCCGACAGCGAAACGGCCGCGGCCGTGCAGTCCGAGCTCGATGCCCTGGCGATCGAACTGACCCGACAGCTCGCCCGTGACGGCGAGGGCGCCACCAAGCTCATCGAAATCCGGGTCCGCGGAGCCATGACCGACGCGGATGCAGTCCAGATTGCCAGCTCGATCGCGCGTTCGCCGCTCTTTAAGACCATGATCTACGGCGAGGACGCCAACTGGGGCCGCATTCTGACGGCTGCCGGCTATGCCGGCGTCGACTTCGACCCCGACCTGGTCACGATTCACATCGGTGACCTCGAGTTCTGCCGTAACGGGATGGCGACAGACTTCGACGAGGGGCGGGCGCTTGAGATCCTCCAGGCTGAGGAGATCGTAGTGACGGTCGATCTCCACGCGGGCAGCTGCCAGACCCGCTACTGGACCTGTGACTTCAGCCACGACTATGTGTCGATCAACGGGAGCTACCGCTCCTAGCGGGACCATGAACCAGCTGGAACAGTTCAGGCGCACGATGCGCCGCGAGAGGCAGGAGCGCTTCCTCTACTACGCGAACTTCACGCCGCCGATGGAGACGCGCTTCCGCGCCTGGCTCGGGGTGGATGAGAGGGAGGACCTCGGCCGGCGCTTCGGCATGTTCCGGCCGGTGGATGTGGCGCTCAGGCCGCCCGCAGGCTGGGAGAAGCCGGACTTCGGGAAGTATTTTGCAAAGGTTGAAAAGAAGCCCGGGGCCTTCATCAATCACCTCGGCGTGCTGGAGACGCCCGGGAGCCTTTATCACTTCACTTCCTATCTGAGCCCGCTGCGGGAAGCCACGACGCTGGCGGAGGTGATGGATTTCCCCTATCCTTCGGTCGCGGGTTTCTCGGAAGCGCATCTGGCGGCCGAGGTGGAGGCGGCGCATCGGGCCGGGCGGGTTGCCGGGATGCACCTGACGCATCTCTATGAGGATTCCTGGCAGATTCGCGGCTACACAGAGTTCCTGATGGACATGATCGAGGCGCCGGAGATCTGCGACTACGTACTCGACCGCGTGCAGGAGCGGAATCTCGCGAAGGCGCGGGCGGCGGCCAGGGCAGGGGTGGATATCCTCTATACCGGCGATGATGTGGCGAATCAGCGGGCGCTGATGTTCGCGCCCGAACTCTGGCGGCGCTTTATCAAGTCGCGCTGGGCCGAAGTCTACGCCGCGGCGAAAGCCATCCATCCCGATATCAAAATCTGGTACCACAGCGACGGCAACATAGAAACCATCATCCCCGAGCTGATCGAGATCGGCGTTGACATCCTGAACCCGCTGCAGCCCGAGTGCCTGGATGTCGTGGAGCTGAAGCGGCGCTATGGAGACAAACTGGTCTTTGACGGGACCATCGGGACGCAGACGACGATGCCCTTCGCCGATGCGGCGGGGGTGCGTGAGGCGGTGCGCCACAGCCGCCGGGAGCTGGGGCGGGACGGGGGGCTGATCCTGTCGCCGACCCATGTGCTCGAGCCGGAGGTGCCACCGGAGAATATCGAGGCCTTTTTCGATGCCTGCCGCGAAGCGGAACCGGCGTAGCGGGGGACGGCGCTATCTGGCCTCGTTTATGTCGGGGATCGAGCCGCTCGTCGGGTCGCTGCTGCCGCGGGTGCTGCCCGGAGCGAGGCTGCGGCATATCGAGCCGGGCTATGTGCTCTTTGACTATGCGGGGGCGGAGGCGGAGCTCGTGACCGTGCCCCTGTTCAACAATCTCTTTCGCCTGCTCTACGAGGGGCGGGCCCTGCCCTTCGAGCGGCTGGTGGAGGAGGTCGGCAGGCGGCGACTGAGCCATGGGCAGGTCGAGGGGACCTTCCGGCTGCGCTTCCAGCACGAGGGGCGGCTCACGCGGGTGGCGCCAGAGACGATGGCGCGGGCGGAACGAATTGTCGCGGAGGCGACGGGGGCCAGGCCGGACCGGGTGAACCCGGACACGGAGTTCTGGTATATCACGAGGCGCAGCGGGGCGGCGTGGTATGGACGGCGGCTTGCGCGGCAGCGACGCACGGAGCGCGATCTCGCACCGGGAGAGCTGCGGCCGGAACTTGCCTGGCTGCTTGTGGCACTGGCCCGGCCGCGGGCAGGGGAGGTGCTGCTTGATCCCTTTGCCGGCAGCGGGGCGATTGGGCGGGCGGCGGCGGACTTTGCCTTTAAACGCATGTATCTCAGTGATATGGATGCCGCTCGTGTTGACAGCTGGCCGCAGGAGGCGCGCTTCGTGGGGATGGTGGCCGACGCCAGGCGGCTGGAGGCGATCCCGGACGGGTCGGTGGACGCCATCGTGACGGATCCGCCCTGGGGTTTGTATGAGGCGATCGATGTGGCGGGGCTCTACCGCGACTTTGTGGCTGAGGCGGGACGGGTGCTCAGGGACAGAGGGCGGCTTATCCTGCTGAGCGGGGCGGTGGCGCAGTGGCAGCAGGCGGCGGAGGCAGAGGGCTTTCAGATCGCGGGACGCTGGGACATACTGGTGAACGGACGGCAGGCGGCGATCTTTGCCTGCATGAAAGGAAGATAAAAAGATGAAACAGATTCGGATTGGGACGCTGGTGTCGGGCGGCGATGCGCTGCGGGTGATTCCGCAGCTTCTGCCCCATGGCTTCGAGTCCTTCGCGCTGACGTTCTGGCAGACGACGGGCGATACCGATCTCGGCGAGCTGGCCAGGCGGCTGCGGGAGATTCTCGAGCCCGCGGGCGTGATCGTGTCGGCGCTGTCGATCTTCGGCAATCCGCTGACGGGGACGGGCCGGAACAGCGACACACTCGCCAGCTGGGAGCGCCTGATTGATGCGGCGGAAGTCTTCGGGACTGATCTCGTGACCGGCTTTACCGGACGGCTCGTGGATCAGCCGCTCGATGCCTCGCTGCCGAAGTTTAAAGACGTGTTTGGCGAACTGGTGCAAAGGGCGGCGGACCGGGGTGTGCGCATCGCGTTCGAGAACTGCGACATGGACGGGACCTGGGAGCGCGGGGACTGGAATATCGCGCACAATCCGACGATGTGGGAGAAGATGTTCGACGTCCTGCCCGTCGACAATATGGGACTTGAGTGGGAACCCTGCCATCAGATGGTCAGCCTGATCGAGCCGCTGCCGCAGCTGCGCAGGTGGCTGCCGAAGATCTTCCATGTGCATGGGAAGGACGCGACGATCGCCTGGGATATCGTGCGCGAATACGGCATTCACGGGCCGCGGCAGTTTGTCTGGCACCGCACGCCGGGCTTCGGCGACACCAACTGGACGGATGTGATCTCAATTCTGCGGCAGGGCGGCTATGAGGGACATATCGACATCGAGGGCTTCCACGATCCTGTCTACCGCGGCGAGCTCGAGATGACCGGACAGATCCATGCGCTGAACTACCTGAAGTCCTGCCGGGGTGGGGATTTCATCCCCATTCCCGTTTGAGGAGGTGGCAGCTGTGAAACGGGTGGTGGTGGCCGGCTGCGGCTCGATGGCGCAGGAGTGGGTGCGTTATGCAAAGGAAAGGACCGATGTGGAAATTGTCGCTCTCGTGGACGTCGTGGAGGCGGCCGCGCGGGCGTTTGCGGCGAAACAGGGGCTGGACGTGCCGCTGTTCCGGGAGCTTGGGGAGGCGATCCGGGCGACCGGGGCGGACCTGGTCTTTGACGTTACGATCCCCGCGGCGCACGAGCTGATCGCGACAACGGCGCTCGAGGCGGGCTGCGACGTGCTGAGCGAGAAGCCGCTGGCCGATTCGATGGAGGCGGCCGGGCGGCTGGTCCGGCTGGCCGGGGAGCGGGGGCGGCAGTACGCGATCATGCAAAACCGTCGCTACGACCGGCGGATCCGTGCCTTTCGCCAGCTTCTGGCGGAGGGGCGGGTCGGGACGGTCGGCATGCTGACGGCGGACTTCTATATCGGGGCGCATTTCGGCGGCTTCCGCGATGTGATGGCGAGCCCCCTGATTCTGGATATGGCGATTCATACCTTCGATGCGGCGCGCTTCATCAGCGGCGCCGACCCGGTGGCCGTCTACTGTCATGAGTTCAATCCGCCGGGTTCGTGGTATGCCGAGGGGGCGAGTGCCGTCGCGCTCTTCGAGATGTCGGACGGCTCGGTGTTCAGCTACCGCGGCTCCTGGTGCGCCGAGGGCGCGAACACGTCCTGGGAGTCGAGCTGGCGCGCAGTGGGCAGCGGCGGCACGGCGATCTGGGACGGGGTGGGAGTGCCCTGGTACGAGACGCCGGTGGAGGCGGAGCCGATGCCCTTTATTCGGGACGCGGTGCGCGGGGAGCTGGCTGACGGAGAGCTCGAGTGGTCGGGGCGCGAGGGGCACTTCGGCTGCCTCGACGAGATGTTCGCGGCGCTGGCCGAGGGGCGGCCGGCCGAGACGGACGGGCGCGACAACATCCGCAGTCTGGCCATGGTCTTCGGCGCGATCGAGAGTGCCCGGCGGCGTGAGCGCGTGGAACTCAGTGAATGGTATTGAGCCGGCTGGTCTGATGTTGACGGACTGCATTTGGCAGGCGCCGGCAGCATCTTATATATGACTCGGTACATGCCAGTGCTCTCAGCCCCTGAAGTTAGCTGCTGCGTTGCAGGTGTTCGAGGTGCCGGCTTTGTCTGCCAGGGACTTTCGCAAACTCTGCTGTCCTGGCTGCCGGCTTCTGCAGTGCTCGGCGGAGCTCGAGAGACAGGCAGAGACGGGCGGTCTCCCGGAGTTTTGCCGGCATGGGCGCCACATGCCGCAGCGGCTGGCATGATGCTGTCGCCCATGTGATATGGGAAGAGGAGAACAATGGCGGCGCCCTCCTCGGAGACGGAGATCTGCCGTGGAAGTTCCAGTCAGGCTGATAATCAGCCATTGCGTGATCCTGGCACTGCTGAACGGGTTTATCCGAGGAGGATGGAAATGTCCGCTTTATTTTCCCTGCGCGAAGTATCATATGATATGAACCGTTCAGGAATGTTATGGAATATGGGAGGTGAATACGGATCTTGTGCGGGTATGTAACAGTGGATGATCAGAGCTTTTCGGAATAACGGACTGTCGTCCGAGCATTACACAAATCCTGCTACCGTCCAAGACATTGTTTCTTTACTGCTATTGCTTTCCATCACATCGTCCATAATATAAGAAGGATGAATATGAACAGTATAAGAAAGTTTTTTAGACTGAAAACGCCAGAAAAACTCATGTTGCTTGAAAGTATTATTCTTTTGGGTTTCTTTCGCCTAATTCTTCTTATAATGCCTTTCAAGCGTATCGCTCCATATTTAGGACAGCATATGCAGGAATCTCCGATGGAAAGCCGTACAGAAGAACTGACAGTAATCAAAAGGATATCCTGGGCGGTGCAGGCCACCAGCCGACGTACGTTTTGGAAGAGCAAATGCCTGGTTCAGGCCCTTACTGCCAAATTCATGTTACGGCGAAGGCATATTAGTAGTACTTTATATCTGGGTGTAGCCCGTGATGGAAACCAGTCCTTGATCGCTCACGCATGGCTGAGGAGCGGCGAAACGACGGTGACTGGAGCACAGGCCAGAGTTGATTACAGTGTCGTATCCGTCTTTGCTGATATGTAAACGGTTTATTCCGTTGGGTGATTGATTTATGCGGGGAGAAGACCTGGGTAGAAAAATTGAAGCCTTGCCGGATGAAATGAAGCTGTTCCTGCTCTGTTCAATTAAAGATATACCAGTGGAGCAGGAAGAGAAAATCAGGGATATCTTAGGAGCGGGAATAAGCTGGGATGATTTTTTGATAATAGTTGAAAGACATCGCGTCTATATGACGGTTTATCGGCAACTGACCAGGATTCATTCAGAGAATGTCAACTCAAGAGCATTGAATGAGTTGCATCGAATATCTCAGAGAAAGGTAATGCAGTCAGTACGACTGGCCAGTGAACTTGTGAATGTGGCGAGATTACTGGAAGATTCCGACATAAGCGTGATATCGCTGAAAGGCCCGCTGCTAAGCATCAATATATATGGCGATATTGCCTATAGAAGTTCCAAAGACCTGGATATTCTTATTTCTGAGCATGATATAGATAAGGCCGACAAACTGCTCCTGGCCAATGGCTTTCGGAGAATTGACGCGGATGCTTGTTTTTCGCCCAAACAAAAAGCATACCTGATAAGAACCAGACAACATTTTGTTTATCAAAATAAAGACCGTGTCATCATTGAGATGCATTGGAGAGTAAGCTCGGGGAACACGGTGTTTCATTTTGATGAGCTGTGGAAAAACCGAAAGGGATCTGAACTCAGCGGGCAAACCATCAATGTTTTGTCCGATGAGGATGAGTTCTTATACCTGCTTTTCCATGGCTCCGCCCATGGATACAGTAGATTGCGATGGCTTTGTGATATCGCAGAAATTATCAAGAAAGACAAGTTGCCCTGGGGGAGGATCTTGAAACGAGTCACCGAGATGAACATCATGGAGATGCTGGTGCAGACTGTAATCCTGGTTGAGAATCTTTTGCATATTGAGATACCTGAAGCGCTAAGAGCATCCCTTGTTACCAGCAGAACAGGACAGAAGATGGCATTACAGGCTATTTCAATCATGACCGAAACTGATGAATCATCCATGCAGGGAGGGAGTTTTTTCAATAATCGTATATGGAAATACAATATGCTTAGATCGAAAGGCTTAAGGTCAAAGCTTGAGTTTTTTGTTAACAGATTCCGGCCTGCTCTCATTGACTTAAATACCATACATTTTAGCGATCGGTTTTTTTTCATGTACTATCTGGTCCGTCCATTTTTGAAAGTGTATAGATCGATTATCAGGCGCAGCTGATGGGAGCAGATCTACAGCCGGTGGATTTGTACCGGTGGTGCCGTATGAAGTGAACCTCAATGTGAATGCCGTTGGCAGAAGACGACGAAAATGCCTATCTGGACGCCACTGCCTTTCCAGGTGAGGAATGGCAGGGAGCGCATCAAAGAAAGTACTGGATAGTTTATGAATACGCTATGGCCGCTAATAAAAGATATATCTACCTTCTCTCCAAACAGGCTTTTGTCAAATATCCTGCATATGATTGTTGCCAGTTTGACCAGCGGGATAGGGGTGCTTCTGTTGGTTCCCATGCTGGCCATTACCGGAATAACAGGGGATAGAACAGTTACTGTTCCGTTTCTCAGGCATGCCCTGTCATGGCTGGATCAGTTTGATTCATCAGTGCAGTTGCTGCTTGTGCTGCTGGTGTATATTGTACTGATCATATTTCAGGCGATCGTAAACCGACGGATGGCGATACTGAATGTTCAGCTTACACAGGGTTACGCCAGATACTTACGAGAGGATTTGTTCTCGAAGATTCTACGATGTGACTGGGCCTGCCTGACTGGCAAAAGACTGACAGATATCACCAATGCCTTTGTCATTGAAGTGAACAGGGTATCCTCGGCAACCATCTTCCTGCTCAGGATATGCGCACAGTTGCTTCTGGCTGTGGTACAGCTGTACATTGCATTTTTGGCATCACCGCTCTTAACTGCTTTTGTTTTGATCTGTGGTACATTGATGTTTTTACTTATGAACAGCAATCTGATGAAATCCAGGCAGCTGGGCGGTTTGACCCACGGATTGAACCGTGCGCTGATGGGACGTATTACCGAACAACTGGGAAGCATCAAAGAGAGCAAGATCTACGGCGTTGAGAAGGAGCAGGAGGAGAGATTCCGCATTCTCACAGCTGAAATGGAGCAGAACGCAACTGACGTTACGCGCCTGCAAACCCGGCCTGATTTTTTCTATAAGATCGCGGCAGCTCTAGTCATTAGTTTTCTTTTTTATTTCGCTGTTAACCTTTTGCAGGTGGAACCGGCTTCCATGCTCATTGTCATATTCATTTTTGCTCGATTGTGGCCCGGCTTTTCCTCCCTGCAGAACAATCTATTGAATGTTTTCGCGATAATGCCAGCCTATCAGTCTCTCCAGCAGCTTAAGCATGAATTGAGCATGCAAACCGAGCAGGTTGTCAGCGGGGATGCAGAGCAACCCACAGGCAGGCTGAGACTGGAGAATGCGATAGAGTTTGAAGATGTGAATTTTACATATCGGCATGATGAAGAGAGTTTCGCCCTGCGAGATATTTCCATCAGCATTCCGGCTCATTCGATAACAGCGCTGGTAGGAAAGTCTGGCGCAGGAAAGAGCACACTGGTTGATTTGCTCCTGGGCCTTTTGAAACCTGATACCGGACGAATTCTGGTAGACAATACGATAATTGAGGGCAGTATTCTATCTGATTGGCGAAAGGTGATCAGTTACGTTCCCCAGGATCCATTTTTGTTTAACGATACAATACGTGAGAATCTCCTGTGCTTCAATCCAGGAGCCAGTGAAGAGGAATTATGGGATGCTCTGGGAATGGCTGCCGCCAGAGACTTTGTCAGCAAACTCCCGCAGGGGCTTGATACCCTGCTGGGCGATCGGGGAGTAAGGCTGTCTGGAGGAGAAAAACAGAGGATCGTACTGGCCCGCGCCTTGATTAGAACGCCTCAATTGCTGATTCTGGATGAAGCCACCAGTGCACTCGATGTGGAGAATGAATTCAAAATTCAGCAGGCAATTGAAGGGATGAAAGACCGCCTGACTATCATTATTATTGCCCATCGTATGGAAACAATAAACCGAGCTGATCAGATTATTGTTATAGATGAGGGGGAAGTTGTTGAAAGTGGACATTTAAAAGAACTCATAAAGTCAGACCAAAGCAAATTCAGAAAGATAGTAGATATTAACAGGGAAATGTTAAACTGAGTAGAAATCGGGGAAAGAAGAGTCGTATTCCATGCTGAAAACAAGCCATGTTTATACAGCTTTCGGACTTATTCTGCACTCAGACCTGGAGCTCCCGGAATTGTTCTCTGCAGAAGGTCAGGCAGACATAAAGATTGTTTGGGGAAAAGTGCCGGATCGACTGGAAGTGCCCCTTGATCAATCACCATGGTGGGAGATCACAACCGACGAGTATCTGCTTCGTGTAAGTGGAGTAGCCAGCTACTACGCAAAGAATGGTGACGAGATCATTATCGAGCCCTGCATGAACGCGAAAGCCCAGGATATACGGGTGTTTTTACTTGGCACGGTTCTACCTGCCCTGCTCAGTCAGAGGGATTATTTAGTCCTGCACGGAGGAGCGGTGGTTGTGAATGGCAAGGCCGTCGTTTTTCTCGGACCTTCTCAAGTAGGTAAAACGGCCCTGGCCTTATGTTTTTATGATCTGGGCTATAAACTGCTCGGTGATGAAGTCTGTGCAATCCAAATACGTAATGACAAAATCGTCGCTCAACCCGGCATACCGCAATTGAATGCCTGGCAGGATACTCTGGCGAAAACGGGCCGCGATTTTCGCAGCTATGCGCCAATCAGAACCGGACTCCTCAAGTATGCCGTTCCAGTTTGTGATCGCTTCGCTTCTGTCGGGAGTGAGTTGGCCTGTGTCATTTTTCTGCGTAGACATAATCAGATGACCTTGAACTATCAACCCATTCAAGGAGGTTCCAAGTTTAAGCATTTGATTCAACATGCTTGTTTTGATCATGCCTTAGTTGACAGAGGCCGTTTTTTTCAGATGGGCTCTGCTGTCGTCCAACAAGCCTCTTTTTATGAGGTGGTTTTCAATAATATTGTTTATCCGGTAGAAAAGCTCGCTGGTCTTATTCTGGAGGAGTTGGGCTAATGGATGGTGGTATTGTATGGCTGGCTTCCTATCCCAAGTCTGGCAACACCTGGTTTCGATCTTTCATCGCGAACCTGATCAGTGAGGAAAGCATCGAGATCACGATAAATAATTTACCGACCGATGGAATCTTTAGTTCCAGACTGATCTTTGACCCTCTCATCGGAGTTGAGTCATCGAATCTGACAGCGGATGAAATCGATCAACTAAGGCCAGAGGCATATAATTACCTGGCCCGGAAAACGAACAGGAAATTGTTCATAAAAGTCCACGATGCCTATACCTATCTGGAGAATGGCAGTCCGCTGTTGGGCACGGTCAATGCACGAGCGGTTTACATCATGCGTAACCCGCTCGATGTAGCCGTGTCTTATGCAAATCACGCAGCCAGAGACATCGATCACATGATAAGAGTGATGGGCAGTGAGTCGCATGCTCTCTGTGACCTCCCTGACAGATTGCCCAACCAGCTGAGGCAAAAGCTGCTGACCTGGAGCCACCATGTTGACAGTTGGATGCAGGCCCGAGAACTCCCGGTTCATTTACTGCGATACGAGGACATGAGTCTGGATCCATTACGCACCTTTACGGAGGCAGTGCGGTTCATTGGTCTGAACAGCAGCGAAGAAGAAATTATTCGCGCTCTGGAACTGTCTGATTTTAAAGTACTTAAAAGCCAGGAGGAAGAGCATGGGTTCAGGGAGAAGATGTTTAAATCACCGTCCTTCTTCCGCTCCGGTAAGGTTGGAGACTGGAGGAATCACTTAAGCGATGAACAAAGAGACCGATTACTGTCGGATCATGGAATCATCATGAGCAAATGCGGTTATCTGGATCCCTATGGTAATATCGTGTATTGATTGGGCGCGAAAGGAGCAGGGTCATGGAAGCAGTTGTTCTAAACTCCGTTATAGCAGGTAAAAAGGAGATTACCACCGCTGAAATGGACGGCGAAGTCGTCATGATGAGTCTGGAAACCGGGAAATACTATAATCTCGGGAATATGGGTACCGTTATTTGGAGAATGATTGACAATCCGGTTTCTGTGGAAACCATCATCCGGGTTTTGCTTGAAAAATACGATGTTACCAGGGAGCAATGTGAAGCTGAAGTGCTTGCTTTTTTGAACGCCATGTCGAGAGAGGGACTGCTGGATATTCAATGAGTGCCATATTTGGGGTCTGGAAAATACGTGGAGAAAATGTGAAAGAAACGGATCTGCTGCAGATGCAGGCCGGATTGACCCATTATGGCCGCAATCAGCAGGACTTTCGACTTTGTCAGGATCTCGGACTCGGTGCGTGTCTCTATCTGCCTGATTTGTCAAGAATGCAGGATACACCTGTTTATACGGATGAGACCGGAAATATACTGGTAAGTGATGCTCAGATTTACAATCAGACAGAACTGGTCAATGAATACAAGCTTGTCGAAAGTGAAAATGTATCAACTCAAGCTTTGCTGATGGCTGCATACAGGAAGTGGGGAGAGAAGTGTCCCCGCTATCTGAACGGGGACTTTGCCTTTGCCATCTGGGACAGACAGAAAAAACAACTGTTCATTGCACGAGATCATTTGGGGGTACGGCCTTTGTTTTATTATTACAGCGGCTCTACCTTCGCTTTTGCTACGGATATGCGTGTTTTACTGGCTTTGCCCTGGGTGGGGAAACAGTTGGATGAGGTCAAACTGTACTCCTTGCTGAGCGGTACCTTTCATATAGCCCCGGAACGCACTTATTTTGAGCACATCAAAAGTCTCCCTCAGGCACACGTATTGAAGGTCGATTCGCAGAGCATTCAAAAAGAAAAGTACTGGACCCCCGGAGCGGGTGAAAAAATCACATTCAGTACCGACGCGGAGTATACACAGGCACTATTTGATGTTGTCGATGATGCCATCAGGCGCCGGGTCAATTACACTCAGGCTGTGATCAGTGCTGAACTCAGCGGCGGACTGGACTCTGCGGTCATTACTATTCTGGCCAGTCGAGAGCTGAAAAGAAATGGCAGAAGCCTGGGGAACTTGTATTCCTGGTCACCACCAGTTGACTTGTTGGATTTACAGCCGGCGGATGAAAGAGAACTGATTGCTGCGGTCTGCCGACAGGAAGGATTACATTGCCTTTTTGATAATCCACTTGAAGTCTCAGCTGTGAGAGAAGATCATGCAACACTTCCGTCGGGTGGATCGGCCTCTGAAAAACCCTTGTACCGGGAGCTGCAGGAGCTGTCCTCCCGGGGCGTGAGTTATATTCTTAGCGGCTGGGGCGGTGATGATGCCATCAGTCAACGAGCCAGTCTGTTTTCCTTGCTGCGCGCGGGCTATTGGAAACACTTTGTGCAACAGACCTGGCTTTTAGCTCATGGGTCATTCCTTAAATTCTTGAAAGTTGTTCTTGCCAATAGCATCATAGTATATCTAAAGCGTCGTATCAGTTATTTCTACCAGCCTGCCAGGCGTGCACCCAGTATAGCGAGCAAAGAGTTTAGCAAAAAGATGAAAAGACGCTGTAAGAAAGATCGTCTGGAATTTGCAGTAAATCCGGTAAAATTTCTTGAGTCGGGAGCCATTCAGACTAGAACTGAACTAACTGCCAGATTGGGAGCTCTATTCAATGTGCAGCACCTTTTTCCTTTTCTGGATTATCAGGTCGTGGATTTCGCCCTGTCTATCCCCAGAACCTTATATCACAGGCAGGGTGTGAATAGATATATTTTCCGCCAGGCTTTTTCTGAAATACTGCCTCGAGATTACGCAAAATATTCTACCAAGGACGACATAGCCAAATCTACACTCCTTCGCAGCAATCGGGCTGAAGGGAATCTGACCAGGATCAGGGCAGCTGTCAGCCAACTGGACCGCAATCTCTTTTCTGCCTATATCAATTGGGATTCATTACAGGCAATGGTCAATGCAACTCCAGTTAAGCAGAAAGCGAATACTCATATCTCCAGGAGGCTTGCCGTCTGTATGGACATCCAAACAATTCTGGCAGAAACCGTGCAGGAAAGCGTATCAATGTCTGGCAGTTCTTGACAAAATGCGAAACTGCATGTCCAGCAGGCCTTGACAAGCTGTCTGAGACCGCGAGCAAACCAGAGAATTTCGCCGCAGAAAGGTGCGGAATGTAAGCTACATGTAGCCCTTGGCTGCAAAGAATGTAATGCGTGGGGTTTTCAGCGATCAGACAAAGCTTTGATGTGAGCAGTTCATGAAACACACGGATTTAAGAGGTCCTGATCTATCAAATAATCAAGCACCATGTCGGTTGCCTCTTCGATGGATAACTGCATGGTATCGATAACAATATCCGGATTTTGTGGTTCCTCGTAGGGATCTGCTACTCCTGTAAAACCATTGATGTCTCCCTGCAGGGCACGGGCGTAGAATCCTTTGGGATCCCGCCGGATGCATTCTTCAACATCAGCCTTTACATATACTTCGATGAAATCATGGAAACCGATCGTTTCACGTGCGAAACTGCGCATGGCCGCATATGGCGATATGGCTGCTACCAGTGTGATGATGGCCGCATCCTTAAACAGATTTGCAACTTCGGCCAGGCGACGGATGTTTTCATCGCGATCTGCTTTGGTAAACCCCAGATCGCTGTTAAGGCCACTGCGTACATTATCACCATCCAGCCGATAGACAAGTCTGTTCATTCCTGTCAGTTTTTTTTCAACTGCGGCCGCTATGGTCGATTTACCAGCCCCGGAAAGGCCTGTGAACCAAATGACCAAGCCCTTCTGCTGCAGGAGCTGACAACGATTGGCATAGGAAACCTGACCACTGTGCCAGACCAGATCCTGATCGGCTTTATCAAAGCTGTATTGTGTTCCCAATGGTTGCTTCATGATCCATTGGCTGCTGTCCCGCAGGGTTTCCAGAATAATGCCGCCACCAGATATCTCATAATCATCCACAATTACAAAGCGACCTGTAGACAGATTGTCCCCGGCCAGATCGCAGGCGATCTCTTGGCTTAGCAAAAGAATGCACTCCGCCACATCACGTGTTTCGATTATGTCTTTTTCAGAACTGTCCAAGCGTACTGCATCCAAAACTCGTTCAATCCGGTGCAATCTGGCTTTTACTCTGGCAGTTCCCAGTTTCAAAAAATACTCTCGATCAGGAACCATTGGCCGGTTGCCCAGCCAGAATAAATTGACACGAAGACTGTTGGCAATCGCAGGAGGTTCCTGCCCTTCTTTAACAGCTATTTCCCCACGCCGGATATATATTTGCTCCCTTAGAGTAAAGCCAGCTGCCTCCCCAGGCGCGATCATATGCCTGGGATGATCACCAAAACTTTCCAGTCTTTTAACAACCGAGCGTTTCCGGGATGGATAAAAAACAACGGCATCTCCTGCAGCCAGCTGGCCCGTCTCAACGGTACCGGCGATAATTCTCCTTTGATCTCCAAAGGCCGTAAACTTGTATATATCCTGAACCGGCATCCTGAACGGTTTGTCCGCAGGCATTTTGTCTTTCGTAAACCGGTCCAGTAATTCCAGAACAGTATCTCCCTGATACCAGGTCATGCACGCGGAAGGAGCGATGATATTATCTCCCTGCCTGCCACTGACAGGGATGAAAGCAGTTGCATTAACTCCAATTTGCCGCAAAAAAGCCTGGTACTCTCTTTTTATCTCTTCATATTTCCGTTCATCATAATCAATCAGATCCATCTTATTGACTAGAACTGCGATTTGCCTGATTCCCAACATGGATAAGAGGAATCCATGTCGTTTGGAGTTATCCATAATGCCTTCCCAGGCGTCAATGACCAGCAGGGCGGCTTCGGCACGCGATGCACCGGTTACCATATTCTTTAGAAATTCAGTATGTCCCGGTGCGTCAAGAATCATATAGTTTCTCAAATGGGTTTTGAAGAAGCAACGGGCCGCGTCAATGGTGATGCCCTGATTCTGTTCATCTTTCAGGGCATCAAGCAGGAATGCATATTCGAAAGGGCGCGAATTACGGCGGCAGCGTTCTTTTACGCTTTCCAGCTTCCCCTGGGGAAGAGAGCCGGTATCTGCCAGTAATCTGCCGATTATGGTGCTTTTTCCATGATCCACATGACCTACAACAACGATGCTCATGTCTTCACGGGGCCGTTCGTCTTCGTTTGCCACTTACATGTACCCTTCCTTTCGCAGTTCTTCCAGACCGCCGCCGTCCTCCTTATCCTGTTCCCGGCCTGATCGTTCTGCGATATTGGCGAATTTGCCAGTTTTCAGTTCTTCAATAATCTCGTCCACATTGCTCGCATCGGAAGCAACTGGCTTGGTGCAGGGCCAGCAGCCCAGCGACCGGTACCGTTTGCCGTCGCCATGATTAAAATAGAGTGGCACCATGGTGATATTCTCACGCTTGATATATTCCCATATGTCCAGCTCGGTCCAGTCTAATAGTGGATGAATTCTGACATGTGTACCGTATTTAAAATCTGTCTTGTACTGATTCCAGAACTCTGGTGCCTGTTCGGAAATGTGCCAGACATTATCCTTGTCCCTGGCGGAAAAATAGCGTTCTTTGGATCGGCTGCCTTCCTCATCAGCACGAAGTCCCACTATAACTCCAGTAAACGGCTCTGTATTATGATCTATTTCATATTCGTCAGCCGCATGGTTAAAGCGGTAACGAATCCCCTCACCGTTAAGGGTTTTCGTCAGAGCATCTGTTTTAAGCCTGCGACAGCATTCCAGGCGGGTGGCGTTATGATCCGGAAACGTTGCTTTGCTTTCCAGTGCTTCCGTGTTCTCGCCATAGATCATATCCAGCTTCCATTCTCTTGTAAGCTTGTCCCGGTATTCGACCATGGATTGAATCTTATAGCGGGTGTCGATGTGGATTAGAGGAAATGGCACATGGCCAAAGAATGCTTTGCGGGTAAGCCATAACAATACCGTGCTGTCCTTCCCAATGGACCAGAGCATGCAGAGATTGACAAACTGGCTGTAGGCTTCACGAATAATGTGTACACTTCTATTTTCCAGCATATCTAAACGGTTCAACTGATCGTCTCCATTCCTGTCGCCCGAATATGTCTATCCACTGGCTGGTTTGTCTGTATTCTATCCTCTATGGCGGAAACCAGCTGATCCAGCATAAACCCAGCCTGTGGGCGAGTTACACGATAAAAGACGGCTTGATTGGCTACACATACACACTGCTGAAAGTGGACCGGTTTTATACCCTGACCTTTTAGAAAGTGGTATCTGTAGGTGTTACTTATCAATGATTCCACTTTGTCAGGGCCTTCTATTTCATCAATCCTTATTTCACTTCTGCTGTCTTTTTCCAAAATGAACACGTTCTGAAGTCTGACGGCCTGATTGCAGAAGCTTGCTTCCAGATCGACCCTGTATTTATCCACATTTGTTCTGACTGCTGACAAGCCGCTCACGTCGGCCCCCAGCCTCTCAGCAGCATCCTTCCATAATTTGAGGCTGGGAAAGCCTGGCAGAACATAGGGAATACCTTCCTGATCAATGTCAATGGCAGAAACGTCATCTGTTAAAATCCTGTACCCCCGGTTTTGGAAGCCTGCTGCCAGGGTGGATTTTCCAATGCCAGATTCGCCAGCAAAGAGTACCCCGTCACCGTTTATTTCAATCGAGGATCCGTGCAGCACCAGATAGCCCCGCTGTTGCAGCAATGCACCAAAAACGGATCCCAACAGATAAAGCCGTACATCCTTGTCTTTTCCTCCCGCCTGTAACTCAACTGTTATCTCGCGGCCTTCAGAAACATAAAACCGGGCTATGTTCTTCAAGCGCAGCAGGAATTCCTGGGGAGCAGCCTGAAATGCCAGTTTTGATCGCCCTGAACAACACAATGAGCTTGGAACAGTGCCGATTTTAACGAACACATCCGGTGTACCTTCCGCTTCTGGTAACTCCGGAATTGCCAACTCTGAGGAGAATAAAAGCCCATATGCTTTGTAAACATAAGCTTTCCGCACTTGACTATCCTCTTTTCAAAATGAGTATGTTTTTCTGTTCATATACTCGAAGATTTCTTCGGCAAATTCAGCAGGAATTCAAGTGTATGGATCACGCATGCCATCTGTGCATAATCAATTTAAAATTATACTACTATTCATACGAACTCGACGTTTTCATCGCGTTCTCGCACGGCGGCGACAAAGAGTATGACTGGAAAAGAGTCTGCTGCAGATGAACTCCCATCAGATAGAAATCGTCCACACAAACAGTCTCCGATACACTACAAAGCGATTTCAGCACTTACAGAACTGCTGGACGATCCGTGTAAGTCTGAACGATGTCAGGAATCCGTTGCGCCGCGTTGGTGGCTCCACACGAACGAGATGGTAGCTTTTTCAAAACTCTGTTTGAGGAGATGGATCGAGCGAATCGAACGCTATGGTATCAATCGATCATCTGATACGATCTTTCATCTGATGCTATCTTTGATGCAGCCTTTACGAGCGCATAACGCTCGCATTTGATGTGATGGGTTCCGAGGATCGCTTCCGCTTTCAGGGCTCTTGCTATGTGAAAACATTCATTTTCACCTCACGATTTTTATGCCTTTTGTTTGTTGACAAGACTATCATCGCTTAATAAAATGGCCTATGAAGAAGTGTAACAACTTGCCAGATTACTGATCAGGAACAGTTCTTGAGCATGATCTAGAATGAGTTTTATAACTCTATTGGTCGGAGGGTATTGTGATGGTTAAGCTTGAGTGGAACACGCCTGACTTGGAAGTTCTGTCTGTTGACAAAACAGCCAGCGGGACTTATCCGTTTTCCTACGAAGATGAATACTGTTATCCTGTTTCATGACATGAGAGATGCTCTCTCTTTTTTGCGCTCCTGTTGTCATAAACAGATTGTCAATTAATTGTATGAATTGATAAACAACAACGAAAGGCGGGTATCGTAATGGTGAAACAGGAATGGAACACACCCGAATTGGAGATTCTGTCTGTTGACAAGACCGCCAGCGGGACTTATCAGTATTACTACGAAGATGAATACTGTTATCCTTATTCATGACATGAGAGATGCTCTCTCTTATTTGCGCTCCTGTTTTCATAAACAGATTGTCAATTAATTGTATGAATTGATAAACTGCAACGAAAGGCGGGTATCGTAATGGTGAAACAGGAATGGAACACACCCGAATTGGAGATTCTGTCTGTTGACAAGACTGCCAGTGGATATCTTTGGTCCTATTATACTGAGGACATGACTTATTATACAGTTTCATGATACCAGTTTGATTCATTCTTTTTGGGTGCCGGAATTCAGCAAAACAGAAGCCTATCTACTTTCAAAGACTATTTCACAATCATAAAAGCAAGGTTTTTTCAACATGAGTTGTTGGATAATTCCTTGCTTTCGTTGATTTGGGATCTTGGTTTTCACAAACGATTTTGAAATTGACATGACCCCGAAAATTCGGACCTTTTCAAGCTTTCTATGGATTGAAAAACAAGACTGATTTTTTCTCTTTACATTGCAGGAGTATTTAGGACTGACAAAGCTGACGATTCTTCGCTGGCTTCAGGACATGCGTCATCAGTTCACCAATTACATCATGATCGAGCCGCTTCCTGCTCTGTTGATCAGACGCGAACTGGTATTGTGAAGCAAACATGTCATGCCGAGTTACACATTCCTGGCAGCCTGCGTCAATGAACATGAGACTGTGAGATTGCGGATTGCTTCCAGTGACCGAACGTGAAGCGTATTCCTCTCAGCCCAAATCAGATCATGTCCCGATGCGGAGATGGACACGTACTTAGCACTTGCTCTCATACCGCAGCTGCGTCATTGGTGGAGATTCGTTGATCCTCGAATTCGCAACGGCAATCACTGATACAAAAGTATGAGTTGGCTTATGCGAACTCGACAGGGCTTGCTGAGCATCCCGAAAGTCCTGATATCAGGGCGTATGAGGCGTATTAGCTATCTATGGACGCACAAATCATGACGAAAATGGCTCAAAACCCTTGCACCTGGGAGATGGAGAGTTGCCATGGACGCGCATGACAGTCGTCAAACTAGGCTCTGCATAAACTTTTCAATTAAATGATATAAAAAGTCCGCACGACACTTCAACTTCATAACAATTCTACTTATTCACATTTCACCCCCTACGTGGAAAACGCGGCGTTTTAGAACCACCTGCTCGGAGCAAACGGAGCCACCTGCTCGGCCTTTTGGAGCCACTCAGCCAGAGCATTTTGAACCTTTGAATTTCGTCTAAACTTCATTTGCGACACAA
>JASGUU010000011.1 GCA_030057555.1 Bacillota bacterium | reverse complement strand
CGGCGACGCCCTTCGTAAAGACGGTCGTGTTGGACATCTCGTCGGCTTCGATGACCTCCAGCCAGGAATCGGCCAGGCCGCCACCGACGGCTCCCGTGATTGCTCGAATAATACCCATGTCGAGGTGCTCCCCCTTCGTATTTCATGCCACGCCGGGTACTGGTTGCGGTCCGGTCCTGCCGCGCGCCCCTGACGCCTCGTTTGGATTATGTCTCTAACTGACCGGTTCGTCGGTTAACTCCTATTCTATCGCAAAGGCGGCCCGCTGCGAAAAGGAAGTCCGGCCGCGCCGCCAGCTCCGTGGTACCTGTTGCATAGTGGGGTCGTGAGCAGCATTTCAGGTTATGCACGCGGGAATGTGTATAACCTGTTTTTTGAGTGGGAAACCACCGCTCGCAGCTGGTTTTGTGCAAAAACCCAAACTGTGATGCGCCTGAGTTGAAATGCTGCTCATTGCATGCTGTACCCAGCCCGTAGAGCATCACTCCTCCCGCCCCGGCGGGGCGTCAGAGCTGTTTCAGACCAGGCAGTCGAGCCCCTGCCGCAGAGGCGGCAGCATATGAGGCGTACGGAGCGGAAAAGGGGGCCGGCGCTGTGAAGAACTGTTTATCAGGTTTAGCAGACGAATCATTTGGAATCGCGATATACAGCATGTGAAGAAACCGCCGAAACTTCTGATAACAGTGCGTTTCAGCTGTTTTTTCGGGAAGTCGCGGCTAGCCGCGCCGCCAGCTGCGCGGAGCCAGCAGTACGAGGACCGGGATGATCTCGAGACGCCCCATGATCATGCCGACGGCGAGGGTGAGGGTGGTCAGACGGTTGAAGCCGGCGTAGCTGCCGGCAGGACCAACGACATCGAGGCCGGGGCCGATGTTGTTGAAGGTGGCAGCGACCGCGCTGAAGGCGGAGAGGAAGGTCGGGGCGTCAAAGGAGGTGATGATAAGCAGAGTTGTGAAGACGCCGATGTAGAGGAAGAGATAGCGGCCGACGCGGGTGAGGAGATGCGAGCCCAGCGGACGGCCCTCGAAGCGGACGGGGAGGCGGCGGTTCGGAGAGACCTGAAGACGTAGTTCCTGGAGGAAGGTTTTGGCGTAGATGGCGACGCGGCTGACCTTCAGGCCGCCGGCCGTCGAGCCGGCCATGGCACCGACAAACATCAGAAGCAGCAGGATGAGGCGGCTGAAGAGCGGCCAGGTGGCGAAGTCGACGATGGCGAAGCCGGTCGTCGTCATCACCGAGGAAACGCTGAACACGACATCACGGATGAGGCGCGTGGCACTCGTGTAGTGGGGAATGAGGTCGAGCGAGATGGCGACGATGGCGGCGAGGGCGATGCCAAGGTACCAGCGCAGCTCCTCGTTGCGCAGAACCTCGCGGCCGCGGCGATAGAGGAGCAGGTAGTAGAGATTGAAGTTGACCCCGAAGAGGAACATGCCAATGGCCAGACAATAGTCAATGTAGGAGCTGTTATAGAAGGCGACGGAGTTGTTTTTGATGCCGAAACCGCCGGTGCCGGCGGTCCCGAAAGAATGGACAAGGGCGTCAAAGAGCGGCATGCCGCCCAGGCACAGGAAAACGACAAGAACGGCGGTCATCGCCAGATAGATGAGGTAGAGCAGGCGGGCAGTGTGGGACAGGCGGGCGCGCAGCTTGCCGAAGACGGGGCCCGGGACCTCGGCCTGCATGATGCTGACGTCATCGGACTCGATCGAGGGCAGCACGGCGAGTGCGAAGACCAGCACGCCCATGCCGCCGATGAGGTGGGTGAAGCTGCGCCAGAAGAGGATGGAGTGGGGCAGGGCCTCGACATTGGTGATGATACTGGCGCCGGTGGTGGTGAAACCGCTGGACGCCTCAAAGAAGGCGTCGATGGGGCAGGTGATGGCACCGGAGAAGAGGAAGGGGAGGGCGCCGATGAGCGAAAAGGCGAACCAGCTCAGGGCGACGATGACGAAGCCCTCGCGGCTGTAGATGCGCGTGCTGGCGGGGCGGCGCAGGCTGAGGGCGAGGCCGGGGACGGCCGCGATGAGCATGGTGACGAGGAAGGGCCAGGCGCCCGTCCAGCCCTCGCCGTAGATCAGGGCGACGATGAGCGAAGGCAGCAGCAGGGCGGAGAGCAGCAGCAGGATGCGGCCGCAGACGAAAGCGACCATGTGCCGGTTCATGCGAGGATCTCGTCGAGGTCGCGCAGGGGCAGACCGCCGGTGATGACGACGACATCGTCGCCGGGCTGGATGCGGTCGGCGCCGCCGGGGGTGATGCGCTGTTCGCCGCGCTGGATCGCCAGCAGCAGGATGCCGGGGCGGATGGCGAGCTCGGACAGGGGGCGGTGGCGGGCTTTGCAGGTGTCGGAAACATGGAACTGCACCGCCTCGAGCGCGCCGTCGCCGAGGCGGGCATAGGCGACAACCGCCGAACCTTCGGAGTTTTCGAGGGAGCGGACATAGCGGATGATCTGATCGGCCACGATGCGGTTGGGGGTGATGATGGCCTGCAGGCCGACGTTGTCGAGGACCTTGAGGAGATCGGTGCGGTTGACCTTCGTGATGGTCTTCGGCACGCCCATGCGGGCGGCGGAGATGGCGACGATCATGTTCTCTTCGTCGACGCCGGTGGCCGCGATGACCGTGTGGTAGTCGGCCATGCGCTCCTCGTGCAGGAAGGCCTGGCTCGTACCGTCGCCGCAGATCACTTCGACCTCGGGGTAGTCGGCGGCGAGAGCGTCGGCGAGGGCGGCGTTGAGCTCGATGACCTTCGTCTGATAGTGCCTGGGGTTCAGGCGGTCGAGGATGTAGCGCGTCAGGCGGCCGCCGCCCACGATGAGGACGCGGCGGATGCTGACGCTGCGGCGTTCGGCGGCCTGGCAGAAGGCGGCGATGAGGTCGTCGTCGCCCGTCAGGTAGAGATGGTCTCCGGCGCGCAGGGTGGTGTCGCCGTTGGGGATGGCGGGGCGGCCGTCGCGGATCAGGGCGCCGATCAGCAGGCGCGTGTATGCGCGGGGGAGGTCGCGGAGCTTCATGCCGACGAAGGGCGCGTCCGGCGGCAGCAGGTACTCGACGAGGTTGAGGCGGCCATGTTCGAAGTGGTTGACGTGGAGGGCCGCCGGGAAGCGCAGCAGACGCGCGATTTCGCGGGCGGCCTCGTATTCGGGATTGATCATCAGGCTGATGCCGAGGCTCTCGCGCAGGAAGTTCATCTGCAGGGAGTACTCCGGGCTGCGGACACGGGCGATCGAGTGCCGGGCGCCGAGGTGGCGGGCGGTGATGGCGGCGATGATGTTGGTTTCGTCGTTGGGCGTGACGGCGATGTAGATGTCGCAGTTCGCGACGCCGGCTTCGGACTGGACATCATAGAGGGCGCCGTTGCCGACGATGCCGGTAATGTCGGCGATGCGGATCATCTGCTCGAGGCGATCCTCGTTGCGCTCGATAAGGGTGATGTCGTGGTCTTCGTGAGCCAGATCACGGCAGAGAGCCTCGCCGACCTTTCCCGCTCCGACGATGACAATGTTCATGTCTGGAATGTCACCTCCAATTTGCCGTCATAATACTCCTCGAAGCGCGGCTGCGGGAGCGAAAGGGCGAAAAGACAGCGGCGGGTGGCAGAATGATGGTCTGCAGATGCAGATAACGGCCGTCTGACAGCTTGTGCTGGTCAGTTTTGCGCGAAATCCTTATTCCGCTGCATAAATATCCATGAGAATGAATACTTGCGGGCCTATATGCAGAATTCTGCGTCATTGCCCGAAACCGTTTGATGGGGGGAAAATTCCAGGCGTGGACAAAAAATCCGCTGGTGCCCGCATTTCGGGGCAGGAACGGAAAAATTGTCCAGGTGTGGACAAAAAATCCGCTGGTGCCCGCGATTCGGGGCAGGAACGGAAAAATTGTCCAGGTGTGGACAAAAAATCCGCTGGTGCCCGCGATTCGGGGCACTTCTCCAATAATTGTCCGCGAACGAGCCACAGTCCCACACCGGAGCAGGCGACACAAAAGGCGGCCCTCCCACACGGAAGAGCCGCCACTTTTAGAATTTGGGCCATGGCCGCCCGCGGGCTGCCTCAGGCCTCGTCGAAGACGACCGCCACCTTCCCGCAGTTGCCGGCATCCATCAGTTCATAGGCAGCCGCCACCTGATCGAGCGGGAAACGGTGCGTCACCAGGTCCTCGGGATGGATGCCCCAGCGGGCTATCCGGATGGCGAGTTCCTCCATGCGCCAGGTGGAGGTGACCCAGGAGCCATAGATGGTCTTTTGCCCGTGCAGCAGGTCGGGGCTCGGTGCAAAGCTCAGCGTGCCGCCCTCGCCGAGCAGAACCACGCGCCCGTAGGCCGCGGTCGCCCGCACGGCCAGCTGCCGCGCCTCATCGGCCCCGGAGCAGTCGACTGCGCAGTCCACCCCGCCGCCCGTCGCCTCGCGCACGCGCTCGAGCGCGTCGTCCTCGGTCACGAAAACAAAGTCGGCCAGGCCCAGATCGCGCGCGAGCCGCACCCGCTCCGGGTTGATGTCGGTGCCGACGAGCGGCCCGGCACCGAGGGCGCGTGCGAGCATCAGAGTCGCGAGGCCGACAGGGCCGAGACCGGTGACGAGAACGCGGTCGTTGCCCGAGACCCCGGCCTTCTCGAGCCCCTCATAGACCGTTCCGAAGCCGCAGGCGAGCTGGGCTCCGTCGAGGCAGCTGAGCTCGTCCGGCAGCGGGATCAGATCCTTCTCGTCCGCCAGCATGAACGGGGCCATGCCGCCGTCGCGCTGCCAGCCATAGGCGGCGCGCAGCGGACTGGTGCAGGAGATCATGTAGCCGCGGCGGCAGTCCACACAGAGACCGCAGCCCGAAATATGGTAGACGATGACGCGGTCTCCGACGCCGAAGCGCCGCATGCCCGGTCCCGTGCGCTCAACGATGCCGCAGGGCTCGTGTCCCGCGATGACGCCCTGATAGCCCTCCGGTCCGACACCCGTGTGCTCGCGGTAGATGGCGCGGATGTCGCTGCCGCAGATGGTCGAGGCCTGCATGCGGATGAGCACCTGACCATAGCCCGGCTCGGGGATCGGGACCTCCCGCAGCTCCACCGTGGAATTCCCCGGCAGATACGCAGCCTTCATCGTAGTCATGCCACGCCCCCCCTTTCACAAATCTCTGTTGATTTCCTGGACTCTCCTAGACGCGGGTGCGTCCGTAGAGCGGGCCGTAGGTTTCACAGGCGCGCAGGTCGGCGGCCTCGGCACAGGCCGTCCCGAAGGCCGTCCAGCTGTGCGGCCGGTAGATGCGCTCCTCGGGCACGTTGTGCATGACCACCGGGATGCGCAGCATGCTCGCCAGCGTGATCAGATCGCAGCCGACATGGCCGTAGGTGAAGGCACCATGGTTGGCACCCCAGTTGGCCATCACGGAGTAGGCATCGCGGAAGGCCCCCTCGCCCGTCACCCGCGGCGCGAACCAGGTGGTCGGCCAGGTACGGTCGGTGCGTTTCTGCAAAGCCAGCGACACCTCCTCCGGCAGCAGCACGGCATCGCCCTCGGCGATCTGCAGCATCGGCCCGACGCCGTCGATGACGTTCAGGCGCACCATGGTTACCGGCATCTCGTAGGCCGTCTCAAACGACGACGAGAAGCCGCCGCCGCGGAAGTTCGAGAGGTCGGCCGGGCACCACTTCGTGGCGTTCAGGCAGGCTGCGACATCGTCGCTGGTGAGCTCCCACCACTCCTTCATCAGGTGCGTGCCGTCGGCATCCACCGCCTGGCCCGTCCCGTCGAGCGAAGCCGCCCCCGAGTTGATCAGGTGAATCACGCCGCCGGCGGCCTTCCCCTCCGGACGCCAGCCGGTCACACGCTCAATCGCATCCGGGCTCCAGTAGGTGCGCACGTCGGCGAAGACCGAGGCGCGGTTGTTCAGCAGATGGGTGAAGAGCATCGCCAAAGCGTTGTTGTTGTCGTTCTCCGTCGCGAAGATGAAAGGCTCGCGGATGCCGTTCCAGTCGAAGCTGGAATTCAGCATCGCCTCGGCGAAGTCATGGTTCGCGAAGTGGTCGGTCCACTGCCGCTGGCCCTGTACGCCGCCCAGGATCGCGTTGCGCCCGGCCGCCTCCTCGGCGAAGCCCATCTCGGCCAGCTTCCGGTTGCCGATCAGGATGTCGCGCATGATCATCATGCCCAGAATCGAGCGCTTCCACTGTTCAGCGAACTCCTCCTCGCCGAAGGGCTCGATCTCCGGATTGTCGGCGTAGTCCTCGATGTTCTTGTCAAAGCCCTGCGGGCACCATTCCTTCACCCAGGCCGCCGCGCGCTCGTATTCCTCATGGTCATAGATGCCGCGGGCGATGCGCCGCTCAATCTCAATCTGATCCAGCGACTCCCAGCGGATGCCGAAGTAGTTCTGGTACATCATCGGCTGCGGGAAGGAGCCTGCGATGCCCATGCAGCTCGAGCCGATCGAGGCATAGGACTTCCCGCGCATCTGGCCAACGGCCATCGCTGCCCGCGCCCAGCGCAGGATCTTCTCTTCAACATCTGCCGGAATCGAGTTGTCCTCGATGTCCTGCACGTCGCGGCCATAGATGGCAAAGGCCGGCAGACCCCGCTGCGCATGCGCCGCCATGACCGCCGCCAGATAGACCGCGCCGGGGCGCTCGGTGCCGTTGAAGCCCCAGACCGCCTTTGTCGTCAGCGGATCGAGATCCATGGTTTCGGAGCCATAGCACCAGCAGGGGGTGACGGAGAGGGTTGCGGTGACATTTTCCGCGGCAAAGAAATCCGCCGCCATCGCCGCTTCCGCCGCGCCCCCGATGCTCGGGCTGGCGATGACGACCTCGACCGGGAGGCCGTTCGAGTAGCGCAGCCGGCTCGTGATCAGCTGGGCCGCCGCCTCGGCCATCGCCCTGGTCTTCGCTTCCATGGACTCGCGGACGCCCTTTCTCCGGCCGTCAATGACGGGCCTGATGCCGATCTTGGGCATGCGTCCGATCAGGCGCTTCTGAGGTTCGTTCATCTGGTGTGACATGGGCTCTACCTCCTTATAATGACAGGTGTTGACCGGTCCCCTGTATGGAAAGCCGGCAGCTCAAACAAAAGATAGTTCCATAATAGCCCAGAAAACGCCGCCATGGCTGCGGCGCAGGCAAAAGGAAGGTGTCATGGGGAATCTCTGCGACTATGCGGCTGCCGCGACAGCGTCCTTCAGCGAATGTCCCTTTGGCGCTGTTGACAGCCTGCTGCTGTCAACCCTCAGCTATCTGCATCTTGAAGGCCTCGTCCCGGGGCCTGACCAGCCCGGACGGAGCATCACGATCCGCGAACTCGCCCATCCGGATCTGCGGCCCCGCCTTTTCATCCACATGCTCGAGGTCCAGGAGACCGGCCGGCTGCTTGAGGCGGCCGCCGGGAGTCCGCGCTTTGCCGATGTTCGCCTCGCCCTCCACGTTGACGACTACCGTCCCGCGGAGAAGCAGCAGTTTGCCGCCCTCTGCTGCCTCACCGGTGACGGCCACTGCCGTCTCGTCTTCCGCGGCACTGACTCGACGCTGCCGGGCTGGCGCGAAAGCGTCAGTCTGCTGACGCATCGGCAGATCCCCGCACAGGCGGCCGCCTCCGCCTGGCTCGCCGAAGTGGCGCGGCTGCGCCCCGAAGCCCTGACATTCTCCGGCCACTCCAAAGGCGGCAATCTCGCCATCTATGCCGCCATCTATGCCGCCCCCGACGTCGCCGCCCGCATCCGCCGCATTTATGTCCACGATGCCCCGGGCTTTCACGACGATGTCCTCGCCCGCCCCGGCTGCGCGCGTATTGCCCTGCGCGTCGAAAAGACCATGCCGCGCATGGCCATCGTCGGCCTCCTGCTGGAGCAGCCCGGGCCTCCCGCGCGCATCGTCCGAGCCGAAGGCTTTGCGGGAGCGCAGCACAGTCCTTTTACCTGGCTGATTGAGGACGGCGACTTCATCACCGCAGCGGAGGTCTCGCCATTCTCCCGTGCCTTCGTCCGCGGCCTGATGTCCTGGCGGGAGCGCTTCAACGATGACGAACTCGAGCGTTTCTACGATGCCCTGTTCACCCTGATCGAGGCTGGCGGCATCCAGGATTTCGCCGAGCTCGCATCGGCTCCGCGCCTCCCGCTTGCGGAGGTCCGCCGTGCCCTGGAGACCGTGACGCCGGATGAGCGCCGCATCTTTGCCCAGGCTATCCGCGCCCTCGTGGCCAGCCTGCTTGGCCTGCCCGCCGATACAGACGAATCCTGAAGAAGCAGGCTTGTCTTTTCGATGTATCTGTGAATCGCTGTTGCCTGCACCGCCGGACAGTCTGCCATGTGCGTCTGGTTTGTTGACCGGTGCGATATCGGATGCAAGAGCCTGATGCCATATGTTTGGGCTGTTCGTGACATGAAACACGGCAGCAGGCGACGTGACTTGCCCCCTGAGCAGCTCTTTTCTGCCGCCCGGCTCCTCTCGAGAGCTGCCGGAAAGAGATTTTGAGAGGTTTTTAGCTCTGGGTAGAGTATGCAGTGAGCAGCTTTGCAGCTTATGCGCAGTTATTCTCGTACAAGTTGATTTTTTGCTCGGAAATCGTGGTTTTCTGCTCAGCTTTGCAGCTTATGCGCTCTGCTTCGTGTATAGGTCGAATTTTTGCTTGTATATTGCAGTCGGCCAAGGATACATGGCCTTGGTCAGGCTTTCCACAGATCCTATGAGCCACATAGGATAATGGAACCGTACAGTTGAGGGCGCCGTTTTTTTGCTTGGGATCTAGT
>JASGUU010000010.1 GCA_030057555.1 Bacillota bacterium | reverse complement strand
AAACGACAGGGCCGACCGAAACGCAGGACGAAAACCACCCACACAGAACGCGAATGACAAAGACCCCGCACGGAACCTGAACAGGCTCGAACGGGGTCTTTTGAGGTGCGGCTCTTTGAGCGCTTACTCTGCATACTCTACCCAGGTCGAAAAACACTGTTTTTCCTGCTTCAACGAGGTCAACCAGATCCCGCTGAGCTGCCGCCAGCTTGTGACACAGCGACCAAACAGGCAAAGCAGGCATCCGTTACAGCTATCCCGGCTCCCTGAATACAAAGAGCCCGCAGCTTTTGGCCTGCAGGCTCTCTTGAAGCGTCCGTTTGCGGCAGCTACCGCCGCGCATCCCGTCAACTCTGTGGCGGGCGGTAGGAATCCTTCAGCGACACAGCGCGGTTAAACACGGGCCGCTCGGGGCTCGTATCCGGATCCGGCGTGAAGTAGCCCAGGCGCAGGAACTGGAAGTTCTCGCCGGGCCGGGCCGCAGCCAGCAGCGGCTCGACCTGCGCCTCGGGCATGACGGTGAGGCTCTCGGGATTCAGCACCTCCAGATAGTCGCGCTCGTCGGCGTCCGGGTCATCGACGGTGAAGAGGCGGTCGTAGAGGCGCACCTCGGCCCTGACCGCCGTCTTTTCGTGCACCCAGTGGATGGTGCCGCGCACGCGCCGGCCGTCGGGTGTCTCGCCGCCCTTTGTCGCGAAGTCGACCTCGGCCAGCACTTCGACCACGCGGCCCGCCTCGTCCTTGACACAGCCGGTGCAGCGGATGACATAGGCGTGCTTGAGGCGCACCTCGTTGCCGGGGTAGAGACGGTGGTAGCGCCGGGGCGGCGTCTCCATGAAGTCCTCGCGCTCGATCCAGAGCTCACGCCCGAAACTGAGCTCGCGCGTGCCGTCCTCCGGACGCTCGGGGTTGTTGTCGGCCGTCACCGTGATCGTCTCGTCCGCGGGCCAGTTGGTCAGCGTCAGCCGCACGGGATCGACGACGGCCATGACCCGCGGTGCCTCGCGATTGAGCTCATCGCGCAGACAGTGCTCCAGAAAGGCCTGATCGGCTGTCGACATCACCTTCGACACGCCCGTCTCCGTCACGAAGCGGCGGATCGCGGTCGGGGTATAGCCGCGGCGGCGCAGACCGCGCAGGGTCGGCAGGCGGGGGTCGTCCCAGCCGTGGACCAGGTCGGCCTCGACAAGCTGGCGCAGCTTGCGCTTGCTCATCACCGTCCCGTTGATGCCGAGTCTGGCGAACTCGATCTGCCGCGGTTTCGAGGGCACGGGGCAGTTTTCGATGACCCAGTCGTAGAGCGGACGGTGATCCTCAAACTCGATGGAGCACAGCGAATGAGTAATGTGCTCAAACGCATCTTCCAGCGGGTGGGCGAAGTCGTACATCGGGTAGATGCACCAGGCATCCCCGGTGCGGTGATGCTCGGCGTGGCTGATGCGGTAGAGCACGGGGTCACGCATGTTCATGTTGCCGGAGGCCATGTCGATCTTCGCACGCAGCACCATGCGCCCATCCTCGTGCAGTCCGGCACGCATCTCGGCGAAGAGCCTGAGACTCTCCTCGATCGGTCTGTCGCGCCAGGGGCTGTTCGTGCCCGGCTCGGTCAGTGTCCCGCGCGTTTCCCGCAGCTCATCGGCATCGAGCTCGCAGACATAGGCCTTCCCGTCGCGGATCAGGGAGACGGCGCAGTCATACATGCGTTCGAAGTAGTCGGAGGCGAAGTAGAAGCGCTCCTCCCAGTCATAGCCGAGCCAGCGGATGTCCTCAACGATGCTGTCGACGTAGTGCTCCTCCTCGCGCAGCGGGTTGGTATCGTCCATGCGCAGGTTGCAGAGGCCGTCATAGGCCTCCGCCAGCCCGAAATTGATCACCACCGCCTTGGCGTGGCCGATATGCAGATAGCCGTTCGGCTCGGGTGGGAAGCGGGTGTGGAGGCGCTGACCGTGCGTGCGGCCGCCGGGTGCCATGTCCTCATCAATGATCTGAGCGATAAAGTGGCGTGGCTTCTCGATTTCAATCTCTTTTGACATGCAGGCAAAGTCCTCTCTCTTCATTCCCCGTATTTCAGGACCGCAGTCCGGCGAGTCTGTCAAGCGACAGGTCGATGCGCCGCAGCGTCTCCTTCCGGCCGAGCAGTGTGGCCAGTTCGACGGCGCCGCCGGGGGTCACCGACCGCCCGGAGATCGCGATGCGCAGCGGCCACATGACCTGGCCGTTCTTCACACCCTGCTCCTTTGCCGCAGCCAGCAGAAATGCATGGATCTCTTCCTCCGTCCAGCTCTCGAGCGCGGCGAGCCCCGCCCGCAGCCGCTCCAGCATCAGGCGGGAGGAGGCGGCGTCAGTTTTCATCTTTTTATGCGTGAACAGTCCCAGGTCATAGTCCTCAGGCAGTTCCTGCAGCCATTCGAGCTGCGCCGGGATATCCGTCAGGCGCTCGAGGCGCGGCTGCAGCATGCGGCCGGCAAGTTCCAGCTCGGCGTCCGTCGCTTCGCGGCCCAATGCGTCCTCAAGTGCCCCGCGGCAGCGCCGGGCGAACTGTTCCGGCTCCTCGCCGCGCAGCCAGGACTGGTTGAACCAGAGCAGCTTGCCGTAGTCGAAAGTCGCCGGCGAACGGCTGAGTCCGGAGATCGTAAAGGCCTGCTCCATCTCCGCCAGGCTGAAGATCTCCTCGGTATCGCCGGGCGACCAGCCGAGGAGGAGGAGGTAGTTCAGGATGGCCTCGGGCAGATAGCCCGCCTCGACCAGCTCGGTGAAGCCGGTGGCTCCGTGGCGCTTGGAGAGCTTCTGGCCGTCCTTGCCCAGAATCAGGGGGAGATGGACATAGGTCGGGATCTCATAGCCAAAGGCCTCGTAGAGCAGGTTGTACTTCGGTGTCGAGGAGAGATACTCGGAGCCGCGCACGACATGGGTGATATGCATGTCATGGTCGTCGACGACATTCGCGAAATTGTAGGTCGGGAAGCCATCGCTCTTAAGCAGAATCTGGTCCTCAAGCTCGCTGTTGTCGACCGTGATGCGGCCGTAGACGGCATCGACGAACTCCGTCTGTCCCTCGAGCGGCATGCGCTGGCGGATGACACAGGGCTCGCCGGCAGCCGCCCGCGCCGCCGCCTCATCCGGATCGAGATCGCGGCAGTGGCGGTCGTAGCCCTGAAAGGACTGGCCCTCCTGCTGCCACCTGAGATACTCGAGGCGCTCAGCCGTGCAGAAGCAGCGATAGGCATGGCCGCCGGCGATGAGCTTTTCGGCCTCGTCGCGATAGTGTTCGAGCCGCTCGCTCTGCACATAGGGACCGTAGGGGCCCCCTATGTCCGGCCCTTCGTCATGTTGCAGCCCACATTGTTCGAGTGTCGCATAGATGGCCTCCAGAGCGCCGGGCACCTGACGCTTCTGATCCGTGTCCTCGATGCGCAGCACAAACTGCCCGCCCGACACGCGGGCAATCAGGTATTCGTAGAGAGCCGAGCGCAGATTGCCGACATGCATGAAGCCGGTGGGGCTGGGTGCGAAGCGTGTGCGAACGGTTCCTGACATCGAAACGACCTCCTGACGCGGGCGGTAAAACGCCGGTATACTGTGTAAATCAGCCATCCATGATACCCTTTCGCCCCGAGCGGAACAAGGAAGCAGGTACCGCCTTTGTTTGGATATGTCCGACCGGAGAAGCCCGAACTGCGCATGCGCAGCTTCAGCCACTACCGCGCCGTCTACTGCGGCCTGTGTATGGAGCTCAAGCGCGGCTACGGCCAGTTTTCTCGCCTGACAACGGGCTATGACATGACCTTCTTCACCCTGCTGCTCGAGGCCTTCGCCGACGGGGATCCCATCCATGAGCCGGGCATCTGCATCCTGAATCCCGTACGCAGGAAGCCCATCGGCCGCTCTTCGGCGGCCCTGGAAGAAGCTGCCGTCCTCAGCGTGCTCTTTGCCGCTGCCAAGCTCGGGGACAATCTCCATGACCGCGAGGATCTGTGGCGCTCGCGCCTCGGCCTGCTCGTCGGCCGGCGGGCGATCCGCAGGGCCCGGCGCCGGTCGCCGCAGCTGGACCGCGCGATCCGGGAGGCACTGGAAGCGATGACAACTCTGGAGCAGCAGGCAAAGCCCGGCGACGCAACGGCCAACCAGGCCGCCGCCGCCTTCGGCTCGCTGCTCGCCTTCTGCCTCCGTCACGGGCTCGGAAGCGCTGCGCCCGCCGTGCTTGAGGCCCCCTGGCTCACGGGCCTCGAGCGCTTCATGGAGCTGCTCGGCGCCTGGGTCTACCTCATCGATGCCCTCGATGACCGCGCGGACGACCTCGCAGCCGGGCGCTACAACGCACTCGACCATCTCGATCCGGAAAGCCTGCACGCCCCGCCCGAACGCAGCCGCTTTCCTGCGCTGTTTCAGGAGTACCGCGGGCTGGGTGCCGAACGCTGGCCCCGGCGCGACGCCGCCGCCGTCGCGGGCTACCTGACGCTCGCCGCGCTGGAGACCGAGATGGACCGCCTGCTGGCTCCGCTTCCCATCCGCCGCCACGGCGAACTGCTGGCCAACACCGTGCAGCTGGGTCTCGGCTCAGTCCGCGAGAGGGTCATGGCGGATCAAAGGCTGGAGCGCCTCTAGCGTGTCGCTCCGGGTGGTTCGCCTGAGAGAATCCAGCTGTTTTGACTTATACACGAAAAGCGTCGCACAGACATCAGACGGATCGGGCAGAGCATGGAAGTCTGCCCTTCACTGCTGTGCAGAACGTCTGAAACGCCTGCTGCCAGCGTGCCCGGCCGCTTCCAGGCCATGACTCGGAAACACCCGCCAGCCGTGCTATAATCGTCGCCGTCAGCAGATCGTGGTGGAGGAGAGCTTCTTGACCAGTCAAAAGGACCCATATCAGGTGCTCGGCGTCAGCCGTCAGGCGACGGATCAGGAGATCCGTCAGGCCTATCGTTCCCTGGTGAAGAAGTACCATCCCGACCAGTATGCCGATCCGACGATGAAGGGCCTGGCACAGGAGAAGCTGGTTGAGATCAATCAGGCGAATGATCTCATCGGCGACCCCGAGAAACGTCGTGCCTATGACCTGCGGGGACCCTGGCAGCAGGGGCGGGCCGGGGGACCATATGGATCCAATCCCTACGGTCCCTTCGGCCCCTTTGGCCCCTTCGGCCAGCAGGGACAGTCGCAGGGAGGCCAGGCCGGACCGGATGCACAGGGCTCCTATCGGCATAATCCCTACGGACCGGGACGACAGCAGAACCCCTGGGGCGGAACATATTATGGCGGCCAGTTCGGCGGCTGCTGTGATCAGCTGACCTGTCTGTGCTGTGCGGACAGCTGCTGCGAGTGCCTCGGCGGCGATCTCTGCACCTGCTGCTAGCTGCATGTCCACTTCGCGCAGCCCGGGTCGTCTGGTGGCAACGGGCGGTCTCCTGACGGCGTTATCCATCCTCATCATGCTGGCGGAGCGGCTGCTGCCGGTGGGGACACTGTTTGTCCATCTCCTGCTCTCGTTTGTCATGCTGGCCGCGATCCAGCTCCTCGGGACGGCCGGAGCTGCGGCCGTCTGGCTCGCGACCGCCGTGCTCGCCCAGCTGCTGGCGGGCCCGCCGGTCAGCCTGGTCTATGCCTTTGTTTCGGGTTCCTATCCGCTGCTGAAGCGAGTGCTCGAAAGTCGTGTGAAAGGGCGCGCTTTGCGCCTCGTTCTGAAAGCACCCGTTGCGGCCCTGCTGGCCGCTCTGCTATATGTCGCGGCCCGCCTCGTGGGCCTGGCCGATCCCCTGGCCGCTGCCGTCCGGCGCTGGCCCGGGCTGCCCTGGCCCTGGCTCGCGGTCCCGGTTCTGCTCGCTGCCTTCTACGTCTACGATCTGCTCCTGGACCGCGCTCAGACGCCGCTCGCCGAGCTTCTCCGCCTGCTCGGCCTGCGCTCCTGACGCCGTCCCGGCCTCTTCGGAGCGCCCGCGATAGCGCTCGAGGCGCCGCCTGGCCTGTCGTGGCAGCCGCTCGGGTACCAGAACCCGACGCCTGCCCTCTGCCTGTTCAGAGGCCAGAATATCTTTGACGGGCTTCTCAGCCATGCGTTCGCGGACGCTGTCGACGCGCTTCAGGCGCAGGCGATAGCCGAGACGAATCAGGAAGCGGATCAGGCGTTCCAGGATGAACATGGCGAGAACGGCGGTCAGCAGGCCGATGAGGCGGACGAGGTCGCGGTTGTTGTCGAGGACCGCGAGCAGACTGTCAATCTGATTGTTGCGGGCGTGGATGTCACGGTCTGTGCCCACGGTGACCGCGAGTACGGAGCCGTCGCTGAGGGTGAAGCGCACCTCGCCGATGCTGTCGCTGCTGTAGATGGGCAGGGGCGGAGTCTGTTCGGGGAGCACCAGCCGGGACTCGAGTATCGCTGCATCCTCCACCGGATGCACATAGGAGACGGTGTTCAGGAACAGCAGGTTGACCGGCTCGCCTATGTAAGGGACGTTCTCGCGATAGGTCTCGCCGCGGCGTGCCAGTGTCGAGAGCTCAAATGTTGCCTCGACAGCCTGAATGATGCGGCGCAGGCTGGCAACGAGAGAGCGCTCGCTGCTCGTCTCGGCCACGGCCGGCGTGGGCGGCAGATCCCGGCGCAGATAGACGACATAGGAAAAGTTTTTAACGCGGCTCGTCAGGAGAACGACGTGTTCCCGGCGTGTTCCGGTGCGTGCCATCATGCCCCCGTCAACCCCTTCGATGAAGTTCCAGACGAAGGAGAGCTGATTGCGGAAGTAGCGGTTGACTCCGCTGCTGTCAAACCAGGTTTCATCGCGCAGACGAAGGAGGTCGGAGAGCCTGGCATTATCCAGTACCGCGTTGATCAGACGTGAGAGGTCCGAGGTCGAGGTGCGCGCACGCAGCCTCGAAACCGGTGCTGCGCTGCCTGCCGCGGCCGGAATTTCGCTTTCGAGGTAGAAGCTGGTTGCAGCCATGTTGAGCAGGCGGGCTCTGGCCGCCAGCAGTTCGACGTAACGGTCGCGGGTCAGCGCGAGCTGTTCCGCCAGCGCGTGCACGGCGGTTGGCTCGCCTTCGAGGAGGAGGGCGCGCAGGAGATAGGAGAGGGGGTAGCGCTGTCCGGCCCGCAGCAGCGTCGGGTCTTCATGCAGTTCATAGGCAGTCTGCGAGATGGTGATGCGGCTGTCAGGCGAAAGCTGCTCCACGGCGAGCACGGCTGTCGTCAGATAGAGGACAAGTGTCGAATGGTAGACCTCTTCGCTGTTATGGGCGAACAGAACCGAATCGAGCTTGTTCTCACGAACGAGGAAGCTGTCAGCACCCGGATCGCCCGAGAGTGCTGCGGGCAGTTCGGCCATGGGGCTCAGCGGACGCACCGGCACCTCCTGTCCGCGGACAGGGAGAGGCGGCAGCAGGAGAAGCAGGCCGAGCAGCAGCGGCAGACAAAAGCGCAGCCCCGGAAGGCCCGGCGCTTTCGCGGCTGCCCCGTGCCGGCACTGTTTCCTTTTCTGCCCAATCCGCTCCATCTTCCGACCTTTCACCTCATTCACGTACGCTACCACATTTGAGGCTCATATGACTAAGGTATAATTCCTCTCATCCGATTATAGGAGGTAGGCAGTAATGGCCGAAATTCGCTGGAACCCGATGACCGAAGACTGGGTGATGATCGCCTCCCATAGACAGAACAGGCCGCAGATGCCGCGCGACTGGTGCCCCTTCTGCCCCGGTTCGGGACGTGTCCCGGACGACTATGATGTGTACTGCTACGACAACGACTTTCCCGCCCTCTCCGCGACACCGCCCGAGCCCGACGATGTGGCAACCGGGCTCTTTGCCGTCGCACCCGCCTATGGGAAGTGCGAGGTCATCCTCTATTCGCCGGAGCACCGCCGCACCGTGCCCGAGCTCGGTGATGAGCACATGGTGAAACTGATGGATCTGTGGCGGGAGCGCTTCGCCTGCCTGCGCCAGGATCCTCTGGTCCGCTATGTCTTCATCTTTGAGAACCGCGGCGATGCCGTCGGCGTCACGATGCCCCATCCGCACGGCCAGATCTATGCCTATCCCTTCCTGCCGAAGAAGATGGAGCTCGAGCTTGGCGCCCAGAGCCGTTCGCGGCGCGAGACCGGAGACTGCCTCTTCTGCCGTATCCTGGCCGATGAACGCGGGGACGGCCGCCGCATCATCGACGAAAACGAGCACTTTGTCCTCTACCTGCCCTTCTGGTCGGAGTATCCCTACGGTGTCCAGATCATGGCGCGGCGCCATGTCGGCAGCCTCTGTGAACTGACGGAGGAGGAGGCAGCCTCGCTCGCCATCCTCATCCGTGACGCCGCCGGCATGCTCGATGCCCTCTTTCATATTCGCTTCCCCTACATGATGTGCATGCACAACGCCCCGGTGAATCAGAACCCTGCCGACTGGCCCGACCTCGAAGTGAAGCAGGGCCAGCCGGACTTTCACTTTCATATCGAGTTCTTCCCGCCCATGCGCTCGGCAGACAAGATCAAGTACAACGCCTCCAGCGAAACGGGCGTCTGGGCGCACTGCAACACGACGGCGCCGGAGGCTGTGGCCGTCGAACTGCGCGATGCCCTGGCCCGCTTCCGCGCGGAGGGACCCGGCTACCGCGACAGCGTCAAATGACCTGCCGCCGCCGGTTGCCCCTGTTCTGCCTCTGCCTGCTCCTGCTGCTGCCGCCGGCGGCGGGCTGCTCCGGCAGACGTGAGACGGCCGTGGCCGCCGACTACGGCTACTACGGCATGCGTCTGGCGCGCCGTATCGCGGCCGAGGCGCCCTATCGTGCGCCCTACAGCGAGGGTGAGGCGAGGACGCGGGAACTGCTGCGCGAGGAGCTGGCCCGGCTGGGCTGCACCGCCGTGCAGGAGCAGCCGGTGATCCGGAGCGGCGAGGACGGCAGCCGGCGGCAGACGGCGAATCTCATCGTGACGCTGCCCGGAAGCGGCTTTCATGCCGATGAGACACCTGAGCCCGGCCATGATCCGGCGGTCCTCGAGCGCCGGGCGCCGACGCTGGAGACGGCCACGACGGCCCGAGCCGCGCCCGAACACCGCGAGGTTCTCGTACTCGCCCATTACGACGACTGCTTTGCGCCCTCAGAGGCGGCACAGGTACCGGACTATGACGGCATTCACGAGAGCGCGGCCTCGACCGCGGTCCTTCTCGTCCTGCTGCGCGAACTCGCAAAGACCGAGACGGCCTATGACGTAACGGTAGGTTTTCTCGCTGCCGGAAATGATGACTATCTGGGCGCCCGCACTCTGCTCGCGAGCCTCGATGCCAGGCGGCGCGAGCGCATCGACTGTGTCTATGTGGCCGAGCGCATCTATGCCGGCGACAAGCTCTACGCTCATGCGGGGCGCAGCTCGCTCCTTCCCGACAGCAAATACCGCATGCGGCGAAAGCTCTATGAAGCCACCGACGTGGCGATAGAGCGGCGCCTGAAAACCTATACGGGCATGGATCTGCTGACCAACCAGGGGGGCTATCCGGTGGCGGTGGAGGGCTTTGCGGAGAATCACATCTATCGCGAATTTACGCTGCGCGACTCGGATTACCGCCCCTTCGATGAGGCCGGCATCCCGATTGTCTTTTTCGAGTCGGCCGACTACAACGTGACGGCGGCGGAGGCGGTCATCGAGTCCCGACATCCGGCCTTCTCGAACAACGGCGGCATGCTGGCGGGCTCGAATTACGATTCGCTGCGCCTGATTGAGCCGCAGGTCGAGACCTCCCGCCTGCGGCTGCGCATCAATGCGGTGGCCGAACTCCTGCTCGGAGCGATCGCGAAGGGCTCGTCGGGCTATCTGGCGGCCGACGTCGCGGATGCCGAAAGTGAAGGCACGGATCATCTCCGCTGAACAGAGGACAGCCTGCCGGCGTGTATAATTGACTCAGAGCACCCGAGCAGTCTGAAAGGAGCCGCCACATGTGTCCCAGTCCCGCTGCACTGCAGCTCGCGAGCCTGTTTTCTTCTCTTGAACCCTGGATTTTCTGGCTGCTGCTCGCCATCCTGCTGCTGGTGGTCGAGGCGCTTACCGTGATGCTGATTTCGCTCTGGTTCGCTGTCGGAGCCCTGGGTGCCATGGTCGCCGCCATGCTCGGAGCATCGACAGCGGTACAGGTGCTGGTTTTCGTGCTCCTGTCAGCGCTGACCTTTGCCATCGGCTGGCACTTCCGGGACCGCATCTTCATCGGCCCGCGGCGCCGCACGCCGACGAATGCCGACCGCATCATCGGACAGACGGCCGAGGTGATTGTCGCACTTGATCCCATCGAGGGCACCGGCCTGATTCGTGTCCGCGGCCAGACCTGGAGTGCCGAAACCACGGATGCCACGCCTCTGCCGGAGGGCAGCCAGGTCCGTGTCACCGCCATCCGCGGGGTAAAGGCCATCGTCGAAGCCGCTCCCGCATCCGCCGCACAGACTGTTGAACACGGAGGTCACGCATGAGCCATCCACTTCCCCTTCTGCTTTCGATCGGAGGCCAGATCACTCTGGTTGTCATCCTCGTCCTGGTCCTCATCATCCTGATCCGCAACGTCAGGGTTGTGCCCCAGGCCTCGACCTTTGTCATCGAGCGCCTCGGCACCTATCTCGACACCTGGCACACCGGCATCCATATCAAGGTCCCCTTCATCGACCGGGTTGCGAAGGTCGTTTCGATCAAGGAACGCGTCTTCGACTTTCAGCCCCAGGCGGTCATCACGAAGGACAATGTGACGATGCAGATCGACACGGTTCTTTTCTATCAGATTACCGACCCGAAGCTCTACGCCTACGGCATCGAGGACCCGGATCAGGCGATCGAGAACCTCTCGGCGACCACGCTGCGCAACATCATCGGCGACCTCGAACTCGACGAGACGCTGACCTCGCGTGACCTGATCAACACCCGGATGCGCGTCATTCTCGACGAGGCAACCGATCCCTGGGGGATCAAGGTCAACCGCGTCGAACTGAAGAACATTCTGCCGCCGCAGGACATCCAGTCGGCGATGGAACGCCAGATGAAGGCCGAGCGCGAGAAGCGCGAGAACATCCTGCGTGCCGAGGGCGAGAAGGAATCGGCGATTCTGGTCGCCGAGGGCGAAAAGACGGCGGTCATTCTGCGTGCCGACGCCCGCCGCGAAGCCCGGATCCGCGAGGCCGAGGGCGAGGCGGAAGCCATCCTGAAGGTGCAGGAGGCCACCGCCCGCGGCCTCGAAATGATCCGTGCAGCCGGCGCGGACAAAGCTGTTATCGCCCTGCGCAGCCTGGAGGCGCTCGAGACCGTCAGCCGCGGCCAGGCGACGAAGATCATCATCCCTTCGGAGATCCAGAACCTCGCCGTGCTCGGCACGACGCTGAAGGAAATGGCGACGGATCCCGCAGCCGCCGGCCCCGGCGCCTGAACGGCCGCATCCCGTCATGCTTCTCGGTCTGTGTCTGAGGAATTATCAGAGCCTCGAACACCTTGAGCTCGGCCTGACCCGTGCTGTCTGGGAGCGGGCCCTGGCTGCGGGCGCCTCGGCGGCGGAGCTGGACTCCCTGTCACGGCTGCAGGAGCTGACCGTCCTCATCGGCCGCAACGCCAGCGGCAAATCCTCGGTGCTCGGTTCGCTGGGCCTGCTCTCCGCGCTGATGCGCCATGATCTGCCCTATGCCACGAATGCCTGCGATCCCGACGGCTTCGCCGGCCTGCTGCGGCATGGCAGCCGCGAGCCGCTGGAGATCGAAGTCCTTCTGAGCCTGCCCGGTCTGTCCCGGCCCGTCTGCTATCGGATCGCGATCCGGGCGGACGCGGAGGGCCGGCCGCGGCTGGCGAGCGAAAACCTCGCGCTTCTGCCTGGCGCCCGGACTGACGGGTCCGGGCGGACGGTGCTGGAGATGGGAGAAGACGGCGGCTTCTGCGAACTTTCGGGAGAGGCGAGGCAAAGCCTCGACGCCGGCGACCGCAAGCGCGCTCTGCTGCCGCTGGTCGGCCGGCTGACGGGCGAGGGTCTGCCGCGGGCCGTGCTCGCGGAACTGTCCTCATGGTATTTCTGTCGCTTTCTCGAGGATGCTCCCGGAGCCGGAATGCGCCTCGACGCTTCCCGTCACGAGAGACAGGGTCCGCATCACCGTCTGAACGAGACGGCGAGCAACATCCCCAACGTCATCGCCTGGTACGAGCGCCGCAGCCCGGCGCTGTGGCGCAAAATTCAGGAGCGCATTGCCGCTGTGCACCCGGCCGGGCGACGTCTGCGCGAGGACTGGCTGAAGGGTTCGCTCAGCGCGGCCGAGGAGCGCTTTCTCGCTCTGCTGCTCCTGCTCGAGGATCCCGACCCGCGGCCTCTCCTGCTGATCGAAAACCCGGACAGCGGCCTCTACCACGACAGTGTGACCAGCCTCGGCGACGAGCTGCGCCGCTATGGGCTGCGTCATGAGCAGAGCCAGATCATCATGAGCACGCACAATCCCGTGCTGCTCGAGAGCTTTGCGCCCCGGGAGGTCTGGGTGCTCAGCCGCGGGGCGGGCGACCGTGCCCTGCAGGCATCGGCGCTGCCGCTGGTGGCGGAGCTCTACGAAGAGGGCATCGGAATGGCCGCCATCTGGTATGCCGGCCATCTCGAGGATCCGGCGACGGATACCCGAGGGGAGCCGGATGCCACATCTTGAAATCCTGATCGAGGACCGCTCCGGCGCGAAACTGCTGGAGGGCCTGCTGGAGCCCGTTCTCTCAGAACGTCCTCTGCCCTGGACCTGGGCCCTGCGGCCCCATCGCGGGATCGGACGGCTGCCGCGGGACTGGCGGCAGCGGCCGGCACCGCTAGCTGCCGGTCTGCTCGATCTCCTGCCTGCGAAGCTGCGCGTCTATGAACGGCAGGCGGCCCGCCGGCCGGACTTTATCCTGCTTATCGTCCTCGACGCCGACCGCGAGCCGCCGGAAGAGCGCTTCCGCGAACTGCAGACACTCGTGCACCACTGCACCGAGCGCCTGAGCTCGGTCGTCGCCATCGCGGTCGAGGAGATGGAGGCCTGGATCCTGGGTGATCCGGAGGCCCTGCTAGCCGCCTGGCCCCATGCCGATCGCCGGCTGCTCGCCTCCTATGAGCAGGACAGCGTCTGCGGCACCTGGGAACTGCTGGCCCGGGCCATTCTGGGCAGCACGGCCGAACGCCTGATCCGGGTCGGCTACCCGGCCGTCGGGGCGATGAAGGGGGAGTGGGCCGAGACGGTGGCGCCCTATCTCGATCCCGGCCGCAACCGCTCGCCCTCGTTCCGCCGCTTCTACCGCAGTCTGCTCAGGCGCATGGACGAGCTGGAAGCCGGTATTCAGTCCCGGTGAGCGCCTGCGCCGCAAATCCCTACCGCGACCGCGTGCCGTGCTCCCTCTACCTGCACCTCGCCTTCTGCCGCCATCGCTGCCGTTACTGCTCCTTTCTGAGCCGCGTTATGGATCCGGCGGAACGGCATGCCTATGTCACCGCCCTCTGCAGCGAAATCCGTGCGCTCGAGCGGCTCGTCCCCGCCGTCCTGCCGCTGGTGACACTCTATTTCGGCGGCGGCACGCCGAGCCTGATGACAGCGGACGAAGCAGCGCAGATTATCGCGACGGTGGAGGAGGTGTTCGGCCTCGATCCCGGCGCCGAGATCACTCTGGAGGTCAATCCCGGCGACACGGCGGCAGAGAAGATTCGGGACTTTGCCCGGGTCGGCGTCACCCGTCTCAGCGTCGGCCTGCAGGCGGCTCAGGACCGGCATCTCGCCTATGCCGGCAGGGACCACACGGTCGCCGATTACCACCGTGTCATGGAGGCGGCGGGCAGGGCCGGCTTTGCCTCGCTCAGCAGCGACATCCTCTATGGCCTGCCGCAGCAGACGCCGGAGGAGGTCGCGGCGACAGTTGAACTCGCTCTCGCCGCGGGCAGCACGCACCTGTCCTTTTATTCGCTGACCATCGATCCCGGCACGGCCTTTGAGCGCCTCGAGCGGGCGGGGAGACTCGCCGCGCTGCCGGATGAGGACACGGAACGTGAGATGTACGCCGTCTGTCTGGACCTCGCCCGGGCGGCCGGCCTGCGCCGCTATGAGCTCTCGAACGCCGCGCTGCCGGGGCACGAGGGTCGCCATAATCTGGTCTACTGGCGCGGTGAACCCTACTGGGCTGCGGGTGCGGGCGCCTCTTCCTATCTGGGCGGCGTGAGGCGGCGGACGATATCCGGGATCCGGCACTGGATGGAACACTGGCTCAGCCCCGGGGCGGACTGGACGACAGAACTCTGGGAAGAGGAGGAGGCAGTGGATCTCGCCGACGCGATGCGGGAGTTTTTCTGGCTTGGCCTGCGCCTCGCCGAGGGTGTCGGGAGAGAGCGCTTCCGCCGGCTCTTCGGGCAGCCACTGCCGGTGGCACTCGAGCGCAGTGCGGCAGGACTCGTGGCGGAAGGCCTGCTCGAAAGCGCGGGGACGGACGGCTGGCGTCTCACCCGGCCGGCTCTGGACATCGCCAATGTCGTCTTTCGGCGCTTTCTGCTGACTGAATTTGATATTCATTGACATTCGTTTCCGAGGGTGGTATCCTGCCTCTGGCACTCGAGTTCAAAGAGTGCCAATTTCCTGCGCGGGCACCGATCCTGCCGCCCGCCGGTGATCTGGGAAAGGAGTCGGGCATGCCCAAAGAGCCGAGCCGTCTGGATGAACGCAAACGCACGATTTTGCGCGCCGTTGTGGACGAATACGTGGAGCACGCCGAACCCGTGGGTTCGCGCAGCCTCGTCGAGCGCTACAGCCTCAATCTCAGCTCGGCCTCGGTACGCAGCACGCTCGCCGAACTCGAGCAGCTCGGCTACCTCGAACAGCCCCATACCTCTGCCGGCCGGGTGCCGACAGATCGCGGCTACCGCATCTATATCGACGAGCTGATGGAGCTCGAGCCGCTGCCGGAGGAGACGAAGGAGCATATCCGGGAACAGCTGCGGGAGAGCATCGATGAAATTCCCGAGCTGCTGCGGCAGGCCTCCGGCCTGCTCTCGCAGGAGACCGGCTATGTCTCGCTCGCGCTGCAGCCGCGCGTCGCCTCGAGTGTCCTGCGTCAGATCAAGCTGCTGATGATCGAGCCGGGCCGAGTGCTCGTGGTTCTGGTTCTCTCGGCCGGTGTCGTCCGTGACCGCATCGTGCGCATCCCCGACGTTCTGGACCAGCACCAGCTGCAGCGCATCGCCGCCGCGATCGAGCAGCAGCTCGCCGGCTGCCAGCTGCGCGACATCAGCTTCATCATGATGCAGCTGGCCGCGGCGGACAGCCAGGTGCCCGAGAGTCTTTTGAATCAGGTTCTCTTCGAGACCTGGACGGCCATTCAGCAGGCGGACCAGCTGGCGGCCTATGTCGACGGCATGCCGAATCTCCTGCGCCACCGCGAGTTTCACAGCATATCCCGGGCCCGCGATGTGGTCAGCGCCCTCTCCTCCGACGGTCTGCTGACCGGCCTGATGGAGCCGCTGCGTCCCGCTGTCGGGAGCTCCGGCCATGGCGGCGCCGACGCGGGTGCGCTCGCGGAACGGAGCGCTGCGGTCCCCTGGATGGTCCGCATCGGCCAGGAACTGCAGCAGGAGGGGCTCGAGGACTGCAGCTTCGTCACCACGACCTATCACCTGCCGGAACAGCTGGTGGGCAGCATCGGCGTGGTGGGCCCCAGACGCATGGCCTACAGCCGTGTGATCTCGCATATCAGCTTCGTACGCCAGACGATCGATCATCTGCTGACCTGGCGCAGCAGTCGATCCTGAATAAGAAATAACAGAAACAGAGGACGACAGGATGCGTAAACGCAAAGAGCAGAACATGACCGCGGACCAGCCGCAGACGGACGGGCAGCAGGCCGCCGCCCAGGCGGAAGAGACAGCCGCCCGGACGGAAGAGACCGCAGCCCGGGCGGAAGAGGCCGCAGCCCGGGCGGAGACGGAAGAGGACGTCGAACCGGAGGCAGCACCGGAGGATAAGACCTGCGAGCTCGAGAAACAGCTCGAGGAACAGGGCCGGCAGCTCGCCCAGATGAAGGACTCCTATCTGCGTCTGATGGCCGAATACGAGAATTTCCGGAAGCGCAGCCGCAGCGAGAAGGAAGCCCTCTACGAGCAGTCGGTGGCCGATGTCGTCACCCTCTGGCTGCCGGTGCTGGACAATCTGGGCCGCGCCCGCAGTGCCTGCGAGACCGTCGGCGGGACCGATGTGGAGTCCGTCGTCAGCGGTCTGGCCCTCGTCGAGCGCCAGATCGGCGAGGTGCTGGGTCGTCTCGGCGTGGAGCCGATCGCGGCTCTCGGCGAGACCTTCGACCCGGAGCGGCACGAGGCGGTCCTCCACGTGGAGGACGAGGAGGCGGGACCCGGCGAAGTCGTTGAGGTCCTGCAGGAGGGCTACCGCCGTGGCGAGCGCATCATCCGTTTCGCAACGGTGAAGGTGGCGAACTAAGTGGCTTGTTATCGCTGATGCAGCCTGAACGCAAAAAAGGCGATTCAAGATAGAATACCGGATGTGCCGCCCCGTGAGGTGGCCGGCGCTCAACAAATCAGGAGGAATACCAATATGGCAATTGCAATCGGCATCGATCTCGGCACCACGAATTCCTGTGTGGCGGTGATGGAGGGCGGCGAGGCCGTCGTCATCCCGAACTCCGAGGGCAACCGTACGACCTCGTCGGTCGTGGCCTTTTCGAAGGACGGTGAGCGCCTCGTCGGCCAGATCGCGAAACGGCAGGCCATCACCAACCCCGACCGCACGGTGCAGTCGATCAAGCGCGAGATGGGTACGGCGTTTAAGACCACCATCGACGGCAAAACCTATGCCCCGCAGGAAATCTCGGCGATGATCCTGCAGAAGCTGAAGACCGATGCCGAGGCCTATCTCGGCCAGGAGGTCACGCAGGCTGTCGTCACCGTTCCGGCCTACTTCAGCGACGCACAGCGTCAGGCCACGAAGGATGCCGGCCGCATCGCCGGTCTCGATGTCCTGCGCATCATCAACGAGCCGACGGCGGCCGCCCTGGCCTACGGTCTCGACAAGGAAGAAGACCAGAAGATCCTTGTCTTCGACCTGGGCGGCGGTACCTTTGACGTCTCGATTCTCGAGATCGGCGACGGCGTCTTCGAGGTGCTGGCCACCAACGGCAACAACCGCCTGGGCGGCGACGACTTCGACCAGAAGGTTGTCGACTGGCTCGTCGCAGAGTTCCTGAAGTCCGACGGCATCGACCTCAACCGCGACCGCATGGCCATGCAGCGCCTGCGCGACGCCGCGGAGAAGGCGAAGATCGAGCTGTCCTCGACGACCCAGACCAACATCAACCTGCCCTACATCACCGCGGATGCGACCGGCACGCGGCATCTCGATATGACCCTGACCCGGGCGAAATTCGACGAACTCACCGCCGACCTGGTGGAGAAGACCATGGTGCCCCTGCGCGCGGCGATGCAGGACTCGGGCGTCAGGCGCGAAGACATCGCGCGTATCCTGCTGGTCGGCGGTTCGACCCGCATCCCTGCCGTTCAGGACGCCGTCCAGCGCTTCTTCGGGAAGGAGCCCTTCAGGGGCATCAACCCGGATGAGTGCGTGGCCATCGGTGCCGCCATTCAGGCCGGTGTGCTGACCGGCGACGTCAAGGGCCTGCTGCTGCTCGACGTCACCCCGCTCTCGCTCGGCATTGAGACCATGGGCGGTGTATTTACGAAGATCATCGAGCGCAACACAACGATTCCGACGAAGAAGAGCCAGATCTTCTCGACGGCGGCCGACGGCCAGACCCAGGTCGATGTCCATGTCCTCCAGGGCGAGCGCGAGATGGCCCAGTACAATAAGACTCTCGGCAACTTCATTCTCGACGGCATCTCGCCCGCACCGCGCGGCGTGCCGCAGATCGAGGTCACCTTTGACATCGACGCCAACGGCATCGTCAACGTCTCGGCCCAGGACAAGGCCACAGGAAAGGCCCAGAACATCACCATCACCGCGTCGACCAATCTGACCGAGGAGGAGATCGACAGGGCCGTCCGCGAGGCGGAGCAGTTTGCCGCCGAGGACAAGGCAAAGCGCGAGGCTGTCGATACAAAGAACAGCGCCGAATCGACCGTCTACATGGCCGAGAAGACCCTGAAGGATCTGGGTGACAAGGTCGACCAGACGCAGCGCAGCGAGATCGAGGCCAAGGTTGCCGATCTGCGCAGCCGTATTCAGGCGGACGATCTCGAGGGCATGAAGCGTGAGAGCGAGGCCCTGCAGCAGCTGGTCTACAAGCTCAGCGAGCAGCTGTATCAGGCGGCCGGCGGCGGGCAGCCGGAACCGGGTCCCGACTACGGCGCCCAGGCGGGCCCTGAGGCCCCGGGTGCCGACGGCTTCAAGGACGCCGGCGGAGATCCCAGCTGACAGCTGGCAGGATACAGGCCTGGAGGTTAAGATAGACCCCGGACACCGGAATGCCGGTGCGCCTGGAACAGGTGCACCGGCGTTTACCGGTCAAAGGGCAAACGAGGAGAGGAACAGGTGGCGGAAAAGCGCGACTATTACGAGGTGCTCGGCGTATCCCGGACAGCCAGTGATGAAGAGCTGAAACGGGCCTACCGCCGTCTCGCCAAAAAATACCACCCCGACATGAATCCGGACAATCCGGAGGCGGAGGCCCGCTTCAAGGAAGCCAACGAGGCCTACGCGGTCCTGAGCGACGCCGAAAAGCGCAGTCAGTATGACCAGTTCGGACACGCCGGTGTCGACGGCCAGGGCTTCGCCCAGGCCGGCTTCGACTTCAATTTCGACGAGATTCTGAACCAGTTTTTCGGCGGCGGTTTTGGCGGCGGTTTTGGCGGTGGCTTCACCGGCGGCCGGAGCACGCGCAGCCGTGCGGTGCGCGGCGCGGACCTGCGCTATCGCATGACACTCGACTTTCTCGAGGCCGCCTTCGGTACGGAGCGGGACATCACCATTACAAAGGAAGATCTCTGCGACAGCTGCGAGGGGACCGGAGCCGAGAAGGGCACCGCGGTCGACAGCTGTCCGATCTGTCACGGTACGGGCCAGGTTCAGGCGCGCCAGCAGTCGCTTTTTGGCACTGTGCTGACCTCGCAGCCCTGTGACGCCTGCCGTGGTTCGGGGAAGAAGATCGATCATCCCTGTACGAGCTGTCAAGGCCGCGGCCGCAGACAGAAGCGCAAGCAGCTGCATGTCCGCGTGCCGGCCGGCATCAACCACGGGGAGATGCTGACCGTGCGCGGCGAGGGCGAACCCGGTGTGAACGGGGGCGGCTACGGCGATCTCTATGTCGAAATGTCGATCCGGCCCCACCCGCTGTTCAGACGTCAGGGCTACAACGTCTACTGTGAGCTGCCGATTACCTATGCGCAGGCGGCTCTCGGTGCCACGATCGACATTCCCACCATCGATGGCCCCGTCTCCCAGATGATCCGCGAGGGCAGTCAGCCGGGCGACCAGATCACGATGCGCGGCCGGGGCATTCCGGTTCTCAATCGCGAGCATCAGCGGGGCGATCAGATTGTGACGCTGGTTCTCGAGGTGCCGCGCAACCTGAACGAGCGGCAGAAATCCCTGCTGGAGGCCTTTGAAGGCACTCTGCAGGAGCATAACTACCAGAAGCGCGAGAGCTTCTTCGACAAGCTGCGCAATCTTTTCAACAGGTAGACGGCCGTATGGCCGCAGGAAGCGACGGAATATCCATGCCTGAGGTCCGGACGAGCGGCTCGTGGCTCGAAGTCCTGATCCACACGAGCTCGGAGGCGGCCGACGCCATCGCCGATCAGCTGGAGGGCCTCGGCGCCCTCGGCGTGGCGGTTGAGGATCCGGCCGATCTCATCGCCATCGCACGTGACACCAGCGTGTTCATCGATCCCGAAACGCTCGCCGGGCTCGGCTCCGAGACCCTGGTGCGCAGCTGGTTCGAACCCGCGGGCGCGGCCGCCTGCTGCGACAGCGGGAAGGAGCGGACCGTAGCCGCCATACGGGACATGCTCGGACATGTGGCCTGCTTTCTGCCTGTCGGCAGCTGCCGCATTGAGACACGGGAGATAGCCGCCGAAGACTGGTTCGAAACCTGGAAACGCCACTATCGGGCCATGGAGATTTCGGCCCGGGTGACCGTGGCGCCGACCTGGGACGAAGAGGCCCGGGCTCCGGAGAACGGGCTGCTGATCCGCCTCGACCCGGGCATGGCTTTTGGCACCGGCAGTCACGAGACAACCGCGCTCTGCATCGAGGCGATCGACACGCGCATGGCTCCCTCATCACGTGTCCTCGATGTCGGAACGGGTTCTGGCATTCTGACCATTGCGGCTGCCGGTCTCGGCGCCCGCCATGTCGACGCCTGCGATATCGATCCACATGCGCTCAAGGTCGCGCGTGAAAATTTCACCCTCAACTGTGTCGCCGACAGGGTGGACTCCTGGGTGGGGTCGCTCGAGTCTGCACGCGGTCCCTATGACCTGATTCTGGCCAATCTGCTCGCCGACATCCTGATCGCCGAGGCCGAAGGGCTGAAGAAACAGCTCGCGCCTCTCGGTCTCCTCGTTGCCTCCGGTCTGATCACGGAGCGGCGCGACGAGGTGCTGGAGCGCTTCGCCGAAGTGGGACTGGTGCTCCACGATGAGCTCGAGCGCAACGACTGGGTGGCGCTTATTCTCGCCCACGCCTGGGAGGGCATCAGGGCGACGTGTCCGGAAACCTGAACGGCCGGCGCAGGCGCTGCTGCGCGGGGGTGCGGTTGCTCACCGGAGACGGCCCGCAGCAGGAGAAGCAGCGTTTTTTCACCTGGGTAGAGTATGCAGTGAGCATAAGCCGATTTATTGCTTGACCCGTCCATGCAGTCGGCCAGCACCGGCCGACAACGTCAGCTGGCGCCCGGCCTCCCGTCCTCTTTTACAATTGCCCGTCGTGCACGGCTCAATGGCCTGGGATCTGCCGGACGCGGGGAGTCGTGCCTGCCGTTGAGCGCCGCAGGGAGAGCGGAACACTTCTGACCGGGATAAGGGAGACGCGAGGGGCTGAAAGTCCGATCCGGGTCTCACTTTCACCGGGTGAAAAAGCGGCTCTTTTCGCAACGCTTTTTGACTTCCTTTGTGCAGTGCCTGGGAGGCTGGCCCGGACTGGTGGGCGCTGCCTTTCCGGGCACAAATAACGACCGGCTTCCAGCCGGTCGTTATTCTGTGCGGCTGCAGTCGGAGGCTAGACGCGGCGGCGCGGACGGATGCGGAAGCCGGCCGTGCTGGGAGCGTCCCAGTTCGTGGCCGCGGCAGCGCCGGCCATGACGGGCTCGAGCGGCGTAATGCCGGTGATGACGACATCATCGGCGGAGGCGTAGAGTTCCTCATCGGCGGCGGCGATGGCGGCGGCGATGACGGCGATGAGCTCGCCGCTCAGGGCTGCGGGAGCGGCGCCGGGAGCGGCCGCTGCGGCCGGGGCGGGGGAGGTCTCCGAAGTGGCTGTCCCGGGCTTCGCGATCAGCGCCTGTTTGGTCTGCACGAGCAGGATGATGACGATCAGGAGGAGGACCGCGATGCCGATAACCAGACCCAGCATGTAGGCCTCATAGGGGATGGCGAGCGCAAGCGGCAGAGCCTGCGGGAAGGGAAGGTTCATGGGTGCCTCCGATCAAAAGTGATTTCAGGTTGGTGACCCGTGAGATCTGGCCCCGGGTCAACGGGGCTTATTCTAGCATAGCTGCTGTGATACACTCTAAAATAGAACTCAGGTCGTCAGCGGACGAACCCGCCGCGTCCCTCGGCCGGTACACCTTGGCGGGTAATAAGATGTCTCGGGAGGGATCGTCCGTGAAGAAAGAGCTACTGGCTATGATTCTCGCGGGGGGGCAGGGTTCGCGTCTGGGCTGTTTGACCAGAGAAGTGGCGAAGCCTGCAGTACCCTTCGGTAGTCGTTACCGTATCATTGATTTCACGCTCAGCAACTGCACCAACTCCGGTATCGATACCGTCGGCGTATTGACCCAGTATCAGCCGCTTGCACTTAATACCTATGTGGGCAACGGGCATCCCTGGGATCTCGATCGCTCGAATGGCGGTGCCTTTATCCTGCCGCCCTATCAGCACATGGCTGGATCGGACTGGTACACGAATACGGCCAATGCCATTTACCAGAACATTCGCTTTATCGACAACTTTAACCCGTCATATGTGCTGGTGCTCTCCGGCGACCATGTATATAAGATGCGCTACTCGAGCATGCTCGAGGAGCACCTGAGTTCCGGCGCCGATACCACCATTGCTGTTTATGAGGTGCCCTGGGACGAGGCCTCGCGCTTTGGCATCATGAATGCCGATGAGGACGGCCGCATCGTCGAGTTCGAGGAGAAGCCGGCGAAGCCGAAGTCCAATCTCGCTTCGATGGGCATTTACCTCTTCAACTGGCCGCTGCTGCGCCGCGCCCTGATCGAGGATGAGGCCGACGAGACGAGCGATCATGACTTTGGCAAAAACATCATTCCGAAGCTGCTGGGCGAGGGCCATAAGCTCATGACCTACCGCTTCTCCGGCTACTGGAAGGATGTCGGCACGATCCGCTCGCTCTGGGAGTCCAACATGGATATTCTGGACCGCCCCGACGACATTGATCTGCGTGACAAAAGCTGGCGCATCTACTCCCGCAACCCTGTGAAGCCGGCACATTACATCGCGCCCGGCGCCCGTGTGCGCGGTTCGGCGCTGACCGACGGCTGCCAGATCTTCGGCGACGTGGAACACTCCGTTCTCTCCCATTCGGTCATCGTGGAGAAGGGGGCGACGGTACGCGACTCGGTTCTGATGCCCGGAGTCATCGTCCGCGAGGGTGCCCGCCTTGAGAAGGTGATTGTCGGCATGGGTACCGTCATCGGCCGTGACGCCGTCATCGGCGGCCGTTCCGACACTTCGAATCCCTACCATGAATCCCGGCTGTGTGCGGACAACATCACACTCATCGACGGCGGTCTGACGCTGCGCGATGGCAGTGTCGTACCCGGCAACGCCATGGTTCATAACGATGTCGACGTAAAGGGCGCCGAAAGCGTTATCGTCGATACCGAGCCGGTTCCGGCCCTGTGAGAGGAGGCTCATCCATGCTTCGTAACTGCTGTGGCCTGATTGTGGCCGACGACCGCCGCATTCAGCTCGGTGAACTAAGCCGTCCGCGTGCCCTGTCCGCCATGCCCTTTGGCGGCCGCTACCGCATCATTGACTTCGCGCTTTCCAACATGGTTAACTCCGGCATCCGCACGATCGGGGTTTCCACCTACAACAAATACCAGTCGCTGATGGACCACATCGGCACGGGTTCAGACTGGGACCTCGACCGGAAGACCCAGGGCCTCTACCTGCTGCCGCCCTTTATCAACTCCGAGTCCTACGGGATGACCGGTCCCACGGACGACCTCTCGGGCGTGATCAATCTCTTCCGTGATCTGAAGCAGAAGTACATTGTCATCTTGAGCTCCAACGTTCTGATGAATGCCGATTTCACTGAACTCGACACCTTCCATCATGACCGCAACGCCGATATCACCGTGATGTACAACCGCGACGGAGCGAAGGGCGGACCGCCCAATACCATCCTCGACATGACACGTCTGGGCAGGATCAAGGGTGTCTATGAGAACCCGCTGAATCCGGTTTCCAACCGCTCCAGCATGGGTGTCGTCTTCATGGAGCGCGAGCTCTTTGTCCAGATTCTGGGCGATGCGATCAGCCGCGGCGAGAGCAACATCGACATCGATTACCTGCTCAAGCAGTATGATCGCCTCAGGGTTTATGGCTTCGAGTTCAAGGGCACGGTTCTGCGCATCAATTCGACACAGGACTATTTCAAGGAAACCATGCGCGTGCTCTCGGAGCCCGAGCGCTCTGACATCTTCTGGCCCGAGAGACCGGTCTTTACAAAGGTCAAGGACGAGGCTCCGGCGATCTATTCGGATTCCTGTGTTGTCGAGGACAGCCTGATTTCCGACGGCTGCCTGATTCAGGGTGCGGTGCATCACTCGATGCTCTTCCGCGGTGTCACTGTTTCAGGTCAGGCCAGGCTCACCAACTGCGTCGTCTTCCAGGATTCGCATATCTCCGAAGGCTGCGAGCTTGAGAATGTCATTATTGACAAGGACTGCATCATCCGTCCCGGCATCAAGCTGATCGGCCAGGCTGCGTATCCTGTGGTTATTGGAAAGGGATCCGTCGTATGAGCTCGCCGCGCGTCCTCTTTGTCTCCTCCGAAGTCACTCCCTTTGCCAAGGTCGGCGGGCTGGCGGACGTCGCCGGAACACTGCCGCTCGAGCTGGTTAAACAGGGCGTCGACTGCCGCATTATCATGCCCCTGTACCGCCGCATACGCCAGCGCTATGGCCAGGATCTGAAGTTCCTGCGCTGGTCCATGCTGAAGATGGGCTGGCGTTCCATGTACTCCGGCCTGCTCAGTCTCGAGCAGGATGGCATGACCTACTATTTCATCGACAACGAGTACTATTTTGGTCAGGAAGCCATCTATCTGGACTATGCCTTTGATATCGAGCGTTTCTGCTTCTTCCAGCGGGCCGTGCTCGAGGCGCTTGGACAGCCGATGGATTTCACTCCCGAAATTCTGCATCTGAACGACTGGCAGACGGGCCTGATGCCTGCCCTGCTGCAGGCCCACTACTGGCCGGCGGGCTATTTCAATGACATCAAGATCGTCTACACCATTCACAACCTGAAGTATCAGGGCATTCACAGCCGCGAGCGGATTGCCGATCTCTGTGATCTCTCTTCGCAGTATCTCAACGACTACGGCGTCCAGATGGACGGAGTGCCCAATTTCCTGAAGGCCGGCATCGTCTATTCCAACGCCGTCACCACCGTTTCTCCCACCTACGCCAACGAAATCCTGAGCAGCTTCTATGGCGAGGGACTCGACGGTGTTCTGGGAGCCTATCGTCACAAGCTTTCCGGCATTCTCAACGGCATATCGAACGAGGACTGGAATCCCGCGATGGACAAGGCACTCGCGCAGAACTACGACGCCAAAACGGTGAAGAAGGGGAAGGCCGTCTGCCGTACGAAGCTGCATGAGGAGCTGGGTCTCCCCGAGGATCCGAAACGCCCCCTCGCTGTCATGATCACCCGCCTCGTGGACCAGAAGGGTCTGGACCTCCTGATCCGTGTGCTCGATGAAATTCTCGACGATGACATCAACGTCGCTGTCCTCGGCACCGGAGATCCCTTCTACGAGCAGGAGATGCGTGGCTTCGAGATGCGCCGCCCGGACCGCTTCCGCGCCTGCATCATGTTTGATGACGCCCTGGCCCGGCGCATGTATGCCGGGGCGGATTTCTTCCTGATGCCCTCGCTGTTCGAGCCCTGCGGCCTCTCCCAGATGATCTCGATGCGCTACGGCACCATTCCGATCGTCCGCGAGACTGGCGGCCTCAGCGATACGGTCATCGCCTACAATCAGTACACGGGCGAAGGAAACGGCTTCTCGTTCGCCAACATCAACGCCCACGAGCTGCTTTACACCACCAAATATGCAGCTGACATCTTCCGCCGTGAAGACGGCTCCTGGGACGCTCTGGTGCAGTCGGCGATGGCCCAGTCTTTTGACTGGTCACGTTCGGCCGCGCAGTACCTTGAACTCTACCGCTCGCTGCTCGACGAGAGTGACGCAGACAACTAAATACGGCCAATGCATATTTATCATCATTCACGCGAGGCCTGGTTCCGTACGCCGTATGGAGCCAGGCCCGTTAGAGACTGCCTGCGGCTGCGGCTCGCCATTGTCAGGGGACAGGAAGAGCTGCGTGAAGTCCGGCTGCATTACGCCTATGGCCTGGATTTCTTCGTTGCCAGCAGCTGTCAGCTGCAGCGGCTGCATGATCCCGCCCTCGTCTGGCCCGGGAAACCCGGAGCCGAAGTCTGGGAGAGCCGTCTGCATTTACCGTCAACGGGCTGCCTGCTTTTCTACTGGTTTGAGCTGCGCCTCGCCAATGGTCGCGTCTTTTTTTGTGTGCAGAGTCATGCGGGAGATGGCCACGGCTTTCTGAGTTCGAGGCCGCCGCAGTATGAAGCCGAGGCAGCAGGGCTGCTCAGACCCTGGCAGGTGACCGTCTATGAGCCGGTTCAGACTCTGCCTGAATGGTATCTGGGGCGGCTGATGTATCAGGTTTTTCCCGATCGCTTCCATCGTGGCTCCGGCTTCAGCGAGGAGCGGATGCGGGCGGCCCGTCCGGCGCCCGAGCGCATCTACCACCGCGACTGGAACGAGGATGTTGATATCAACGGACGCGAGACCGGCTATCTGGCGGCTGATTTTTTCGGCGGCACGCTGGCCGGAATCCGGGAGAAGCTCGACTACATTGCCGGGCTGGGTGTGGAAATTCTCTACCTCAACCCGGTTTTCATGGCCCGCTCAAACCATCGCTATGATGTCGCCGATTACGAGAGAATTGACCCCATGCTGGGGGATGAGGCCGAGTTTCAAATGCTCTGCCGTGAAGCCCGGAAGCGGGGCATCCGCATTCTGCTGGATGGGGTTTTCAGTCATACCGGTGCAGACTCGCGCTATTTCAACCGCTACGGCCGTTTCCCGGAGCCGGGTGCCTGGCAGGCCGCCGAAACGGGCTCCTATTCGCCCTGGGCCTCCTGGTACCAGATCCACCGCGAACAGGGACAGATCCGCTACGACTGCTGGTGGAACTTCCCGGAGCTGCCTGCCGTGCGTGAGCAGGACCTCGCGTTCCGCCATTACATTCTGGGTCCGGATGGCATCGTGCGGCGCTGGCTGCGCCTCGGCGCCTCGGGTTTTCGCATCGATGTTTCCGACGAGCTCCCGGACGACTTTCTGCGCGAACTGTATTTCGTGGCGAAGGACGAAAAGCCCGATGCCGTCATTCTCGGCGAGGTCTGGGAGGACGCGTCGGCGAAGGTCAGTTACGGCCACTATCGCGACTTTCTGCTCGGACGCAGCCACGACAGCGTCATGGGCTATGTCTTCCAAAGTGCCGTAACCGCCTTTTTCCGCGCAGACATCGCCGCCGATCAGCTGATGAAGTGCCTCGAGGGCCTGCGCGAAAACTATCCGCCGACAGCCTATGTCGGCAGCATGAATCTGCTGTCCAGTCACGACATCAGCCGCTTTATCACAGCGGTGGCGGGGGCTCCGGACCCCGGCGACCGCCGCATCCAGCAGCAGCTTGCGCTCTCGGAGGAGGAGCGCCGTCGAGGCGAGGGCCTTATGCGTCTGGCGACGGCCTTTCAGTATCTGATGCCGGGTACGCCCTCGCTGTACTACGGCGATGAGATCGGCATGGAGGGCTATCGCGACCCCTTCAACCGCCGCACCTTTGACTGGGAGAAGACCGGGTGCGGGCTGGCGCAGGATATTGCGCGGCTCGGCCGCTGGCGCCGTGAACGCCCCTTCTTTGGCACGGCCGGCATCCGCTGGCTGGTGGCGAGCGGGCGCGTGCTTTGCATCAAGCGCTCACTGGAGGATGGCCGTGATCTGCTCGGCCGCGAGATCCCCGACCCCGGCAGCTACTATCTGCTTTTGAACCTGCAGAAAACACCCGCCCACCTGTCGGTGGACAGGCGCGGCTTCCAGATTCCTCCCGAGACGCTTCAGCTCGTGGGCGAGACGGAGTCGCTGGTGATGTCGCTCACGTCGCTCGAGATTTCCTCTGACTCCGCTGTGCTGGGATAGACCGGGTTACCGGAGGCGTCGGTGACAAAGTTACCGGAGGCGTCGGTCAGCGGCGCGGGTGGGAGATCGCTGAAGTCGAGGAAGTTGGCGAAGAGGCGGAAAAGCAGCAGAAAGATGACCGTAATCAGGGTGAGGGCCGCCACCATCAGCAGGGATGTCACCACACAGGAGCGCGCGGTGCGGCCGACCTTCCGTGCGGTATCGCGACGCTTCTCGCTCGGGCTGCGTTCGTAGCGGTTGAGGCGTCGCCCCTGTATGAAGGCCCCGCATTTGATGCAGACATTTCGGTTGTCGTTTTCCGTTCCGCAGGTTTTGCATTTCATGCGGCAACTATAGCATAAAGAAGGACCCCAACGGCAGTGCAGCGGCCTGCCATCCGGCCTGCAGACGGTTCACCTTGTCATCATGGACATAAAGCCAGGCCCGGCGCCTGTCGTGGCACAGACCGGACCGCCGTTGGCGTCTGTGCTAGAATTTTCGGGACCTTTGAGAGATGAAACGAGGGTATTCACATGCCTGATTTTAGAGAACAGACCATCGACTGGCTGGCCACCGCCGCCGGGCTCGAACGCGGGCATATCGCCGCCCTGCTGGAGCAGCCGCCGGATCCGGCCCTGGGCGATCTGGCCCTGCCCTGCTTCCGCCTCGCCGCCCGGTTCCGCCGTGCCCCGCAGCAGATCGCTGCCGAGATTGCCGCCTCGGAACTCCAATGGCCTGATTTCTTCCTGTCCATTGAGGCGACGGGGGCCTACGTCAACGTCCGCTTCGATCCCGGCGCCTTTGCCGCGGCGGTGATCACGGCCATCCGGGAGTCGGGCGGTCGCAGGGAGCCCGTCGACACAGAGGCCGGACCCGTCCTGATCGAGTTTTCCTCGCCCAACATCGCGAAGCCCTTCCATGTCGGACACGGCTTCTCAACCATTCTGGGCGAGTCGCTCGCCCGTATCCACAGCTATCGCGGGGCCCGGGTCCTGCGCTTCAATCACCTCGGCGACTACGGCACCCAGTTTGGCCGCCTGATCGTCGCCTGGGAGCGCTGGCGTGACGACCGGGCTCTGGAGGAGGATCCGATCGCCGAGCTGACGCGTATCTATGTCCGCTTCCATGACGAGGTCGAAAACGATCCGACGCTCGACGACGAAGCCCGGGAGCGCTTTCGTGCCCTGGAGAACGGCGATGCGGAGGCCGTCGCTCTCTGGCAGCGCTTCCGTAATTTGAGTCTCGAGAGCTTCTCGCGCATTTACCGGCGCCTGGGCATCGCATTCGACAACTGGAACGGGGAGAGCTTCTACAGCCCCTTTATCCCCGCTGTCATCGAGAGACTGCGTGCTGCCGGCCTGCTCGAGCACAGTGAGGGGGCGGAGGTTGTGCGCCTCGACGATCTCGACCTGCCGCCGGCTCTGCTGCTGAAGTCCGACGGGACCACCATCTATGCCTCCCGTGATGTCGCCGCCGCCATCTGGCGCTGGGAGCAGCATCACTTCTCCCGCAATCTCTATGTGGTCGGCATCCCGCAGACGCTGCACTTCCGTCAGGTCTTCGCCGTTCTCGACAAAATGGGCTGCGACTGGGCCGATCGCTGCCAGCATGTGGGCTTCGGCACGATCCGCTTCCAAACAGGCGACGTCAACAGTGGGGAGGGCGCCCAGATCAGCAACTTTTCGACCCGTGCCGGCAACATCGTCAAGCTCGAGGATCTGCTGAACGAAACGGTGGCGAAGACCCGCTCGATCATGGAGCTGAATCAGGCCGGACGCGACGACGGCATGACGGAGGAGGAGATCGCCGCAGCCTCGGAGCTGGTCGGACGCGCCGCGGTGCAGTTCCTCTATCTTAAGAACGGCCGTGAGCGTGACATTCTCTTCTCCTGGGAGGAGATGCTCGACTTCGAAGGTGACACGGCACCCTACCTGCTCTATACCAACACGCGCATTGCCTCGATCCTGCGCCGCGCGGGCGGAGATGGGGCAGATGCCGCGGATCCCGCAGACCTGCGCCTGCTTGTGTCCGAGAGCGAGCGCGAGCTCGCCACTCTGCTCGCCTGCTTCGATGACATCGTCGAACAGGTGGCACGCCTCTCCGAACCCTCGGTTCTGGCCCGCTGGCTGCTGCAGCTGGCCCGCTCCTATAACCGCTACTACGCTGCCACGCCGATTCTGGCGACCGCAGAGCCGGGACTGCGGCGTGCCCGTCTCGCTCTCTGCCAGGCCGTCGCGGCCCGGCTCGGTCTCGGCCTCGGGCTGCTCGGTATCGAGACGGTGGAGCGCATGTGATGTCAGGCTCCGGGTTCGGAGACAGGCGGCGCAGCGACAGCTCCGCCATGCGGCGCAGTCCGGCGGTCTTCCGCGCATGCCAGGAGCTGCCGGATGTCGACAGCCTGCCCTATAAGCGTCCTAAGCGGGCGAATCTCGAGTCTCTGGCGCGACGCCTGCGCCGGCAGCTGCCGGCTGCGGGCGACGAAGATGCAGCGGTTGCCGCCGTCGAGAAATTTGACCGGCGGCTGGCCGGCTTCGCCGAGAATGTCTCACTGACAGCCTATCTGTACGCGCTCGAGCCCGGCGATCAGGCGATTGCCCAGCAGCACGCGGAGCTCGCGGACAGCGAAGCCTGGCTCAACGAGTGCCTGCGCGATACGATGCAGCCCCTGCTGACCTATAAAAACAAGCCGGAGCTGGCGACAAAACTGGGTAACATGATCTTTCTGCGGGCCCAGAACTTCCACTTCTTTCACCCGGATCACCTCCGTGAGGACAGGGAGGAAGAGGCAGCGCTCTGTGCGGCCTGGGAACGTCTGCGGGAGCCCGGGGCCGACGGGGATGAAGAAGCCGGAAAGGCCGACGGAGATCCGGAGCGCAGAGAGCGGCAGCGTGATATCTATCGGCAGCTGACCCGGCTGCGTCACAGTCAGGCCCGCCAGCAGGGCTTTCATCACTACCGCGCCCTCGCTCTCGGCCGCCTCTCCGCCTGGGGCTATGACGGCGTCGAACTCGCCTACGCCCACCTCCTCATCGCCCGCTGGCTGGTGCCGCTGGCACTGCGTCTGCGCATCGATCGTCAGAGCTTCCTTTATCCTCCCGGGGAGGATGACGAGAAGTCCAGAGCGGCTGTGGCCGCCATGCCTCCGGAACCGCTCCCGCTCACGGCACTGGCGGATCCCGCCGTCTGGCTTGAGCCGACGGTCGAGCTCTCGGAGGCCTGCCGCCACGACCTGCTCGCCACCCTGGACCTCGTCCTCGCCGCCCTGCCGGCGCCGCTGCATCAGACCTGGCGGGAGCTGCGCCGCGGTGGCTATGTCCGCGTTCTGCCCTCCGCGTCGGAGTCCGGGCCGCAGCTGCTGCCGCTGCCCCTGACCCGGGCGGCGATTCTGCTGCTGGAGGCACCGGAGGAGGCCGCCGACCTGCCGGCGATCCTCGATCTCATCGGAGCGCAGCTGGCCTATGTCGGCATCGCCGATGAGGCGGCTCTGGTGCTGGAGCGCCACTGGACTATCGACACACGGGTGACGCTCGAACAGACCCTGCGCCATCTCCTGCTGCCCCATGCCGGCCCCCTGCTCGCGCGTGGCGAAGCCGATGCCGTCAAGCTGACCCGGGCATCGGTGACTGCCGTCCTGCACGAGGTTCTCCTCCATGCCCGTCGTGATCGCTTCGAGAGCAGCCTGGCCGCCGCCACGCGGTCGGAAGAGGAGGCGGGTGCGGCGGGGGGCGCGCTCTGGTCGCTGGACCCGGATGCCGCCTGGAGCGGACTGACGGACGAACTTTTCCCGCGCCTCAACGGCGAGGGCATCGAGCCCTTTGATCCCTCCGACTGGCTGGAGGATTCGTTCTTCTTCAGCGACAGCTTTCGTGCGACCCCGCTGCTGGCTGCCCAGCTCGCCGCTCTGGCGGCACTGGAGCACAGCCTGAGTGACAGGGGCGAGGGCATCTCACAGGCATGGATGAACCTCGCAGCCTCCGGGCAGACGGCGCATTTCCGCGAGCTGCTTGGCCGCAGCGGGCTCTACGATCCCTTCGCCGAGGCGACTCTGAAACGCCTCGCCTATCGGCTGGCCTACTGGTTTGGCTACTGAGAGCATAAGCAGAAAGAGGCAAAGCATGCGACTCATCCTCGCCACCCACAACAGTGGCAAACTGCGTGAATACCGCGCCCTGCTGGCCGGACTGCCGCTGGAGGTCGTCTCGCTCGCCGACTGCGGTTCGGACGAGGTGCCGCCGGAGGATGGGAGCTCGTTTGCCGAGAATGCTCTGCAAAAGGCCCGCCATGCCCACCGCCTTTTTCCTCAGGACTGGGCACTCGCCGATGATTCGGGACTCGTCGTCGATGCGCTCGGGGGCAGGCCCGGTATCCACTCCTCCCGCTATGCCGGCGAGACGAGCTCCTATGAGGTGAAAATCGGGCATCTGCTGGCAGAGCTCGCTGACGCGGCCAGCCCCAGCCGTGCTGCCCGCTTCGTCTGCGTGATTGCCCTGATCGCCCCCGACGGCCGTGAGTGGACGGTGGACGGCGAACTCGAGGGCGAGATCGGCCACAGTCCGCGCGGGACGGAAGGCTTCGGCTATGATCCGATCTTCTGGCTGCCGGAGATTGCGATGAGTTCCGGCGAGCTCGACCCTGTGTACAAGAACCGCATTTCCCATAGAGGCAGGGCAAATCAGAAAGTTCGTGTGCTCCTCGACAGAATGCTGGACGGGAACGGTCTGCCCGGGCAGCCGCATCCTGTGCTATAGTGTCTGCTCGGTGGACGAGTGTTCACCTGATATGGACAGAATGGACGGGGAAGAGCGCGAACGTGACGAATGACAAAAGCGGCGTCAAGGAGACCATGGCGGAGCCGGAGCGGCCGGCAGGCTCCACGTACTATCTGGTGGAAGCCAGGGCCCTGCCGGATGTCTTTCTGCGGGTGATGGAGGCGAAGGAACTCATCGCCTCCGGTGATTGCCGTTCGGTGAACGAGGCAGTCCAGCGTGTCGGGATTTCACGCAGCGCCTACTACAAATATCGCGATGCCATACTGCCTTTCTACGAATCGAGCCGTGGCTCGGTCATCACGCTGGTTCTGGCCATCGAGAATCTGCCCGGCGTGCTGGCGGCCATTACGGCGCAGATCGCGGCCGGCGGGGCCAATGTGCTCACCATCCATCAGGGCCTGCCGGTGCATGGGCTCGCAGATGTCAGTGTCGTCATTGAGACCGAGGGACTGACCATGGAGGTTGGCCAGCTGCTCGCTGCCCTCGACCGTGTCACGGGTGTACACAGCTGCCGGGTGCTGGCACGTATGCTGCCGCCCGAGCAGTTACAGGGAAAGTAATCCAGGGGGAAGCAAAAAGCATGATGAACATAGCAATTCTGGGTTGTGGGACGATCGGCGCCGGCGTGGCCCATCTGCTGCTTGACCATGGCGAACTGATCGCCGACAGGCTGGGCACGTCGCCGGTGCTGCGCCACATCGTCGACATCGCGGAGCTCGGGGATCCGCGGCTCGAGGCCCTGCGCAGCAGCGGGATCGAGACGGTTCTCGAGGATCCCACAATTGACCTCGTCGTTGAGACCATCGGCGGCACCCGCGTGGCCTACGACTACACGCGTCGCTGCCTCCTCGCCGGCAGGCATGTGGTGACATCGAACAAGGATCTCGTGGCCGCCCACGGCGTCGAGCTGCTCGAGCTCGCAAACAGCATGAAGGTGCGCTATCTATTTGAGGCCGCCGTAGGTGGCGGCATTCCCGTCATTGCTACACTCGCCGAGGATCTCGCCGCCAACCGGATCCTGTCCATTCACGGGATTGTCAACGGCACGACGAACTACATCCTCGACCGCATGGAGACGGACAGCCAGAACTTCGCCGAGAGCCTCGCCGAGGCGCAGCGCCTCGGCTATGCCGAGCGCAATCCGGCGTCTGATATTGACGGCCTCGACAGCGGACGGAAACTCGCCATTCTCGCAGCCCTCGCGAGCGGCCGCCTGGTCGACTGGGAACAGATTCCCATCACCGGCATCCGCGAAATTGAACCGGACGATCTCGAACTCGCCAGGAGGCTCGGCTGCTATCTCCGTCTCATAGCCGGCATGGTGGCGACGGAGGACGGCAACATGCTTCTGCGTGTAGCGCCGACGCTGGTGCCGCGCAGGCATCCTCTCGCCGTGGCTCGCGGCGTCTATAACGCCATCCTGATCCATGGTTCCGAAGTTGGCGACAGCCTGCTCTACGGCCAGGGAGCCGGAGCCGCTCCGACGGCTTCCGCCGTGCTCGCCGACATCACCGCCTGCATGCGAACCCCATGGTCTCCGGCTGTCGCCCTGAGCTGGCAGGCAGCGGAAGCTTCCGGGCTGGTGGAAGAGGCCTTCAGCGGCGTCCTGCGTCCCCGGGACAGCGAAACCTACGAACGGATCGCGGAGCTGGTCGAGACGGACGGCCTCGACCTCGAGCCCCTGGCAGACGGGGCCGGGAGGACCGTTGCCTGGCGCCGCCTGGCCACAGCGCGGGACGGTATCGCCGACCTCGCCGGCTGGTTTGCCACGCGCGGGGCGATTGAGATCAGCTGGCTCCATGACCTCGCCGACGGCAGGGGGGACTGAGCGGAGGAGCGCTGCACGGACTTTACCATAGTCAAGGCATCATTCTTCTCTGGAGAGGGTCATCTGTGATGCTGGCAAAAGAACAACAGCGTGCCGAGATGCACCGCACGATATGGGCTATCGCGAACGATCTGCGCGGTAATGTTGACGGTTGGGACTTCAAGCAGTATGTTCTCGGCTTTCTCTTCTATCGCTACATGGTCAATGTGCGCAGACGGGCAGCCTGCGACGAGAACCTGAACGTGACTCTGCAGCGGGCATTTTGAACATCGAGCGCTCGCCCAGGGTGCGATCAGCGAGGATGATTTCAAGGGCCTCTTTGATGACGTGAACGTCAACAGTAACAGACTCGGAAGCACGGTCAGAAACGCAATGAGAAGCTGGTGAAGTGCTCGACGGTATCGGCGACATGCAGCTCGGCGACTTCTATGACAACACGATAGATGCCTTCGGTGACGCCTGCGAATATCTGATGAGCATGTATGCAGCGAACGCGGGAAAGAGCGGCGGCGAATACTTCACGCCACAGGAAATCAGCGAGCTTCTCGCCCAGATCACTCTCGTTGGGGAAACAGAGGTCAACAAGGTCTACGAAATGGCAATGCCAAAATTGAGACAATTAAACGATTACAAAGAAGCTGCTGTTTAGAGGTATGCTGGTCTGTACCCCAGGTCAAGGACAATTTTGAATACATTTCTAATGACATAGTTACAAGCTGTCAAAAAAATGCAGTGCTTTCGGCATGCTACAGTTGAGGCAACAGCTGAAAAAATACTTGTTCGGAGGAACAAAGAGACTTCTTTGTTGATTATGGTTTGACCATTGTTAAGCTGAGACATAAGTTATGGAAATAGAATAGTGTGCCTGGCACATTTATTATTATCTTGTCAGCGGTTTAAAGAAGCTGCCATGTCCTTAAATGTTGTGCATTTTTCAATTTAGAAGAAAGAGGACGAAGATATGCGTAAAAAATACATGTTGGTAGATTTGTTTTCCGGTTCTTACAATGAAGAAAACATAGGATATGAGCTGCTGAATGATCAAAAGAATCCCATAACGGGAAAGTATTATGGATATTTACCACCTCACGACAATCCCAATATCCTCGAACTTGGTGCTTCAAGTGCAGATGGTTTTATCGATGATATCCTGGTTGTATTTGTACGAAAAACCGCTAATACGTCTATTGATAGAAGGGTTATTGGTTTTTATCCAAGTGCTCTGGTTTATAAAGAAAAGAAAGGCGGAGAAGAGTCAGCAAGAAAGTTTAGAGATAAAGACGGCTCGATCAAGACTGCTTCTTATTCGATGGAAAGTGAAGAATACTATCCGGTTTCATCAGAGTTCGCTCTCGTTATAGAAACAAAAAAATACAATTCTTATATGTTCAGAAAGCAAAGGGTCTATGCTGGAAAGTATCCGGAACTGGATTCAATTATAGATGATTACATTGAGCGTTTGATAGACGGGGAAAAGCTGGAGGATGACATCATTGCACAGCAGGAATTGCAGGAGATTTCCGGAGCGAGCGCTCAGGCTGTTCGGAATGCACCGAATAGAAAAGTAGTATTTGAGAATCAGATATCTGGCAAAAAGGTTTTGAGAAATCCTCAATTAGCAAAATCAGCTATTATCGCAGCGGATTACCAATGTGAAGTCGACTCTGAGCATCAAACTTTTTTAAACAAACATGGAAAGCCCTATATGGAAGGACATCATCTGATCCCTTGTACGGTGAAAAATGCCAGGGAGATCGAGGAACAGTTCAGGAGAAATATTGATTGCAAAGAAAACATTGTTTCTCTTTGTCCGATATGTCACAGAGCTATTCATCTGGGAAACCGCGATGAAAAAAGACGAGTATTGACAAATTTATTCTCAAAGCGTCAGCCAATTCTAAATGAGATCGGGATAAATATTACTGAGCAGGATCTACTTCGATTATATGGGGTGGAGTAAGTTTGTCTTAGTACAAAAATATCAAAGTGAACGAGGCCTGGCGCAGCTACATCCGGAAGCGCAGGGACGACGAGCTGGATCAGATCATTCATGAGGAGAATCTCCGCGGGGAGCCGACCAGGCGCTTCGTCAGCGGAGCCTTCCGCGATGGTGTGCTGAAGACAACCGGAACAGACATAGATCAGATCATGCTGCCGTTGTCACGCTTCGGAAGTGATAACCGCAGTGAACGGAAGGCGACAGTCATCGAAAAGCTGCTGCTCTTCTTCGAGCGCTTCTTCGGTCTCGTCTGACTGCCTCTGAAGCGGAGTGTCGGCGGGCAGAGCGATTTTTGCCTACAATGAATGCCGTAATATCGCACGGGAACAGCAGGGGGCATGTTCATGTATACGTCGATCTTTGATCAGATCTGTGAAGCCTTGAGTGATGAGGGCACGCTCGCAGAAGATTTCTACATTCCGACCGGTCGTCCCGAGGATGACTGGGCCTCTGTCCCGGGAGGCTGGGACGGCATGGCGATCTACCAGATCGGGCTGGCAAATTTTGAAGCGGTTGAGGATGACGACGAGGATTATCTCAGACTGCTCGAGATGGTTCGGAAGGCGGCAGCTGGCGATTTCGACGCTGCCCAGACACTTCTGGAGGATTTTGCCGCGGAAGAGAGCTTTCTCTTTTATCGGGACAAACTGCTGGCTCATGTCATCGAAACAAAGGACTGCTACAACAAAGACCTCTTCCTCTTCGCCATCATTGCGACCAGGCAGGCACATCAGGTTGAAGCCGTGAAGACAGGCCTCGGCCTGCTGTATCTCTTTAATACCAACAGCCTCGACGAACTGAAGGACCTGGTCCGGACACTCGCCGCGTATGACGAGTTCTCGCTGTACTGCGGGAGCATTATGGAGTCCTGGGATGACGGCAATGAAGAGATCTTCGAGGCAGCCAGGCGCGTGACTGGCTGGGGACGGATTCATCTCGTCCGCAGTCTGGAGCCCCGGACGGATGAAATAAGAGCCTGGCTGCTCAGAGACTGTGTCCCGACGGCTGACCTGTCCATGTATCTGGCCCTGCTCTGCTATCGGAAGACGGGGCTTTTCGAACGCCTGCTCAAGCCCATGGACTACGAGGAGTACCGTGGTGCCGCAGAGATTATCGAAGCGCTCGTGCTCGATGAAGATGGGAAAGGGATGACAGCCATCAAGGAGCGCGGCAAACTGCTGGAACGCTATCTCAAAGCCACCTCTGAACGGGATGACCTCACCGGAGCCGACTACCGCGTCATACTCGATCTGGTGGAGTATTTCGAGAGCGATGATGTCCATATGCCGAAGCTCGAGGCCCGGGCCAGAAGCATACTGAACGATGATGCGAGACGCGTGGTGCAGGCGGAGAACGAGGCGGGCGAAAGCTTCGATGTGGCCCGGCGCCTGGGCATCTCCTCTCAGCCCCAGATCTTTCAGGCGGTGCTCGCTGATCCTGAGAAAAACAGTTACTGGGCCGGCGTTCTGCTCGGAGAGGGGTACCGGGTTGATGAGCTGCTGGACCACATTGAACGCTCCCTCGACATGGATGCCTATGGCCCCGAAAGACCGGCAGGACAGGAAGACGGTCTGTTCTATCAGGATCTCTATCACGACTGTCTGCGCGGACTCGGACATCATGTCGGGAAGGGCGGGGCCCTTATTCGTACCGGCCTCGTTTCCTGGAGAGAGAGCCTGAGGTACCAGTCGCTGCTGGCGCTCGAGAAATGGGTTGAAAAGAGCGGAAAACCACTGTTTGACATGGCCCCGGAGATGCATGACTACCTGACTGCCATTGCTGAGCAGGAGACGAATCACACGCTGTACAGGCAGATGCTTGCTCTCATCAAAGGCGAGAATCTCGCTGACACATACGAAGATGACTGGCTGAAAGAGCAGTTGGATGACCTGCTGGACGAATTCCTGGGTGACGATGACGATGATGATGACTGGCCGTGGTAGTCGCAATACACGTCCGGCACCCTGTAGTTCACTTAGGCTCCATTTGGGGGTATGTCATATCCAAATGGTTTTTTGTATTACTCTTCGTTTTGACCAGAAACGGCCCCTTCGTGGTCAAGATGGCGAGTAATCCAAATCTTTTTTTGGAAAACTCTTCGTTTTGACCACCAGAAGTCCACAGGCTGCTTTTTCCCCCCCTGCCAGCCGTCTTCCTGGCATGCACCCCCGCTTCCCGTCCGGGTGTGCCTCCTGCTGTTCTCTGTAGTGGCCGAAAGGAGCAGCGCATGAAGCAAAGCGCCAGGGCTGATATTCCACTGCCTGGAATCCCAGTGAA
>JASGUU010000009.1 GCA_030057555.1 Bacillota bacterium | reverse complement strand
TCGACGACCTCGATGAAACCCTACATCGCCGCCGGACTCTTCTATTATGTTTTCAACCTGATTGTTGCCCTGGTCATGGAGCGCATCGAGGCACGGGTGGGCCGCTATGGAATCTAAATCGGAGCTGCGGCCGCCGGCGCTGGAGATCCGCGGCATGACCAAGGCCTTCGGCGAAAACCAGGTGCTCTGCGGCATCGACATTGATGTCGCGGAGGGTGAAGTGCTTGCCGTGCTTGGACCGTCCGGGTCGGGGAAGTCGACGCTGCTTCGGATCGCGACCTTTCTGGAGACCATGGATGAGGGGACGCTTTCATATTTTGGCGAAACAGCGCTCGAGTGCCGCAGCGGCCGAAATGTCTGTACGGCCGATCTGAGCCAGGTGCGGGCGAACTTTGGACTGGTTTTTCAGAACTTTAATCTCTTCCCGCACTGGACGGTGCTGCGTAACGTAATGGATGCTCCAATTCACGTACAGAAGCGCGGGCGCGAGGAAGTGCGGGAGGCAGCTCTCGAGCTGCTGGGGCGCCTCGATCTCGCGGAAAAGGCCGGGCAGTATCCGGGCCAGCTTTCGGGAGGCCAGCAGCAGCGCGTCGCGATCGCCAGGGCGCTCGCGCTCAGGCCGCGCATGCTCTACTTTGATGAGCCGACCTCTTCGCTCGATCCGGAGCTGACGGGCGAGATCCTGCAGGTCATTCGACAGCTGGCTGCCGAGCGAATGACGATGGTCATTGTGACGCATGAGATGGCATTCGCGGCGGAGGTCGCCGACCGGGCGGTGTTCATGGACGGCGGCGTGGTTTTGGAGTCGGGACCGGCGCGGCAGCTGATCGAACATCCCAGCGGAGCCAGAACGCGGCAGTTCCTGGCCAAACTGCGGCGTGAGACCGCGGAGGACTAGCGGGGGCGGGGAGGACCTGAGGTGGCTGAGACGCTTCATTGGGGCAGATCTGCGCATTCTACTAGCTCAATACTCCAATCTGCACAAGCAGCTTTTCTGATAATAAAGAAATTATTCGTGCTTAAAAGTAAATAAGACTCTTCATATAGTCGATAAAATAAACCAGATTGCTGTGTGGGACAAGAATTGCTTCTCCTCTATATATCCCTTTCTTTTTGAAATCTCTTTTCTCAAAATAAAGATCAGCTTCAGCAAGCTGTTCGCATGCTGTCTCATGGTTGCCTTGATGTTGACGCAAAAATGTCCAGACTGTGTTGCCCTTCTCATATCCTAAACTATCAAGTTCTTCGGAGTGGATTCCCAAACATGCAGCGATCCAAATCTCAATCTCAGGATTAGATAAAAAAATATTGTTCTTCATTCTTTCTCAAGGAGGGTGATAACTGATTTCAGGTTTCTTCTCTCAATTTTCTTGTTGGCCGCCCGATCTAAATCACATACCACGAGGATGATGCTGTACAGTGTTCTGTTTTTCTCAATATAGTTTTTGATGTTGGTATAGCCACCTCCTGTATGTGAAGTGACGTGAATACTTGCTGTCATCAGATTCTTTTGTTTTAGCAACTGGGTGATGTAGCACTGCTCCGTTTCACCCTCGCAAATGATGAGTATCTTTTCCGTCGTTTTCAGTTTAGGTCTTCGGGGACGCTTCATGTCTCGAAACCGCCTCTCAGATAAATCTCATCCAGATTCTTTTTTACTGCGCGATAATCGTAACGGTCGATCCCATGCACTACAGAACTGAGATCATTCCCTTTACTAAAAACCTGGAGTTGTGTTTCGTGAAACATGTCCAGATTGAGTAGGCGAAGGTTGTGACTCGAAACAATCAGCTGTCCTCTAGTGTTCGTCGGTGAGTTAATCACGGTGTTGAATATATGAATAAGAGATTTCGTACCAATTGATGAATCCAATTCATCAATCACTACCGTCTTTCCATTGTGAATCTGCAGCAAGCGAGACAGAAGGCAGATCATCTTTTTGATTCCCTGGGATTCACTGGCAATCACAAACTTTTTAGATTTCCCGGAATCCTGTCGGTTCAGATAAGGCTGATAGCGGGTATCTCCTTCTGGATTGACCAGCTCCTCGAAAGAAATATTAGATATCGTCGGATCGATAAACTGAAGAATCCTTAGTGTATCATCAGAACGCTCTTCCACGATGTTGAGCTCATCTGTTTTTAGATGAATCAAAGGAAGAAATTTCATACCCCAATTAATCGGTCCTTCCTCTTCGACAAGAATTTGAGAGATTAAATCCTTGAACTCGGAAATCGGTTCGACCAGCCAATCCTTCAGCTTGCTAAGTAGAGTGTCAGTGGATTTGCGTGAAAACAGCTCCTGCAGCGATTCGCGCTTATTTGAAGCTGTCGACAATTTCAGGCTCTCGTTCACGAATGAAAAGATTTCCTGACTATCCTGTTTGAAACATTCACGTACAACCTCGCCTGAGCGATTATACTCGAGCTCGTACTCGAACTCTCCGCCTGCTTCATTACAGACCGATATTCTGAAACAAACCGTTGGTGACCTGTAGTGAAACTGTTCAGCCTGACATACCTGTAGCCCTTTTAGGATCACCATCACACAGTGGCTGAGTGCATAGATCCAATTGGTCTTCCCAGATGCATTATCGCCAAACAAGACAACTGACTTCATAGGTCGGTTCTTTATATTCAGATGAAAATTATGCTCATATTTTGTTCCCTTCAAGCGAGCACCTGGAGTCGGTATGAGATACATTTCCTGCCATTCTTTGAACGATAAAAATCCGCTCACTCCAAAATAAAGCAACATATTCGTATCCTCCTGACCATTTCAATATTACAAGAAGTGTTTAAGATGAGCAAGAATAATGCTTATCTTTTGGGAAGCGTTTTCAGAGCGGAGGGCTGGCGCAGAGGACTGTCGAGCACTAATGCGTCTCTTGACCTCCCTTGGTCGGTTTTCATGTTCCCATTTCAGAGCCATACAGCAATTGTCGCCCGCATAACTGCTTCCTATTGATTTGTTTGCCGCCGTTTTATGATCAAAGATCTAAAAAGAAAGCGGCGCTGCAGACCGCCAGTTGGCGTTAATGGGTGTGGGAATTTTCCCGTTCCTGCCCTGATTTGGGGCACCAGCGCGATTTTTGTCCACCCCTGGACAATTTTTCCGTTCCTGCCCCAGTTCCGGGGCACAGATCACGATTTCTCCCTACGGCTGGCCCAATCTCGAGCTGTGGAGCATACCGCAAGCGCGCATGGCGATTCCCATGCACTCATACCATACTGTTTTACCAGCCCTGCTCCCGGATCAGCGCGGCGAGGTCCGCGGCCATCCGGTTGCGGGAAACGCCGATTGCGTCGCGGCTGTCCGCCGCCTCCGCTTCGAGCACGGCTGCCAGGTCCTGCGAGCGGAAGGGCAGGCCCGGCCAGGCACCCTCGACCCGGCGGATCCAGGCCTCGTCGAGGGCGTCGGTGTGGATCCTCGCCGTGTCGACACGGCCGTCCTTTATAATGAATCCCAGCCGTACGAGGCCCCAGTCGAAGCGCTCACCGACCTCGTGGCCAAAGGCGATGCTCTCGCCATAGTTCCAGTCCCAGGAAGCGAAGCGCGCCGCACGGGCGGCGAAGTCGGGCAGCTCCGTAAAACGGGCGGGGGAGACGCGCTCGATAGGGCTGTCGCCAGTGCCATAGCAGGCGATAAAGGCGCGCTCAATGGCGTCCTGCACCTCGGCGACCGTCAGTTCCGGGCGGAAGGCGGAGAGGTTCGTGACCCTGGAGCGCACCGAACGGATGCCGCGGGCGGCGAGCTTCTCGGGCGCCACGTTGAGATAGCGGCCTAGCCGCCCGTAGTCCGAATTCAGCAGGATGGTGCCGTGGTGCAGGCCAACCCCGCGATCGATGCGAAAGGCATTCCCGGAAAATTTCATGCCATCAAGCAGAATGTCGTTGCGTCCGGAACGCTGGGCCTCCATCCCCAGTTCATGCACCACACCGATGATCAGGTCGAAACTGCGGTCGAGGTCGAAGACCCGCTGCGGCAGCAGGATCGAGAAGTTGAGATTGCCAAGATCATGATAGACAGCGCCGCCGCCGGTGGTGCGGCGGGCGAGACGGCCGCCCTCCTCTTCGAGCAGGGCCGTGTGGCATTCGGACCAGGCGTTCTGGTTGCGGCCGATGACAACCGTGTGGTCGTTCTGCCAGAGATAGAGGATGGCGTCGGCGGGCGGCTCGGGGCCCGCGAGGGCGGCGAGCAGCTGATCCTCCAGAGCCAGATTGTGCCAGGGGTTGGTGCCGCTTTCGCGCAGCAGCAGCAGACGGGGATGCATGGGTGGGTGGTCTCCTTCAGGGCAGAATGTTCAGGGCAGTTCGACACCGGCCGCTTCGGCCTGCTTCCGGAGATCGCGCGGCAGCGACACTTCGGTGACGAGAATGTCGATATCCTCAAAGCGGGCAAAGGTGAAGGGCAGCTGGCTGTCGAGCTTCGAGCTGTCCATCAGGACAATGACGCGGCGGGCCTTCTGGATGACACGGCGCTTGAGGCGGGCCTCCTGATAGTCGCCGCAGGTGAAGCCGCTCGTCAGTGAGAAAGCGGAAGCTGCCATGACCGCGGTATCCACATTCAGGGCGTCTATGTATTCGTCGGCGGGGGCGCCGGAGAGGGTCAGGGTGTCGGGGTTGAGCTGGCCGCCGGTCAGGTGGACGCGGATGCCGGGCTTTGCCGCGAGCTCGATGGCAATGTTGGGTGCAGGGGTCAGGACGACAAGGTTGGGCACGTCGAGCGCATGGGCAAAGATCATGCAGGTGGTGCCGGAGTCAATATAGAGCGAGGTGCCGGGGCGGATGAGGGCGGTGGCCCTGGCTGCGATCGCAAGCTTGGCCTCGGTGTTTTCGAGCTGGCGCTGGCGGTAGGCGGCCTCCTTCAACAGGGTCAGGCGGTGCAGGGAGGCAGCGCCGCCGCGCGTGCGGATCAGCTCGCCCTCCTGCTCGAGGGCCTCGAGATCGCGCCGGAGCGTCATTGTCGAGACCTGCGGGAAGAGTTCGGCCAGCTCGGCCAGGCGGATTTCGCCGCGGCTCTGGATGATGGAGTTGATCTGCTCGCGGCGTTCTTTGAGCATCATACCGCCTCCTTTCGGCCGGGGAGTGGCGCGGGGGTGCGCCGAACTTTGCCGAGATGATAATGTGATCATAATCTGTTCGAAACTCACATTCAAGTGTTCGCAATTCACACGGATTCCGTCTATAATCGCAGATGGCAGTCGACCATATGGTAAAGGAGACGAACGAGATGAGAACCACAGCTGTACGCCTCTATGGGAAGAATGACCTGCGCCTCGAGAGCTTCGAGCTGCCGCCGATCGGCGATGACGAGATCCTCGCGTCGGTGGTTTCCGACAGCATCTGCATGTCGAGCTACAAGGCCGCCATCCAGGGTACCGCCCACAAGCGCATCCCGGATGATGTGGCCGACAACCCCGTCATCATCGGCCATGAGTTCTGCGGCGAGATTCTCGAGGTCGGTGCCCGATGGCAGGAGCAGTTCCGGCCGGGGCAGCGCTTTACGATTCAGCCGGCACTCAACAATCCCGACAATGTTTATGCATCGCCGGGCTACAGTTTCCGCTATATCGGCGGTTCGGCGACTCATATTGTGATTCCTTCTATCGTCATGGAGCTTGGCTGTCTGCTGCCCTATGACGGCGATGCCTTCTATCACGGCTCTCTGGGTGAGCCGATGTCCTGTATCGTGGGCGGCTTCAACGTGAACTACCATACCGTGCCGGGCAGCTATGAGCACAAGATGGGCATTGTCGAGGGCGGCAACATGGCGCTGCTGGCCGGTGTCGGGCCGATGGGGCTCGGCGCCATCGACTATGCCATCCACAATCCGCGGAAGCCGCAGCTGCTGGTAGTCACCGACATCGACAGCGAGCGCCTCGCGCGGGCGGAGCGCCTGTTCCCGCCTGAGGCGGCGGCCCGGGAAGGCGTGCGTCTGGTCTACCTGAACACCCGTGAGATTGAGGATGTTGCGGCCGCGCTGCTGGCCGAGACGGAGGACGGGCGCGGCTTCGACGACGTCTTCGTCTATGCGCCGGTGACGGCGCTGCTGGAGCAGGCCTCGGCGGTGCTGGCCTTTGACGGCTGCCTGAACTTCTTCGCGGGTCCGACGGATCCGGGCTTCTCGGCGCGCTTCAACTTTTACGATGTGCACTACCGCGCGACGCACGTGGCCGGCAACAGCGGCGGTAACACCGACGACCTGATCGAGTCGCTCGACCTGATGAGCCGCGGGGTCATCGACCCCTCCGCCATGGTCACGCATATCGGCGGCCTGAACGCGGTGGTCGACACGACGCTGCGCCTGCCGCAGATTTCGGGTGGGAAGAAGCTGATCTATACGCATATCGACATGCCGCTGACGGCGATTGACGATTTCGGGAAGCTGGGGGAGACGGATCCGCTCTATGCCGAGCTCGATCGCCTCTGCCGTGCCAACCGCGGTCTGTGGAGTGCCGCAGCGGAGCGCCATCTGCTCGCCAACGCGCGGCCGCTCGAACTGGAGGGCTGAGCGATGACAGAAGTGAATGCTGTTGCGGGAGGGCTGGCCGACAGGTGCCGGCGCGCGGTCCGGCTCGCCCCGGCCCTGCGCGTGCTGCTGGGTTCCGGTGCCCGGCGGCCGCTGCTCAGTTTTGTGGCGGAGGGCGCCGAGTCGGGTGCTGAGAACAACGCCGCGGCCGCTGCGGCCGGCCCGGGCGGGGAGCGGCTGCCCGTCCTGACGCTCGAAGAGAATGCGGATTTTGACGCGCTGCGGGCGCGCCTGGCGGCTGTGGACGGCCTGGCCGAGCTGCGCTTCCCCGGCTTGGGGAGCTTTCTGCCACGTTTTCCCGAGATCACTGCCCCGGGCCGCCGCCTGGCAGGCCGCATTGTCCTGGTGACGGGAGCGGCGCAGGGCTTCGGCGCAGGCATCGCACGCGAACTTGCCGCCGAAGGCGCAGCCCTCGTGATCGCCGATCTGAATCTGGAGCTGGCCGAGAGCGTCGCCTCGTCGCTGCGCGCTGAGCATGGACCGGATGCAGCTCTTGCCCTGCCGGTGGACGTGTCGGACGAGGCCTCGGTGGCCCTGCTGATGGAGACGGTCGCGCTGCAGCTCGGCGGCCTTGATCTGCTGGTCTCGAATGCCGGCGTCCTGCGCGCCGGCAGCCTCGAGGACATGACGCTCGCAACATTTGAATTCGTGACGCGCGTCAACTATACCGGCTTCTACCTCGTGACGCGCTACGGTGCACGCCTGATGCGCGCAGCCGCAGCTGCCGATCCTGAATACACGGCCGACATCGTGCAGGTGAACTCGAAGTCGGGGCTCGAGGGCTCGAACCGCAACTTCGCCTATGCGGGCGGAAAATTCGGCGGCATCGGTCTGGTGCAGAGCTTTGCCAAGGAGCTCGTCGACGACCGCATCAAGGTCAACGCCGTCTGCCCCGGCAACTACTACGAGGGTCCGCTGTGGAGCGATCCCGAGAAGGGCCTTTTCGTGCAGTACCTTGAGAGCGGGAAGGTGCCCGGTGCCACCAGCGTCGAGGATGTGTACCGCCACTACGTGCGGCAGGTCCCGATGCGCCGGGGCTGCTCACCGCTCGATGTCAGCCGTGCCATCCTCTACTGCGTCGAGCAGGCCTATGAGACCGGGCAGGCCCTGCCCGTGACCGGCGGCCAGACGATGCTGAACTGAAGTCAGCAGGCGAGAGGTGTCGGAAATGGCCACCGCTGAGCAGAATTTCAAGCTTCCGCAGGGTTTAAGTGTGGAAACCTGCAAAACTGCACAGAAACAGTGTCAAAGTGTGCAAAATTTCAAGCTTCCGCGGTATCTGAGTGCGGAAACCTGCAAAATTGCACGGGAACAGGGTCATAGCGTGCAAAAATTCAAGCTTCCGCGGTATCTGAGTGCGGAAACCTGCAAATCTGCACGGAAACAGGGTCATAGTGAGCAAAATTTCCGCTCTGGACAGCCGCAGTTGCTCGATTGCAGCCGAAACCCGTCCAGAACGGAAAAACTGCACAGAAGATAGGCCCAACTGGGCAGCGCACAGCGAATGTAAGGTTTTTGAAAAAGTTTATACATATAGATAACTTGTTGAGCAGGGTCGGCGCGGAATAGCGCCGCAGCATTAGAAGCGGAGGTCGAAAAGAGATTTATGGCAACTGCAGTCATCATGCCCCGTCAGGGACAGTCGGTGGAGAGCTGCATCATAGGGCGCTGGCATGTCGGCGTCGGAGATCGGATCGCAGAGGGCGATACGCTCTTTACCTATGAGACAGATAAGGCAACCTTCGATGAGCGCGCCCAGTTGGCGGGGACCCTGCTCGCCATCTTTTTTGGTGAAGGCGAGGATGTTCCGGTTCTGACAACCGTCGCTGTGATCGGTGAGGTGGGCGAGGATATAGCAGGCTTCCAGCCTGCGGGCTCCGAATCAGCACCGGTTGAAACGAAAGAAACACAGCCCGCTGTATCAGCTGCTGCAGCCGCAGCCGCAGTGCCCGTTGTGGCGACGACGGACACAGAGGCACCGGTGAGTCCGCGCGCGCGGGCCGCGGCCGAACGCGGTGGCGTCGATCTCACCGGCCTCGCGGGCAGCGGCCCCGGCGGCCGCATCATCGAGCGCGATGTCCAGGCCGCCCATGCCGCCGGCCGCTTCGTGGGTCGCCCGCAGGAGTCCGCGCCCGCTCCGGCACCCGCCGCCCCGGCACCCGCCGCCCCGGCCGCAGCGCCCCCGACAGACAGCGGGCCCGAGACCTGGACCGAGCCCGACACCCGCATCCGCCAGGTCATCGCCGCCCAGATGCACCGCTCGCTCAGCGAGATGGCCCAGCTGACGCTGCATGCGAGCTTCGATGCCACGGCGATGCTGGCCCTGCGCCGCCGCCTGCGGGCCGCTGCCGCCGACGGCCTCGGCCGGGAGGAGGGCTTCACTCTCACGGAACAGGTCCCCACGATCAACGACCTCATCCTCTACGCCGTCTCCCGCGTGCTGCCGCGCCATCCGCGCCTCAATGCCAACTATCAGCCCGGCCAGCCCGGCCAGCCCGGCGAGATCACCTTCTTCCGCCATGTCCAGCTCGGCGTCGCGGTCGACACCGAGCGCGGCCTGATGGTGCCGACGCTGCATGATGCCGACCGCCTCGGCCTCGGCGCGATCTCCACCCGCGTCCGCGAGCTCGCCGCCGCCTGCCAGACCGGCGAGATCAGCCCCGACCTGCTGACCGGCGGCTCCTTCACCGTGACCAACCTCGGCACCCTCGACGTCGAGCAGTTCACGCCCGTCATCAATCCCCCGCAGACCGGCATCCTCGGCGTCGGCAGCCTGACGACCGGCATCCGCGACGCGGACGGCAGCCCCCAGACCTATCCGCGCATGGGCCTCTCACTGACCTTTGACCACCGAGCGGTGGACGGCGCCCCGGCCGCCCGCTTCCTGCAGGATCTCACCCGCGCCCTCGCGAATATCGACATCCTGCTCTATGAGGGGGTTCAGGCATGACAACGACCACCACTGCAACAAACTGCGACCTCATCGTGCTGGGCGGCGGACCCGGCGGCTACCTCGCCGCCGAACGCGCCGGCCAGGCCGGCCTCAGCGTCGTCCTCTTCGAGAAGAACAGGCTCGGCGGCGTCTGTCTCAACGAGGGCTGCATCCCCTCGAAGACACTCCTCCATTCGGCGAAGGTCTTTGACCACGCGAAGAACGGCACCCCTTTCGGTGTCACGGCCGATAACGCAAAGCTCGACCAGCCCGCCGTCATCAGGAGGAAGGACCGCGTCGTCCGCCGTCTCGTCGCCGGTGTCGGCCAGACGCTCAAAAACGCCGGCGTGACGGTGGTCAACGCCACCGCCACGATCACGGGCCGCCAAAACGGCCGCGTCACCGTGAGTGCCGACGGCGCCGACTACGAAGCCCCGAACCTCATCATCGCCACCGGCTCCGAGGCCGTCCGCCTGCCCCTGCCCGGCATCGCCGAGGGCCTGGCCGCCGGCCGCGTCCTGACAAACCGGGAGGTCCTCGATCTCACCGTCATCCCCGAACACCTCGTCGTCATCGGCGGCGGTGTCATCGGCCTCGAGATGGCGGACTACTTTCACACCGCCGGCAGCGAAGTCACCGTCATTGAGATGCTGGACCACATCGCCGGCCCCGCCGACCCCGGGCTCGCCCTCGCCCTCCAGCAGTCCTTCGAGCGCGCCGGCATCCGCTTCGCTCTCGGCGCCCGGGTCACAGCCGTCGAGCCCGACGCCGTCGTCTACAGCCAGAACGGCGAGACCCGCCGCGCCCCCGCGACCCATGTCCTGCTCTCGGTCGGCCGCCGCGCCGTCACGGCGGGCTTCGGCCTCGAGACCATCGGCGTCAGCACAGAACGCGGCCGCATCCCGGTCGACGACCGCTGCCGCACCAACGTCGCGGGCGTCTACGCCGTTGGCGATGTGACGGGCGAATGGATGCTCGCTCACGCCGCCTACCGCGAGGCGGAGGTCGCCGTCGCCACCATCCTCGGCCGCCCGGACCGCATGGACTATGCCGCCATGCCTTCCGTCCTCTACACCCGGCCCGAGCTCGCCTGGGTCGGCCTGAGCGAAAACGAAGCCATCGCCCGCGGCATCACCACCCGCACAGCCAGCCTGCCCTTCGCCTACGCCGGCCGCTTCGTCGCCGAGACCGAGCGCAGCCCCGGCGAGGCGAAATTCATCTTCGATGAGCGCCGCCGCACGCTTGTCGGCTGTCATCTGCTCGGCAGCTATGCCTCCGAGATCATCACTTCCGCCGGCCTCCTGATCGGCACCGGACTCCCGGTCGAACAGATGAAGCGCCAGATCGTCCCCCATCCGACCGTCGCCGAGATTATCCGCGAAGCCATCTGGCACGCCTGGCCAGAAACCCGCTAAGGAGCCACCCCTATGCCCAAACAACTGCCCGTCACCCCTGAAGCCGTCCGCGCCTCCGGCCGCATCAGCTTTCCCGAGATCCCTGTCAACCAGTACAGCCGCAGCTTCGCCGAGGAGCGCGGGCGCTACAGCGACACGGAGCTCCTCGCGATCTACCACGACATGCGCCTCATCCGCGAGTTCGAGACGATGCTGCTCGCGATCAAGACCACGAGCCACTACAACGGCATCGACTACACCAACCCCGGCCCCGCCCATCTCTCGATGGGCCAGGAGGCGGCGGCGGTCGGCCAGGCCTGGCTGCTGACGAACGACGACTTTATCTTCGGCTCGCACCGCAGCCACGGCGAGATTCTCGCGAAGGGCCTCTCTTCCATCCGGAAAATGGATGAAAGCCAGCTCCTGCGCGTCATGGAGGACTTCCTCGATGGCGACGTCTGGCGCGTGGTCGAAAACGAAAACCGCAGCGGCAGCCGCAGTCTCAAACAGCAGGCCACGGACTTCCTGCTCTACGGCGCCCTGGCCGAGATCTTCGCCCGCCGCACCGGCTTCAACCGCGGCCTCGGCGGCTCCATGCACGCCTTCTTCCTGCCCTTCGGCATCTATCCCAACAACGCCATTGTCGGCGGCTCGGCCGACATCGCCGTCGGCGCCGCCCTCTATAAGCGCATCAACCGCCAGCCCGGTGTCGTTATCGCCAACATCGGCGACGGCGCCATGGCCTGCGGACCCGTCTGGGAAGGCCTGATGCTGGCCGCGATGGACCAGTACCGCACCCTCTGGGACGAGGAGATGAGAGGCGGCCTGCCCTTCATGCTCAACGTCATGAACAACCAGTACGCGATGGGTGGCCAGACCCGCGGCGAGACGATGGGCTACGGCTATCCCGCCCGCATCGGCGCCGGCATCAATCCCGACGCCATGCACGCCGAGCGCGTCGACGGCTACAACCCCCTCGCCGTCATCGAGGCCATGGAAAGAAAGCTCGCGATCCTCAACGAGCGTCGCGGCCCCGTCCTGCTTGAGACCATGACCTACCGCTACTCCGGCCACTCGCCCTCGGATGCCGACTCCTACCGCACCCGGGAGGAGAAGGAGCTCTGGGAAGCCGAGGACTCAATCGTTCATTTCGGCAAAGAACTCCTCGCGGCCGGCATCGCCACCGCCGCTGACCTCGCCGCCATCGATGCCGACATCACAGCCACCGTCACCCGGGCCGTCCGCCTCGCCGTCGACGAGGAAATCTCGCCGCGCATGGACCTCCAGGCCGACCCCGGCGCCGTCGAGCGCCTGTTGTTCTCGAACACCCGCGCCCCGCGCCTCCCCGGCACCGATCCCGCGCGCCAGCCCGAGCTCCTCGACGTCAGCCCGGAGAACCCCCGCATCGCGCAGATCGCCCGCCGCGTCCGCTTCCATCAGGATGCCGACGGCAAAGCCGTTTCGAAGAACCGCACGTTCCAGCTCCGCGACGGCCTCTTCGAGGCTATCCTCGAAGCCTTCAAGACCGATCCCACCCTCATCGCCTATGGTGAGGAGAACCGCGACTGGGGCGGCGCCTTTGCCGTCTACCGCGGCCTTACGGAAGCCCTGCCCTATCACCGCCTCTTCAACGCCCCCATCGCTGAAGGCGCCATCGTCGGCTCCGCGGTCGGCTACGCCATGGCCGGCGGCCGCGCCCTGGTCGAGCTGATGTACAGCGACTTCATCGGCCGCGCCGGCGACGAGATCTTCAACCAGCTGCCCAAGTGGCAGGCCATGTCCGCCGGCATCCTGCGCATGCCCGTCGTCGTCCGCGTCTCGGTCGGCTCGAAGTACGGCGCCCAGCACTCCCAGGACTGGACCTCGCTCTGCACCCATATCCCCGGCCTGAAGGTGGTCTTCCCGGCCACGCCCTACGATGCCCGCGGCCTGATGACCACGGCCCTCCGCGGCACCGATCCGGTCGTTTTCTTCGAGTCGCAGCGCATCTACGACGTCGGCGAGCAGTTCCACCAGGGTGGCGTGCCCGCCGAAATGTACGAAATTCCGATCGGTGAGCCCGACGTCAAGCGTGTGGGCACCGACCTGACCATCCTCTCGATCGGGGCGACGCTCTACCGTGTCCTCGAGGCGGCAGAGATCTTCGAGCGCGACCACGGCCTCTCGGTCGAGGTCATCGACGCCCGCAGCCTCGTGCCCTTCGACTACAGCCTGGTCATCGAGTCGGTGAAAAAGACCGGCCGCATCATCGTCACCGGCGACGCCTGTGAGCGCGGCTCCTTTCTCTCCGAGCTGGCCCGCAACATCCAGGACCTCGCCTTCGACTATCTCGACGCCCCGGTGGCCGTCCTCGGCTCACGCAACTGGATCACGCCCGCTCATGAGCTGGAGGAGGAGTTCTTCCCGCAGCCCGACTGGTACATCGACCTTGTCCACAGCCGCATGCTGCCGCTGGCCGGCCACGAGCCCCGCCGCAGCTTCAGCGACACAGAGATCCTGCGCCGCAACCGTGCCGGAGTCTAGCTGCCATGGCTCTCGAAGCGCGCCTGTTTGACGCCGGGCTCGACTCCGTCGAGCGCCTCGACGCCCTCACCCGCCTCGCCGCCGGAGCCCCGCGCCCTGCATCACAGGGCGCGCGCCCGGTGGTGCGCGGTGACGTCAACAGCCACATCCATTCGACGTATTCCTTCTCGCCCTACACGCCCGCGGCCGCGGCCTGGCGGGCCTGGCAGGCGGGCCTCGCCACCGCCGGCCTGATGGACCACGACGCGATTCTGGGTGCGGGCGAGTTCATCCGCGCCGGCGAACTCCTCGGCCTGCCAGTCACGGTGGGGACGGAGGTGCGGGCGAGCTTTGCCCGCACGCCCCTCGCCACGCGCCGCATCAACAACCCGGACCAGAAGGGTATCGGCTATATCACCTTCCACGGTGTGCCGCACACCCGGATCGAGGCCCTCGACCGCTGGCTGCGGCCGATCCGCCGCGCCCGTGATGAACGCAACCGCGCCATGATCCAGCGCCTGAACCAGGTGACCGTTTCTGTTTCTCAGGAACTCGCCCTCGACTACGAGAGCGATGTGCTGCCGCTTTCCATGCAGGCAAAGGGCGGCGAGGTCACCGAGCGGCACCTGCTCTACGCGCTTTCCCTGCGCATGATCGCCCTCGGCGATCCGCTCGTCTTCGTGGAGACCCTGGGACTGCCTCTCGCGGACAGCGCCCGGGCACGCCTCGCCGACGCCGCGAATCCCCATCGGGCCTATGACCTGCTCGGCGTGCTGAAGAGCGACCTCGTTGAGCGCTTCTATGTCGACGCCGACGAGGTTGAATGCCCGCCGATTGCCGAGGTGGTCGCCTTCGCGGCGGCGCACGAGATCATCGCAGCCTATCCCTATCTCGGCGATGTCGGCATCTCGGTGACCGGCGACAAGCGCACGCAGACCTTCGAGGATCCCTGGCTCGACGAGCTCTTCGAAGTGCTCGACGCGCTGGGCTTCGGCGCCATCACCTACATGCCCTCGCGCAACACCCGCGCCCAGCTCGAACGCCTGCGCGCACGCGCGCTGGCCTTTGGCCTTTTTGAAATCTCGGGCGAGGACATCAACCAGCCGCGCCAGCCCTTTGTCTGTGAGGCCATGCGCGATCCCTGGTTCGCCCATCTGATGCAGGCCGCCTGGGCACTCATCGGCCATGAGCAGGCGGCGACGCGAGAGACGGGGGCGGGCTTTTTCTCCACAGCTGCCAGACAGGCTTTTCCCGATCTCGAGACACGTATCGCCCACTATGCAGAACTGGGAGGTTTTCGATGACAGATACGGACTTCAGCGGCCGCCATCAGGCGGCCCTCGCCGCCTTCAGCAGGCTCTCGCAGACGGCCGGCGCCCGCCAGGACTATGTCCAGGGCGGCGGCGGCAACACCTCGGTCAAGCTCGACGGTCAGCTCATGGCGATCAAGGCCTCGGGCTTCCGTCTCGGCCAGATCACGCCGGAGCGGGCCTATGCCGTGGTTGACTACCGGGCGCTGCAGGATTTCTACCGGGACACGGATCCCGCCCGGCTGGACGATGTCGAAGCGGCCGGCTCCGCAGCAGCCCGCGCCGCGACACGCGTGATTCCCGGCCTTGAGCCGCTGCGCCCCTCGGTTGAGACCGGCTTTCACGCCATCCTGGAGCGCTTTGTCCTGCACAGCCACGCTGTCTGGGCGAACCTCATCTGTACGGCGGGGAACGGCCCCGAACTTGCGGCCGCCGTCATGGAAGACGTCGGCGAGAGCTTTGCCTTCGTGCCCTATATCAATCCCGGCACCGCGCTGACCTTCGCGATAGCCGGGGCCCGTGCCGCGGCCGGGAATCCGCGGGTGATCTTCCTCCAGAATCACGGCCTGATCGTGACGGCCGACACGGCCGACGCCGCCCTCTCCCTCCACGACAGGGTGAACGAGGCGGCTGCCGCCCGCTTCGGCCTGAGCATGAGCGACTGGCCGCCGATCCGGATTGCGGGAGACGGCAGGGACTGGCATTCGGCGACGCCCTGGCTGACCGGGCGCCTCCGTGACGGGGACTGGGAGCCCGCCTGGTTCCTCGACGAAGCCCTCTATCCCGACCAGCTGGTCTTTCTCCGCGGCCATGTGGCGACAGGGACGGACCGGGCCCTCTTCGACCGGGATCCCGAGCTCCAGGCCCTGATCGATCCCGGGACGGGCGCCGTCTGCTACCGGGCCACCGAAGCCCAGGCCCGCACCATCGAGGAGACGCTCGTCGCCGTCCTCTTTATCCGTGATCAGCTCGCCCGTCACGGGCTCGAAATAGTCCCGATGGACCGCGCCGGTCAGTCCTTCATAGCCGGCTGGGAGGTCGAGTCATACCGACGTTCCGTCGGAAGCAGGGAGGCATAAATATGCGCTTCGACCTTTTGCATCCAGCTGATCAGCTTGTCATGATGATGAGCCGTATTTATAACCGCGGAATGACCACGACCTCCGGTGGAAACCTCTCAATCCGCGATGCCGGCGGCGATGTCTGGATCACACCCTCAGGTGTGGACAAGGGCTCTCTGACCCGCGACGACATCATGCGCATACTCCCGGATGGCACCGTTCTGGGCCCGCATAAACCCTCGTCGGAGTACCCCTTCCACCTCGAAGTCTACCGCCGCCGTCCGGAGATTTCGGCCGTCCTCCACGCCCATTCACCGGGCCTGGTAGCCTTCAGCATCGCCCGCGTTCTGCCCGAAATGCGCCTGACCCCCGAACTCGAGTCGGTCTGCGGTTCGATCGCGATGGCGGACTATCGTCTGCCCGGCAGCGAGGCGCTCGGTGATGTGATTGCCGACTCCTTCGCAGAAGGCCACGATGTCGTCCTGCTCGAGAACCACGGCGTCGTCATCGGCGCGGATACGATCTTCCGTGCCTTCATGCGCTTCGAGACACTCGAGAACAGCTGCCGCCTGCAGATCAACGCCCTGCGCCTCGGCCGGCTGCGCCCCCTGAGTGCGGAACACGTCCGCATAGCCGATGCGAAGCGCCGGCCCGAGCTTTCCGAGTTCATCCCAAGCCGCCACTCGAGCGGGGAGCGCGCCCTGCGCCGCGAGCTCATCACCCTGATCCGCCGCTCCTACGCCCAGGGTCTCTTCAGTTCGACGCAGGGAACCTATTCGGCGCGCCTCGACGACGGCTCCTTCCTTATCACACCCTATGGTCAGGATCGTGCCTATCTCGAGGTCGAGGACCTCATCCTGATCCGGGGCGGGATGCGCGAGGCGGGCAAGACCCCGAGCCGCTCAGTCGGCCTTCACGAGCTGATCTACCGCACACACCCGGATGTCCGTTCCATTCTCGTTGCTCATCCGCCGCACATCATGGCCTTCGCGGTGACCGAAGCGGCCTTCGACCCGCGGACGATTCCGGAGTCCTACATTCTGCTGCGCGATCCCGGCCGCATCCCCTTCGGCGCCTCCTTCATGAAGCCCGAGTGGACCGCCGCCGAGTTTTCCGCCCGCCGTCCCCTTGTCATCTGCGAGAACGACTGTGTCATCGTCACCGGACAGAGCCTGCTGAATGCCTTCGACCGCCTCGAGGTGGCCGAATTCACCGCCAAGTCCATTCTCGAATCCCGCGATCTGGGGCCCGTGGTGCACATCGGGGCGGAGGACATCGCCGACATCGATGTCGCCTTCAGGCTGGGGGACTAGACCATGATCCGTATTCTGGAACACGGCATCGTGCGCCGTGAGGCCGCGAAGCGCCACGGCTACCTCGGCTGGCCCAGCATCGCCCGTCTCGACGACGGCCGGCTGGTGGTCGGGGCCTCGGGCTTTCGCCTCGGACACCTCTGTCCCTTTGGCAAAAGCGTCCTCTTCTTCAGCCGCGACGACGGCTGTTCCTGGTCGGAACCGCTCGTCGTCAACGACACCGCCCTCGACGACCGCGACGTCGGCCTGACCGCCCTCGGCGGCGGGCGCCTCCTGCTCAGCTGGTTCAACCTCTGGCCCTCCTATTATCTCGACTGCCGTGACAGCGTCCTCGTCCGCGACTACGACGCCTCCGACTTCGCCCTGATCGCGAACGCGATCGACCGCTATACGCCGGAGCTCGAAGCGGCAGCCGGCTCCTTCGTCCGCCTGAGCGAAGACGGCGGCCTGAGCTGGGGGGAGACCATCCGCGTTCCCGTCAGCGCCCCGCACGGTCCCATCCTGGCAACGAACGGCGACCTCCTCTATCTGGGGAAGAGCTATCAGGGCAAAGAGGGCGACGGTCCCGTCAGCTTCTACCGCAGCCCGGATGGCGGCCTCACGTGGCATTTTGTCTCCAACCTTGAAATCCCCGGGGGTACGCGGAACCGTAACTTTCACGAGCCGCACCTGGTGGAGCTCGCCGACGGCTGCCTGCTCGGCCAGATCCGCTTTCAGGACTACGAGGGGGAGACAGGCCTGCGGCCCGCCTTCTCAATTGTCCAGACGCTTTCCGGCGACGGCGGGCGTACCTGGAGCCCCTTTCGCTTCCTCGGCGTCAGCGGCTCACCTCCCGAACTGCTGCGGCATTCCTCCGGCACCCTGATTTCGGTCTTCGGCCGCCGCGAGACGCCCTTTGGCCAGCGGGTCATCCTGAGCCAGGACCGAGGGGAGAGCTGGCAGGAGTTTCCCCTGCGCGAGGATGGCCCCGACAGCGACCTCGGCTACCCCTCGAGTGTGGAACTCGCCGACGGCTCGCTGCTGACGGTCTACTACCAGCGCGTGCCGGGCGACCGCCACACCTCTCTGCTCTGGACACACTGGATCCTTGCCTGAATCCGGTAACATTTTGACCCCTGCATACGGGCAAAATACTGGAAAATTGATAAGTACTATTACGCAAGGAGTGTTATATGGAACAGAAAAAATATCTCTTTTATGCCATGACCGGTGAGAAAATGTGCTTCCAGCACATCCTGATGAACGCCCTTGATCTCACGGCAGGCGGAGCCACCGTGCGCATCGTTCTCGAGGGCCGTTCGGTGGCACTTGTGCCGCAGCTGCTGGAGGAGAAAAATCCCCTTTTTGCAAAATGCCGTGACCAGGGGCTGGTAGCCGGCATCTGCTATGCCTGCTCGCATGTCCTCGGTGTTCTCGATGCGAACCAGGAGAGCGGCATACCGCTCCTGCGCGACATGAACGGTCACGCCGGTGTTCGTCCCTTTGTCGCCGAGGGCTATCAGGTGATCAGCATCTAGTCTGGTGCATTTTTTCCGGTCCGGATCCAGCTGCCGGCCCGGCGGACCTGATCACGAGCAGCCTGTCGGTTCATGGTCCGAAATGCGCGATACATGCCTCGCGACGATTGCCGCCGGCAGAAACAGAGCAGTTGTTTTCTGCATGTTACTGCCGGCGGCAGTTCGCAATGTTGATTTTTTGCTGCTGAACCAGGATCGCTGTCTATGGCGTTCTGAACTGCAGACTGTGAATCATGGCTTCCAGACACACAAAACATGCATCGCACACGATATGTGCCTCGGTTGAGACGTCAGAGACTCCATATGTGGTACGATTCGCTCGATAGAGACGGAAGATACCTGTATGATCTATACGACTCAATAAAGCATGATGACAGCATGTACGGATGACAGGATAAAAAAGACAGGGCGTTTTCCTACAAGTTTTCTGTTTTTTGTGGTTTATCCTTACAAAAACCTAATGCTCACTTTACGCTCAGGAAGCGATAATCTACAATCTGTCTAATCACAGTGCGCTACATTGTTATGTGGTGCGTACAGTGCTCGGGAGAAGAAAAGGATTCGATGCTGTGTCAGCTCAGTTATGAGAGCACGTCACTTTTTAGACTGTCAGCATATGGTATATATCGTGCGAAACTTTCCTTCCTTTTCTATTCCTGCATAGTTTCTGGCAATATTGCCTGAGCAACGCATGCTTTTTGCATGGCAGGCATCTGCCGGTCGGCTAAACCGGCACCGTAACAGCAGCTGATATCATAAGAAAACCATGAATAATCCGTGTAAAATTGTGTCTTCTGGTTACAGAAACTGTCTGGAGGTTTCAAGATGAGAGACAAAAAGACCGCGTTCATGCTGGCGATGGTACTGTTCTTTAACAGTGTCCTGCAGATGGCACCGACGGCGGTGCTGGCGGCCAATATTGACGCAGGCGCCACGGAGGCGGAAACATCGCTCGAGACGTCTATTACCGGGACTACAGCTGAGGAAAGCGAGGATGCTACGGATGCTGCCGCAGATTCCTCGTCTGAGGAGGAAGGGAGTGAGCCGGCAACCAGTTCTGCAGAAATCCCCACATCAGAGGAGGCTACTGCTGAGGAGACCACCGCTGAGGAGACCACCGCTGAGGAGACCACTGCTGAGGAGACCACCGCTGAGGAGACCACTGCTGCAGACGTGACGACGCCGGTCAGTGAAGCGTCTCAGGAACCGACCCCGGCACCCGAGCCTTCCCCTCGGGATGCCGGTGTTGAATATCTGGTGACTTTTGACAGTTGCGGCGGAAGCGCTGTTGAACCGCGGCGCGTGAGCCCCGGCAAGCCTCTGGGTGAACTGCCTGTTCCCACCCTGGAAGATTTCGTCTTTGTCGGCTGGATCTTCGAGGAGGGTCGGGAAGCGTTCGCGGAAACGGTTATAAACGAGAACGTTACCCTCTATGCCGTCTGGGACATCGCTTCCTATACCTATGAGCCTGTTAACTCCTATATCCCCACGATCAGGGCCAGAGGCGGTACTCCTCCTGTTGTCAGAAACGGAGTTCACCCGACAGAGCCAGGACAGGTGATGCTGTTCAAGGTGGCGGAACCTGTGGATGGCATGGTCAATACCTGGGACGTTACTCTGCGAATTGAGGGCAGGGACAATCCTGTCACCAGCGACATCGTACTGGTTATTGATACATCCGGCAGCATGAATGCGAACCAGAGACTGACCAAGGCAAAGCAGGCTGCGACGCGCTTTGTCGACGCACTGCTGCCATCAGATTTGACCAGAATTGGCGTGGTGAGCTTTGACTACTATGCAGCGTCTGAGCATCAACTTTCCAATAACGCAACCAGCCTGAAGACCGCCATAAATGCGCTACAGGCCAACGGGGGAACATTCACACAGGATGGTGTCAGGGAGGCGCGGAACATGCTGGCGTCTTCCACAGCGGACAGCAAGCATATTGTTCTGCTGTCGGATGGCAAGCCGACCTACAGCTATGCGATTCCCAATGACGCGACCCGACGTGCCGGATATGTGCACAGCGGATCCTATTATTTTACAGGGACCGGTTATGCATCTACTGCCTATGGAACGAACAAGATTACGGACAGAGTTGGGAACGGCACAAGCTTAACCCAACAAGTCGAATGGTATAACAATACGAGAGCCTATTATCATCATGGTAACTCCGCCATCGCCGAGGCCGGTTTTGCCAAAACAGAAGGCACCAGGGTCTGGACCATAGCTCTGGACAATGACTTGTCTCCGACCGATAAGCAAATACTCCAGAATATGGCCTCCCCAAACAGCTATTATGCTGCCAGCCCGGAACAACTGGAGGCTGTGTTTGGGGTGATTGCCGGAGAGATCGGCGCAGCTGTTAAGGAAGCCCAGATTGTTGATCCGATGGGACTTGGCTTCCAGGTGCCGTTTGGAGAAGTCGGCAACATGACTGCCACGCAGGGAACTCCTGTATATGACAGTGTCAATAAAAGGATCACATGGAATCCCGGCACATTGACAGAGCCCATTGGACCTGGAAGCGATATCAGGTATGCAGAGCTTACATATAGAATTGAGTTGAATGACGCCATTCTGGATCTGGAGCCGGATGGCAACGGAACCTATCCGACCAATGGCGATGCCAGGATCCAGTATATTGATGCGTTTGGGAACTCCCAGTCCCAGCAGTTTCCAGTGCCCAGGGTCAACCCCGTTCTCTATACGGTCACAAAGGAACTGCAGGACAAAGATGGTAATCCCATCACAGCCGACCGTGATTTCACTGTAGAGATACTTGGGCCCTGGGGTAAGAATGGCGAACAGGGGACCAGGACATTCACACTGAATCCGCACGGCAATGCCGCTACGAGGCTCCTGACAGATTTAAGGTGGGCGAGCACCTATACCTTTGAAGAGACCGGCACGAGTGTTGGCGCTTTGTCCGACTATGACATCACGTACCAGGTGAATGGAGACGAGCAGACGGGTGCCCCCGGTAGTTTCACCATTGTCGATGGCAACACCGAAGACGTTCAAATAAAGGTTGTCAACAAGGAAAAGCCTGGCTCGCTGACGATTACCAAGATTCTGGACCAGTCAGTAGTCCTGGCGGGAAAGGCCCGCGGCGGAACGCCGGTTTCCTTTGCCTTTAATGTTACGGGTCCCAATGACTATTCTGCGGTTTTCTCGCTGCCGGATGACACGAATTCATGGACAAAAACGCTTGATGATCTGGCCATGGGAGACTACACGGTAACGGAGACTACAACAGGCTGGACAACCAGTGTCAAGGTCGATGACGGCGAACCTGTGTCGGGCAACATGGCGAACGTGACAATCGGCCTGGGAGCGCTCGATCACACTGTTATTGTAACCAATAAGCAAACACAGAACATGAGTGTTACGGCCAGCAAGGTCTGGGAAAACGCTCTGCCCGACAAGCCTGATATCTGGTTCCAGCTGATACGGGTTGCCGGTGACACGGAAGTCGAAATTGGCGACCCCAGGAAGGTGGTCGGCGATTCGGTCACCTGGAACCAGACAGATGCCGATGTGGACTCGAGTCTCTTTGTCTACTATGATCCCGACGGTAATCCCTATACCTATAAAGTACAGGAAGTCGACGAGGACGGTAACGACTTTATACCTGCGGGCTATACGAAGGTGGAGGACGGACTTACTGTTACCAATACCTTTATGGAAATACCTGACAGCGATATCACATCGCTGCGATTTGAGAAGACATGGGCCGGACTGCCGGAAGGCATGACACCGCCTGTAGTTACCGTGCGGGTTCTGAGAAATGGTCAGCCTTATCTCAGTGCCACACTGACCCATCCCAATACCGTACTTGAGTGGAAGAACCTTCCCCTGAAGGATGCCGGGGGCAATCTGTTCAACTATACGATCCAGGAGCTGCCCATCAATGACTTTGTTGAGGGAACGCCTGTTGTCACGGATAGTGCTATAGAGAATGTCTATCGCGAACCTTCGCAGAGTTCGACAGACTGGTCGCTGGACGATCCCGCTTTTGTCATCACCAGACTGACCGGCCAGAACAAGACGTTCGTAATCTGGACACTCAGTCACGTCCCACAGGGCGATCAGGTTGAGCTGCTGTACAACATCATCGCTGCCGCAGGCGACAATGCGAATAAGCAGCCGCTCAAGGATTTGAAAACGTATCTGGATCAGGGTGGAACTTCCTTCATCTGGCTCGAAGGACCCAATGTATCTACGGATGTCCTGCAGGATGACCCGGATTCCGGTGAGATCACTGTTACGGTTACATTCAATCCTGATGGTACGGTCAACAGCACATATATCCATTTCCAGGGCGAAAACACCTGGACCCACTTCGCAGTCGGCGGGTATTCCACCAAGCTGGTCGAGATTACCAACACCTATCAGCCGGAAGTGGTCAGCCTGATCATCAACAAGACCTGGAACGACGCCAACAATCAGGATGGCCTGCGTCCCAATGGAGTCGTCTTCAACATCTACGATGCCGACGATCTCGATACCATCGTCAGAAGCGTCACGATGACGCCGGACATCAACGGGATCTGGCAGCCGCTCATGGTTGAGAATCTGCCAAAGTACAAGAACTTCACCACTCTGATCAACTATGTTGTCGTGGAGCTTGTTCCGGACGGCTATACGGTGACACATACTCAGACAGGCAACAACTGGTCTTTTACCAACAGGCACGAAGTTCTGAAGACGTATATACCTGTGATGAAGGCCTGGGAGGACAACAACAATCAGGACGGTCTGCGGCCCGCCAGCGTGACGGTACAGCTGTATGCCAACAACACGGCGCTCGAAGGCAAAATTCTGGTGCTGAACGCTGCGAACAACTGGATGGGTACATTCACCGATCTGCCGGTCAATGCGGCAGGGGTGCCGATTGTCTACACCGTGGACGAGATACCGGTGCCGACTGGATATGTGAAGACAATCACCCAGGAAACCGAAGACGGGATCACAGAATTTACGATAACGAACACACACACACCTGCAACCGTGAGCCGGACTGTACGCAAGTCCTGGGATGATAACGACAATCAGGACGGCCTGCGTGGCAACGTGACCCTGAAGCTGGTGGCCACCGTGGACGGCGGGGAAGTTCCCTGGGCGACCCTGAAGGCCGCGTCTGCCTCCGGAGACCAGATGGACGATGACGGCCTGGTGACGTTTACGGACAAGGTCAATCAGAGTCACAAATTTGAGCATCTGCCCGAAATGTATAACGGCAAGCCCGTCGTGTACACGGTTGCAGAGACCGACAAGCCCAGCATCTACAGCGAAAGCTACGATCAGGAGACGCTGACGGTAACGAACACATACACGCCTGCGACCACGAGCAAGACGGTGTACAAGGTCTGGAAAGACAACAACAACCAGGACGGTCTGCGCGGTGACGTGACCCTGAAGCTGGTGGCCACGGTGGACGGCGCGGAAGTCGCCTGGGCGGATCTGAAGGAGGCCTCGGCATCCGGAGACCAGATGGACGAAGACGGCCTGGTGACGCTGACCGGCAAAACCGACGAGAGCCACACCTTCGCAAACCTGCCCGAGAACTATCAGGGCAAGACCGCCGTGTACACGGTTGAGGAGACGGTGAAGCCCAGCGGCTACACGGCGAGCTACGATCAGGAGACGCTGACGGTAACGAACACGCATACGCCTGCGATCACGAGCAAGACGGTGTACAAGGTCTGGAAAGACAACAACAACCAGGACGGCCTGCGCGGTGACGTGACCCTGAAGCTGGTGGCCACGGTGGACGGCGGGGAAGTCGCCTGGGCGACCCTGAAGGAGGCCTCGGCGTCCGGATACCTGATGGACGATGATGGCCTGGTGACCCTGACTGGAAAAACAGACGAGAGCCACATCTTCGCGAACCTGCCCGAGAACTATCAGGGCAAGCCCGTCGTGTACACGGTTGACGAGCCGACGGTGCCTGCGGGCTATACCGAGAGCTACGATCAGAATACGC
>JASGUU010000008.1 GCA_030057555.1 Bacillota bacterium | reverse complement strand
CTTCTATCGCAACGCAAAGACTCTGTTTGTCAAACACGCGTTCCCGCAAGAACAGTGTATTTAACTCGGCTGAGTAAGACGCCAAGATGCGCGGGCCGATTTCATCATCCGACAGGATGATTGTGCGGGGTAGCTCCCTCCCGTCCAGATTGAAGTGCTTCCTGTATAGAGCCTGCGCATCCGACAGCATGCGGTCATAAAAACGTACGGAGTTGTCCGCCGTCTCCGGCCATGTCAGCCGGGTCGAGATCCCAATCGGGTTCTCTGTCAACGTCGACATCCGGTAGTGGATCGTCTGCCCTCGGATCTGACCGCCCCGGTGCAGCTCCTGGCTCTTCTCCTCGTACGTGACCGGAGGCAGGGCCTGCTGTGTCTTCTCCCAGCCCGGCAGACGTGTGATCTGCTCCGTCGTTTCGGAGTAGGTCCCGAAGCGCACCCAGTTCCGTTCACGCGCTTTCAGACGGGTCAGATCGTTGTCGTCCGCGAGGGTCTGCAGCTGCCGGCTCTTCTCGCGGATCTCGCGCTTGTAGCGCAGCTCGCCTTCACGGTCTCCGAGGATCCGGCACCCGTCCCGCTTTCGCCTGAGCTCTCTCAGCTTGCGTTCGCGCCGCCTCTGCTCCTGTTCCTTCCGGTAAAGTTCTGCTTTCTCCACCCCGTCCAATCTGCGCCTCGGCACCAGTCATTCAGACACAGCAGCGTGGCCTGCCGGCAGTGCATCACAACTGTCTGAATCTTCTGTCTGCTGTCGCTGTTCATGCTGCCATCGTTCAGAGGGTCACGGCCCAAGTGTTTTATGCCGAAAACCGCGCAGGTGAGGGAAGCTGGCGCATGTTGCGATTCACACATGAGCTTCCGGTGTTCAAGCGGCAGCAGCACACTGTGGAGCCGGGTCCGGTCAATGATCGGAACCTTGCATACGTTCTGAACGGTGTAGGGGAGGTCTGATAAGCACTGTCTGCGCGTTTCTCGACGACGGGAATATTGCTGCCTGGCAGCGCTCCACAAACGCGATGAATTCGCTCGTCAGCTGCTCCGGCGTAATTGCCTCGTGCCTGACGGCTTGTTAGCTGGCATACGAAGAGGCGCCAGGTGTTGGCCAACGCCTCCAAACGCTGTCATATGCCATACTTGACCGGCTCGGATCGAGCCAAAACAGCCAGAGCCCAATCAGCCGGATTCGGTGTCTGCCAGTCGTTCTTCGATCCTGCCAGCCAGTTCTTCCAGATCCTCTCTGGTCGCCCTTCGGATGAAGGGCAGGGCAGCGCTTCTCCCGCTGAGGTAGTTCGCTCGCTCTCGGTTCTTCTCACGTCAGCGTCTGTCTGCCTCAGGACCATATACCGCTTCGCGCTTCTTTGTCACATATCCCGCCCCCGAATGAAGTTGATCAACGTCAAAATAAAATTCAGACAGACCAGCACAAACAGGATGATCTCCATCGGCTTGCTCATACACAGCTGCGACAAGGCAGGATACTTGACACTAAGTGGCTGTTATGCGGAAGCGAAGTAAAGTCTGGAACCGCTGTGTACCGAACGGTACGCACGATGGTGTGGGAGGTCCCCCAGCCAAATAATGGCCGGGGTCCTGCCTGATTCCGCACGGCGCGAAAGTACCGCGTCAATTTCTAAAAATGCGGAAAAAAGTACGGTACGGGCACGCGTGCTCCGGGCTCAGGGAACGATCAATACCTTGATCGAGTCTGTCGAAGCGGCCGTCTCAAAGGCGGCCTCCCAGTCCTCGAGGGCAAACTCGTGCGTTACGATGCCCTCGGTGACCCGCGTCCCGTCGGCGATGCCCGCGATGGTGGACTCGTAGCAGTAGGGACTGAGCGATGACCCCAGCAGTGTCAGCTCCTTCGCGTCTCCGATGATCGACCAGTCCACGGTCGCCGGGGCGCCGAAGACGGAAAACTCGATGAAGCGGCCGGCTTTGCATATCATTTCCAGCCCCTGCCCCACCGCGGACGGATGTCCGGTGGCCTCGATGTAGACATCGCAGCCATAGCCGTCCGTCAGCTCGAGCACTCTGTTGATGACATCTTCCTGCGCCGGGTTCAAAGTCAGATCGGCACCGCAGACACGGGCACGCTCGAGGCGCTTCTCGTTGAGGTCGAGGACGATGAGTTGTCTGGGATTACGCTGCCGGAGGGCACTCACCATGCCGAGACCGAGGGTTCCTGCTCCCGCCAGCACGACCACGTCGTCGACGGATGCAGCGGAACGGCGCACGGCGTGCAGTGAGCAGGCAAAGGGCTCGATCAGGGCCGCCTCCGCCCGCGTGAATGTCTCGGGAACCCGGTAGAGCAGGGCGTTCGCGGGCAGCCGCACATATTCGGCCATGCCGCCATTCAGGGAGGAGCGGAAGCCGAAAACGTCATGCGGATCGCAGAGCCAGTATTGGCCCTGACGGCAGTAGCGGCAGTGACCGCAGGGCAATATTTGTTCGGCAACGATGCGCTCGCCCACATTCCAGGCATCGCGGCGCCGCTCGCCGACGGCGACGATACGCCCAACGAATTCATGGCCGGGGATAAAGGGCGGTTCGCAGTAAGCCGGCATTCCATCGCCGCCCCAGAAGCGGGCGGCACGCTGGCGGGCCTTGAGATCGCCGGCACAGATGCCGCAGGCCTCAATCTGAAGGAGGATATCATCGGGGCCGATTTCGGGTGTTGGCCAGGCGGCTTCAAAGTGATAGCGATCCGCTGAATGGGCGACGAGGGCCCGCATGGTGGGTGGTACTGTTTTCATCGTTTCAAACCTCCTGCTGCCCGTAGTTTCGCACATAAATACAGTTTTGACAGCTTTCTTTAGGAATGCCAGACTGCGTGGCGAAGACCGCGGTGACCGGGGTGTACAGTGAGCTGCAGGACAGCTGGCAGCAGAGCTATCAGGGGGGAGTGGCAATCCTGCTCGTTTCGTAGTCCGGCTGCGCAGCAGTTTTTCGAGCTTCCGCACGCTTTGGCCGCGGAACCTCGAAATATTGCACAGAACGCCCCCGAAATGTGCAGTTTTTCGAGCTTCCGCACGTTTTGGCCGCGGAACCTCGAAATATTGCTCAGAACGCCCCCGAAATGTGCAGTTTTTCAAGCTTCCACACGTTTTGGCCGTGGAACCTCGAAATATTGCACAGAACGCCCCCGAAATGTGCAGCTTTTCAAGCTTCCGCACGTTTTGGCTGCGGAACCTCGAAAAAGTGCACAGACAGCCGCCTGCAGCCAGGCGGCGATTGCAGTACACTGCTGGCGACAGGCGCGTGAGACCTGAGAACAAAGAACTTGAGGAGAGCGAAATCATGATTCTGAAGCATCAGGAGATTCTTTTGTTTACCGGTGACAGCGTAACCGACTGCGGCCGTGCCCGCCCCCATAGCTATGGTCTCGGTGGCCTCGGCGAGGGCTATCCGCGCCTCGTCTATTCGCTGCTGCAGCTGGACTACGTTGACCGCGACATCGCAGTCGTGAACACCGGCACCTCCGGCGACACCACCGCCCACATCCTGGCGCGGATGGATGAGGACATTCTGGCAGTCCAGCCGCACGTGCTCTCCATCATGATCGGGATCAATGATGTCTGGCGCCATTACGACACGCCGGCGCTCGGCGGCATCCACATCGATGTCGACCAGTACCGCCGCAACTACACGGAGATCATCGAACGCTCGCTCGCCATGCCGCAGCTGCGCTGCATGCTGCTGCTGACGCCCTTCTTTCTCGATCAGTCGGCGCAGGACCCCATGCGCCGGCAGGCCGAGGCCTATGCCGGGGTGGTCCGCGAGCTCGCCTGCCAGGACGCGCGCCTCCGCCTCGTCGATATCGCCGCCGCCTTTGACAAATTGACAGCCAGGCGCCACTACATGCAGCTCGCTTCCGACCGCGTCCACCCCAACCCCACCGCGCACCTCTTCATCGCGCGCGAGGTCATGGCAGCCCTCAACTAATGTGTCTGCGCAGCCCGGCCGATTACGCGAAAAGCAGGCGGTTCCCGCGAGGGGAGCCGCCTGTTTCAAGTTAGCTGGTCCATTCAGAGGGTGCCAGAACGAGGGTGCCAAAACACTTTTAGCTGCTCTGCTACCGGCAACAGGCCTCACAGACCCGTGCGGCGAGAAGTCGAAATGTCGCGTATATCCGGCCGGGAGTCGTTGAATGCCGGCAGCGCCCGGCGAAATGTCAGAGCAGGGCGGCCTCGCCCGGCGCCAGAGGGATCAGGGGCAGCGGCTCGAGATAGATAATGTCGGGGCGGTCGATGGCGTCGCCCTCGGCGAGGATGGCGGCCTGGCAGGCGACCTCGCCGCCCGCGAGTTTTACGAGCTCGACCATCGCGTTCAGGCTCTCGCCCGTCGAGATCACGTCGTCGACGATGGCGACGCGCCTGCCGCGAATGCGCTCGACGTCCTTGCGATCCAGATAAAGCGTCTGGGGATGGGCGGTCGTGATCGAAACCACCTCGACGGAGATGGGATCCTCCATATAGAGCTTGACGCTCTTCCGGGCGACGACATAGCGCTCGTGGCCCAGATTGCGTGCCATTTCGGCGACCAGGGGGATGCCCTTCGTCTCGGCGGTCATCAGCAGGTCACAGGGCGGCAGCTTCGCCGCCAGATCGGGCGCCACCGCCGACACCAGTTCGCAATCCCCCAGGATCACGAAGCCGGCGATAGCGAGCTCGTCCGATATGGGCATGATGGGCAAATGACGGACGAGACCGGAAATGTTCAGTTCATAGTAACGGCGGGCCATACTATCCCTCGATTCTGCCGCGCAGGGGGCACGGACGGTTCCGGCCCGTCAGCAGAGGGCCGGGAGCAGCAAAGCTCTATGATTCTACTACAGCAGAGGCGAGATCACACGGAGAAGGGAGCGGGCGAGACGGACCGGAATCGAGACGCGGCGCACCGATTCGTAGGTAATGAGCTCGGAGACGACGACGGTTTCCTCGAAGTCGCGGGTCATGTCGGCGATCATGGGACAGCGGTGCAGCCAGACGGCGTTCTCCATATGCAGGTAGAGGCTGCGGTAGTCAAAGTTGACGGTGCCGATGACGGCGGTGCTGCGGTCGACGATGAGGGACTTTGCGTGGATGAAGCCCGGCGTGTACTCATAGATCTCGATGCCGTGCTCGATCAGGATGGAGTAGTAGGAGCGCGTGGCGGCATGGACATAGGGCTTGTCCGGAATATGGGGCGTGATGATGCGTATGCGCACTCCGGAGCGCGCACTCGAGGTCAGGGCATTGACCATCTCGTCGTCGATCACCAGATAGGGGGTCATGATGTCGATCGTCCGGGTGGCGTGGTTGATCATGCTGCGGTAGAGCGTCGCCGCCTGGTGGTCGGCATCGTGGGGCGTATCGTCAAAGGGCAGCAGCCAGCCGCCGGTTGGAGCGGCGGCCGCGGCGGAGTGCGGCAGGGCATAGGGGGCGAGGTCGAGGCGCTCACCCTCCGCGAGGCGGTCCAGGGCCGCCCGGCTGTGGCGGCGGGCCTGCGGCAGGTCAACCGCTTCGCCGCTGAGCTCGGACCAGAGCGACAGGTACATCACCTGGAAGTTCCAGGCGGCCGGACCCTGCAGGATGATGCCGGTGTCCTTCCAGTGGCCGAAGCGCAGCTTGCGGTTGATGTACTCGTCGGCGATGTTGGTGCCGCCCGTCATGGCGATGCGGCCGTCAACGAGGAGGATTTTGCGGTGGTCACGGTTGTTGTAGCGCAGGGTCAGGGCCAGACGCAGCGGATTGTAGGTCAGGACGCGAACACCGGCTTCCGTGAGACTCCTGACGAAGTTCGGCGGCAGGAAGTGCATCGAGCCGATGTCGTCGTAGATGACGCGGCAGTCGACGCCGGCCGCCGCCTTTGCTGCGAGAATGGCGAAGACTGCATCCCACATCTCCCCCTCGGAAATGATGAAATACTCCATGTAGATGAAGTCGCGGGCACTCTCGAGAGCGGCCAGCATGGCGGCAAACTGGGCCTCGCCGCTGGGGAGGTAGACGGCCTCGGTGTCGCCGCGGCAGAGCGGATAGCCGGTTGACTCGAGCAGGTAGCGCACCTGCCTGGCCGCCATCGCCTCGTCCGGCAGCGGCACGGGGTTCGCGAGTTCCGCCTCGAAAGCACGGGCGAGCAGGACATCCTTTGCGGAGAGCCGGGCCTGCACCTGTGGCGAGCGGCGCGGATTACCGTAGAAGAGATAGAAGATGCCGCCCACAATCGGGACGATCGAGATCAGGATGATCCAGGCGAGCTTGTAGTTGACCTGAATGGGGCGGTTGACGATATGCAGGATAACAGCGATGGCCGTGGCCATGTTGATGGCATAAAAGATCGGTGAGAGCTCGGAGAGATAGATGACGAGATGGGCAAAGAGCGCCACCTGCAGCAGCAGAGCCAGCGCGGTGATGATGACCCGGATGATGTTGCGGTAATCCTCATGCTGGCCGCGCCGGCGCATCAGGCATCCTCGTCCCTTCCGCTGTTGCAGGGATCGTCTCTTCTGCCGATGGCCGTGTACAGTCCTGTAAGAAAGCTGCTGAGAATCTCAAGGCTTTCGACGATCTGGCGCCGGTGTTTCTGGCTGATACCGATTCCCTCAGCCTCGGCATCACGGCTGATCGCGTGATACATCTCAACCATGATCGCCCGCTCCGCTTCGGTCGCCTCGAGCAGGATGGAGCGTCCGTCGCGCATGTCGCGGCTGCGCGAAATCAGACCGCGCTCTTCGAGCTGGCGGGTAAGCGGCGTCAGATTGCTCGGGCTGCGACCGAGGCGGCAGCTGAGCTCGATCATGCGCAGCGGACCGCGCTGGATCAGGGTCAGAAGCAGCTGGATCTGGCTCGGCGAGATGTCATGGCAGCGGGCATAGTGCTGATTGAGGTGGTCGTAGAGACGGCTGATTTCCGTGATCAGGATAATGGCGCTGTCCTGAAAACCGAAGTCCTCATCTTCTGCCACTGCCTGAGGAGCGGCCCCGGACAGCGCGTAGCGATCGCTCATGACCGATCGACGATTGCCATGAGCCGAATGGGCCGCCGGGGAAGAGGATTCCGGGACGTTTCCGGGACTTCGCTTGCTACGCTCAATCATAGGTTTGATTCCTCAGCTGGATATACAGTGCCGGATTCGGGCAGGTCTCGCGCGTCCATGCTAGTTCAGCGGCTGCCGGCCGGCCAGGGCACGTGCCAGTGTTACTTCATCGGCGAATTCCACCGTCGTCCCCATCGGCAGGCCATGGGCGATGCGGGTGGTGCGGATGCCCGAGGGCTGCAGCAGCCGCGCAATAAACAGTGCCGTACCCTCGCCCTCGACAGTGGGGTTGTTGGCCAGAATGACCTCATTGATTTCCGGATGCTGCTGCAGTCGCTGCAGGAGTTCCGAGATGTGTAGTTCGCGGGGGCCGATGTTGGCGGTCGGGGAGATCGCTCCATGCAAAACATGATAGCGGCCGCGGTACTCGCGGATGCGCTCCATCGCGGCGACGTCGGCCGGCTGTTCCACAACACAGATCACATGTCCGTCGCGCTCCTCGTCGCTGCAGATGTCGCAGAGTTCCTGATCGGTCAGGTTGCAGCAGCCCGGGCAGAGCCGGGTCTCGCGGCGGGCATCGGCGATGGCGGCGGCGAGCTCATAGGCCCGTTCTTCCGGCTGCGAAAGGAGGTAGAAGGCGAGTCGCTGGGCAGTCTTCTGCCCGATGCCGGGCAGCCGGCCGAGCTCGGCGACGAGACGGTTGATGCTGCGAGAAAAACGGGCCAAGGATCTGTACCCTGAACGAGCTAAAAACCGAGCCCGGACATCATGCCGGCTCCGGCCTGTTCAAAGCGCGCCATCTTTGTGGAGGAGAGTTCGGCGAAGGCCGCCGTCGCCTGATTCACGGCGGCGATGATGAGATCCTGAAGCATTTCGGGATCCTCGGGGTCGATGACATCGGGCGAAATTGTGAGAGCGATGAGCTCGTGCGAGCCGTTGATGCGGCAGGTGACAGCACCGCCGCCGGCACTGCCCTCCACCTCGGCCGCCTGGAGTTCGGCCTGCGCCTGCTCCATCTCGGCCTGAAACTTCTGTACCTGGCGCAGCATGCCCTGCATGTTGCCGCCACCCCCGGGAAAGCCCCGCTGTCCTCCGCGTCGTGCCATGTTTTTCTCCTGTTACCTGACTGTCTGCCTGCCGGTTTGTTATCTGTCTGTCTGCCGGTTGCTGCTGCGTTCGTCTGTGACGCGTATGCCCAGATCGGCAGCGGCCTGCTTGAGGCGTAACAGCGGATCCCTGTCCTCTCCGGAGTCCCGCTGACCGTCGCATTCCACGCGGAAATGCAGTGGTGCCTGCTGAGCAGCCAGAGCGCGCTGCAGGGCAGCAGCGCCGCGTTCTGTTGAAAATACATTATAGTTGGCGCTTTCGTCGCGTGCAAAACGCAGGACCAGGCACTCCCCTTCGCTGTGCGCTTGAGCCGGACGGGCAAAGAGATAGGCAAACATGTCGTTCTCGCGCAGCCAGTCTAGCACGGCCTGCCAGTCGGCGCTAGGAACGAGGGCGGGCCTGGCCTCGAGACTGCGGCGTTCGGCCGCGAGTACTTCTTCGAGCGTGGTTTCACCCGGCAGAACGCCGCCCTCTTCTGCCGCTGTGTGGCCGTCAGTGCTGGCCATGGGCCAGGGCTCAGGTGTCGGTTCGGGCTGTGGGGCGGGCTCGGGAGCAGAGGACGGCTCGGGAGCAGAGGACGGCTCGGGAGTGGGAGCGGGCGGAGGCAGCGGACGGGGCTCGGGTTCCGAGTCAGGCTCAGGTTCCTGCCCGGGTGTCGATTCAGGCTCTGCGGCGGGGGAGGGGGCCGGTTTGGCTGCGGCTGCCACGCCCGGATCGGTTTCTGCGCTGTGGGCGGGAGCCTCCGGGGAGCTCTGCGTGACTGACGCTGCCGGCAGTGTGCTCTCGCGGGCGGCCAGTGCCTCGGCGGCCGGAGCACGCCTGGTGCCCAGCAGCTGGATCAGGGTGATTTCGAGCAGGGTTCTGGGGCTGGAGGACCAGCGCAGATCCGGGATGAGAGCGGCCAGTGTCTGAATGAGTGTGACGATTTCAGGCTGGGCATAGAGGCGGGCCTGGCGGTCGAGCAGGAGGCGGTCTTCTTCCGTGGCGTGGACGAGGTCGCGGAGGCTGTCGGCGGCCACGGGCCTGCCCGCGGAATGCTGCTCGAGCAGGGCGGCACGCACGACGAGGAGGTCGCGCAGATAGGCGGCGAGGTCATGGGTCAGGCGCACGATGTCGTAGCCTTCCATGACGAGAGCGTCGATTTCGCCGAGCAGCTCGACCGGCCGCGATTCGGCGAGACAGTCGATCAGGCGGCCGAGGCGCAGACGGCTGGCGCGGCCGGCCATGTCGAGGATGTCTTTTTCACCGGCGCCCTCGGGATAGCTGATGGAGGCCTGGTCGAGCAGGGAGATGGCATCGCGCAGGGCGCCGTCGGCCAGGATGGCGATGCGGCGGATGGCGTCATCCTCGATGCGGATAGACTCCGCAGCGGCGATCTGCCGCAGGCGGCCGACAATCTCCGCCTCGCCGATGCGGTGGAAGTCGTAGCGCTGGCAGCGCGAGAGTATGGTTGCCGGGAGACGCTGCGGATCCGTGGTGGCCAGGATGAACAGGGCGTGGGCGGGCGGCTCCTCCAGCGTTTTCAGGAGGGCGTTGAAGGCGCCGGCCGAGAGCATGTGGACCTCGTCGATGATGTAGACCTTATATCGTGCCCGGGTGGGGAGGTAGACAATTTCGTCGATAATCTGGCGGACGTTCTCAACGGAGTTGTTGGAGGCGGCATCGATTTCCGCGACATCGAGCAGGGTGCCGCTGATCTGCTCGCGGCAGATCTCGCAGCTGTTGCAGGGACTGCCGTTCCTGGGATCGAGGCAGTTGACGGCGCGGGCCAGAATTTTGGCCATGGTGGTCTTTCCCGTGCCGCGCGTGCCGCTGAACAGCCAGGCATGAGCCAGCTGCCCGGAGATGACCGCCTGACGCAGGGCGGAGGTGACATGCTGCTGTCCGACGACCTCCTCAAAGGTCATCGGCCTCCATTCCCGGTAGAGCGCCATCTGAGCCATGCGATTCCTCCTGTCCGTTTCCGGAACGCAAGCGGTATACGTCAAAAGACCTTTCCTCTGGTCTGGAGTCGGCGACAGGCGTAACCGTGGCACCTGCGGCTGGTCGCTTACTGCTGCTTCCTTCCGGACCTGACAGGGTTCACGGGCCACATCGCACGGGACCCGCTGCCGACCCCAGAACAGGGAAAAGGTCTCCGTCAGGCAGGAAGTATAGCAAATGGCCGCCGCTGTGAACAAGCCACTGCCCGCGTCCGAATGCAGCACATGTCTGCGGTGATACGCCAAACCGTTGTCAGACTGGCATGTGAGGCATCATGGGCGCGGCCTGAAGCGCCGCTATATAGGATAGTATAGGTGTGAGAAGGCTACGGGCGTGCTCCGGGCGTGAATCCGGCCCCATGCATATGGCGGCCATGAGCAAAAATCCGGTTTAGTGCAGTTTTCGCAGAGTGTCTTTGCATATATATGCAAAAATCTGCATAATATCATGCAAATATCCAGAATACCGAATAAGTATGCAGGAGCGGTCCCGAAAACCGTGTACAAGCCGCTTTTTTGCCCAGTGGGTACTCTACCCAACATGCCCAATCCGCGTTTTCCCCGGGAATTGGCCGAAAACTGCCGGCTGCGGCGGCACCCGTGGCTGCGGAACCTGCAGGCCGCCTGCTTCTGCCCGAGCCGTCATGACGTTCGCTCCTGATTCGTGTTATATATAGCGTTCAGAGGACCGGCGGCGAAGCCGGCAGCGCCCGTTCCGGCTGCCGTTCACGGCGCGGAACAGCCGGCGCACGGAAGAAGGGGCAAAGAAGCGGATGAAAAGTACGACAGGAAACGGCGGCGAGACGATGAGACAGACGCCGCCCGACTATTTCGCCGAGGCGGTGTTCAACGATCGGGTCATGCGCACCCGACTCTCTCATGCCACGTATCAGTCCCTGACGGAGACCATCGAGAGCGGCGAGGCGATCGATTCCCGGATTGCCGACGAGGTGGCCGCCGTCATGAAGCAGTGGGCGATTGAACAGGGAGCCACCCACTACACACACTGGTTCATGCCGCTGACGAATACGACCGCCGAGAAGCACGACAGCTTCCTTGAGGTCTCTGGTGACGGCGCCGTCATCATGGAGTTTTCCGGCCGCGCGCTGACCATGGGCGAGCCCGACGCCTCGAGCTTCCCCTCCGGCGGCCTGCGCGAAACCGCCCGCGCCCGCGGCTACACCGCCTGGGACTGCACCTCGCCGGCCTTTGTGAAGGAGCGCACGCTCTACATCCCGACCGCCTTCTTCTCCTACGGCGGCGAGATCCTCGACCTCAAGGCCCCGCTGCTGCGCTCGATCGAGGCCCTCAGCGCCGCCGGCATCCGTGTCCTGCGCGCTTTCGGCAACACGACAGCCCGCCGCATCATTCCGACCCTCGGCCCCGAACAGGAATACTTCCTGATCGACCGCGAATACTACGAGCGCCGTCCCGACCTGATGCTGACGGGCCGCACCCTCTTCGGCGCCCCCAGCCCGAAGACCCAGGAGCTCGACGACCACTACTACGGCATCATCAAGCCGCGCATCGCGGCCTTCATGCATGACCTCGACGAAACGCTCTGGCGCCTCGGCGTCTCGGCAAAGACCAAGCACAACGAGGTGGCGCCCTCGCAGCACGAGCTCGCCGTCATCTTCAACCGCGCCAGCGAAGCCGCCGACAACAACATGCTGGTTATGGAGATGCTGCAGAAGGTGGCCTGGCGCCATGGCCTCGTCGCCCTGCTCCACGAGAAGCCCTACGCCGGCGCCAGCGGTTCGGGCAAACATCTCAACTGGTCCATCGCCACCGACGAGGGCGAAAACCTCCTCCGCCACGGCGACGACCCCAGCCAGGATCATCAGTTTCTGGTCTTCCTCGCCGCCGTCCTGCAGGCCGCCGATGTCTATGCCGAGAGTCTGCGCGTCTCGGTGGCCACGGCCGCCAACGACCACCGCCTCGGCGCGAACGAAGCCCCGCCCCCGATCCTCTCCGTCTTTGTCGGCGAGGAGCTCGACCTCATGATCGACTGCCTCCTCGACGGCCGTCCCTATGTCCCCCTGAGCGGCAGCCAGACCAACCTCGGCATCCAGTCCATCTCCCTCTGCACGGTCGACAAGACCGACCGCAACCGCACCTCGCCCTTTGCCTTCACCGGCGACCGCTTCGAATTCCGCATGTGCGGCTCCTCGCTCAACATCGCCGGCCCCTGCTTCACGCTCAACACCGCCGTCGCCCACTGCCTCCATGCCGCCGCCGACCGCCTCGAGGATTCCGAAGACGTGACCGCGGAAGCTCTCGCCTACTTCTGCGACACCGTCCGCGCCCACCGCCGCATCATTTTCAACGGCGACAACTACTCCCCCGAATGGCCGGCCGAAGCCGCCGCCCGCGGCCTCCCGCTGCTGGCCAACAGCTTCGAGGCCATCGCCGCCATGCAGAGCGAGCGCAACATCGAGCTCTTCGAAGCCACCGGCGTCCTGACCCGGAAGGAAACCCTCTCGCGCGCGGACATCCTCTTCGAAACCTATGCGAAGACCATCGAGATTGAGGCCCGCACCGCCATCGACATGGTGACGCGCCAGATCACGCCGGCGGTGGTCCAGTACATCTACGACCTCACGCAGATCACCTACCAGCAGCGCGCCCTGAACCGCACCCACGGCGGCGTCCACTCCATCCTCGACCGCTTCAATGAGCATATCGACACACTCTATCTGCTGACCAACAGGCTGGGCGAGGCCATCACCACCGCCGAGTCCGCCCCCGACTGGCCCAGGCGCGCCCGCCGCTGCTGCTTTGAGATCCGGCCGGCGATGGACGAACTGCGCGCGGTCGTCGATGCCATCGAGCGCGAGATGCCGAAATCCCTCTGGCCCTTCCCGTCCTACATGGACATGATGTTCCGCATTTAGAGGGCTGTGCTAGTATTTCTTCCATGCAAAGCCCCACCCGCCCCCGCGGCAACAGGAGAACCTGATGACTGATACCGAACAGAAGCAACAGCCCGACCAGCGCCGCTCGCAGCCCCGCCGTTCCGGCCGCAGCCGCGGCCGTGGCCGCCGTTCCGACGGCGCCGCCCAGAGCCCGCGCGAGACGCGTGAGGCGGGCCCGCAGGAGACGCGAGATCGGAGCCCGCGCGAGGCGCGTGACACAAGCCCGCAGGAGACGCGAGACCGGAGCCAGCGCGAGGCGCGTGACACAAGCCCGCGCGAAAACCGTGACACGTCAGCCGAACGCCGTGAGCGGCGGGAACGTCAGAGCGAGCGCAGCCGCCGCGCTGAGCGCCGCAGCGGCGAAACGCGCCGGCCTGCCGAACCGAGCCATGAGCTTCAGGCACACGAGACCTGGGAAGATATTGCACGCGACAATCTGAGAATAGAGAAGGAGATCGAGCTCGAACGGGCCGAGATCCGCAGCCTCAGTCTCGATTGAACACGCCGGAATCCAGACCTGATCCGCTGTCCGCCCCGCTGCTCGAGCGGCTGCTCGCGGCCGACAGCGGGGCAGCGCTCGGCTTTCACATGCCGGGCCATGCAGCCGGCCGCGCCTGGCCGCCAGAACTCGCCGCCCGTCTGGCGAGCCTCGACAGCACCGAAACCCCTCTGACCGATGACCTGAATGCGCCCGGCGAGGCGCTTGAGGCCGCCTGCCGTCTGGCTGCCGAGGCCTGGGGCGCGGGCCGCAGCTGGCTCCTCGCCGGCGGCTCAACGCTCGGCATCCGCACCGCCATTCTGGCCGCGGTCGGACGACACGGCACGATCGCCATTGAGCGCGGCGCCCATCAGGCGGCGCTGCAGACCGTCTCGCTTCTCCATCTCCCGTTCCGCCTGCTTCCACAGCCTGCTGCAGCCGCTGACTGGCAGCGCCCGCTGCCGGCCGCCGTTGATCCCGGGCGGCTCGATGCCCTCCTGCGCCAGGATCCCGGGATCCGCGCGGTACTGGTGACGAGCCCCGACTATTACGGACGCATCGCCCCTACGCAGCAGCTCGCCGCCGTCTGCCACCGCCACGACTGTCTGCTGCTGGTGGATGCGGCGCATGGGGCGCACTTTGCCTTTGTTCCAGGGCTGAGAGCACACTGCGCCCTCCGCCAGGGTGCCGACCTCGTGATCCAGAGCGCCCACAAGACCCTGCCCGCCCTGACCGGTGCCGCCCTGCTGCATGTCAGCCGGGAGGCGCTCGCGAGCGGCCGTGTACGGACATCTGCCGTCAATGCGGCCCTGAGCCTCTGGCAGGGTTCGAGTCCCTCGCTCCTGATCGCCGCGACGGCGGACTGGGCCCGTGCCTGGATGGCTGTCCATGCCCCGGCGCGGGCGGCGGAGCTCATCTCGGCCTGGTCCGCGCTCGCCGAGAGGCTTGCGGCCCGGCGGGCGGCGGCTCCCGTAGCCGGCCCGATCCGTCTGAGCCGGCCGGCGTCGGACCGTGACCCCCTGCGCTTTCTGATCGGCTGCACGGAGGCCGGCGATGCGGATCGCCTCGCCGCAGCCCTGCTCAGGCGCGGCATCGCGATCGAGTTTCATGACCACCGCCGTCTGGTTCTGCTGCCTTCCTTCGCCCATGGAGCGGGGGAGATCAGGCAGCTCGGTGACGCGCTCGCGGAGCTCACGGCCGGACCCGCCGACGGGGAGGATGCCGCCTGCCTCGTCGCGGGAGACCGTGCCTGGAGCGGGCTGCTCGGGCGGGAGGGGGATTTTGCCTGCCATCCCGCCGAACTCTTCGACATTCCCCGCCGCCTTCTGCCGCCCGCCGCCTGCGCAGGAGCCGTGCTCGCTGCTGCCGTGCGCCCGTATCCGCCCGGAATTCCGCTGCTCTGGCCCGGCGAGCGCCTCGACGCCGCGGCGCTCCGTGACCTCGCCGTTCTCGTGGAATCAGGCGCTGTGGAGGGCAGGCTTGCCCTCGTCGAAACAGCCCCGGAGGAACCTCGCCGTCGTGTATAATGAGGTCACTAAAAGATGGGAATGAAGGAATGAACAAAGGCCTGTTCCTCAGCGTTGAGGGCATTGACGGCAGCGGGAAGACGACGACGATTGGGGCGCTTGATAAGCGTCTGGTCGACGAAGGATACCGTACGCTCCTGTTGCGTGAGCCGGGCGGAACAGCGATTGGCGAGGATGTCAGGAGGATTCTCCTGGACCCGCGTCATGCCGATATGGATCCGCTCTGTGAGCTGCTGCTTTTTGCCGCAGCGCGGGCGCAGCTGGTGGCAGGTGTCATTCGCCCGGCGCTGGCTGCGGGAATGGTGGTGATCTGTGATCGCTTCACGGACTCCACTCTCGCCTATCAGGGTTCGGGGCGCGGGCTGGATCTCGACATGATCCGGCGCGTGAACCGGATTGCGACGGGCGGGCTGTTGCCGCAACGCACGCTGCTGCTGGATCTCGATCCGGAGCTGGCGGCCTGTCGGCTGGTCGGGCGCGAGGGCGCGGGACCCGACCGGATAGATGCAGAGAGCAGGGCGTTTGCCGAGCGCGTACGCGCCGGATATCTGGCACTCGCCCGGGAAGAATCGGACCGTATCGTGACGATCGCGGCGGATCAGCCGATCCCTATCGTGGTCGACAGGATGCAAGAGATACTGAGGGAGGATCTGCCATGAAACTGCTGTACGCCATCGTGCACGACGAGGATACGCCGCGGCTGATGGCCGAATTGAACAAGAGCGGTTTCCGCGTCACTAAGCTGAACTCTTCGGGTGGCTTTCTGCGCTCCGGCAACACGACGCTGATGATTGTGGTGGAAGACAAGCAGCAGCAGGCGGTGCTGGACATCATCCGCAGCTATTCCAGTGCGCGCAAGGCCGCGATCAACACCAACGTCACCCCTTCGAATGTAGGAGGCTCCTATGTTCCGTATCCGGTCGAGGTGACAGTGGGCGGCGCGACTGTCTTTGTGCTCAACGTAGAGTACTTCGAAAAAATGTAGGAGCGCCCTATCGATTCTGACTTCGATCGTCCATTTATTGGGCAGGCCCGTGTCAGGGAACAGCTGGAGGCCTGGCGCGTCCACCCGGACGCTCAGGTCCTTCTGTTTTCGGGCGCGGAAGGCTCCGGGCGGCGCACCCTCGCGCGCTGGCTCGCGGCTGCCCTGCTCTGCGCCGACACCGGGCGGACGACCGACCATGCCTGTGGACGCTGCCGACCCTGCGGGCTGTTCGGGGCCGGAACCCATCCCGACTACCGCCATCTGAGCCGTCTGCCGACGGAGAAGCGGACGATCGCCGTAGAGCGTGTACGCCGCGAGATCGTGACAGACAGCCTGATGCGGCCGCAGTTTGGCCCACGGAAGGTCTATCTCATCGAGGCCGACTACCTCAGCGAGACCGCTCAGAACGCCCTGCTGAAGACACTGGAGGAGGCTGCTCCCGGCACGTACTTCTTCCTGACGGTAGTGCGGCCGGAGGACCTGCTGGCCACCATCCGCTCGCGCTCGATGATGCTGCGTCTCGGGCCCGCCACGGCGGCGGAGCTGGGCCGTGTGCTGGCCGCACACGGGCTGGTGGAGCCGGAGCTGCAGCGGGCCGCGATCGCGGACGCGCGCGGACGGCCGGGGCTGGCGCTCAAGAATTACCGTGCCCTTGAGCAGGGGGCGACGGGTGAGGACGGCGACGACGATGTCAGTACCGAAAGCGCGCTGATCGACCAGCTCTGCCGCGAACTGTGGCACATGCTGCGCACGCGGCGCCTCGCCAGCGTGCTGACGGACGGGCTCGCCCTGCTGCAGAGCCGGCGCGACGCGAGTCAGGCTATACTGGATGGGCTGAGCCGTCTGGTGCTGGAGAAACTCGGAACTGCAGATGAGGAGGAGCGCCGCCACCTCATCAATATCGAGGCCACGCTGCGGGATCTGCGCCGCGGCTTTTACTACAACATACATTTTGAGACGGCGATGACCCACCTGCTGGTCACGCTGTTTGAGGAGCTGAATCATGCCTGAAGCCATCGCCCTGCGTTTCCGTGGGGGCGGACGAACCATCGACTATGACCCGGACGGGCTCGACGTGCAGATCGGAGATCTGGTAATTGTCGAGACCGAAAACGGACTCGAAGCGGCCGTTGCCGCCAGTGTCATCCGCGAACGTGACGAAAGCCAGCTGCCGCGCATCCTGCGCTTCGCCGATGACGACGATCTCGAGACGCTCGCGGCAAACCGCCAGCGGGAACGGGAGGCTTTCCGAGTCTGCCGTGACATGATCGACGAGCACGGACTTGAGATGCGTCTCGTCGATGCCCGCTACACCTTTGATGCCCAGAAACTGCTCTTTTATTTCACCGCCGACGGTCGTGTCGACTTCCGCGCCCTGGTACGCGACCTGGCCGTGGTCTTCCACCGGCGCATCGAGCTGCGCCAGATCGGCATTCGCGATGAGGCCCGCATGATCGGTGGCATAGCCGTCTGCGGGCGCGAGTTCTGCTGCTCTACCTGGCTGCAGGACTTCGAACCCGTCTCGGTCCGTATGGCAAAGAATCAGAATCTCTCGATGAACCCAACGAAGATCTCCGGCAGCTGCGGCCGCCTGATGTGCTGTCTGAAATTCGAGGACGAGCACTACACGCAGGCCCAGCGTCAGGCTCCGCGCGTCAATGCCATGGTTGGCAGCCCGCGTGGCAGTGTTCGGGTCGTCTCCGTCGATCTGCTCCATGAAACCGCCGAGGTCGAGCTGCCGAATGCCGTGACCCCGGAGCGCTTCCGCTATGCCTTCGATGAGCTCGACTACCAGCGCAGCGGGCGCGGCGAACGCCAGAGTGCAGAGGCTGAGACAGAGCGCGAGAAGCGTCCGGAACCGCGCCGCGGAAGAAGAGTTCGGGATGACGCAAAGCCCGCCGCGTCCACCGCCCGTCCCGCCGCCCCGGCACCGCTGCCTCCGCCGCCCGCGCCGCCTCCGCCACCGTCTCCGCCCGCGCCGCCCGCACCGCCTACGCAGGAGAAGAAGAGCACCGCCGCAGCCGAAGAGAGCCCGCGCCCGTCACGCCGTCGCCGCGGTCGTCGCCGCGGTCCCGGGAAACCCGCCGGCGGCTTCCTGCCCCACCCCATTGATCCGACCACGCTGCCGTCTGCGGAGAACTAGGCGGCCCCGCTCCGCGCCAGAGTGTCGTTGTTTAGAATCAGTGCCGGTGCCCCGGATGGGCATCGGCGCTTTTGACTCGAAAATCGGGGCGGGGCCAAATAGTGGAGTTTTGTATGTCAACCAGGGCCAAATCCCCAAACGTGACCGCGGCTGTGCAGCTTGGTGGACGGACGTCCAGAGGCTGTACAGACATCACGGACTCGGATGACAACTTCTGAGTCAGCACGGGGCAGGAGCGTAAAATTTGTCCGGGGATGGACAAAAAATCCGCTGGTGCCCTCGAAAGCGGGCAGGAGCGTAAAATTTGTCCGGGGATGGCCAAAAAATCCGCTGGTGCCCCCGAAAGCGGGCAGGAGCGTAAAATTTGACCAGGGATGGCCAAAAAATCCGCTGGTGCCCCTGAAAGCGGGCAGGAGCGGAAAAATTGTCCAGGGAAGGCCTCGATTGCGGTTTATCAGCCCCCTGCCCCGGTCCGAGCCACCAATAGTCAGCCAGGTAACCACAGCACAGGCGCAACGGCTGACTCCAGGCTAAAAACTTGCCCTCATACTGACAGCGGTGATACAATTCACGCGTTCTGAAGCGGTTCTGTCCGGGCAGCTTCTGCCGGCCTGTACCGCTCAGGCGAAACCATTACCATAAGGAGGATTCAGACCATGGCCCATGTCATTACCGACGAATGTATCATGTGCGGAACCTGCGAGGGCGAGTGCCCGACCTCGGCGATTTCTGCCGGTGACAGCGCGTATGTCATCGACGCCGACGCCTGCATCGACTGCGGCGCCTGCGCGGATGTTTGCCCGGTTGACGCCATTCAGCCTGCCTGAGCTGTTTCGAACTGCCAGCCGGACGCGGCGGTACATTTCCGCTGCCATGGCGGACACACAAATGGAAGCATGTCAGCTAAAAGAAAAGTCAGTACTGGCTTTTCTTTTTTTGTCGCCGAATTCCCGGCGCCCTGAAGAGGAGCATGGCGGAAAAAATGAGGAGGATGAGAAGCATGGATGAAGGGCAGTCCGGACGACTGTTTTCGACCGGGGTCCCCAGGCTGTTGCCGGACGAAAGCCTCGAGGATCTGCAGCGGGCTGGGCTGCGTCTGATTCAGAAGCAGGACGGCTTCCGTTTTTCCGAAGATGCGGTTCTGCTCGCCCATCTCGCCGCCGCCCGCATGCGCAGTCTCTCTCCGGCTCCCGTCCACTTTGTGGAGCTCGGCAGCCACTCGGGTGTCGTATCCATCCTCTTTCAGGAGGTACATGGCAGGGCCAGAGGTCTCGGGATTGAACTGGTTCCACGGCAGGCGGCCCTGATGCGGCGGAATATCGAGCTCAATGGTCTTGAATCGCGGCTGGCGGTACTCGAGGCTGACATGCGCCTCATGCAAAGTGAGGAACAGCTGTCCGAACATGGTCTGAAGCCAGGCATCTACGACTGTGTTCTGGTCAACCCACCCTACTTCTGCCGCGAAGAGAATGCTCCGCCCCCCGATCCTTCTCTACAGTCCGACGAACTGCGCATCGCGCGTACGGAGGCGGCTGTCAACTTCGCGGAAATCTGCCGCCTCGCCGCCCTCCTCCTGCGTCCGCGGGGCCGTCTCTTTCTCGTGCATCGCCCCCATCGCTGTCCGGAGCTTTTCGCGGAACTGGCCCGTCAGCAGCTGCAGCCCGACCTGATTCAACCGCTTGCCCCCACACCGGGTGCGGCGCCCTCGCTGCTCTTCCTGTCGGCGGTCCGTGACGGGCGGTCGGGGGGGTTCGAGTTCGCGCCGACACTCACGCTGCGGGACGGGGAGGGGCGCTATACCGGCCTCGCAGCCGAAATATACGGCGGCGAAGCGGGGACCGTTCCTGCGGCAGCGCCACAACCGGACGCCGCCGCGCTGAACGACTGGGACGCCAGGAGCGAAGCCGGAGCCGCTGTCGAGGGTGGAACGCTCTATCTCGTCGGCACGCCGATCGGCAACCTCGGTGACCTCTCGCCGCGGGCCGGAGCCGTTCTCGCCGCCGTCGACCGCATCGCATGCGAGGACACGCGCCGCACATCCGTACTTCTGCAGAGGCTCGGCATCAGTCGTCCACTGATCTCCTATCATGCCCACAACCAGCGCAGCCGCGAAGCCGGGCTGCTGGAAGCCCTCGCCGCGGGGGAGAGTCTGGCGCTGGTGTCCGATGCCGGCATGCCGGCCATCTCCGACCCCGGGGTCGAGCTCGTCCGCGCCGCTCTGGCCGCCGGCTACGCGGTCCGCGTCGTCCCGGGCCCCACGGCGGCGGTGTCGGCGCTGGCGGCGTCGGGCTTCGACACCATGCGCTTTTGTTTCGAGGGCTTCCTGCCGCGCCGCCCGGCGGAGCGCAGCCGCCGGCTGCAGGAACTGGTCACCGAGCCGCGCACGCTGCTCTTCTACGAGGCGCCGCATCGTCTGGAGCGCACGCTGGCGGCGATAGAAGAGGCAGGGCTCGGGGCGCGCCGCATCCTGCTCGCCCGTGAACTGACCAAGCGCTACGAAGAAATCCTGCGACTGACGGTCTCCGAAGCTCTGGAATACTGTGCCCGGGTGAAGCCGCGGGGGGAATACACACTGGTGCTGGAGGGCTGTGCGGAGGCCGCGACACGGGGCCTCGCGCCCGCGGCTGCAGGGGAAACACCAGAGGACGCCCCGGCAGCCTGGCGGGACTGGCTGCTCGAGGCACGGCGGGCGGGGCAGGATTCACGCAGCGTGCGCCGGACTCTCGTTGAATGCTACGGGCTCGACCGTAACGCCGCCTATGCGGCCTGGCTGGCTGCCGGCGAGGCGGACGGGCAGTCCGAAACGGAGGGCACAACACCGTCTGATGTATAATGGCGCGTGGCTGTGCGCCTGGATCCTGCCGTCGAAATGACCTGCGGGCGGCGCCGGCACGCTGATTCGGAGGTCCGGATGTGTCCATGGGCAAAAGCGAGAAAACTGCGGGACTGCGTCCCACCATGCTGCGAGGTCAATCGCATTCGCTCGAACACGCCAGGCGTAAGCTGGACCGGCGTCTCGGCCGCTCCCGGAGAAACTCGGAATATCTGCCGCTCAGGCCCTGGCGCGTACTGCTGCTCAGCTTTTTCTGCCCGCTGCTGATATTCGCCTTTGCCTATGCGGTTCAGGGCTTCTGGCCCATCGGTGAACTGTTTCCCTCCATCGGGAAGGGTTCGGCGACCCCGCTGACCATCGACCTTTACCACCAGTATGCCCCCTTCCTCTCGGAGCTGCGCCATAAGCTGTTGAACGGCCAGAACCTCTTCTACAGCTGGCATGGCGGCCTCGGCATCAACTTCTACGCCCTCATCGCCTACTATCTGGCCTCGCCGCTGAACCTCATTCTGGTATTATTCCCGCCCGTTCATCTGACCGAGGCGGTGACGGTGCTGACCCTGCTGAAGATCGGCCTCACCGGCCTGACCTCGGCCTACATGCTGCAGTCGGGCTTCGCACCGTACGGCATCCGCACGATCGGGGCGCATGAGCCCAAAGAGAACAACTACACCTCGGATGTGGCCACCGACTGGATAACAGTGGTCTTCGCCACGGCCTTTGCCGTTTCCGGCTTCATGATCGCCTATGCCTGGAACATCATGTGGCTCGACGCCATCCTCCTGCTGCCGCTGGTCATCCTCGGCCTGACCCGCCTCATCCGCGACGGCCGCTTCCTGCTCTATACGCTCGCGCTCGCGGGCACCATCATCGTCAACTATTACATCGCCGTCTTTGTCTGCATCTTCACGGCCCTATATTTCTTTGTTGCCTATTTCTCGGCGGCCCCGGGGCTCGCGGCGGCCCGACGGCGGCCGGTGCTGTACTTTGCCAAACGCTTCGCTCAATTCGCCTTCTTCTCGCTGCTGGCCGGCGGCATCGCCGCCTTCATGGCCCTGCCGACCTGGCTCGCCCTGCAGCTGACGAGCGCCACGAACGACAAGATGCCGCAGACCTGGTCGCTCAGCTTCAATTTCTTCGACTTCCTCACGCGCCATCTGCCGAATGTCAAGCCCGCCATCCGCGACGGCCTGCCCAACGTCTACATGGGTCTGCCGGTTTTCATCCTGCTGCCGCTCTATGTCGTGGCGCCGCGCATCCGCCTTTCGGAGAAGGTCTGGCATGTCGGACTGCTGTGCTTCCTCTACATGAGCTTCAACTCCAATGTGCTGAATTTTCTCTGGCACGGCATGCACTACCCGAACCAGCTGCCCTACCGTTATGCCTTCGTCTACAGCCTGCTGCTGATCATCATGTGCTACCGGGCGCTCGGCAGCCTCGGTGCGGTGTCGGCGAAGATGCTGGCGCTGGGTGCGGCCGGCGGCATTGTCTTTGTCATCCTGGCCGAAAAGCTGAGTCCCGCCGAGGTCACGCACACCACCGCCCTGATCTCCATTCTCTTTCTGCTGCTGCACACCATCGCCCTCGCGCTGCGCGGCCGTGGCGGCATCCAGTTCCGGCAGATGGCTCTGGTCGTGGTGCTCTTTTTCATGACGGAACTGCTGCTGTCGACAACCCTCGGCATCTGGCAGGTCAACAAGAACGAGCACTTTACCGGCCGCAACGGCTTTATTGACGACTGTGTCGAGATGCGTGACGAAGTGGCCCGGATCCGGTCCGAGGACTCCGACTTCTACCGCCTCGAGATGATTCAGCAGAAGACCACCAACAGCCCCGCCCTTTACGGCTATCCGGGTTTTACGCTCTTTGCCTCGACCTCCTATGAGAAGACCGCCAGGCTGATGCGGGAACTGGGCTTTCACGGCAACAACATCAACAGTTATAAGTACATGTCGTCGACGCATCTCTACAACGCGATTTTCGGCATCCGCTATCTGATAAACAAGAACGCCGCCATCCGCGACCCGCTCCTCGAGCCGCTGCGCGAAAACGCGGGGGAAATGGGCTTTTACACCTACCGCAACCCCTATGCCCTGCCCATCGGATTCATGGTCTCGAACCAGCTGGAGAGCTGGAATACGACAGTCGGCTCGCCCTTTGACAAGCAGAACAGTTTTCTCGCGAAATCCGGCGGTTTCGCCCCTGCCTTCTACGCCGCCGAGATTGTCACCGATTCGGTCTCGAACTTCGACATGCCCAGCGGCAACTGCCAGACGGGCTATCAGTACAACGTGATCGACTCCGCCCTCGCGGGTGAGGTCGTCACCCGGATCATCAATCCGGTGGCTCAGCATATCTATTTCTACGTCGATTCGACGCGCACGATGGATGTCACCATCGAAATCACGCGACCTGTCGCGCCGGTGGACAACACGGGCGGGGATCCGGAAACGGCCGGAGCCGCCGCCGGTGCCAGCAGGGACAGCGAGTCCGGCGACCCCGGAGCGACGGAGCCGCCCGCGACCGAGCAGGTCTACTACGAAACGCGCAACATCAACAAGCCGGAGATCTTCGATGCAGGCTTCTGCGATCCCGGTGAAACGATCCGCGTCACCTATCGCTTCAAGGAAGACAAGGGTGGCAACTTCAAGCTCTATGCCGCCGGTATGGATGAGCCGGCCTTTGTGGCGGCGGCGGAGAAGCTCGCCGAGGGCGGTATGCGTGTCACGGCCTTCAACTCGAACCATGTTGACGGTGAGGTGACGGCGGCAGAGGACGGACTGCTGTTCCTCTCAATCCCCTATGACGCCGCCTGGCAGGCCCGCGTTGACGGCGAAGCCGTCGAGCTCATCCGCCTCGCCGGCGGTCTCACTGCCCTGCCTCTCGCGGCCGGCAGCCACGCCGTGAATCTGCACTTTGTACCCGCCGGCTTCATGCCCGGCCTGATGATTTCGCTCGGCTCGCTGCTGCTGCTGCTGCTGCTGACGCTGATTTACACGCTGAAGCAGCGCCGTCTCGCTGCCGCGCGCCAGGATGCCGCTGCCATCGACGCCGCCCGCGAAGAGCATCTGCGCCAGATGAGCCGCGAGCGCGGCTGGCAGTTCACGCCGGGGGCGGATGCCGCTTCGGGGCCGGAGAAGGTAGCGGATTTCGTCGAGCCGGACCGCGACGATGCCCCGGATGCTGATGCTGAGACTGCGGAGCCGGAGCATGATCTGGACGCTGAGGACGACTATGTCTTCGGCCAGTCGCGCTGGCGGGGCCGCCAGTTTGCCCGGCAGCAGGCGGAGGCGGCCGCGGCCGCCGCTGAATCGGCCGCTGCCCCGGCCGACCCGCCGGCAGTGGAAGATGTCGCGGCAACAGAGCCTGTTACCGATGCTGACGCTCAGCCCGGGGTTGAAACGCCCGCCGGCGACAGCGGGGAGAGCTTCTCCATGCCGCCGGACTTCAGCGCCGCCGATGCCGCCACACCGGCCGCAGACGCAGCCGGATCATCGGCTGAGGGAAAACCAGAGAACGAAGCCTGATTTCAGGCGATAAAGCGCGAAAAACAGAGATTTTTGGCGAATCAGTTCGCTAAAATGAAATGGCACTTGACAGGCGCCCCGGCTGTCGCTAGGATGGCGGGGCGCCTTCAACACGCGCCATGGAGGAATATGATGAAAACCTATGTAGCCAAGGCCGGCGAGATCGAACGCGTCTGGTATGTGGTGGATGCCGAAGGGAAGACTCTCGGCCGCCTGTCGACCGAAATCGCCCGTATCCTGACCGGGAAGAACAAGCCAATGTATACGCCTTTTCTCGACTGCGGTGACTTCGTTATTGTCGTGAATGCGGAGAAGGTTCTGGTCACCGGGAAGAAAGCCGATCAGAAAACCTACTTCTCGCACAGCGGTTATCCCGGCGGTGCCAAATACACGCCCTACCGCCATGTGCTGGCGAAGCGCCCCGAGCGCATCATTGAGCACGCGGTCAAAGGCATGCTGCCCAAGTCCGCCCTCGGCCGCCAGATGGCGAAGAAGCTGAAAGTCTACAGCGGACCCACGCATCCGCACGCCGCCCAGCAGCCGATCGCGCTGGATATCTGAGAGAGGGAACCTGACATATGGCCAGAGCAGCAAAAGAGTATTTCTGGGGTACCGGTCGCCGCAAGAACGCGGTGGCGCGAGTCCGCATTCTGCCGGGACAGGGCAGGATCACCATCAACGATAAGGACATCGAGGAGTACTTCGGCCTCGAGACGATGAAGCTTATCGTCCGTCAGCCCCTCAATCTGACCGACAGCATCACGAAGTACGATGTCATCTGCAAAGTTCACGGCGGCGGCCTCAGCGGCCAGGCCGGCGCGATCCGCCACGGCATCTCCCGCGCCCTGGTTGAGGCGGATGCCGAAGCCTACCGCGCCCCGCTCAAGCGCGCCGGCTTCCTGACCCGCGACAGCCGCATGAAGGAGCGGAAGAAGTACGGTCTCAAAAAAGCGCGTAAAGCCTCGCAGTTCTCCAAGCGTTAAGCCGGTGGAGCCCCAGTGCCGCGTCTACCGCAGCCTGAGCGCTGCCGCGACGCGCGGGCTGGCGGCCAGGCTCGCGCCCCTGCTGCCGCGTCCTGCGGTTCTCGCCCTGGACGGCGGGATGGGGGCGGGGAAGACGGTCTTTGTAAGCGGACTCGCCCATGGTCTCGGACTGCCGGACCGGGTGGCGAGTCCGACTTTTGCCCTCGCCTTCGAGCATGTTGATGCCGCCGGCGAAATCATTCTCGTCCACATGGATGCCTGGCGTCTGCCCGACGGCGATGCCTTCAACGCTGCCGGCCTGGACCTCTACTTTGACGAGCCCTGTGCCCTGCTGGCGATCGAGTGGGCCCGGAACATCGCGGGCGCCCTGCCCGCCGACACGATCGCGATCCGCTTCGCGGCCGACGGCGAGACACGCCGCATCGCACTTTGCCTGCCGCCTCCCGTCGCCGCCGCCCTCGATGCGAGGCTCAGTGAGGAGCCTGTCCCGGAGCTGCATGTCTGTACCTGAACTTATTGTCTTTGATACCAGTCTGGCCCGGTGCACGGCAGCCTATGTCCGCGACGGAGTTTGCCTCTCAGGCAAAAGCCTCCCCGACCTCCGCCGGCACAGCCGCCATCTGCTCGCCCTGCTGCACGAAACCGCCGCCGCCGCCGGCCGCCGGGTCTCCGATGCCACGCTGCTTGCGACGACGGTCGGGCCCGGCTCGTTTACCGGCATCCGCGTCGGCCTCGCGACAGCCCTCGGCCTCGCTGCCGCCAGCGGACGGAAGGCCCTGCCGCTCGGCACCCTCGACGCCCTCGCCCACTCTGCCAGCCTGGCAGCCGCTCCCGCCCCCGGTGCTTATATCCTCAGCCTGATTGACGCGCGCAATCGCCGCGCCTATCTCGGTCTGCACCGGGTTGCCGAAGGGGGCCGCCTCGAGCTTCTGGCGGGCCCTGTTGTCGATCATTATCAGGTGCTCCTTGACGTTCTCGGGGAGCAGAATCTCTCCGACAGCCACCTGATCATCTGCGGTGATGGCGCCGCCGCCGCTCTCCGCGATCCGGAGTACGGGGCCGCCTTTGCCTCGCTCACGAAGGAGCAGACGCTCATCGACCTCAGTGCCCCGAGCCCCGGGGGCCTCGCCGCCCTCGCCTGGCAGCGGTATCTGGCGACACCGTCAGGCGTGCCCGCCCGGGAACTGCGGCCGCTCTACCTGAGTCCCAGCGGTGCCGTCAAGGCGCGCCGGGCGAGCTCCGCGGCGCCGAACACGGCATCCGAGCGGGGCGCGACGAATTCGTAGCGGACCGGCGCGGCGGCGAGGCGCTCCAGCAGGAGGCCGCGATAGCGCGGATTGTGGCTCAGCATGCCGCCGGCGAGAACAACCTCGATCTCGCTTTCGCCCAGCTGCGCGGCCACCGTGTCCAGCAGAAGGGCGAGCTCCCGGGTGCCGTCCGCCGCGAGTTCGGCGGCCAGCGGATCGTCCGCGGCCAGAGCGGGGTCAAGGAGGCGGGCGAGCTGGGCGATGGGGGCTTTGTCAAAGGGCTGGCGGTAGGCGAGCTGCATCAGCCGCGCCATGACGGCATCGGGTGTGTCGCCCAGCTGCGCGGCGAGGGCGGTGAGGAGGGGCGTCCGGGGGCGGCTGCCGTCCACTGACTGAACGTAGGCGGCGAGCAGGGCGCGGCCAATGGCAAAGGCCGAGCCGCCGTCGCCGATGAGATGACCGTAGCCGCCGGCCCGACAGAGGCGGCCATCGCGGCTCTGGCCGTAGGCGACCGAGCCCGTGCCGGCGATCAGCAGGATGCCGGGATCGTCCCCGAAGGCGCCGCAGAGAGCCGCCTCATGGTCGCCGGCGATGACGACCGGGGCCGGGCAGCCGAGCTCCAGCAGGATGGCGCGCAGCGCCCCGCTGACGCCCGGGGTGGTGACGCCGGCCGCGCCGAGGCCCGTGGCCACCGCATCGCGTGGATCAAGGGCGGCCAGAAGCCCGGCCAGATTCGCGCGCACCTGTTCGGGTGTGCTGCTGTTGAGGTTGGACGAGCCGCTCTCCGCCGTACGCAGGCAGGCGCCAACGCCCTCCGCCGTCAAGGAGTAGAGCGCCGCGCGGGTTGAGGTGCCACCGCCATCCATACCGATAATCGTGGCCATTTCACTGCCTCCCTCTGTAGCGTTCCGCTTTGTCGCAGCTTTGCATCTTACAACGATGGTAGCAGAGCATGGCTCAGACCGTGCGGGGAGACTGGGAGTGCAGGGTCTTTCCGCACTGTCGTGCAGTGCGGCCGGAAGCTGTTCACTGCGCCAGAATCTATCCAGCAGTTTTCGTTACTTGCTCTTGACCAGGTCTGATTAGATGGTAGAGAGACAACTGTCCCTGAACTTCGGGCACCAGCGGATTTTTTGTCCATCCCTGGCCAAAATTTCCGTTCCTGCCCGCTTTCAGGGGCACCAGCGGATTTTTTGACCATCCCTGGCCAAAATTTCCGTTCCTGCCCGCTTTCAGGGGCACCAGCGAATTTTTTGTCCATCCCTGGCCAATATCCCGTTCCTGCCCCGGTTAGCGGACAGCTTTCAGCTTCGAAATAAGCATATGTTTACACATGAGAATGGCTGGAGAAGGCGAAATCTCTTTGCTTGGAGATAACTCCGGGCGAATCCGTCCGATTGACAAAGACATGCCGCGGCCTAAGATAAACCCAGACTTGGCGGCCCGGGCGCAGTATCAGGTGCCGCGGCTGGAAGGGAGCCCTGAACCCAGATGCAGATTCGTGCCTTTACCATGGAAGATGAGGATGCCCTCGTTGCGCTCTGGAACCGCTGCCTGCCGGCGGACCCCATCGATCACCGGAACCTCAGGCAGCGCATCCTCTACGACAGCAACTTCGAGCCCCGACAACTCCTGCTCGCAGTGGCGGAGGACGGCACGCTCACCGGCTTTCTCTACAGCGTGATGCGCATCATTCCGGACGAGGTGGCAGGACTGCAGGAGGGTGAGGCCTGGCTCGTTGCCGGCGGCGTCGATCCCGCCTGGCGGCGCAGCGGCATCGGCACGGCCCTCCTCGCCGAAAGCGAGCGCGAACTCCACCGCGCCGGTGCCCGACGCATCCACGTCGGTCCCTACGCCACGAACTACATATTCCCGGGCGTGGATCTACAGGCCTATCCGGCGGCGGGCCCCTTTCTCGTCCGTTATGGCTACAAGGCAGAGACAGAAGCCCATGCCATGCACATCCATCTGCGCGGCTATGAGACGCCGGCGAAATATCGTGAGCGCCGCGCTGCCCGCGAAGCCGAGGGCTGTCGTTTCGTAACCTATCAGCCCCGTGACTGGATCCACCTGCTGGCCTTCATGCGCGCCGAGTTTCCCCACTGGCTGCCCGAAGTCCGCCGTGCGATCCTGAGCGGCCGCGCACCCGCGACACTCATTCTGGCCTTCGCACCCGACGGCTCTGTCATTGGCTTCGTCCTGCGCGCGATGGACGGCACGGCCGAACGCTTCGGCCCATTCGGCACCGCCACCGCCTGGCAGGGTCGGGGCATCGGCTCCATCCTCTTCCATGCCATGCTCGAGAACCTCGTCGCCGCCCGCGTCTACTACACCTACTTCCTCTGGACGAGCGGCCGCAACCTCGAGATCTACGGCAGCTGGGGCATGAAGGTCTGCCGCAGCTTCACCATCTACGCAAAGACCTTCACCTGAAGCCCGTCCGTCCGCATCCCGCCCGTCCGCCGTCACTGCCGCTACCTGCCCCACCGCCAGAAAGGACCACCCCCATGACCAGCCCGAATCCCGTCCGCACACCGAAACACATCATGGCGATTGGCGCCCACATCGGCGACATGGAGCTCAGCTGCGGGAAGACCCTCGCGACCCACAGCCTCCTCGGCGACCAGATCACCACCGTCGCCCTGAGCGCCGGCGAGCGCGGCGCCCCGCCCGCAGCTGACATAGCCGCCTTCCGCGCCGAAAACGTCGCCGCCGCCACTGCCTTTGCCACCGCCCTCGGCGGCCGCTTCATCGACGTCGGCTATCCCGACGGTGAAATACCGGACAACGAAGAGGTCCGCTACCAGATAGCAGACCTCATCCGCGAACACCGCCCCGACATCCTCATCACCCACTGGAAGGACGGCCTGCACAAGGACCACCGCCGCACCGCCCAGATCGTCCGCGACGCCCACTACTATGCCGCCCTCCGCGGCTTCGAGCGCAGCCGGCCCCGCCATGCCGCCCGTGGCCCCTACTACGCCGAAAACTGGGAGGATGCCCCCGGCTTCGAGCCCTACATCTACATCGACGTCAGCTCCGGCTACGAGCTCTGGTACGAACATGTCCAGAAGCTCTGGCTGACCAACAACTCCCCCTGGTTCCAGTACCGCGCCTACTATGACGCCCTCTCACGCAGCCGCGGCGCCCTCATCCACCGTGAACGGGCCGAGTGCTTCGCGGTCGACCCCGAACAGCGCCGCCTCGTCCTCGAACACTTCTAAACTCAGCGTTCCAGCGCCCCTATGATGGCGTTGTGCAGACAGGCGCGCAGCCTGACCGTCGCCGCCGCATCCTGCGGACTTAGCACGCGGTTGCAGAGGAAGACCACGGCCAGCTCCATCTCGGGAACCCAGAGCAGCGAGGGCCCGGTAAAGCCCGTATGCCCAAAGGCCTCGTCACCACAAAGATCGCCCAGCGACGAACCGCGATTCGAGCCCAGAAAGAAGCCCAGGCCCCGGTCCTCCGCGAGGCCAGGCGTGTAGTTGCGCGTCGCCGCCCGCAGCACAGCGCGGCTGAGATAGCCGTTCTGCCGGCCGGCCCAGGCCCCGGAAATCACCTTGGCAAAATCCAGCAGATCCCCGACGCAGCTGAAGAGCCCGGCATTCGCCGAGACACCGCCCTGAAAGCGCGCGTTCTCGTCATGGACGATGCCGTCGAGCCTCGTTCCCGTCGCGAGATCCCGCGTCGCCGCCACATCCGGCCCCGCCACCGGCCCGTAGCCCGTGTGCCGCAACCCGAGAGGCCCGGTGACCTCGCGCTCCACCAGGCGGTCGAGCGTGAGGCCGGACAGGCTCTGCAGAATTTCGCCCAGCAGCATGTAGCCCATGCAGCTGTAGGCCTCGACCTCGCCCGGAGGCGCCGCGAGCGGCCGGTGCAGCAGCAGCTCGCGCAGCCCCTCCGGGTCCTGTATCTCGGATTCGAGCATGAAATGGGGCGGCTCGCCGCTCGTATGCGTCAGCAGCTGCCGGATGGTGATCTCGCGGGTCGTGCTGGCCTCGGGGAAGAAATCGGCGACGCGGTCGTCGAGCCGCAGCAGGCCGCGGTCCAGAAAACGCAGGGCGACGGCAGTCGTGGCGACGATCTTCGTCACGCTTGCGAGGTCAAAGAGCGTCCCCGCATGGACGGGCACGGCGTCGGCGTCGAAGTTCGTTTTGCCCCAGTATCCTGTGTAGAGCGTGCGCCCGCTCTGGGCAATGCCGACGGCGGCACCGCTGAAAACACGCTTTTCGAGACCTTCACGGATGATCTCGTCCACTCTGGAAAACATCATTTCACTCCTTATAAAGCAGCCAGGGGGCGACTCGCGCCCTGAACTCGCTTGTATCTTGGGCTTCGCGGCAGGCAAAGTCCGCCACCCTCCAGCCGTCCTCCACGAAACTCCGGCCTATATGGCGACAGATGGCGGCGATCGAGGTCTCCTCCGGGGCGATGAAACGGAAGTCGTCGGGGTAGAGCGACCGGATGCGGTCGATGGCGGCGACCATGAAGCCCACCGGGCGCAGCGCCGCGGCATCCGTGATCTCGAGGGCGATGCCCTGACAGTGCTGTCCCGCCAGCTTCGAGGCGCTCGGGATATAGCCCTGCGGGCGGATGGCGAGGCCGGGATGTGGCAGCTCCTCAAGGGCCTGGGCGAGCTCCTCCTGGCGGATCCAGGGGGTGCCGAACCAGGTGAAGGGGCGGGGCGTGCCGCGTCCTTCGCTGAGGTTCGTCCCCTCGATGAGACAGGTGCCGGGATAGCAGAGAGCCGTCTGCCAGTTGGGGATGTTCGGACTGGGAATGGTGAAGACCTGGCCCGTGTCCGGCTGGAGCATGCCGCGCCTCCAGCCCTCAATCTGAATCACTTCGAGATCGAGTTCGAGACCCCGCTCTGCCACATAGAGCGTCGCCAGTTCGCCGACCGTCAGGCCGTAGCGGATCGGCAGGCTGTAGGGGCCGATGAAGCTGAAGTCCCCGGGTGCCAGCGTCAGCCCCTCGAGCACCAGTCCGCCCAGCGGATTCGGCCGGTCGAGGATACAGACGGCCTTCCCGGCCCGGGCGGCGATCTCCAGCACCTGCAGACAGGTGCTTATATATGTATAAAACCGTACGCCGATATCGGGGAGGTCATAGAGGAAGGCATCGATGCTCTCGAGGGCAGCTGCAGGAATGAGCTCGTTTTCTCCCTGCTGCTGATAGAGGCTGTAGACCGGCAGTCCGGTCAGCTCATCACGGCTGTCGCCCACGCTGTCGCCGGCCCCGGCAACGCCGTCGAGCCCATGCTCGGGGCTGAAGAGACAGGCAATCCTGGCCTGCTCCTGGAGCGCCACCCGGCTTGAGCGCCCGGCGTTGGTCCGTGCGTGGGCGGCGGTGACGAGGCCATAGCGGAGGTCGGGCAGGCGTACCTGGCTCGTGACGACCCGGTCCACACCGGAGAGGACGACCGCTCCGCTCATACAGGCTCTCCTTTGATGCTGTCGGGCGCCAGCCGATGCAGCTGACCGTCCACGGCGGCGAGTCGCCGGCGCGCTTCGGTTGCCGTAGAGTCGAGCCAGTGCATGGCGACGGCCGTCTTGACATGGAGGTCGGCGGCCTCGAGAAGCCGCCACGCCTCTGCTTCCGTGACACCGGTGATCGCCATCACGGTGCGCTGGGCACGCTTCCGCAGCTTCTCGTTGGTCGCCCTGAGATCCACCATATAGTTGCCGTAGACCTTGCCGCGCTTGATCATGAGGGTGGTGGAGAGCATGTTGAGGATAAGCTTCTGGGCCGTTCCGCTCTTCATGCGGGTCGAGCCGGTCACCACCTCCGGACCGGTCACGGCTGCGAGCGCGACCTTTGCCAGCCGCCCGATCTTGGCATCTGCCACTGTGCTGAGAGAGATCGTCAGGGCCCCGATCTCGTTGGCATATTCAAGCGCTCCGATGACGTAGGGTGTGCGCCCGCTCGCCGCGATTCCAAGCACACTGTCAGCAGGCTTGAGGCCCACGGCGGCCAGATCCCGGCGCCCCTGTTCGCGATCGTCTTCGGCTCCTTCCACCGCTCGGAAGACCGCCCCGCGTCCACCCGCCATGATGGCCATGATCTCGCCGGGATCGGTACCGTAGGTCGGCGGACATTCGGCGGCGTCGAGCACACCGAGGCGGCCGGAAGTCCCGCTGCCGATATAGATCAGACGGCCACCCGTCAGCATGCGTTGGTGGATCCGGTCAACAGCCTCCGTGATATCGGGCAGAATGGCGCCAACTGCCCCGGCCACCAGCTGATCCTCGGCATTGATCAGCCCCAGGATGCCCGCCGTGTCCAGACGGTCGATGCCGGCGCTGCGGGGATTGGACTGCTCTGTGCCGAGCCGTGATAGATCTGTTTCATTCATCCTGCCTGGGTCCTCATCTTTCCGGATGTTCTGCATGACCAGCATATACCACCTGGCCATCCGGCAGACACTGCTATGATGTACAGAAGTGGCATGGCCGTAGCCGCCGGCACCTGCTGCCGTGAGCTGGAGAGGAGGCCGGCATGAAATGCAAACGCCTGATGGTGCCGCTGTTACTCATCCTATGCCTGTTCCGCCTGTCGGCTACCGTATCCGCCGACATGGGTCCGAAGCCGTCCGTATCCGTTGAGGTTACAGGCCTCGGCGGGAGTATGCACAATTTGCCGAAAATCAAGTGGAGATGGTTTTATCGAGTAGAACAGCTAAGCAGGGAGAATGCTTATGTTTTAGATTCACATGCCAGTCTAACATTGTCGGTGTTTTCAGATCAGCAGCAATCAGCATTAACTATCAACGTCCCGATCTATCATTAGCTCAAATGCACGATTCGTTCAGGGTACAAAAGATCAATAATCCTGACTGTTCTTTCCGGTAACAACATTGGCCGGTGGTAATGCAAATGATTCTTGTATCTCATCAGCCAATGTCCACTTTTTAAACTATAACAGGTGTCATATGGTCACAAATGAAATACGCACAGAGCATTTGTTCGTTGTATCTCTGGTTTTGCTTATTCCTCTCCTCCTGGTTTTATGGTTCCAAAGACGCAGGACGGAAACATATGTCCTTGGGGTTGCTCTCCTCTGGCTCGGCATAACCTGGCTGCTAGCAGTTTGGTTTCTGCCCATTTACCTCTATGATATGGGCGATTCCGGTGGTCGCCCCTATCTCAGATCATTGCATCCTTTTCGCTATTTACTTCTCTATATCGATGAATACAGATCGCTTGATGCTGCCATTGAACCCTTGGTAAAGGAAAGCTACTGGTTTGAGATTAGAGAAATCCTTCATAACGCCATCTCCGCCTCGGCTGCGACGGCGCTGATTGCTTTTGGCTGGGCAGTCATGTCAAGAAGAGCATTTCTCCAACGCCTTATAGTCCCCACCATACTTGTGCTATCAATTACCACATTAGGTCTGGTCAAGTACTACGCCGGTGATTTGCCCGGAGGCTTTGATGGCTGTATTCTTTTATTTCAGGTTTTAGCTCTGCTGTTCGGGATATGGGCTGGCAAGAGCATGAATCAGTTCATAGTTTGGCGTAAATCCAGGAGAGAAGAGTCAAAAACATGATAATTGAGTGTGAAGACCTGACAAAAATCTATCACATGGGAACTGTTGATGTTCGTGCGGTGGATCATATCAGCGCCCGTTTTCAGCCTGGTTCATTTACTGTCATACAGGGGAAGAGCGGTTCCGGAAAATCTACGTTTCTCCATCTCCTGGGCGGTCTGGATCGAGCCAGCTCCGGAACGGTCAGCTGGAGTGGTGAAGAAGTGCAATCTCTTGCTGAGGAAAAGCTTAGTCGGCTCCGAAGCAGGAAGCTTGGCTTTGTATTTCAGTTCTTTAATCTTCTGCCGGAGCTTAGTGCTGAGGACAATATCCTGTTCCCTGCAGTAATTCAGGGAGATACTGTTGATCAGGACTATTTTAACTACTTGACGGAACGTCTGGAGATTGCGCAGCGTCTCACGCACCGACCTGAACAGCTTTCCGGAGGCGAACAGCAGAGAGTCGCCATCGCCCGTGCATTGATTCGCAAGCCGGCGATGATTCTCCTTGATGAACCAACTGGCAATTTGGATGAAGCCACAAGTAATCATGTGCTGGAGTTGCTGCGACATATCGTCAATGAGACCCAGACGGGAGTTATTCTTGTAACGCATGATCCTGCTGCTGCTTTGTTCTCGGATCGTCTGTGCCGCATGTCAGATGGTGCACTGGAGTTTGTGTAGAGACGATGGAAAAGAACATGAAATACAAGTATGTTTTCTCTGTCCTGAACTACGACAAAAAACATAGCGTCATCCGTGTTCTGGCATTGGGCTTTGCCATGTTTTTCTCCTGCACGCTTTTGTTGCTTTTCATTGCGTCTTTTCAAGCAGAGCGAAATGTCCTTACATCCATGTTTGGACAGCAGGATCTCGTTATCAGGGTGGAAGATGAGACAGATTATGACTTTTTACGCTCCCTGCCCGATGGCGATTATGGGCAGATTGATGTACTTGGATATCATCTGGTTCCTGGATACGATGTGTCTAATTCCATCCGTTATGGCTATGTGGATGCCGCAGCTGCGGATATGACGCGCCTGCGCCTGCGTGAGGGTGGGTGGGCAGAACAATCAGGTGAAGCAGTTATTGAACATAGTGCTTATCTGAAATTGCGAACAGATCTGCGCGTGCCTTTTACAATTTCACTTAATCCAGCTGCCGGTGATTCGCAAATGGAGCTCCGAATTGTCGGGGTAGTAGATGATTACTCCCACATGCAGAGCATGCCAAACTCGACGGCAGGGGGTTCTGGGTTCCCGGAACTGCTCATCAATCCTGAATCGGGAAGAACAGCCATATCTGCACCCGCGATTGCCGCATATCGCCTCATTCGTTCTCCAAACCAGGAAATACTGCAGCGCGTTAAAGAGCATTTTAGTGGAAGATGTATCGATACGAAGCAGCTGCGGGCAGGTGATTTTGACCCTGGTCTCTACCCTGCAAATGAGTTGAATCGCTTGAGAACCATGCGCAATAATGCAGTACAGTCAGTCCAGATGATACGTCTCCTCACAGGTATTGCTGGCCTGATTTGTACAGGGCTGCTGTTGCTGCTGGCGAACAGGATTGTCCAAACGAATGCGGAGCAAATGTATCGTCTGCTATGCTGCGGCATTAAGCAGCATACGGCACGCATGCTCATATCCGGGATCACATGGATGTGGATTGGCCTGGCGGCTGCGCTGGCGCTCATGCTTATGCTGGTCGGGATTGGTCTCGCGTTGCTTATGCAGGGCGACTCCCGCGTAGTTCCTTTTTCACACAGTCTGCCTGTCACAGCCGCATTGCTGGAACTTGTCTGCGTTGCCCTGTGCCACATCCTGCTTTATCGGCACCTTAGAGCCTGGTCAAAAGTCAGACCACAGGAACTGATCCGGCGGGTGGAGACAATCGACGAAGTAGCCGGCAGGCCGTCCAGAGGGCTTTATCGGAAGCGGTTCAGAAATCCGCTGATGAATTACTCCGCACAATCCTTTAAATACTATATGCACCGCCTGATCACAACTCTGGTCTCTATTGCGATGGTCGTGCTTATGCTGTTGGTCGCCGGTTATGTGGTCAAACATCGCATAAGCACCCTGAAACACCTGCAGCGTTTCGATTATGCGTTGATGGGCAGTATTGGGCGAACGTTCTCAACGTTCAATATCTCCCGTGACTATACAATGGGCTTTGAACCGGATGACCTCGGTCGTCTTCTGGGAGAGTCTGAGCTGCAGCGTGCCTTGTCATTATCTGTCTTGTCAGCTCCATTCAATGTTTCTGACAGCGCGACGCAGCAGTTGGCCTCGTTGCTCGAGTTAGAGTGGCTTCCTCAGAGCAGTGCTACGGATCCGAAAGTTCATGAGCAGGAAAAGAAAACGTACGGGTTTGGATCAGATGAAAAGCTGTATGCCTGCTACATTAATGGAGTACCTGAATCACAGCTGACTGACCTCCAGCGCTTTATTTACCGCGGCTCACTGGACATTCGTGCACTTTCAAACGGTCAGGCCGTTGTTCTGGTTGTCGAAGATCGGGAGACGGCAGATGCGGTCAACATGTCGACACCCCTGACATTCTCTCCGATGATACGGCTCGTACAGGACGTGGAAGATTTCGATGATCAGCGCGTGAGGCGAGTTGATATACCGGTTCATATTTGCGCCATTGCTGTTATTCCCCGGGATGATTCTTTCGAGAGCGCCTTTTTAGCATCAGCAAGCCATGCCGGCTTTATTTGGGCGCATGAGTCTTTTCAGACCTATGATCTGAATGTTCGTCCTTCCATGGTTTATCTGCAACTGCGTGACATCGACGCATGCACCCGGACAAATGCCCTGATTGCAGAGTTGAATACACTGTATCCTGATATGCAGATGTATTCATATCCTCAGGAACGTGCCGTACAGCAGGGACAGTTGAAGAGCACCGAACGCCTGAGTGTCAC
>JASGUU010000007.1 GCA_030057555.1 Bacillota bacterium | reverse complement strand
CGAACCGAAGAGATTCGAAGATTCACCCCGCCCGCTCGCTTTGGGAAGCTTCCCGGTCTCTCATCCCTCTCCCGGCTCTGTACAGTTTTGAGGGCGCGTGGCTTACGGCCGTACGCTCCTCAGCCATACCGGTGGATATAACGGAGAGGCCACACCTGTTCCCATCCCGAACACAGCAGTTAAGCTCTCCCGTGCCGACAATACCTGGCTGGTGACGGCCCGGGAAGATAGGTCTCCGCCGGATCCATGTCCATCCGGATGCCCACGAAGCATTTGCTTTGCGGGCATCTTTTATATTCGGCAACTGACACGGCTTCGCTTTCCCGCCGCAGCGGGAGAGCGGGAGAGCGTGCTATAATCGGCTGAGTAGAGCTACAGGTGGTGAAGTATTTGATTGCTAAAATCCTGATCGTTGATGATGAAGAGAACATTGTAGATATTCTGAGAGACAATCTGCGCCGTGAGGGCTACCTGACTGTCGAAGCCTTCGATGGACGCGAGGCCCTTGAGGTTGCCGAGTCGGAGAAGCCTGATCTGATTCTGCTGGACTGCATGCTCCCGAGTCTCAGTGGACTCGAGGTTCTGCGCACGCTGCGCGAGTCCATGACAGTCCCTATTCTGATGCTGACGGCCAAAAGTGAAGAGATCGACAAGGTTCTGGGTCTCGAACTCGGTGCCGACGACTACATAACCAAGCCCTTCAGCATCCGCGAAGTGCTGGCCCGCGTGAAGGCCCAGCTGCGCCGCTCATCCATACTGGAGGCGGAAGAGAATGAGGAACCGCTGTTGACCTTCCCCGGTATCGAGATTGATCTCGAGGCCTACGAGGTTCGGGTCAACGGTAAAAATGTCAATTTAACCCTCCGCGAGTTCGAGCTGGTGCGCTTTCTGGCCAGAAAGCCCGGTCAGGTCTTCTCGCGTGAGGACCTGCTGGAGCAGGTCTGGGGCTACGAGTATTTCGGCGACGTGCGTACGGTTGATGTTACTGTGCGCCGTACACGTGAAAAGCTCGAACCGGATCTCTCCAATTATCGCTATTTGATGACCAAACGCGGCGTCGGCTACTACTTCGAGAAGGATTACGAGTAGATGACGAAAATTCTCGGACGACTGGCGATCGACGCGGTACCGATCGTCGATTTGCTGCGCGAACCTGGTTCGCTCTGGCTCGTCGTCTTTGGATTTCTGCTCGCGCTTTTTCTGCTGGCCTTTATTGTCCTGCTGGTGTTCATGAACCGTCGCCGGCGCTCGGTGCGCGAGATCGGCCAGCGCGTCGAACAGCACGCCGAGGAGCGGGTGAAGGCCGAGGCCATCATCAGTGACCTGGACATCGGCCTGATCGCCTATGGCCGGGACGGCCGCCTGACACTGGCCAATCCCGCCGCCTCCCGGCTTCTGGGCCTGACTACGCCGGTGCCGGACCTGGACCGCTTCTTGACCGAATATGGTGAGGCGAACGGCCTCAGAACCCGTTTCATACTCGGCCGCGGCGATGCCACCGCAACGCTGGTTCTGGGCGAGCGCATTCTGAATGTCACGGTTGCCGAGGATCGCAGCCAGACACAGGGCCGCATCGCCACCATCGTTACGCTGCAGGACATTACCTTCTTTGAACAGCAGGAACAGCAGCGCAAGGAGTTTGTGGCGAACGTCTCCCATGAACTGAAGACACCTCTGACCACCATGATTACCTATTCCGAGAGCCTGCTGGACTGGGGCCTCAGCGAGAAATCCCACGAGGCCGTGCGCAAAGACATCAGCCGTATTCACGACGACGCCTGTCGCATGGAGCGGCTGGTGACCGATCTGCTGCTGCTGTCGAGCATCGACAGCCGCAAGATGACCAGCCGCATGGAGCCTCTCGATCTCGTGCCGCTGCTGTCGCAGACGGTTGACCGCATGCAGATTCAGGCGCAGGAGAAGAACATCAGTCTGCAGTACGATTCCATGGGCGCCTCGCCCGCCATCTACGGCGACCGCAGTTCCGTTGAGCGCATCATCCAGAACATTCTCTCGAACGCGATCAAGTATACGGACCGCGGCGGCCGCGTCGATGTCTATTCCGGACAGCTCGATGACCAGGCCTATATCAAGGTCAGCGACAACGGTTTCGGCATCGAGCGTAAGCACCTGCCGAAGATCTTTGACCGCTTCTATCGTGTCGATGCGACCGGCTCGCGCCAGCATGGCGGTACGGGGCTGGGCCTGGCGATCGTGCGTGAGCTTCTGGTCATGCATCATGGCTCCATCGATGTCAGCTCTGCCCTGGGGCAGGGGACGACCGTGACCGTGATGCTGCCGCTCGCCCGTACCCTGTATCGGAGTGCGCTCGGAGATCTCGATCAGGGGCTGCTTCCCGAGGATGCCCTCGGGCTCGCCATCGGCTCGGAGATCATCGTGGATGCCCGCGAGCGCGGCTGGGACGTCGAACAGCTGACGGATCTCAGTCGTGATCAAATTGCCACACTCTTGTCACAAAGCCAGGAGCCCCAGGCTCCCGAGCTTGCTATAATTGATGAACCTTCCACTGGCGACGCGCCCCTGCAGGGCACTGATGTGCCCGTAGAGCAGGCTGCGGACAGTGGGATCCATGATGCATCCGGCGACCGCGACACGGGTCCGGTGACGCCGAAAGGGGAATAGATTGTCCAGCTACTTTATAGACGGGGGGAGCCCGCTTTACGGCGATGTGGTCGTCAGCGGGTCAAAGAACGCGGCCCTGGGTATTATTGCCGGCGCCATGCTTCTCGACGGCCCCTGCCAGATAGAAAATGTCCCGGATATTTCCGATGTTCTCAAGATCATCGACATCTGCCGCGACCTCGGCGCCAGGCTCGAGCTCGAAAACGGCGTTCTCCATGTGGACCCAACCTCGATCAACACGACGACTGCCGTATCCCAGCGCGTGCGCGACATCCGTGCTTCCTACTATCTGCTGGGCGCCCTGCTGGGCCGCTCGCAGCATGAGGCGAAGGTTGCCCTGCCAGGCGGCTGTAATTTTGGCACCCGTCCGATTGATCAGCATGTCAAGGGTTTTGAGGCTCTGGGTGCGGAAGCCACGATTTCCTACGGCAACATCGAGGTGCGCGCCTCGCGTCTCGTCGGTGACCATATCTATTTTGACAAGACCAGCGTCGGCGCCACCATCAACCTGATGATCGCCGCGGCGAAGGCCGAGGGCACGACGACCATCGTGAATGCCGCCCGCGAACCCCATATCGTCGATGTCGCGAACTTTCTCAACACCATGGGAGCCCGTATCCGCGGTGCCGGCACCGATGTCATCCGCATCACCGGCGTACCGGTCCTGCCGGGCAGAGCCTCCTATCCAATCATTCCGGACCAGATTGAGGCCGGCACCTACATGATCGCCGTCGCCGCCGCCCGGGGCGATGTTACGGTGCGCAACCTGATTCCGAAGCACATGGAGCCGCTGTCCATCAAGCTTGAGGAGATGGGTGTCGGGATTGAGGTTGGCGAGGACTCCATACGTGTCCGACGTAACGGTACCCGGCCGCTGCGTGCCACCGCCTTCAAGACCATGCCCTATCCGGGCTTCCCAACCGACCTGCAGCCGCAGTCGACGGTTCTGCTCTGCCATGCCCACGGGACAAGCACGATGCATGAGACGGTCTGGGACAACCGCTTCCAGTATGTAGACGACCTGAAGATGATGGGCGCCCAGATTGAAGTGCGCGATCATATTGCGATGATCAAGGGGCCGACGCAGCTCACCGCCGCCCGCATCGAGGCACGCGACCTGCGTGCCGGTGCCGCCCTTGTCATCGCCGGACTCGCCGCCCTCGGCCGCACCGAGGTCTTCAGTGTCGAGCTGATCGAACGCGGATACGAGCACTTTGTCGACAAGCTGCAACAACTGGGCGCTTCGATCGTGCGCAGCGAATCCTGCTGATGCCGGCAGCGAAGGCCAGACTCCGCCAGCCATCCCTGCTTCGTTCCGGGACGTCATCGGTTTCGCTTTTCAGCGGCAGCAGCGGCAATTCGATCCATGTCGAGGGTGAGGAGGCGGCTCTGCTCGTCGATGTCGGTGTCAGCTGCCGCCGTCTCGAGAAGGCCCTTGCCGCTGTCGGCAGCCATCCGGGTTCCATCGACGGCATACTCATCACCCACGAGCACAGTGATCATGTGGCGGGGCTGGATGTCTTCTGCCGCCGTCACGCCGTCCCTGTCTACATCAATCGTCGCAGCTGGGCGGCCGTCTCGCGGCGCCTTCCCGACCCGGCAGCCATCGATGTGCGCTTCGTTGAGCCCGGCGAATCACTCACGATCGGCGACCTCACCGTGCGCAGCTTCCCCACGCCCCACGATGCCGCGGAACCCGTCGGCTGGCGCATCGAGTCCCGGCGTCAGACGGTGGCGGTCATGACCGACATCGGCTGCTTTGACGATGGTCTGTTCGCTGCCGTCGCCGGCGCTGACATTCTCTATATCGAGGCCAACTACGATCCTGAGATGCTGCGCATCGGCCCCTATCCCTGGCCGCTCAAGGAACGCATCCGCAGCAGCCACGGCCATCTCTCGAACGAGGACAGCGCCGATGCCATCGCCCGCCTGATCCGGGCCGGCAGCCGGACCTTTGTGCTCTCACATCTCAGCGAGACCAATAATGTGCCCGAGCTCGCAGAGCTCACCGTCAGCCGCCGCCTGCAGGACCACGGCCTGATCCAGGGCCGTGACTACCGTCTGCTGGTTGCGCCGCGCTATCACAGCGGCGAGCGCATTGGCCCCGCTTTCCAGGGACAAAGTTGAGACTGCGCCTCGTCTGTGTCGGTCGCCTCAGCGAGTCCTGGCTGCGCGAGGCCGAGCGCGAGTACCTGAAGCGCCTGGGGCGCTTCTGCCGTATTGAAGTCAGCGAGGTGGCGGACAGTCCCGACCGCATCGGCATCGAGCGGGGCCTGCGGCTGGAGGGGGAGCGGCTGCTCGCGAAGCTCGCTGCGAACGAGCGCGTGGTTGCCCTCGATCCGGCGGGACAGAGCTTTGACAGTCCCGGCTTCGCCTCCTGGCTCGAGCGCCGACTGACAGATTATCCTGCCGGCCTCACACTCCTTATCGGCGGCTCAAACGGCTTCGCCCCCGAGGTTCTGGCCCGCTGCAACGAGCGCCTCTCGCTTTCGCCCCTGACCTTCCCCCATCAGCTGACGCGCATCATCCTGCTCGAGCAGCTCTTTCGCGGCTTCAAGATCAGCCGCGGCGAGACCTACCACAAGTAGCGGCTGCGGTCGGCAGGTTGACGGGGATCGAAGCAGTGGCCTTGCCTGCACATCTCTCAGACACAGAGCATGATTTCAATGACGACTGCATGCACGAGGAAACACAGCCATGAATCTGATTCAATTCCATGAAGCCGTTCAGACAGGATCTGAAGAGCTCAGTCAGGAGCAGCTGCAGAACCTGGTCCGCCTGCTGGCGCTGGAGGTTCCGGAGGCTGAACGCAGTGCCTTTCTCGAGGTCATGCTGGAGGCCCGGAAGCGCAGAGAGGCGGTGCAGCTGCCTGAGCTCGCATCCGGGGTCCGGAGTGAAGTTGTGACCAGGGTCAGGGAGATACTGCCCAGGCTTAAGGAGATCGCCACGGGTGAACGCGGCCTCGACAGTACCGTTGACTGGGATGTGACTGATGACTCAGATGAAGAAATCATCTATGACTTTCTGGATAAGGAAGATGTGCTGCCGGATATCAACACAGCTTTGTCTCTCGTTCGTGCATGCATCGACTGCGGACTGTATGATCTGGGCTGGCTGCTCGCCGGCCAGCTCATGCACATGGACGTTCAGGTCGCGGGTGAGTATGCAGAATATGAAGGCGAGCCGCTGAATCTTTCCCGTCTGGAGGATCAGGAGCTCCTGGCCGGGTCGTATGTCGCTCTTTGCACCGCGGGTCTTTATCTCGCATACATGGGGAATGAACTGTCTATGCGGCCAGCCGCAGTCTATGAAATGATGCAAAGAATCGACGGCTACCGACCGAAGCTGGAGGAAGTGCGCCTCCTGGGGGATGGCGAACTGCCCGGCTTAGACGATTTTCTGCCCCTTTGGCTGGCCTATCTGGCCTCTCTCGACGAAAACCTGGCCGACGGGCTGCTGAAAGACATGCTTGACCTCGAGATGGAACCGGGTTTCCTTTCAACTCTGGTCCGCGACTTCGGTACGCAGCATCCCAGGCTGCACGTTGATCTGCTGGAGAGGTTCGAAGCGGCCGGTGAATGGGAAGAGATGCTTCTGTCTGGCAGGGAGGCTGTGGAGAGTCAGCCTGTTGAGTACAGGATCCGCGGTGACATCGCACTCATCGCGGCCCGGGCAGCTGTCAAGCTGGACCAGACAGATCTGGCGGAAGAGTTCTGGTTTGCGGCATTTCAGTCGGACTGCTCGATCAACAATTACCTGCGCCTGCGTTTTGGCAGCAGGGACTGGTCCCGCTACGCCGGCCGGGTCCGGGCAGTCTACGAGAATGCCTGGAAGGCGGAGCAGGAAACGGATCATGGGTATTATGTGAGAGGTTCCGGAGTTTCGCTCAGTCGGAACCATATCAGACGTACCAGCTATCTCGCCATGCTGCTCTTCGATGAGCGTTTTGAAGAAGCGTTCGATCCGGAAACGACAGCTTCTTCCGGCAGGTGCTTTTGCCAGAATTTGCTTTCTCGGCTGACTCCGATGCCCCTCCTCTTCTTTTTTCAGGGCTCCAATCCCGGTCCGGGCCTTCGCGCCATGCTGCGCTCGGCGGTCACTCTGACGGGCTTTTCCGCAGCCGCCTGCGCTGCCGGTGGCAACGAAGTGCAGTGGGGAACGAACGAGGAGATGCTGTGGTCGTATATCCAGAAGTGGAGGGCTGCAGCAGGTATCACGGCAGCGGAACGGGAGAGATGGCTGGAGGTGCTGGAAACTGCCATCCGCGGGGAGGTGGACAGCGTTCTGGGTAAACAGATCCGTGACAGCTACGCAGGGGCAGCTGCCCTGCTCGCCGCCCTGGGGGAAGTCCAGGAGTCCTGCGGCCTCACAGGCAGGAAACAGGAGCTGATACGTCACGTTCGAAGCAGGTACCCCAGACTGAGACTCTTCAAGAGGGAGCTGGAGAGCTATGAGAGGCCGCTTGGCTAGCCGCTTTACCCGGCCACAAAGGGCTTCGACTCAGCCATGCTTTTCATTTGTCTCACAGCAGTGCATTTCAATCATCGGCAGGGGATATTTCACCAGGCGTCCCTTTCCCTCTTCGTTCATTAGCAGGCAGCGTTCGAAAAGTCACCTGCACAGTGCAGCCTGTTGCGCTGCCTTCGCTTCTTCCTCGCCCCGCAGCTTCGTGCGCAAACGACAGATGTGGCTATTTAGAGAAAATCAGGAAACGAATTGTTGCCTAAGACGTCATTTCGGAATGTTGAGAAGGGTATTGCTTATTGATTGTCATTTGCCTGCCATTAACATTTACCTCTTGACCTGTGGTACTCCCTGTGGAAGAATAGTGGGCGCTTTAGCGCGCTAATGCAGTGCTGTAATAAAGCAACAATGAAATATACGAAGGAGATAGAAAATGGCGAGTAAACGGGCCTATACACCAGCCGGGATGCAGGATCGCCTGCCCGCCGAGACCAGACGCAAGCGCCGGGCGGAGGCTGTGCTGCGCGAGCATTTCGCACGCTCCGGCTTCGCCGAGGTGGAGACGCCGGCGCTCGAATTTTACGACACCTATGCGGCCGGGGAGGGCTTCGCCCGTCAGGAGGACCTCTTCAAGCTGACTGACGACAGCGGCCGCCTGCTGGTGCTGCGCTTTGACGGCACGATCCCGGTAGCCCGCCTCGTGGCTACCGCCGACAGCCACCGCGACGGCATCCTGCGCTACGCCTACATCGCCCCGGTCTTCCGCTTCCGCAGCCATGACGGCGAGGCCCGTGCCTTCACACAGGCCGGCGTCGAACTCATCGGCTCCGCCGCCGCCGGCGCCGATGCCGAGGTCATCGCCCTCGCCATCCGCTCCGCCGAGGCCCTGGGGATTGAGGCCATCCACATCGCCATCGGCCAGACGGCGTATTTTCGCTCCCTGCTCGAGGCCTGGTCGCCCGATGCCCGGCTCGCCTGGGATCTGCCCCGCCTGATCGACGAGAAGAACGAGGTCGCCGTCCGCGCCCTCATCGGCAGCGAGGCCGAGAGCTTCGCACCCTGGGGGGACCTCAGCGGCATCCTGCTCGCCCTCCTCGAGGACACCGGCGACTGGTCCGTCATCGACCGCCTGCGCCGCCTGACCCGCGAGCCGGGTGCCCTCGCCGCCCTCGAGCAGCTCGCCGAGGTCGCCAAGCTGCTGGGCAGCTGGGGCTTCCTCGACCGCTGCAGCCCCGATCTCGGCCAGCTCGCCGACATGGACTACTACAGCGGCATCAGCTTCGCCGGCTATACCTACGGTACCGGGGGTGCCATTCTGAGCGGTGGCCGTTATGATACGGTGCATGGAAATTTCGGCAGAGCCCGGCCCGCCACCGGCTTTTCCCTGCAGCTCGACCGCTGCCTGGAGGTTCAGGCCCGAAACCAGCCGCAGCCTGTGGACGTGGCCGTCCGCCGTCTCGAGGTCGCTCGCGGTGCCGAGGCGGATGTGTATGCCACGGCCGAGCGCCTGCGCGAGAGCGGCGAAGCCGTGGCCATCGCCTGGCCGGAGAAATGAAGGAGGTGCCCATGAATCAGGTCCAGCTCAGCATCGCCCTGCCCAAGGGGCGTCTGGGAGACTCCGCCGTCAAACTGCTGATCGCGGCGGGTCTCGATATCAACCCCGATGACTTTGCGGGCCGACAGCTCATCGTTGAGAGCCCGGATGGTGATCTGAGATTTCTGCTCGCCAAGCCCGCCGACGTCCCGACCTACGTCGCCGCCGGCGTCGCCGACATCGGTGTGGTGGGGAAGGACACCCTCCTCGAGGAGGGGCGCGATCTCTATGAGGTCGCCGACCTCGGCTTCGGTGCCTGCCGCCTATGTCTCTGTGGCCCCGCCTCTGCGCGTCCTGCGGAGGGGGAGAGCCTGCGCCTGCAGGGTGCCCGCGTCGCCACCAAATACCCCGTCAGCACCCGCCGCTATTTCGAGGATGTCCGCGGCGAGTCGGTTGAAATCATCCGCCTCAACGGCTCCGTCGAACTCGCCCCCCTGATCGGACTCTCGGATGTCATCGTCGACATCGTCGAGAGCGGCCGCACCCTCGCCGAGAACGGCCTGGTGGTGCTGGAGACCATTACGGAGCTGTCGGCCCGCCTCGTTGTCAACCGTGTCAGCATGAAGATGAAGGCCGGCCGCATCACGCCTCTGCTCGCCGCCATCCGCCAGAGCCTCGCGGCGCCGCCCGAGCCAGCGCCTGTACCCGAGCCGGAACCCGAACCCGGGCCGCCGCGCCCCCTCATCCGCCGCATCGATCTGCGCACGGGCGAAGCAGGGGAGGCCGGGCTCGCACGGCTGCTGGACGACCGCCGCCAGCAGGGTGTCGAGGGCGTGGCGGAGACCGTCCGTGAGATCCTGAAAACCGTCGCTGCCCGCGGCGATGCCGCGCTGGCGGAGTATACCAGGCGCTTTGACGGGGTCGATGTCGCGCCCGCGGAGCTCGAGGTGCCCGCCGCAGAGATCGCCGCTGCGCTGGAGGGGCTGGATCCCGTCCTGCGCGCCGACCTCGAGGCCGCCGCCGCCCGCATCCGCCGCTTCCACGAGGCCCAGCTCGAGACGGTCCATAACACGGTGCTGGAAGAGCCCGGCCGCCATGTCGCGCTCTGCGCCCGGCCGCTTGGCGTCGTCGGCGTCTATGTGCCCGGCGGCCTGGCCCCGCTGCCCTCCTCGGTTCTGATGAACGTCCTGCCGGCCCGCGCCGCGGGTGTCGATGAGATCGTCATGTGCACCCCGCCCGGAGCGGACGGCCGTGTCGCGCCGGTGATCCTGGCGGCGGCCGCCATCGCCGGCGTTGACCGCCTCTTCCGTGTCGGCGGCGCCCAGGCCATCGCTGCCATGGCCTACGGCAGCGAAACGGTTCCCGCCGTCGATAAAATCGTCGGCCCCGGCAACCTCTATGTCAACGAGGCCAAGCGCCAGATCTATGGGGTCTGCGACATCGACATGCTGGCCGGCCCCTCGGAGATCCTCGTAATTGCCGACGGCAGCCAGTCGCCCGACTTCATCGCCGCCGACCTGCTCTCGCAGGCCGAGCACGATCCCCATGCCTCGGCCGTCCTGCTGACCGACAGTGAAGCCCTGATCGGGGAAGTTGCCCTGGCCCTCGAGCGCCAGACCGCTGCCTCTGAACGCAGTGAGATCATCGCCAGGGCCCTCGGTGGCCAGTCCGCCCTGATTCTGGTGCCGGACCTCGAGTCGGCCTATGAAATCGCCGACCGCCTCGCCCCCGAACATCTCGAGCTCCTGCTCGAACCGGAGGCCCGCGAGCGGGCCAGAGCCCGCATCCGCCATGCCGGTGCGGTCTTCCTCGGCCCCTGGAGCCCGGAGCCCCTCGGCGACTACTGGTCGGGCGCCAACCATGTTCTGCCCACGGGCGGCTCGGCGCGCTTTGCCTCGCCGCTGAACAGCCGCATGTTCCTGAAGTTGACCTCCTGCATCGAGTGGGACAGGGAAGCCCTCGAAGCCGACGGGCCGGCCATCATGCGCTTCGCCGCCGCGGAGGGCCTCGACCGCCATGCCGCCGCCGTCCGTCTGCGGCTGGAAGAGGGGGGAGAGAGCTGATGCGCAGCACATGGACGAGCCGGCGGGTGCGGGCGCTGACACCGTACACGCCGGGGGAGCAGCCGAAGGATGGCCGCCCCCTGATCAAGCTCAATACCAACGAGAACCCCTACGGGCCCGGCGAGAAGGCCGCCGCCGTCCTGCGTGACTTCCCCGCCGATACGCTGCGGCTCTACCCCAATCCCGCGGCCGAGGGCCTGCGTGCGGCCTTCGCCCGCCATGCCGGCCTCGACCCCGCGGAGGTCTATGTCAGCAACAGCTCGGACGAGGTGCTCTCCTTCGCCTACGCCGCCCTCTTCGACGGCGGCTCCGAAGAGCCCCCGCTCCTGATCCCCGACCCCGGCTATGGCTTCTATCCCATCTTCGCCGACTACCATCGGGTTCCCTGGCGCCTGCTGCCGCTGGATGAGAACTGGGAGGTTGACATACCCCCCGGCATCGAGGGGCAGGGCCTGGTGCTGGCCGACCCCAATGCGCCGACGGGCATCGCGCTGAAGACCGAGGCCAAGGCCGCCCTCCTCGACCGCGCCCTCGCGGCCGGCTGGCCCGTCATCCTCGACGAGGCCTACATCGCCTTCGGCGGGGAGACGGCAGCCCCGTGGATCCGCCGCTATCCCAATCTGCTGGTGGTGCGCACTCTGTCGAAGTCGCACGGCCTCGCCGGCCTCAGGGTCGGCGCGGCTTTCGGGCAGCCCGAGCTCATCCGCGCGCTGGAGACGGTGCGCGACGCCGTCAACGCCTATCCGCTCGACCGGGTGGCGCTGGCGGTGGCGGAGGCGGCCCTGGACGATGCGGCCTGGACGGCCCAGACGGTGCGCCGCATCGTGGCGACGCGGGAGCGCTTCTCAGCCGGGCTCAGGGAACGCGGCTTCGAGGTCCTGCCCTCGGCGGCGAACTTTGTCTTTGCCCGCCACCCCGACTGCGACGGTGCGACGCTGCTGCACCTGCTGCGCGGGCAGGGCATACTGGTGCGGCATTTCAGCCGGGAGCGCCTCCGCCCCTGGATTCGGATTACAATAGGCACGGACAGTGACATGGAGCGGTTCCTCGACGTTCTGGATCTGCTCGCAGAGGGGAGAAGTGAGTATGAGTGATAACGCAGGCCGCAGCGGACTCTGCCGGCGCCAGACTGCGGAGACCTGTATCAGCGTGCAGATCGAGCTCGATCGCAGCGAACCGGTACGGATCGCCACCGGCATCCCCTTCTTCGACCACATGCTGAACCAGATCGCCCGCCATGGCCGCTTCGGTCTGGTACTGGAGGCGGAGGGTGACCTCGAGGTCGACTGCCACCACACGGTGGAGGACTGCGGCCTGGCTCTCGGCGCCGCGCTCGACGAGGCCCTCGGCGAGCGCCGCGGCATCGCCCGCTACGCGACGGCGCATGTGCCGATGGACGAGGCGCTCGTACGCGTCGTTCTCGACCTCTCGGGACGGCCCTTTCTCCATGCGAACCTGCCGCTCGCTGTCGAGCGCATCGGCAGCTTCGAGACCGAGACTCTGGTCGAGTTTCTGCGCGCCCTGACGGTGACGGGCCGCCTGACCCTGCACGCGGACTTTCTGCACGGCGTGAACGCCCATCATCTGGTCGAGGCCCTGTTCAAGGCCCTCGGCCGCGCCCTCAGGGACGCTGTCCGGCTCGAGGGCGACTGGCTGCCCTCGACGAAGGGGGTGCTCTAGCCATGCTGCTGTATCCAGCGATTGATCTGCTGGGCGGCCGCGTGGTCCGCCTGCGCGAGGGCGACTACGACCGGGTGACCGACTACGGCGACGATGCGCTCGCGATCGCCGCGGCCTGGCGCGAGGCGGGCGCCGTCTGGCTCCACGTCGTCGATCTCGACGCCGCCCGGGGCTCGGGCGACAACCGTGCGATCATCGCGCGTCTGGCAGCCGAAAGCGGCCTGAAGGTGCAGCTCGGCGGCGGCATCCGCAGTGCCCAGATCGCTTCCGACCGCCTCGGTCTCGGTGTCAGCCGCCTGGTCATCGGCACCTGGGCCGTGCGTGAGCCGGAGGCCGTCGGCGCTCTGCTGCGGGAGGCGCCCCGCTCCTGCGCCATCGCCTGTGACAGCCGCGACGAGGTCATCCGCGTCGAGGGCTGGACGGAGTCGGGGGCGGTCAGCCTGTCCGGCTTTGCAAAAACCATGCAGCAGGCCGGCGCCCGTGTCCTGATTTTTACCGACATCGCCCGCGACGGGGTCTACACCGGTCCCGGGATTGCGCGGGCTGTGCGTCTGCGCGAGGAGACCGGGCTTGAGGTCATCCTCTCGGCCGGCGTCCGCGATGCCGCTGATGTCATGGCCGCGGCGGAGGCGGGGCTCGACGGCCTGATCATCGGGCGTGCCCTGCATGACGGGCGTATCGAACTCGGGGCGGTGCGGAAGGCGCTGGAGAGGCGTGCGAGGGAGCGTGCCGCCCGCCTCTGGGCCAGACTCAGGGTCGACAGTCTGGGCCTGGTGCCGGTCGTCACCGTCGCCGCTGATGACGGGATGGTGCTGATGCAGGCCTTTGTTGACGAGGAGGCGCTCGCCGCGACCCTGCTCACCGGTTACCTGCACTACCACAGCCGCAGCCGCGGCCGCCTCTGGATGAAGGGCGAGACCAGCGGCCATGTGCAGCGTCTCATCGAGCTGCGCGTGGACTGCGATGCTGACTGCCTGCTGGCGCGGGTAGAGCAGACGGGCGTGGCCTGTCACCGGGGCACGCGCTCCTGCTTCGCCCGGCGTCTGGATGAACTGCTGTCTGAAGAAGAAGGAGAGAATAAGAATGAGTGAGATTGGTGCGATGCTGGATCAGCTCTATGACGTCATCATCGAGCGCCGGGACGCGCCGCGGGATGGTTCGTACACGAACTACCTTCTCGAGCGCGGTGTAGACAAGATCTGTAAAAAGATCGGAGAAGAATCGACCGAGGTGGTTATCGCCGCAAAGAACGACAACCGCTCCGAACTGGTCTATGAAATTGCCGATCTCCTCTATCACCTCAATGTGCTGATGGTCAACCAGGGTGTGACCCTTGACGAGGTTGAGAAGGAGCTGCGCAGCCGCCGCAAATAGGCTGTCTCCGTCGGCAAAAATGGCTGCCGGACCAGACTGGCCGAAGGCAGCGCTTTCAGCTCCGGCCCCGGACTGTTTGACATCCGCGGGTACCGGGGCTGACGGACGGAGGCTCTGCCTTTCTCTTTTCGCACCCGGTCAGGATCCCGGTGAGACGGAGAGCGATCTGCTGCGGCCGGCGGAGCAGATGACGAACAGGCTCTCTCTGCGAGGTTTTTACAGACCGGTGGAGCCGATGCCGGCAATAGAGGACACCATTTAAAAAGTTACCTGAAAATGAGAACAGTGTGCGAGACATGGCACGCTTTTTTCGTGTAGGATACTGAACTGGAACCGGAGAGACACGGGCTGAGGCTCTTTGCGCGGGGACTTCCGGTCGAGGATGAAGGGCTGTTTCCAGCAGGCACATGCTGCTCTGCGGTGGACTGGCGCCACCCGGACAGTGGCTTCGTGATCGCGCCGGTGAAGGAGATGGAGGCCGGTCATGAGGTACTGGTCTGTGCAGACCACGTTTCTGCCGACATGATCCACGGTTCCCGGCAGCGCTGCCGGGAGCCACAGATCCGACAGGACAGCATCCGGGAGACTCAGCGGCAGGGTGTTGCGGTTCTGGCTGAACCCTAATTGAACTGGTCAGGTAGCTTATGGAAATCGTTGTCGTCGGAGCCGGTACAGTAGGTGAAGCACTTTGTTTTGATCTGATTCATGAGGGGCACGAGCTGACCCTCATCGATCAGAAAGCAAGCCTTGTCCATGCCATGACAGAAAAAATGGACCTCAAGGGCGTAGTCGGAAACGGCACGGTGCCTGAAATTCAGCGTGAAGCCGATGTTGCCTCCTGCGATGTCTTTATTTCCGCCACCCCTGTGGATGAGGTCAATATTGTGGCCTGCATCGTGGCCTCCCGTTTTGGTGCCAGACACTGTATTGCGCGCATCAGGAACCCTGAATACACCCGGGGTTTCGATTTTCGCTGGGAATCGATTGGCATCGATTTGATGATGAATACCGAGCAGCAGATGGCGAAGGAAATCGTCGAGGAATTCGACTTTCCCAATGCCAACTATGTCGAGCCCTCCACGGTAGAGGGCGTTCAGATCATCAAGGTGCGCATTCTGCCGGGCAGCCCCCTTGCGGGCATGCCGGTTCTCCAGGTGCGTCGCCATATTGCCGGCATCCTGATCTGTGTTCTGCAGAGAGGGGATATGGCGCCCATGATTCCGCGGGCCGAAATGCATCTCGAAGGCGGGGACAGGGTTCATGTGATCGGCACCAAGCATGATCTGGACCGCTTCCAAAACCTGGCCGGCCACAGGATCAGCGCTTTCCGCTCTGTGTTTATCATCGGGGGCGGTGTCACGGCGCGCTACCTTGTTCCGCTTCTGCTCAAGCGCTGCATCACGGTGCGGCTTATCGAACGCGACAGGAAAAAGGCAGAAAAGCTCGCGCTGGAGTTCCCCAAAGCCAATATTGTTACGGGTGACGGGACAGATCAGAATCTTCTGAATGAACAGCGACTGGCCCACTATGATGTTTCTGTGGCCCTGACTGATGTTGACGAGGAGAATCTCCTTTTTTCACTCTATGCACACAGGCAGGGTGTGAGAAAGACGATCAGCAGAGTTACCCGCAGCAACCTGATACCGCTCCTGGATGCCGAGTGTCTGGATACGATCATTACACCGCAGCACCTGCTCGCCAGCAGTATCATCCGCTATGTGCGCTCGCTGGAAATAACGGCGGACTCCGAGATAGAGGATTATCAGCGCCTCGAAAACGGGGTGGCCGAGGCAGTCACCTTCAGAGTCAAGCGTGAGGCCAGACTGGCCAATCAGGCGCTCCGGACGGTACACCTCAAGGAGAACATCATCATCGCCCTGATCAAGCGTGATCACAGGCTCATCGTACCGGCGGGTGACGATATGGTTCAGGCAGGCGACAGTGTCATTGTCCTGGGTGCAGGTCAGAGTGTCCGTACTCTGGACAGTATTATGGCCGCTGAAGACTAAGTTATGAACTGGCGTTTTTTACGGTATTTATGGGGGCGGATACTGTCCACGGAAGGCCTGATGATGCTGCCCTCCCTCGTGGTGGCTGTCATCTACCGCGAGGGCTTCGCCACGATGGCGGGCTTTGTCATTTCTGCCCTCCTGTGTTTTCTCGCCGGCCTGCTCCTGGCGGGGAGAAAGCCAGAGCAGCAGAACTTTTATGCCCTCGAGGGTCTGGTTTTTGCCTCTGTTATCTGGATGCTGCTCTCCATTTTCGGCTCCCTGCCCTTCCTGCTCAGCGGCCATGTTCATTCCTTTATCGACGCCCTCTTCGAGTCGACAAGCGGTTTCACCACCACAGGGGCCAGCGTCCTGGGCAATGTCGAAGACCTGCCCCATTCCCTGCTCTTCTGGCGCAGCTTCACTCTCCTGATAGGCGGCATGGGCATGCTGGTCTTTGTGCTCCGCTTTATGCCCCAGTTCGGTCATAAAGGTCTCTACATCATGCGGGCGGAGCTGCCCGGTCCCTATTCCGGCAAAGTCGAGTCGCGCGTCAGTTCCTCCATCCACCTGCTCTACGTTATCTATCTCTCGATGACCGCGCTCCTGGTGGTCTTTCTGGCCGCCGGCGGCGTTCCCCTGTTTGATTCCTTTCTCCTCGCCTTCGGCGCTGCAGGTACGGGCGGTTTCGGCATCAAGGAGAACAACCTGGCCCATTACGCGAGCAATTATGTCCAGATGGTCATGGCCACAGGCATGATGGTTTTCGGCATGAACTTCAACTTCTTCTATCTCATCGCGGTGGGGAAATGGCGTCAGGTAAGGAAGAGCGAGGAACTCAGGTGGTACCTCGGCATCATCGCGGTCTCCGTTGCTCTCATATCTCTACAGCTCTTTCCGCTGTACGACAGTATTTCGCGGCTGCTGCAGGATGTTTTTTTTACCGTTACATCCGTTATTTCAACGACCGCCTATATGACGGTGGACATAAGATCCTGGCCTACCTTTTCCCGTGTCGTCCTGCTGATCCTCATGTTCAGCGGCGCCATGTCAGGTTCCTCGACCTCGGGTTTTAAAGTGGCGCGCATGGCCGTCTTTGCCAAGACCATACGACAGGAGATACGCCATGCCATCAATCCCAGCCGCAATGTGCCCATACAGTTTGAGGGCCACCCGCTGGACAAGAATACCCAGCGCAGCATTATCTATTATTTCGTCTGTTACTTCTCTGTCTTTGTGGCCCTCCTGCTGCTCCTGAGTCCCTTTGCCAAAAACTTCAGCGGTGCCTTCAGTGCCGTTATCGCCACCCTCAACAACATCGGCCATGGTCTGGACCTTCTGGGGCCGTCACTGGACTACAAGGAGCTGCCGCAGGCAGCCAAGCTTATCATGACCATTGCCATGGTCATGGGCAGGCTCGAAATCTTTCCCGTTCTCGTCCTCTTTTCTCCCAGCACCTATCGGAAAACATAGAACTGTACAGCGACCAGACACAAACTGTGGTTCCGGGAATGCCTGGCGAGCGATCCCGGTCGATTGCCAGAAACAGTGTGAGTGGCTTGTGCTGGATTGGAGCCTCTTCATTGCTGACGGAATATGAGGAGCCTGCACAGCTGCCACGGCTGGACGAAAACCCATTCGTGGTCAAGACAGCGAGTAATCCAAATTATTTTTTGGATAACTCTTCGTTTTGACCAGAAACGGCCCCTTTGTGGTCAAGTTGGCGAGTAATCCAAATTATTTTTTGGATAACTCTTCGTTTTGACCACCAGAAGTCCGCAAGCTTCCTCTCTTCCTTCCCAGCCGTCCTCCTGGCATGCTCGCCCGCTTCCCGACATTCTTGACGTGCACCCGCATTCATGTTGATGACCATAAAACCATTTGTCTCACCGCCTTGTTGCTTCATGGTTTTGCACTTTTCGACTATGAATTTTCGATAATCTGAATGTGCAAGCAACACAGATCCGGTTCTGTTCATGGTGGTTTTCTCGTTTTCGACAGGTTTTCAGTAGAAATAGTGGTTGTTGGAAACGCTCATCCCGACATCTTGGTTTCTGGGCTTTACTATGTTATCAAACCTGCTCAAAGCGGATTTCATCGACTCTCGATGAAATCCGTCATATGGATACACTATGAAAGAAAAGAACAAAGCATTTGACAAGTCTCCGCTCATCCGGATATACTGTCCGACAGCAACCGGGTTCCGGGGGCTTTATTTTTTGTGTAGATCTGGCTTTAAGCCGGATCGTGGAATCGTAAACTCGGAGGAAGCGAACAGATGGCTACCAAGGTAGGTGCACGCGATAAAATCACCCTCGCCTGCGAGGTGTGTAAGCAGCGCAATTACATTACCAAAAAGAACAAGCGGAATACCCCCGACCGCCTGCAGCTGAAGAAGTACTGCCGCTTCTGCCGCAGTCACACCGCGCATCGCGAAACCCGTTAAGTCGATGGCCCGCGAACAGAAGAACAAACCGGTCCGGCGCCAGTCCGGCCGTCAGCCCGATCCCAGACGCGGTTCCGGCCGTCCGAGCGGCCCGCAGCGCCCACGGCGCAAGGGGATCCTCGGCATCTGGGATCGCCTGCTTCACTTTCTCGCCGATCTGCGTGCCGAACTTAAGCGTGTGGTCTGGCCAAACAAGCAGCGCATGATCCAGTCGTCGGCGGTGGTTTTCGCCATCGTGATCGCGGCCGCGCTCCTGATCGGAGTGGTGGACTTCATCGTCCGTAACAGCCTGATCGCGGCCGGTTTCGACATGCCGCGCACGCTGCAGACGGAGACCGAGACGCCCCGGACCACAGCCGCTCCCGAGGTCACTGATCTGACTGAGACTGAGTCGGCCGAGTCCAGCAGCGAAGCGACGGAATCCGAGACGGAGGAATCCGGAGAGACGGAGGAATCCGAGACGACGGCCGAGGGCACAGAGGGCACCTGATGGCAGCCCGGAACGGCGGAGTAGAGCATGCTAGACCAGAGTAAAGACAACGAGACCGCACGCGAACCCGGCGAGCGCGAAATCGAAGTGCGTGCCGAGACGGATGAACTTCGTCCGCTTAAGGTCCCCGCGATGAGCGATCCGGCTGCCTATGACCCGGATCTGGCTGTCAGCGAAGAGGAGAACGAGGCGACCGAAGCCGTTCGCGAGGCCGGCGACGACGTTCTCTGGTATGTCATCCATACCTACTCCGGCTATGAGAACAAGGTAAAGGCCACGCTCGAGCAGATCGTCGAGAACCGCCAGCTTCAGGATGAGATCCTGGAGGTGGAGGTGCCGATGGAGGAGGTCGTGGAGATCAAGGACGGGAAGAAAAAAACGTCCATGAAAAAGATCTACCCCGGTTATGTGCTCGTGCGCATGAAGCTTTCAGACCGCATCTGGTACATCGTCCGCAACACCCGCGGCGTCACGGGTTTCGTGGGCCCGAACTCGAAGCCGATCCCGCTGACCGACGAGGAACTCGCCATCATGGGCATGGCCGGCGACTGGGAGCCGATTGTCGACTACGACGTCGGCGATTCGGTGAAGGTCATCAACGGTCCGCTGGAGTCCTTTGTCGGCGTCGTTGATGCGATCTCGAACGAGAAGAAGAAGGTCAGGGTCCTGGTCTCGATGTTTGGCCGGGAAACACCTGTCGATCTTGACTTTACGCAGGTGTTGCGCATATAATTTCCGCTTGTCCGCCGTTCGCACATGAGAACGGCTGATGATATTACCTGGGAGGTGGAAGACCACAATGGCAAAGAAAATCACCGGCTATATCAGACTTCAGATTCCAGCCGGTAAAGCAACGCCAGCTCCACCGGTGGGACCAGCCCTTGGCCAGCACGGAGTCAGCATTCCGCAGTTTGTCAAGGAATTCAATGAGAGAACCGCAAAGGATGTCGGCCTGATCATTCCGGTCGTCATCACGGTCTTCGCCGACCGCTCGTTCTCCTTCATTACGAAAACCCCTCCGGTGCCCGTGCTGCTGAAGAAGGCCGCCAATCTCGACAAGGCCTCGGGCAAGCCCAACCTGACCAAGGTGGCGCGTGTCCCGATGTCAGAGGTCAGGCGCATCGCTGAGATCAAGATGGTGGATACCAACGCCGGTGATCTCGAGGCCTGTGCCCGCATGGTGGCCGGTACGGCCCGTTCGATGGGCATCGTCATCGTTGACGACTAGGCCAGGAGGGAGGAACTATGGCTCCAAAAGGAAAGCGTTATCAGGCAGCGAAGGCAAAGCTCGAGCCCGGCGTCAGCTATGAGCCGCTCGAGGCGCTGACACTCGTCACCGAACTGGCCTCGGCCAAGTTCGACGAGACTGTGGAACTCCACGTCCGTCTCGGTGTCGACAGCCGCCATGCCGACCAGCAGGTCCGCGGCGCAGTTATTCTGCCGCATGGCACGGGCCGCCAGGTGCGGGTCCTTGTTTTTGCCAAGGGCGCGAAGGCAGATGAGGCGACAGCCGCCGGTGCCGACTTCGTCGGTGCGGATGATCTCATTCAGCGCATCACAGGCGAGAACTGGTTCGACTATGATGTCGTCATCGCCACCCCCGACATGATGGGGACGGTTGGTCGCCTGGGTCGTATTCTCGGTCCGAAGGGCCTGATGCCGAACCCCCGCGCCGGCACCGTTACCATGGATGTGGCGCAGGCTGTCCAGGAGGTCAAGGCCGGTAAGATCGAATACCGTCTCGACCGCTCGAACATCATGCACTGCCCGATCGGGAAGGTATCGTTCGGACCCGAGAAGCTCTACGAGAACTACCGCACGCTGATGGACGCCGTCGTGCGCGCGCGCCCCGCCGCCGCGAAGGGTCAGTACATCCGGAAGGCCACGGTCGCGTCAACCATGGGTCCGGGCGTCAGCATCACGACGAAGTCCTGATCTGCCCCAGGCAGAAGGTGAGCGGACATTGACGCCCGCGATCTCTTCTGCTAAATTTGATCGCTGAACGCCAGAGACAGCAGGAGCCCCAGAGGCATAACGGATTCCATCCTGCCGAGGCTGCATCACCAGTGAGAAACCCTGTTCTCTCGTGTGTTTGTATGTCCTCCGCTGTCACCGGCCGGAGGACATTTTTTCTGTAAGAAGGAGGAAATAGATGGCCAGTCAACCCATACTGGAACGTAAAGTGGCCCAGACGGCAGCGCTCTGTGCCGAGCTCAAGTCCGCCGCAACCCTTGTCGTTGCGGATCACCGCGGCCTGACTGTCGCCCAGGATACCGAAATGCGCGCCGAACTGCGCAAGGCGGGCGTTGTCTACCGTGTCGTGAAGAACACCCTGCTCCAGCGTGCCGCGAAGGATGCCGGCATCGAGAACATGGACGACCTCTTCGTCGGACCGTCCGCGATCGCCTATTCTGTTGACGATCCGATTGCACCGGCGAAGGTGATCAAGCAGTTTGCCGATCGTTTCGCAGCCTTTGAGATCAAGGGCGGCGCGACAGAGGGACAGCGCGTCGAACTCGAGCGCATCCTGCAGCTCGCCAGCATCCCGCCCCTCGAGGTGCTCCACGCCCAGCTGGTCGGCGGGCTCGTGTCTCCCATTGCCGGTCTGGCGATGCTGCTCGATGCCATCCGGGAGAAGGCCGAGGAGGCGGGCGCCGCCACTGCCGCCGAGGTTGTCAAAGTCAAGTCCGCCGACGAGCCGGAAGCCCCTGCGGAAGCGTAAGACTCCGCCGAACGAACCGCCGTTGCCTGGGCTTCGACCAGGCGAAACAATTGTTGATTTAGGTAACACGAACATTTCAGGAGGATTAGAAAATGGCCAGTGAGAAAGTGACCAGGTTCATTGAGGAAGTGAAGCAGCTGTCCGTGCTCGAGCTCTCCGAGCTCGTCAAGGCTCTCGAAGAAGAATTCGGCGTCTCCGCCTCCGCCGTTGCCGTGGCCGCCCCGGGTGCCGGTGCCGCCGCTGCTGAAGAGGTTGAAGAGCAGACCGAGTTCACCGTCATGCTGAAGGGCCCCGGCGCTCAGAAGATTCCCGTCATCAAGGCCGTCCGCGAGCTGACCGGCCTGGGTCTCAAGGAAGCCAAGGCTCTCGTTGACGAGGCGCCCTCTGTTGTCCGCGAGAACGTGTCAAAGGAAGAGGCCGAGGAGGCGTTCAACAAGCTCAAGGATGTTGGTGCCGACGTCGAAATGAAGTAAGTTACCGTCGAGCCGAAGCTGCCGGCTGCATGGCCTTACCCGTCAGCTTTGGAGGCATTGAGAACCCCGGGGAACAGAAGTGTTCGCCCGGGGTTTTTGCTGCCGTTATACCGCAGCGAACGACAGGCGCATGAGTCGCACGGTAATAATGAGGGCAGAGAGGGTAGAGAAAAAACCGAACTGTCACCCGTCAGGGAAGAACAGTCCGGTTTTCTGTGGTGGGCGCTATAGGGCTCGAACCTACGACCTCTCGCGTGTGAAGCGAACGCTCTGACCAGCTGAGCTAAGCGCCCCCTGCATGGTGACCCGTAGGAGAATCGAACTCCTGTCTTCGCCGTGAAAGGGCGATGTCTTGACCGCTTGACTAACGGGCCGGTTGGTAGCGGTAGTCGGATTCGAACCAACGACACTTCGGGTATGAACCGAATGCTCTAGCCAGCTGAGCTATACCGCCATGTGGTGCAGCACAATCATGAAGGAAAATTCCGTCATTCCCGTGACACGCCCGCTGATTTTATCAGTAGCACCTGAAGCTTGTCAATCTGAATGCGAGACATTATAATGGCTTTTGTTCTGACGTCGGGCGGACCGATGCGGAATTAACTCAGTGGTAGAGTGTCACCTTGCCAAGGTGAAAGTCGCGAGTTCGAATCTCGTATTCCGCTCCACCCGATCCGCCCGCCGGGACGCGGCACCATAGCCAAGTGGTAAGGCAGAGGTCTGCAAAACCTTTATGCCCCAGTTCAAATCTGGGTGGTGCCTCCAAATTAAGTGGACAGACATTGATTTAATGTCGTCCACTTTTTCTTTCCCGCTATAATAACTTAGTAAATGTAAGGAATGGAGGTAACCCATGAATCTTAAATCTGAACAAAAGAGAATAGCTTTTGGTTATGACCGCGCTGCCAATGGTGAAATTATTATTAATGAGGGACAGGCAGCAACTGTCAGACTTATTTATTCATACTATCTTGATGGGAAGAGTCTTGCAGATATCAAAGTAATTTTGGAATCCATTTCAATCCCGTCACCTCAAAATAAACCACGTTGGGGAAAACAGACTTTTTCGAATATGCTTTCTAACTATCATTATCTTGGTACTGAGGATTATCCAACAACTATTCCCAAAACTGAATTTGATAAAGTTCAAGAAATAAATGAAAATTCATCGTATTCTTCCGGAACCGGAATATTTTCGAAAGCTTATTAGAGATAAAAAGGTTGCAGCTTACTGCAGAGTGAGTTCTTCTAATGAAGAACAGTTATCCAGTTATAAAAATCAAATAGAGTATTATGAATCGTATATAAAAGCACATACAAACTGGGAACTGGTTAAAGTTTATGCAGATATTTGTTCCGGCAGAAATAATATAAAGATGCTTCAGTTTCAGGAGATGATGGCTGAATGTAGAAAAGGAAATATCGATTTGATTTTCGTTTTAGGAGTGTGGCGGCGTCTAAATCGCAAAAACGGAGCAGCGGGCGGACGTTTCTGGGGCGTGGCGGATGATGCGACGTGGTTGGATAAGTTTCCGGTGCGCGGGCGGAAGAACTGGCCGCTGCTCTTCGATGAAGCGCATCAGCAGAAGCCGGCGTACGAGGCGCTGCTGTCACTCAGGCTCGCAGGTCGCAGCGTGCTACAATTCAGCCATGATCGCTGTTGTGGACTGTGCGCGCGGGAACATCGCCAGTGTGGCGAATGCTCTGAACCGGATTGGCATCGAGTCTGTGATCGTGCGTGATCCGGACGAGCTGGCGGCAGCCGCAGCGAGCGGCCTGATCCTGCCGGGCGTCGGTAGCTTCGATGATGCGATCCGTGAACTGCGGCGCAGCGCTTTGGCGGAAGCGATCGCGGACTGGATCGCAGCAGATCGGCTGTTTCTCGGCATCTGCCTCGGGATGCAGATGCTCTTCGACGGCAGTGAGGAAGGACAGGAAGCGGGGCTCGCTGTCCTGCCCGGACGCGTGCGGAGCCTCCCACGGGATCGCGGGGTGAACGTCCCGCATATGGGCTGGAACGACCTCGTCGATGTGCAGGATCCCATGCTGCAGACAGGCCGGTAACCGATCCAGGTCTATTTCGCCCATTCCTATGCCGTAGAGACGGATGACGCAGCACTCATCGCGGCACGCTGCGACCATACGCCGCGATTCGGCGCTGCCGTGCAGCGCGGCAACCTCCATGCCGTGCAGTTCCATCCGGAGAAGAGCGGCCAGACGGGCAGCCGCATGCTGGCTCGCTTCGCAGCGCGCTGCGAGCGGGGTTGACCCGGCGCCGCAGCATAGGCCTCACCGCACCGCCACCGAACGACAGGAGCTTCGAAATGTTACGAGCACGCATCATCCCCTGCCTCGACGTCCGCGATGGCCGCGTCGTAAAGGGCATCCGTTTCGTTGAACTGCGCGACGCCGGCGACCCGGCCGAAGCCGCAGCCCGCTATGACCCGGCCGGAGCGGACGAACTCGTCCTGCTCGACATCACCGCCACGCTCGAAGCGCGAAACACGATCGTCGATGTCGTCCAGCGGGTCGCCGAACAGATCCGCATCCCGTTCACGGTGGGCGGCGGCATCCGTGAACTCGCGGACATCCGGCGCCTGTTGCTGGCTGGTGCCGACAAGATCTCCCTGAACTCGGCCGCCGTCAACCGTCCGGAACTGATTACCGAAGCCGCAGATGAATTCGGTAGTCAGTGCGTCGTGCTCGCCATCGATGCGGTCCGCCGCGGCGGCACGCGCTCCGGCTATGACAACAGCCTCTACCGCCAGATCAGTGACGCGGTCTCCCTCCCACTTATCGCTTCGGGCGGCGTCGCTGCCGTACTCGCGGCGAGCCTCTTCCACTTCGGCGAAATCGAGATCGGGGATCTGAAGCGCTACCTCGCTGAACAGGGGATCCCGGTTCACGAGCGCTAACATGCGGCGCGAACTGACCGAAGTAGAGCAGCTGGCGAATCCCGGAATCATCTGCCAACAAGAACACCTGCAGGACGGATCGTTCTGGTTCAATGTGATCTTCGTCTTCCTCGATGTGATGGATGCCAGGCACACAAGGACAGACCGCTTGCGCGCCGGAGCCTGGTACTGCATCTACTGCGATCGCTTCGATCACGAGACTAACCCGTTGCAAACGCGTCTGCGCGCGAGATACTGATGCGGCTACAGCAAGTTATAGTTAACCTGTACCCAAAGGATCTGTTTGCAGCAAAAGCCAAGATGGAAGAACAGCAGTTTCTAGTTCTCTTAGCACGATAACGGCCACAGGATTGCCTTTGAGCCTTTCGCACTGTCATGAAATGGCGTGACAACAGCGCTTCCAAATGCAGTTAACAAATAATTCACCCAGTAATGTCTGGTGGATACAGCATCTGAGCTTAATCGAGTAAGCGAATTCTGAAAAGTGCTCTCATGGTTTGGCTATGCGCAAAGTTCCGCAAACCAGATTAACAATAGAAAGAAACCGCCCTCTTTGT
>JASGUU010000006.1 GCA_030057555.1 Bacillota bacterium | reverse complement strand
TGCTGTACTTCAAAAGTCACTGATCTCTCCACTTGTCCTGATGCAGGGCGAGTGGCCCAGTGTCACCCTGACACCGACGAACATCAGCCAAACGTATCTGGATCTGGTCGAGGCTCTTGAGCTTCCTTCACTGCGTACGAACATGACGCGAACGCAGTTCAAGACGGCCACCAAGCTCGACATCAGAGTCAACGCTGAGCAGGATAAGAGGACAAAATAAATCGCTGAGAAAACCCGAAGAAGGAACGAAGCAAGATCGAAGGGATCTACACAGCTGTACCGTCACTGGTTAGTAGCTCACTCTTCCAAACTGGACAAAGATAGGCCGGCGGGAGGTGGACATTCTTAGTCCAGCGTTAACACTAAATCACGAACAGGGTTTTAGGATCAAAATTGATTCGAGAAATGATATTGAATGGGAAGCTTATCAGGACGGGTTCAAACAAGACTGGTCACTGGAAAGTGGTGCAAACACGCTTTGATTTACTTGCCAAGTGGATATTAAAGTGAGGAGTATGTTCTTGATGAATGAAAGAATACGTAAAAACCCAATAATATCGTGTTTGATTATATATACGATATTGATCATTGCACATGGATTTGAAACCATAGTGCTTCGGATGGATGAGACGATTCTGGGCGAAAACGTCATAAATAAACTATTTGGCATCATTGGTTTGTATGTTGTTTTACGACTCTTAGGCTGGAAATGGTCGGACATAGGATTTGCTGAATCCGGGTTTATAAAGAGCATCCTTATCGGATTTGCCCTGGCTGTAGCATCGTTTGCTATTTCATATGGAATTGAGATCAGCATACTGAAAGAGCAGGGGCATACTGTCGATTTAGGTGTATTCACTTCCGGATTTTCATTGACCGGAGAAACTGCAGTACATTCTGGTATTGGTCATATATTGATATGTATCCTATTTAATATCATCAATGTAATCATGGAAGAAGGAACATTCCGAGGCCTGTTCTATCAAGTTTCCGGTCTGGATCATTCTGAGACATACGCCATGCTCTTTCAGGCACTATTATTTGGCATATGGCATATCGTTACACCCATCCATAATCTTATCGATGGTGATATAAATACAGGTTCATGTGTTGTACTCAGTATCGGATACATCATACTTGCCGGGATGATGGGAATAAAGTGGCAGCTGCTGTATCGGCTGACAGGGAATTTATATGCAGGTATGGCTGACCATTTCTTTAACAATTGTATTGCAACGAATCTGCTCCATGTAATCACGGAAACCGGAACAGATGAAATGATGATAATCCGCGTAATGACTGCACAACTTTTCTCATTCGTTACTGTTTCATTGGTTTGGAAGAAAAAGGGACATGGATCACGAGAATCGGCAAACCAATGACTTGTTTCACTAAGGTGTAAGCAGCGTTCTGAATAAGCCACCTGCTCGTTCGCCTGGAGCCACCAACGCGGCACAATCGGAGCCACCAGCTCATTCTGACCCAATGGCCAGCCGGGTCTGTCCAGCCACTCGATCAGGTCCATCTGTAAGACCCGATAAGACACTCGAATTCAAGCACCTGATAGCGGTTCGATTGATAACCCACCCCGCTGACGCCGTCGGATAGCCTTCCTTCATTTCATTCAGAATGACCTGAACTCTCCTCTCACCTGCATCTCTTTGAGATCATCAGGGCACATATACACGTATCCAATCACCAGTTCTGGTGCCCTGAAACCGAGCTTGACATACCTATGTGAATCCTCCCTAAGCGTTATAATTAAATAAGTTTGGGGAGGTTCAATATGGACACTAATCAATTAAATGCAGCTACGGAACATATGGTTAATTGGCTATCTGACCAAAGAGCATTGGGAAAGAAGCCTGCTGCCATTCAATGCGCAGGGGAATTCGACTTCAATTACATGCATTACTATATCTTCAAGTTCAAGAAGAGCGTTTTCGGCAAATGGCTGGTAGGAGTTTGTGGTGGTTTCGAAAAAGGTGATTTGGAACCCTGCGGACATACCTTTAGCGAAATGAAGGAATATAACAAAGACACGGCAGAATCAGAATGCTTGCAAATGATATTTAAAATCATGAATTATTGGAAAAGCCAGGCTGAAAAATACAAGAACACGAATCAATAGACCTTCCTTAAATGAAAGTATAATAAAATTCTATAAGTAATGAAGGAGGAAAAAGGAAGAGAATGATAACAAATAAATTCAGTGGCAGGTTGTTGTTGATGGTTCTTACTCTCACGCTGATTACCGGGATGATGATCTTCTTTACCGGATGCAATGCAAAAGAGAAAAGCACCGTAAATATTGAGGGTCCCGGTTTCGATACACCTGAGCAGCCTGTCATTACGTATATGGAAGCATTAAAAGACAACGACATTGAGAAAATAATCAGTACTTTTGCCGTTGAATCTTATTGTGCTTCCTATGATACAAAAGCCGTAATGGAATATGAAAGATTTTTCGCGAACAACTATGCCATACAAAGGCCTGTTACCTCTGATACCGATTTCGGAAACGAGCTCAACAAACATTTGCGTGTTTCAACTATTATCAATAATTTGCGACAGCTATCACTTGCCATTTCATATCGCTGCAGTATTTTTTTCGGCGATTCTGAATCAGCAGTAGGCACATTTATGGAAGGAATGCCGGTAGTCCTAAGAACGGACATAGACGTTTCAGACGAATTGACAAACTTTTTGCAAAAATCGAGTGAAATTGGCGAAATACAAATCGGCGATATCATTTATCCAACCGATGTCGGATTAGACAGTTATTATTCAGTGAAGTTTTTAGCAAACAGAAAAACATGGGGCGACTGCATTGGAGCGAATGGGTACAGGAGCATCGGCATAGAATTTCAAGTTGAGGGAATTGACTTTTTACTTTGTATGGATGTTGTCAGATATGATGGGAAATGGTTTAACTTAATGAATAACGGTTCGATGGGCGTTTTGCTCGAAAACAGCGGCTTGGCAGGCGGTATCTCATATGACTTTGAAAAAGCAGCTATATTCACTGCGGAAATAGATGCAATTGTAAATAATCTCAAAGAAGAATATACAGAGCACAGCGAGGACTTTGATCAAACGTTTGAAGAAATGATGGATTACTTTTCCATGACGGAATTGGGACAGTAAGATTATTGGTACAGCCACTCGCCCTTGATCAGAGCGTGAACGGATTCTATGAAAGCGTTCTGCCAGGGACTGGCCTTGAGCGGGCAGCTCGCCTCGATCCCCTGGATTGCCTCCAGAAGGCGTACATAGCGGGCTCTGAGGCCCATCTCGCGCATGTCGTTGCCTACGGTTTTTCCGATACTCTCCAGCCCTCCTTCCTCAGTTCCATGCTAAGCTTGGGGGGCTCCGTTGATCTGCCGGCTGTAGCCGCTTCTAGACACGTCTGGGATCCGCAGCACTCCGTTGACGTTCCGGCGGCGCTTGCCTTCGTGCTTGAGCTGCTGCGCGTATCGCTTTGTCTGCACGAAGTATTCCTGAATCAGTTGTTCAGAATACTGATGGTTTAGTCCTCATTTCCCTTGTGCGACACCATGCGTGTATTACAGAGCGTTTCCATGTTTCGTACAATGCAGATGGAGACTATGATGATTCCGAAAGAGCAGAAGCCAGAAAACTTCTCCGACAGTTGGGAGCATGACCATGACAGACAAAGCATACCTGCTGGAGACGCTCCGCGAGGACTTTCCGCTGTGCTGCGGACGGAGCGCGGCTAAGCTCGGGAGTCTGTGGCTGCCGCCACACCCGTTCCTGGAGCATCTCGCCATCCTCTACGCCGCAAAAAATCTCCTGCCGCAAAAGCTTCAGGCCGATGCGGGGCTGGAACACATCGAAGCGCAGGAACTCGCTGACATCCTGCGCGTGGAGGAGATCGAACAGTTTCTGGGAAGATACCCGGCTGGCAGGTTTTCGGAACGCGCCGCTGCGTTTCATGCAGACTGCCTCAAAGAGCCGCTCACTGTAGAGCGGATCGCCTCTCTGCTGCTGCAATACCGCAACCGCAGCGAAGAATTTGAGCCCGATGACGAGGTCTTTATCACCATGACAGATCTCGACGAAGTCGCTACAGAATATCTAGAGAAGCTGTCAACAGCGCTTAAACGCATGAGACTGCGGACAGAACCTCCCGAGAGCGAGGTTGAAAAGCAGAAGCGCCTCGAGCGCGAAGAACGAAAATGGGAACTGTGGGAAGCGCAGAAACGGGCCAGTATCGCCTCCATACCGGCTGCGGAACTGAAAGCCTGGGACATTCACTGGGTCTATGATGTAGAGAAGCTGTGTGAGATTCTGCGCACCTCAGAGGATGATCGGCTCATTGGAATGGCGCTTGACAGAATTCACGATCTGAACAGGAACGATATCGGCATTCTGCGCAGCTGTCTTCCGGGAAAACGCACCTGGAGAATTCTGACCTTTCTCTGCAAACAGGAGGAGGAAACACCCTATCGATATCTGACGCTGAATCATATGGTCAAAGAAATCGTGCCCGCCCTGCAGCGGGAGGGACATCCCGAATCGGTGGATCTGCTGGACGCTCTCTACTACCGGAAATACCGCCACTACATTAACCAGGAGCAAGGCTCATCTCTGGATTACTGGGAAGCCCTTTCGCAGTTCAATGCCGCCAGAACACCGGAAGAAGCCTTCCGCAACATTGATCCCTATTACTATGACCGCTGGTATGAAATAGACGATTCCGACGAAATGTCCTATATCAGTTCGCTCCACAATGTCCCGTTCAGCATAGACGGCTATGATCTGCACCGTTACCGCCTGAAGTGCCTGTGCGAAGCAGACCTGCTCACGGATGAGGACTGATGTAACCACGCCGCCTGGCCGCTCATCCGATCAACGCGAAGGAGGGAGTCGTATATGGACACCAGATGCACTGCCCAAAGGCCGGAGACTTGACCCATCAGCCTGATGCGATGGTTTCCATATAACGTCATAGTGGGAGGCGAGAACATGGGTCTATTCAAACCAAATGTAGAGCGACTGGAAAAGAACAAAAACGTCAGGAAGCTGATCTCAGCATTGGAATATAAGGCGGATGCGACGATCCGGAAGCAGGCCGCGAGTGCACTGGGAAACATCCGAGATGAGTCTGCCGTTTCCGCACTGGAGACCGCCCTTCTGGCCGAAGACGACCCTGAAGTGAGAGGGGAAATCGCTCTGGCCCTGAAGTCGTGTGGCTATTCTCCCGATCTGAATGAGGCGGGAGCTCGATATGCAGCTTTGACCGGCGACTATGAATTCTGCGCCCGCTGCGGGCCGGGTCCCGGCATTCAGAATCTGTATTTGGCATTCATCGGATTGCCAGATGACAATACAAGCCAGTACAGAAAATGGCGTGACGCCTATCTGCAGTGTGGTCCAGAAGGCTTCGCTCCACTTGTCCAGCTGTTCGAGCAGTACTATGGCCTATATAAAAGCTTTGTCTCCGGTATCGAGGGACTCAACTTCTCTCTTGGAAGTGACCGTAAAAAGGCCGCTATCATCAAGATGTTTTCACAGAAGATATGCCAGCTCACTCAAACCGTTGCCCAGTATAGAGATGCCAGGGCTTTTGAGTTCCTGTCGCAGGCCTATCGCCGTGTCGTGCACGACATCTATTCCCATTCTGCGGGTGGATTTCTCGACATCTTCAACGCCGTTGACATCAGGAGTTCCATCGCAGATGGCATGTCAGCATTCGATGTCAAAGAGTATGGCGACAATGTCGCCAGGTTCCTGTACGGTATTTTCCTGCACGATGAATGCTTTCTGGTACGCTGGCATGCCGTTCAGGTTCTGGACTCCTGGCCGCTGAACGTCGTGCGAAGCAATCCACTGCTGATGAAAGGCTTACAGTTCGCACTGGAAAAGGTGCCCACTGCGCCGGAACATTCCGCAACCAGTGGCTACCAGAAGAGCACGATACGCAGAATCATGGGCGGTAAATAAACGCATTTCGTCAGGCCCACCAGCCGTCCGAGAGTCATCCGCAGCCTGCTCTCACGGGGCAGGCAACCGGTCTTTGTGCCACCTTTCCAGGTCCCCCAGCTGACAGACTTGTCTGTCTCTGGCCAGACGAATCACGTGTCCGTATTCCACTGTTCAGGATCCATGGGAACGGGAAAAGCAGTCAAGCTGTATCAGATAACACCGAGCTCCGCGATGACAAAAGGATGCCTGCATGCTCCAGCATCCAGTCATCTCATGTGTGTTTCCAGTGGAGAAAGAACTGGGATAGTATCACAGGCAGGAAAGGCATCACCACCGTCTGCTTTTGTGAGGTAAGCCAAGCGTGAACAGAAAACCCAATATCGTCTATATCCTGGCAGATGACATGGGCTACGGCGACGTCAGCGCCCTGAATCCAAATGCTGCGTTCGAGACGCCGAATTTTGATGCCATGGCCCAAAATGGCGTGGTCTTTACCGACGCCCATGCCTCCTCAGCCGTGTGCACCCCCTCCCGCTACAGCATTCTGACCGGACGCTACAACTGGCGCTCCCAGCTGAAGTCCGGCGTCATCGGCGGTTTCTCCCCTCCCCTGATCGAACAGGGACGAACCACAGTAGCCGACCTGCTGAAGGAACAGGGCTATCAGACTGCCGCTTTCGGAAAATGGCACCTGGGCATGGATTTCGCCAAAACCGCGGACTTTGTGGAGCTGGAGGGTTTCGCCCATAGCCCGGGAGTAGATTACAGCGGGCCCATCCAGAATGGCCCCAATGCCTGTGGCTTCGATTATTTCTTTGGCATCAGCGCCTCGCTTGATATGCCCCCCTACGCATACATCGAAAATGACCGCTTTACGGCTGCACCGGATCCCGACAGGGTAGCCCGCGGCGAGGGCAAGGAGTTTTTCAGAGAGGGCCCCTGTGCTCCCGACTTTGACCATGAAGAGGTGCTGGATGTCCTGACAGACAGGGTACTTGACACGCTGGAAGAGCTGCAGGACGGACCGTTTTTCCTCTACTTTGCCCTGCCGGCACCTCATACACCCATCTTCCCTGCCCCGGCCTTCCGGGGGAAATCCGGGACCAATGCCTATGGTGACTTTGTCCTTCACTGCGATGATGTCGTGGGCAGAGTACGCAGAAAGCTGAAGAAGCTCGGCATCGCAGAGAATACGCTGCTCATCTACACCTCGGACAACGGCTGCTCGCCCATGGCGGACTTCGACGAGCTCAAGGCGCATGGACACAATCCGAGCTACCTGTTCCGCGGCATGAAAGCCGATATTTATGAGGGCGGACACCGGGTACCTCTGCTCATGGAATGGCCGGAGGCCATGCCCCAGGGTGAACGTTGTGACCGCCTGGTCTGCCTGAGCGACCTCATGGCCACCCTGGCGGACCTGCTCGAGATCAGGCTGCTAGACAATCAGGGTGAGGACAGCGTATCCATCCTGCCCCTGATGAGAAAGCCTCAGGCGGACGAAGTGCGCCGGGACCTGGTGCACCAGAGCATCGACGGCTCTCTCTCCCTCAGGCGCGGCTGTTTCAAACTCGCCCTCTGCCCCGGTTCCGGCGGCTGGTCCAGCCCCCGGCCCGGAGAAGAAGCCCCGGACGCACTCTGTTTTCAGCTCTTTAATCTGGCGGAGGATGTGGCGGAACAGAAAAACCTGCTTGACCAGTACCCGGACATGGTGCAGGAGATGAAGCAGACTCTGATGAACTATCTGATCCGGGGTCGCAGCACAGCTGGTGCTCCTCAGGAGAACCAGGGGGAAGCCATCTGGCAGGCCATTGCCTGGGCGGAGCAGGCAGAACAGGCAGTAGACGGGAAAACAGCTCCATAACGTAAGCGATCGAATGCGCTGGCGCTCGAAACCACTTAGGACAACCTGAAAATGAGCGCATTTTCAGGCTCTGAACTTGTCGCTGAAACGGAAGATACAGTAGCATAAACCTGTATGGACGTTGAGGATCAGCTGATCAAGCGGAAGCGGTGATCATCCCGTTTGATTTACACTCTGGGCTACGGAATCACGTTCAGATTCGTAAGAGGTGCATGGAAATGAAAGAGAAAACTCAATTCTCAGGCTGGCGCGTAGCCGCCGGTGCGTTCATGATCATGTTCATGACACTGGGAGCACTGCAGACCATCGCGATTTTCATGCCCCCGATCATAAAAGACACCGGCTTCCCGGCCAAATCCATCATGCTGATGCCCACTTTTGCCACCCTCTCCGGCTTTGTGTCGAACATGTTCTTTGGCAGATTCGTGAAAAGGCTGGGGCTGAAGTGGACCATATTCACCGGTGTTACGCTGCTCGCGCTGCACTATCTGATCATTGCCCTTACCTCATCTCTGACCGTTCTGCTGATCGGCACGATCATCGGCGGCTTCTGCTTCGGTTTCGCCACCGTCGCTCCCTGTTCCATTCTGGTCTCCAACTGGTTTGTGGAGAAAAGAGCTACGGTAACAAGCATCGTCTTCGCCGGCTCCATGATCGGCGGCGCCATCCTGACGCCGGTCTGCGGGGGCATCATACAGAACTTCGGCTGGCGTACGGCCTATATCGTCCTCGCGATCAGCATCATGCTGGTTTCGCTGCTGGCTCTCTACCTGATCATCGAGTCTCCCTCGGAGAAGGGACAGAAAGCCCTGGGCTACGAGAAAGCCGCAACAGAAAAAGCAGAGACTGCGACAGGCAATAAAGCAAAAGGAGCTGCCGCTTCCTGGGTACTGAAGTCACCAGGCCTCTATATCATTCTCATTGGCGTCTTCTTCATCGGTCTCGCCACCAATTCCGAGAGCTATCTCGGCATGTTCTGGCAGGAGAAAGGGATGAGAATTGACACCTCGTCCAATCTGCTGGGACTGTATTCACTCTTCGCCGCCGGAGCCACCCTGATTCTCGGGCGTGTAACCGACAGGTTCGGGGGAAAGATGTACCTGCTGGTATTCACCGTCATGATGGCCGTTGGCCTCGGATTAATGACCTTTACAGGTGTAAGGAACATGATTCTCCTGGTCATGGGCCTGGCCTGTTTCTCTTTCGGAGGCAGAAGAACGGCCAATGTCATCGCACCCATCATTCTGCAGGACTCCTTCAGCACCGAAGAATACAAGCTTATCGCCGGTTATGGCGCTGCCGCCACTCAGCTCGGCATGGCAGCCAGCGGTCCGGCTGTGGGCATTCTCTACGATATCCGATCTGCCTATGAACCCGCCTTCTATATTCTGATCGGGGTCGGTGTCATCGCCGCTCTCCTGATCAGAGTTGGCATGCTGAAAGCTGCGGCGGAACAGGCCCGGCGGGCGTAGCCTCAGCGGGAGCCTTATACCGGCAGAGAGCGCGCTGAGACAGAGCCATCCGCTCGAGATGACGGGAGCCGCCTCTGACTGCAGCTTCATGCTCATGGCCTGATGTCCGAAAGTTCGAATTCCTGGTACAGCCCATTCTCTTGTGCCAGGGATCGTGTGTGGCTTCGCTGTCGAAGTACTCACGGTCTCCGAGACATACAGCAGAACAGACGGGAACTGCTACTTCTCCGCAGCTGCAGGCTGCAGTCCCAGAGCCTGCCCGCAGGGGCTCCATTCTGCGCCGTCCTGTACGCTTTTCAATTCTTTGAAAACGTCTCAGACGTTCCTCCGCCGACACAGGCTTCAGGAAAGAAACATGTGAAATAAGCAGACCCGGCTACCAGACTGTTCCTGTTGACGACAATGGTCGAAAACAGGCAGAGCCAGGCCTTTGCAGGTGTCTGAGAGTTCCCCGAACGTCCGGTCCAGGCAGCGGGAACAGAAGGTTAAGGACCGTTTCCGGGCGAGATCTCCCAGACTGATAAAGCATCGTCTTCGCTGCCAGTCTGGTCGATGTGGCGCAGCAGAGCGCTGCCGGTTTCCAGCACCAGTACCCGCTCTCTTATGTCTGCCACCTCTCCGACCTCCTGAATCCTCCCGTGATGCTAAGATAGCGCATGACAGCCGAAGCTTGGAATCCGGATCCAGACTGCCTATGCCTGTGACCATGCAGGTTCAACGCCAATACCTGTTGACTGCAGATCAGAAGGACAATGGGGCAGCTCCCGGACAGCCGTGCAGATTGAGAGAAATGGCCTACAGCGAACTGATCAAAAACTACAACCGCGTCCGCGGCTACATGCGCGAATTCTTCGTCTATGGTTTCAAAAGCCGCGAGGACTTCACCCGAAAGAGCGGACGTACCTACGACAACGAGCGCCGCCGCATCGAAAGCTGGCTCGGCGACTACATGCGCTTTCATCAGACAGCCGAAGGTAAAATTGTCTTTCTCTCCATCGACAGCCGCCGGGTCCGCCACAACCCCCTGTACAAGGCATGGAAGTCCAAAAGCTTCACCGACGGAGCGATCACACTCCACTTTATCCTTCTCGACATTCTGCGGGATCCTGAAATCACCCTATCGCTGGGCGAGATCTGTGAGCAGATCAGCGGCTATCTGGCTGCGTTTGACACAGCCGTCTGCTTCGACGAATCCACCGTGCGCAAAAAGCTGGGCGACTACGCAAAAGAAGGCATCCTTGAGAAAGTAAGGCGCGGCAGATCTGTCTACTATCGTCGCATGCCGGACAGCGAATGCTACAGCCGCGATATTCTGGATTTTTTCTCCGAGGTCACCCCCTGCGGCGTCGTGGGCTCCTTCCTGCTGGACAAACATCCGCAGCAGGAAAGCCACTTCAGCTTCAAGCACCATTACATCACGACAGCTCTGGACAGCGAAGTCACGGCCGATCTTCTCTCTGCCATGCGCCGGCAGAAGAGCATCCGCATCGAAATCCTGAACCGGGACAGGCAGTCTGTCTCCGAGCACCTCGTCACGCCTCTGCGCATCCTCTATGGTGTCCCAGACGGGCCGCCAGTACCTGATGGCCGATCATCCGCGCTCCGGGCACATAAAGTCCTACCGGGTCGACCGCATTTTGACCGTCAGGGAAGAAAAAACATGCGCAGACTTCGATGCCCTGCGTGAAAAACTGAGCCGGATGCAGTCTCATATCTGGGGCGTCAGCACCTGGGGGAGAAACAGGAACACCTTGGAGACGGTCTCCTTTACCGTCTGCTACTCCGACAGGGAGGGCTTCATTCACGAACGTCTGGAACGGGAAAAGCGCTGCGGACGTGTGGAAAAGCTGGGACCGAACAGGAGCCGATTCACCGCCGAACTCTACGACTCGAGCGAAATCATCCCCTGGATACGCAGCTTCATCTGCCGCATCGTCGAGATCAGCTTCACAAACCGGGAAGTGGAAGAGCGCTTTCGAAACGATCTGGAAGAGATGTATCGGCTCTATCAGCTGGACGGGGAGGTGACGTGAGTGGTTTTCAGCGAACTCTACGGCGCCTACTACAATGTCCTGGCCGAAATCCTTCGGCTTGCCGTCGCCTCTCCTCCTCTGGAGACGAAAGACATCCATCGCATCGTCGAGGAACGGGCGTTCTCCGAAAGTATCCTCGAGCTGGAGTCGGCCCTGAAGAGCGGGCGCTGGCCGCTGATCCGGGCCGACGGGACTACGGCTCTGAAGCAGCCACCGACCATGCCTCTGACGCTGCTGCAGAAGCGCTGGCTGAAGAGCCTCTCTCTCGACCCGCGTCTGAAGCTCTTTACTGACGAGCCGCTGGACTTCCCCGGTGTCGACCCGCTCTTCACGCCTGAGGATGTCGGCTGCTACGACCGGTATCTCGACGGCGATCCCTACGAGGACGAAGACTACATCCGTAACTTCAGGCAGATTCTGGATGCCCTGCACAGGCGCCGGCCGCTTCACATTCACAGCCTCGATGCTGCCGGCAGAGAGAAACAGGCAGATGTCCTGCCCTCTCATCTCGAGTACTCGGAAAAGGACGACAAGTTCCGCCTGCAGTGTCACAGAGGACATGGCTACACGACCATCAATCTGGCCCGGATCATCCATGCAGGCCCGAGCGAGAAAGATATCCGCCTTCCGGCGGGAAAGAAAGAGCTGCCCCTGCCGCGACAGGTGGACTTCGAGCTTCACGATCACAGAGATGCGCTCGAACGCGTTCTGCTTCATTTCGCCCATCTGGAGAAGGAGGTCAGAAAGCTCGACACCAAGCACTATGTAGTGCGGATGAGCTATGACCAGAAGGACGAAACGGAGATCCTGATCCGCATTCTATCCTTCGGACCCATGCTGAAGGTCATCTCCCCTCCCCACTTCGTCAGGCTGATCCGGGAAAGGATCGAGCAGCAAAAAGAGCAGTCCCTTTAAGTTCGCAAGCTTTTTTCCGTTACTTCCTGGCGCTCTAAGGCCAGAATAGGCCCATGCAGAAACCGCAGAGCCACGAGCGGCCCGCGGGCTCTCTGCGCTAAAGGCAGCAACAGCAATCATCACACTTCGTTATTTGCTTATCGCCTTATCAGGAGAGGAGTCACTCCTGAGAGCTGCCTTGTACTTTTATTAACAACAGGAGGAGACGCGAAATGCTTGACCTGATCAGAGAAGAAGCCAACCTGAGCTTCACCGAAAACGGAGCCGTCAGCCAGGCATCCACCGGCTCCGCCTGCCTCGATCTCTTCGCCACGATCGGCGCGCTGCGCCATGCGTCCGAAAGCGAAATCATCCTGCGCTTCATCCGTTCCTTCGCGGAGAATCCCGATCTCGCGATGAAACTGCTCTTCTACGCCAGAGACGTCCGCGGGGGGCTCGGTGAGCGCCGTGTCTTTCGCATCATTCTCGGCTGGCTGGCGCAACACGAAGCCGCTGCGGTCAGGAAGAATCTTCACCATGTGGCCGATTTCGGCCGCTTCGACGACCTGCTGGTCCTGCTCGGTACACCCTGCGAAGAGGCCATGCTGGAGCTGCTCAAGGGACAGCTCGAGGAGGACCTCGAGGCGCTGGCCTCCGGTGCCCCTGTTTCCCTGCTCGCCAAATGGCTGCCGTCCATCAACGCATCAAATGCGAAGACCGTCCGGCAGGCGAAGCGTCTGGCCGCTGCCCTTGGCTACAATGCCGCGGGCTACCGGAAGATGCTGGTGGCGCTGCGAGCCAGAATCGAACTCATGGAGAACAGCCTGCGACGAAGGAGCTATGACTTCGACTACGAGAAGCAGCCCGCAAAAGCCATGTTCAAGTATCGGAAGGCTCTGATGCGAAACGATGGCGAGCGCTACCGCAGCTTCCTCGCCCGGGTCAGAAGCGGCAAAGCACAGCTCCATACGGAGACACTGGCACCCTACGAGCTCGTCTCGCCCTGCCTGGCAGGCTTCTGGAACAGCACGGAAAGAGCGTTCCTGCGCCCGCTGAGCGAAGCCGAAAAAGAGGTTCTGAATACGACCTGGGCTGCTCTCCCCGCCTATGGCAGCAGTGAGAATGCACTGGCTGTCATCGACACGTCGGCTTCCATGTACTGGAACAGCCGGCCGACTCCGGCAGCGGTAGCTCTGTCGCTGGGCCTGTACTTCGCAGAACACAATACCGGTCCGTTTCAGAACTGCTTCATCGAGTTCTCCCGGCGGCCGCAGCTGATTGAGATCAAAGGCGAGACCTTCGTCGACCGGCTGCATTATGTGGCGAGTTTCAACGAGGTTGCGAACACCAATCTCGAGGCCGTCTTCGACCTGCTGCTGCGGGCTGCCCTGCGTGGCCGGGCGAGTCAGAGCGAGCTGCCGGCGAGGCTCGTGATTATCTCGGACATGGAGTTTGACGCCTGCGTGGAGAACGGCGGCGCCAGCAACTTCATGAATGCCAGGGAGAAATATGCCGCTTACGGCTACCGGCTGCCGGAGATCATCTTCTGGAATGTTGACAGCCGCAGCCGTCAGCAGCCTGTCACCCGAAACGAAGCGGGCGTCGCGCTGGTCTCAGGCGTATCGCCGCGGCTGTTCGAGATGATCGCCTCCGGTGAGCTGTCGCCCTGGCGCATGATGATGGATGTGCTCATGAGCGGGCGCTATGCCGGGATCGCTGTCTAAAAACGCACAGCGTACCCGACACAATGAAAGGATTAAACATGATTGAGATCAAAGGAAAGATCAGCAGCGCGATCTGCTACGCCAATGTCCTGGATGATGCCGCAGCCGCTCAGATCCGGCGCATGTGCGATTACGAGCTCACCGCCGGCAGCAAAATCCGCATCATGCCGGACGTCCACGCCGGCAAGGGCTGTACCATCGGCACAACTATGACGATCAGCGACAGGGTCTGTCCCAACATCGTCGGGGTGGATATCGGCTGCGGCATGTACACCGTCAGACTCATCGAACGAGATGTCGATCTGCAGCGGCTCGACGAGGCAGCCCACCATATTCCCTCTGGCAGCGAGGTCTGGGATTCCGAGATCAGCAGCATGGACTGGGACAGGCTCCGCTGCTCCGGCTCGCTGAAGAATACCGGGCGGCTCGCCCGCTCGCTGGGTACACTGGGCGGCGGCAATCACTTCATCGAGCTCGAAAGAGCGCAGGATGGCACGCTCTATCTGGTTATCCACTCCGGCAGCCGTAACCTCGGCAAGCAGGTGGCAGAGATCTACCAGCAGAGGGCCATTGACCTGCACAGAGGCTTGGACAAACGCCAGCAGAAGAGAAAGGAGATCATCCGCAGCTATAAGGCAACAGGGCGCAGCTCCGAGATTCAGGCGGCGCTGGAAGAACTCGAAACCCGCTACCGGACCCTGACGCCGGATGTGCCCGAGGATCTCTGCTGGCTCTACGGAGAGCCGCTCGAGGACTACCTCCACGACATCGAGTTCTGCCAGAACTTTGCCCGTGAGAACCGGGAGACGATGGCCCGGATTCTGCTGGAGCGGACCGGTCTGACAGAGGCCGGAAGCTTCCACACCATCCACAACTATATTGATACCAGGGAGATGATTCTGCGCAAAGGCGCCATCGCCGCCCATCAGGGTGAAAGCGTTCTGATTCCCCTCAACATGCGCGATGGTTCCATTCTCGCCGTTGGCAGAGGCGAGGCCGAATGGAACTACTCCGCCCCGCACGGTGCCGGACGTATCATGTCCAGAGCGCAGGCCAGAGCCAGACTCAACATGGAGGAGTACCGTGCCTCCATGGCTGGCATCTATACGACATCGGTCAACGAAAGCACCATTGACGAAGCGCCCATGGCCTACAAGGCTCTGGAGGATATCGTCGATGTCATTCGGGACACAGTCGACATCATCGATATCCTGAAGCCGGTTTACAACTTCAAGGCGGCCGAGGGCGATTACACAAGGAAGAGATCTGCAGCTGCCGGGAGTGAATAGCCTCCTGCCACGGCTCACATCACCGTCACATGAATAAGCGATCCATCTCAAAGCCCCTGTTTCCTGAGCAGGGGCTTTTGAATCGGATGTTCTACGTGACGAAACCGGGCTTTACCTGCTTCCAAAACGCCCTCTTCACCGGCGAACTGCAGCCTGGGTCCGGCTCGCGGGCATGCTTCATGCAGCAGAAGAAGTACATGCCTGAAGCCTTTTATTGAATATGATTTAGACATCCGGATTCAGGCAACTGCTCCCTGTGCGGAAAAAAGGAAGGTGAGGATGATGGCGAAACAGACAAAGGGCCGGTGCAGATTCTGTGCCAAAGAATTCACCAGAGCCGGAATCATCAGACATCTTGACAGCTGCAAAAGCAGGGCCGAGAAGCAGGGTTCCGGCGATAAGGATCGAACAGCCGGATACTTCGAACTCATGATCACGGACCGGTATCTAAAAGAGTACTGGCTGGTGATTGATATTGAAGAGAACATGGAGCTCGAGGATCTGGACAGCTTTATCAGGGACATCTGGGTCGAGTGCTGCGGCCATTTGAGTGCCTTTCGCATCGATGGCGTATCCTACGATTCGCCCTCGTCTTTTGGGGGCTACGACGCTTCCGAGAGCATGCAGATCCAGCTGAATGAGATCCTTTATGTCGGACAGGTCTTTGAGTATTACTATGATTTTGGTTCAACAACAGAACTGATTATTGCAGTAAAGAACTACAGGAGAGGACCGGAACAGAGAGACAGACTGACCCTTCTCGCCAGAAACAATCCACCGCAGTTCCTGTGCAGTACCTGCGGCAAAGAGCCGGCTGTGTGGATTGATCTGGAGCATTATGATGACGAGAAGCCGTTCATTTGTGGAAGCTGTCTCGAGGCCCGCAGACAAAACGAAGACGGTGATGAAGCCGGAGATTATTACGCAGACAATCTGCTCCCGGTCTGCAATTCTCCCAGAATGGGAGTATGAGCTTATGAGGGCAGTGAGCTCTATCTCGATTAGCCAGGGATGGCGACTCGGGGAAACGTCTGCAGCTGTCATGCGTAAACAACCTCCTCCCTGATCCATGTCTCCGGCATGCAGTGTCAACTGAAACCGTACGGGTTGCACGTGTGGGATCAGGCAAAGGCTTGATACAGACAAAGGCAAACTATTCTCGTTAATAAATTATTAACAATATTTAAACGTGATTTACCTTGACATCAGGCCAGTTTTCGCGCTTTGCTCATAGAATACATTACCCAGCATGTTTTTATCACTATTGCCCATGATTTGCGCTTTCTTTCGTGGCATAATTGGCGATAAGCTTCAACCAGTGTGCGCAAGCGAGGAGGTTCCATGAGCATGTATGATCTGGTTATTGTAGGAGCCGGCCCGGCCGGAATGACGGCAGCCATCTATGGAGTCAGGGCCAACCTGTCGGTTCTTCTGCTTGACAGACTGGCTCCCGGCGGTCAGGTGATCAATACCAAGGAAGTCGAAAACTATCCCGGTGTCGGAAAAATCGAAGGCGCCGAACTCGCCATGCAGATGTTCGCGCACACGCAGGAACTGGGTGTGGAGCTGGACTACAGAACCGTCACAAAAATTGAATATGACGGGAAGGTGAAGCGCATCTACTCGGAAGAGGACGACACGGTTATCGAGGCTCTCACGGTGATCATCGCGACCGGAACGCGTCCCAGGACGCTGAATATCCCGGGTGAGGATGAGTTCAAGGGGGCGTCCATCAGCTGGTGCGCAATCTGTGACGGCGCGAAATACCGTGGCAGAGATGTCGTCGTGATCGGTGGCGGCAACAGCGCGGTTGACGAGGGCACCTATCTGGCTTCCATTGCCAATTCTCTGACCATCGTGACAGACTTTGACCTGACAGCCGATCCCGTTTCCAGCGAATACCTGCGTTCGCTCGACAATGTTACGGTCTATCCCTACAAGCGGGTGCTCGAGTTTGTCAGCGCAGAGGGCAGGCTGGCCGGCGTCAGGTTCTGCGACAAGGACACGGGTGAAAATGAAATGGTCGTCAACTGTGACGGCGTGTTCGAATACATCGGGGCCATCCCCTCTACCGAGTTTCTGCAGGGCACCGACTTCATTGAGAGCCATGGCTATATCGAAACCGACAGCCACATGCGTACCGCTCAAAAAGGCATCTTCGGCGCCGGAGACTGCGTCAGCAAGCATCTGCGCCAGATCGTGACCGCCACATCCGACGGAGCCATAGCGGCTCAGGAAGCTGCCGCCTATATCAAGGCACTGAGAAGAGAAAAGCACTAAGCTATCAAAAAAAGGAGGCTCAGATGATCAAGGAATTGCAGGCCAAAGAAGAACTGGCCCAGGATCTGGAACAGGGAGCAGTCATGCTGGAGTTCTATTCCAAAACCTGCGGCCCGTGCAAGATGCTGGGTTTTATCCTGAAGGATCTCGATAAGACCTATGGGGACAGGCTCAAGATCATTCAGATCGATTTCGAGGCGAACCCTGAACTGGTGGCAGAGCACAAGATCGAAGGTTATCCGACGATGATCCTGTTCAAGGACGGCGAGGAGCTCTCTCGCAAAGCAGGACTGCAGCCAAAGCCGGTCATCGTCAAAATGATTGAAGAGGCGATGTAGTCATGGAAACGACAGTCAAGTATCAGTTTCTCGAGCATCTGATCACCAGGCAGGCGAAGGCCGAGGCCGCGATGCTGAAGGAATTCCGCCAGGGTGATTACAGCATCGAGAAGCCTCTCATCAAGTACAACCCCTATCTCGTCAACAGCCTGTCGGCCGTCATGCTGTTCCGGACGGAAGAAGAAGTCGCCATCACGATCCGTGTCGTGGGCAAGACGAAGGCGGCGGACATCTCCCAGACCTTCCCCAGGGCCAAAGAGCACATCATTCCGATTCTGGGCCTGTACAGCGACTACGAGAACAAAATCGAAGTCTACCCCTACCAGCAGTACAGCAAAAAGTGCGTCCACACCATCAAAACACCGGAAGTGCCGGGGGCCAATCTGGTGAAGTCCATGGAGACTACGGCGGAATATCTGCAGGACAATGTCATCTTCCTCTGCCCTGCCGTCGCCGACCTCGCCATTGCCGTCGACTATGCCGGTGATGTGCGTCTGAGCTTCACTGTTCCGATGGTCTGGGATATCAAGCGGCTGCCGAACGGCAATCTCATGCTCGGCTCCGAACGTCTCCTGAAAATGCCCTACTTCGTGTCAGGCGTCTATGAGATGAGCGCCGTCGGGAAGGTATACAGGGAATACCGCCTGCCCCACGGCTATCACCACGATCAGGTCTGCCTGCCAAACGGCGATATCGTGGCCCTGGGCAGCGACTTCGACAACGGCACGGTGGAGGACACCTGCCTGATCATCGACAGAGAGACGGGGCACGTCAAGCGCACCATTTATTTCAGAAACTTCCTGAAGCCCGGCTCGCAGAAGTCCGGTTCCTGGTCGGACGAAGACTGGTTCCACTGCAACGCGGTCTGGTACGACGAAGCCTCCAACTCTCTGACCTTCTCCGGACGTCATATCAACGCCATGGTGAACATCGACTTCGATACCGAGGAACTCAACTGGATCATCTCCGATCCGGACAGATGGCCGGAAGAGTACCAGAAGTACATGTTCAAAGTCGTCGGCGATGGTGAGTTTGACTGGCAGTACGAGCAGCACGCCAACCTGATCACGCCGCTGGGTGATGTCATGTGCTTTGACAACCACCACTACGGCGCCCAGGATCCGGCCAGATATCTCGCCCCGAATGACAGTTTCTCCAGAGGCGTGAAGTACCGCATCGATGTCGACAAAATGGAGATCGAGCAGCTCTGGCAGTATGGCAAGGAGCGCGGCAAGGATTTCTTCTCCCCCTACATCTGCAATGTCATCTACTGGAATGAGGGGCATTACCTGACGCACTCCGGAGGCATCGCCTTTGACGGAGACGGAAACGCCTCCACCGAACTGGGACCCTTCGCCCGGCTCGACGACCCGGATGTGACGCTGGAATCCATCACCGTTGAGACCATCAACGATGAGAAGATGCTGGAGCTGGCGGTCTACTCCAACTACTATCGCGCCAACAAGTTCCCGCTCTACGCAAAAGGACCCGGCCAGAACAATCTCACGCTCGGTGTGGGGCAGGTCCTGGGGCGTCTCGGTGAAACACCGCAGATGGATATCGAGATCCCGGCGGAAGACACCGGCGAGCTGATTCCTGCCAGAAACGAAGTGCGTGTGACCGACGAGATGGACATGCTCACCGTCGAAGCCAAATTCGAAAAGGGCCAGCTGGTCATGCTGCTGCTTGAATCGGACGGGGAAACCCGCCGCTACTTCATCTCCACGGCCAAGGGCAAGCGCGGCGCCATGTGCACCGGGACCTTCCTGCCCGAAGATGACCGCGACACCAGAACGGTCATTACCAAGGACGGCCTGTCTGGGGACTACAGGCTGAGCTTCATCATCGACGACAAAAAGTACGCTACCGGAGTCACGATCAGAGCCTAGTGTGACATTCTGAACCAGAAACGAAGAGACGGCCGAAACGACTGAGGTATAAGCGTTTCGGCCGTTCTCTCGCTGTGCTGCTGCTCAAGTTTCTCCAGACGATTCAAGCTCACCTCCAAACGGAAACAGAATAAGGAACAAGTATTCGGATTGTGGATATTCCGGTGATTCATGTCATGAATCACCGGAATATCCGTGCACTACTCGAATTGATGCTCGCGGTCCTGTTATGCAACGTGCAGCCTTGCCGGCCTGGCGGCCAAGGCACGACGCCTGCCAGCCCGGAACCGTCCACCAGACCCGGCGCACTCAAAAGGGCTGTGGCACCGTTGTCTCCACACCCCCCTTTGCCTGTGAAAAGCCCTCGAGCTATGATCTCCCGCGATCGACGAGCCGGCACGGTAGAGGATTTCGCTCGTCACGCGGGATCTCCCTCACTGCGTCGCTTTTGTCCGGATCAGACAAAGTCTTTAAACGCAATACGGAGTTTGCCGCTTCGGGTTCGCTGGAGAGGCTTATCCACCAGTTCAATCCGGATGGAATGCAGTCCGTTGCCCTCCAGAAACTTCCGAATAGCGAAAAGAAGCTTCTGCTCTGTTTCGATTCGGTCATAGCCCTGCTGAATTGAAGCTCTTATCTCGATGGCATCCGGGGCCCGCTGGATCACCTGACAGTGATCACATCCGGAGAATTCGTCCGTACACACCTGAAACAGAAAACCCGGAATGCGTACCGCTGTACCGTTGCGATCAAACTCCAGAACGTCTTCCACTCGGCCTTCAATTTCGATCCAGGGGGTATTCAGACCGCAGCCGCAGATCTCATCGTGCATGATCACGCTGTCGGACATATGATATCGAATCACCGGCTGCACCAGACAGGCCAGATTGGTCATCAGGATACCTTCGGATTTGACACCGCAGGGCACGGGATTGTCTTCCCGATCTACCGGCTCCACGATGACCCAGTCGCTGTTTACATGCAGATGACCGTTGGGACAGAGCATGGCAACCTCGCCGCCTTCGGTACTGCAGTAATTGTCATTTACCGGACAGCCGAAAACCTCGCTGATGAATTTTCTGTTTTCCTCAGGCAGCTTTTCTGCAGAACAGCCGATGATCTTTGGATGAATATCGAGCCTGCCCGCCTGCTGCTCAAAGGCCAGAGAATAGATCACGGAAGGATAGCAGCCGATGATATCGGGCTGAAATGCGTTCAGTTTCAGGATCATTTCCTCCGGAGGCGTAAGCGTTGACAAAAAAAGCGTACGGTCCTCCATCCCGCGGGCCTTGTAGCTTCTGCGTAAACGTTCAAAGGAAAGATAGGAAGAATTCATGCCGCCGGGCGAGATGATGGCGCACTGTTTCAGATCCGGCTCATCGAGTCCCTCCACATCCTTCAGAAGGGGACCGCCAAAATAGCGCTGGGCCATCAATGCATCATGAATAGCCAGGTGTCGGCTGTCACGGATGATGCGCAGCGGCTTCGCCGTCGTCCCGGAGGTGCTGATGACCCTGTACTTCCCGAGGAACGGCGTGAACAGGTTTTCAAAATCAGCCAGATATTCATTCACTTTTTCGCTCGTGATCTCGGGATCTGAGACCCAGCGATCAAACTGCTGCGTCATCTCTTCCCGGGTGGAGATGGGAATATCCGCCAGACCATAGTTATCAGGAAGATCCGCGTATTTTTCCTTCAGGTAGGGAGAATGCTCCCGCGCATAGTCCACCAGGAAATGAAGACGCTGCTGCGCCAGAGCCTCAATCTCTTTCCTGTCCCGCCGATCGGCACCGGCCACCAGAGCAGCCGCCTCTTTTGCGTCAATGAATTCCATATCAATTTCTCCTGCGTTTCATGGTTTTCTTATGAGCGGAAGATATCTTTTTTCACTTTATTGGATGTTAAAGGTCAGAACGCTGGTATTGAACCCCAGTTGACGGCTGTATTCCATGCGTGAAGCCAGCTTTTTCACCAGCCCGATGCTGTCGGTTATCAGGCCGTCATTCTCTTCAGGAATATACTCCAGGGGGTTGAAGGGTTTTCCATTATCGCGCATCAGGATAGTCACCTCTCTATCCGTCACATGGACCAGGATGTCAATCAGGCCGCTTCTGTCTGCATGGGCATAGTGAACGGATGCGAGCGTCATTTCTTCCAGCACCAGCGCCAGTCTCTTCAGCAGGCGGGTGTTAACAGTCGCTTTCTCCGCCAGAGCCAAAACCCGCTCAGACAGTCGGACAGCCTCTTCCCTGCTGGCCGTGATCGTAAAATCAAATCTGTCGATGTAGTCGTCCCTCTCGCGGATCATCAGCAATCCCTGTACGTCTTCTTTTTTCTGGATGCGGCGGGCCAGGAGCAGCAGAACTAGCAGCGTACATGCGCCGGAAGCGGCATTGCTCAGCCAGAGCAGATTGGCCTCGATGCCGGACAGCAGCAATGCGAAGGGAACCACAAACACAAGGCCATCCATCACCACCAGGCTGGTGGCCAGACTTTGGCGCTCGGTGATGTTATAGAAATTTTGCAGCAGCAGTAAAGCACCTGAAAAGGGAAGGTACAGCGCGAACAGCCGCAGCGCAGGCTTGAGCAGAGCCAACGCTTCCAGCGATGTCAGGCCAAAGAGCATACCCATCAGCTGTGGTGCCGTCAGGAAAAAGGCCACCAGCACGGCACTTGTCACCATCAGCACACGCCGGGCGGTTATCATGGCCTGACGGATACCGAAGAAATCCCGTTCGCCATAGAGCGTGCCGACAATGGGCAGCAGGGTGTCCGCAATACCGGCCTCAAAGATATTGGAGATCATCAGCATATTGGTACATACCGTCATGATGGACATGCCGATGGAACCCAGTTTGGCGACAATCACGGTGTTGATCACCAGAGAGCGCAGCAGATTGCAGACCTGGCTGACGGCCTTGGGCATGCCGCTCTTCAGGATATCACGCAGGGTTTTCAGGATGCCTTTCCCGGGGCGGACAAAATGGAAACTGCGCTTTTTGTTCAGCAGATAGGGAATCACAATGACAGAACCGGCCACATAGCCCAGTGCGGTAGACAGGCCTGCCCCGGCGATACCGGTGTTCAAGAAGCGGATCAGAACATAGTCCAGCACCAGATTGACCGCGTTGGCGATCACCACAATCACAGCAGAGACTTTGGGATTGCCGTCCATCCGGATGAACACAGCCATGCCGGAGGAAAACATCAGTGCCGGACCGGTGAACAGCAACGGGCGCAGGTAGCTCTCCGTCAGGGCGGCCAGCTGCAGATCCCCGCCGGCGAGGCCGGAGCAGAGCGGGTGCAGAATGATCTGCATCACCAGCAGGAAGATGCCCATCGCGCCGAGTCCTCCGCCGACGGACATGGTGAAGTACTGGTTCGCCATGGCAAAATCACGTTTACCCAGCGAGACGGAAGCACAGCTAAGCCCGCCGACGGCAAAGAGCATATAAATAAGATTGATGCCGAAGATGAGCGGGCCGGACAGGCCAACGGCAGCCAGTGCCACATCACCCAGCAGACTGCCCACGATGATGCCATCCACCACCGAAGCCATGGAAATCGCCATGGAGGTCAGTACCGTGGGCAGCAGATATTCCCCAAACTTTTGCCGGATGATCTGTCCGCTTCGTTCATACATGGCCATTACTCCATCCCAATTTCAGAATCCTGATCGAAGAAACCGAGGCCTTCCATCATGGCAAAGAAGCGATCCAGATAGGCATCGGACGTGATGGGCCACTTAAAGCCCTGACGCAGCAGCACCTGAGAGGTGTAGCTGTTGCTGGACCTGATGGGCACGATGCGCTTGCCATGCTCGCTGTAGGCGATCAGCGAATTGAGATAACGCGCCCTGGCGGGATCCCGCATGGCCTCGCCAAAGCAGCGCTCATATTCCTCCGTCTCACAGGGTTTAATGTCCAGGCCCCGTCGGCGCATAACCTCGATGGCATCGCCCAGGAAGATATGATGATCGTTGTAGGGATGGAACACGCGGCACGCTGCGGGCGTTTTCGCCAGCAGCAGCACCGCCACGGCAGTGAAATCAATGGGCGCAAATTCCGTATTCATGCCCATGGCTTCATAGGGAATCCTGCCAATGAGACTGTATGCCTTGAGCCGGCCGAGGAAGTTGTTGGTCGTAAAATTGATCTGGAATTCCCCATCCGCATCGCGGGCCATCAGGTTGCCCACGCGCATGATCTTCACATCCACACCCTCTAGCGCAGACTGGAGCACGGCACGCTCCGCCAGGAATTTGCTGCGGGCATACTTGTTGGAAAGATCCTGGCCAAAATAGAGCATCCGCTCACTCAGAAGGAGCGTTTCATCCGGTCTGCCATTGATGCTCATGCCGGCGATGCTGGCGGTGGACACCTGCACAAAACGGCATTTCTTCCGGCGGCAGAAGTCCAGCGCCAGCTTGACGCCGCCGTAGTTAATGTCCTCAATATCCGTACCAGCGGAGAAGTGTTTCACGTTGGCGGCACAGTTGATATAGGTATCAATGGGCAGCCGGTCAAGTTCCTGATACAGGGACTCATCCGTGATGCTGCCGTCAATCACCACAATGCGGCTGGAGAATAATTCATCCATCGCGTTCAGAAAGGGCTTGCCATTGATCTTCAGCGTGTCTCCGCCGAAATAGTAGGCGAGCATGCTCCTGAGCCGCTTTTCGGCGCCCAGGTTCTTTCTGCCGCGGACGACACAGAAGGCTGTTCCCTTCTCCATCTGCAGATAGGCACGCAGGACATGGATGCCCAGGAAACCGCTGGCACCTGTGATACAGACATTCCCCAGCTCACGCAGCCTGCCGCCCCGCAGGGCTTCGATGCTGTTTTCCTCCAGCAGCTGCTGGATGGGCGCGTAATCATAATCCGCAATCTCATCCTGCTCATGCGACGGCTCCGCCTGCTGGCGGATGGCAGCCAGTTCTCTGGGAGTGGGATTGGCAAAGACATCGCCATAGCTCAGTCCGATGCCTTTTTGTGCGGCATCGATGGTCACCTGCGTCACCAGCAGCGAAGTACCACCGAGATCAAAGAAATTGTCCGTTGCCCCCACGCGTTCCAGGTGCAGAATGCCGGCAAAGATATCGCAGTAGGTCTGCTCTGCCTCATTGGCAGGAGCCTGGTATTCCTGACGCTGCATCAGTCTGGCGTCCGTGAGACGTTTGCGGTCGATCTTGCCGTTGGGAGTCAGGGGCATTTCATCCAGCTGCAGATAGGCAGTGGGCACCATGTATTTCGTGAGGGTCTTTAGCAGGGTCTCACGCAGTTCTTCCGCGGGCAGTTCACGCGTGGCGGTATAGTAGGCACAGAGATGCTCCTGTCCGTGCAGCTTCTGCACCAGGACAGCGCAGGAACGCACAGCGTCCACCGCGTTCAGCGTATTTTCGATTTCACCCAGTTCAATGCGCAGGCCGCGCAGCTTGATCTGCCCGTCATTTCTGCCCAGAACGACGATTTCGCCATCCTCCGTCCATCTGGCGAGATCACCGGATTTGTACCAGCGCTGTCCATCGTATTCCACAAAGCGTTCGGCGGTCATTTCGGGATTGCCAAAGTAGCCCCGTGCCACACCATAGCCTGCAATCCACAGTTCACCGATAAAGCCTGCCGGCAGGGGCTGGCCATAGATATCCATCACCTGCTCCACCACGCCGCGCAGCGGCGCACCGATGGTAATGACTTCGCTCGTGAGCAGTTTTCCGTTGGAAGATACCGTGATTTCGGTCGGACCATAGGTATTAATCAGCACCGCGTCGGTCACTTCGCGCAGCTTTCGATACAAGACAGGGGGATACGCCTCACCACCTGCCATGATGACCCGACACTTCGCCAGTGCCTCCTTCATGGCAGGCAGTTCCATATACTGCAGCATACGGGACGGTGTAGCATTGAAGGCATTGGCGCCCGTGCGCGCAAACAGGGCAGCCAGCCGATCCGGGTTCCTGGCTTCCTCATCGTCAGCCAGCACCAGTGTCAGGCCATTCATCAGCGTGGTGAAGGCTTCCTTCAGGAACATGTCAAAACTGACCGTGGTCACCGAGCACATGGTGCAGCGCTGCTCCACCAGCGCCCGCACATGGCGGTTCTGCTCATCATCGAGCACATAGTTGATGATGCCGCCGTGGGAGAGCATCACGCCCTTGGGCTTTCCGGTGGAACCTGAGGTATAGATGATGTAGCAGAGCTGCTCCTGACGTACGGGCAGATTCGGATTGCGCGTATTTTCGTTCGCCAACAATGCGTTTATATCCAGACTGTTCGTCAAAGAAGAAGGACCGTCCGTCAGAATGAAGCGGGCCTGGCTGTCCTCCAGCACATGCTCGACACGCTCCCGGGGGTAGTCCGGATCCACGGGAATATAGGCGCAGCCGGCCTTGATAATGCCCAGCATGGACACCAGGATGCGGCTGTCACGCCCCAGCATAAAAGCCACGCGATCCTCACGCCTGACGCCCAGAGCCAGCAGGCTGTGTGCCAGCCGATTGGCACGCCGGTTCAGCTCGGCGAAGCTGAGAACGGCATCCGACGCCATCAGAGCCGGAGCATCCGGTGTCTGGCCGGCCCAGCGCTCAAAGAGCTGATGCAGTCCGCCGACCGGCCTGGCGGGAAGCTGGGGGCTGAAGGAATTCACCAGCGCCAGCTGCTCCGGGGTAGAGATCGAAAGGCTGCCGACAGGCGCGTCCGGATTGCGGACCAGCATGCCGGCGGTATGGGCGATACATGCTGCCAGCGTGCGCATGGTAGAGGCGTTAAACACGGCATCGTCGTATTCCGCTTCCACGATGAAGTCCGTATCGTTTTCCTGAATGTTGACGGAAATGGGGAATTTGGCGCTGTTCAGGCTGAGGGGGCGCATGCTGACAGGGCTGTCGCCCACTTCATAATGAGAAACGACACCGCCCTGATAGGCATAGAGCATCTCGGCATGGTAGCCGTAATCCGACGCCGCCTGCAGGTAGGAATAGGCCTGATGTGCCAGCACCTCATTCATTTCCTGCTGCACGCCAGCCAGGTAGGCGGCGGCAGTCGCAGCCGGGTCAATCGTCATGACCATGGGCAGTGTTTTGACCAGCATGCCGAAATTGCGCTGCACATGAGCTCCCTCACGACCGTTGCTGATGGCAGCGATCCGCACATCCTTCGCAGAGGCAAAGCGCCCGGAAACCAGCATGCTTGCAGCCAGGAAGAGATTCGAGGCTGTAAGGCCCATGCCCTTGATGGCCTGCTCCACGCTGCTTTTGGCTACAGTGGCTTTCACTGACCGGGGCACACCGGGGACATCACTCTTTTTGTCAGCAGGGAATACGGTGGCGCCTTCTCCATCGCCCAGCCGCTGCTGGAAGAAAGCCTTATCCTCTGCCCAGGCACTGCCACTGGTCTTTTCCTGCTCCAGCAGCGCGAGGTCAAAGCTGGTGAAGCTTTCCGCCGCAATCCGGGCGCCTTCGTAAGCCGCGGCCAGATCGTGCAGGAAAATATCCATGGAGCCGCCGTCAAAAATCATGTGATGGAAATCCACGAGCAGCTTCACGGCATCGGGCAGCACGCAGATTTCCATGCGGAACAGCGCCCCTTCGAAGAAGGAGAAGGGGCGCACGAACGCGGCCCTGCGGCTGGCATATTCTTCCGCCGTGCAGTGTATCACCGGTATCTCTGTCTCAGCGTCGTCCAGACGCAGTTGTACCGGCTCATTGTCCCGCATGGAGAAGCGGGTCTTGATATAGGGATGGGCTTCAATCACCCGCAGGATGGCGCTGTGCAGTCTTTCCGGCTCCACGCCGCTGCCAAAGGACAGCTCAACAGGAATGTTATACACCAGCGTGCCGGGATCCTTCACGCAGGCGAAATACAGGCCCATCTGGTTCTGCGTCAGCGGATACCAGGCCTGCCTGTCATAGGTCCTGATCTGATAGTCGCCGCTGTCAGCCATCAGCAGAGCGATTTTTTCAATGGTCTTTTCCCGCATGAGATCAGCAGTGCGCAGATCTCTACCGGTGTTTTCCGTGATCCGTGCCGCGGCCTTGATGGCAGAGAGAGAGTTCAACCCTGCATACATCAGGTCCGTGGTCACGCCGAAATCCTCATGCTTCAGCACTGACACAACTGCGTCAAAAATGGCCTTTTCCTCTTCGTTTCTCGGTGCGACAATCTCTTCCACCTGCAGCTGAATGCGCGGCAGTTCACGGCGATTGACCTTGCCGTTCTGGTTCAGCGGAATGCGCTCGATCTGCATGGTGGCAGAGGGCACCATGTAGGCGGGCAGCTCATCTTCGATGAAGGCATTCATGGCCTTGATGTCCACTGGTTTATCGGAAACTACATAGGCCACCACACGCTTGCCGCCGCCGGCATCGTCCTGGGCGATGACCGCTGCATCCCTGATGCCTTCAAACGCGCGGATGCGGCCCTCAATCTCTGTCAGTTCTACGCGGAAGCCGCGGATCTTCACCTGGAAGTCACGCCTGCCAACGAAGTCGATCGCACCGTCCGGCAGGAAGCGCACCACATCGCCGCTCTTGTACACCCGTTCATAGAGCGGCTCGTCGGTGAAGGGATTACGAATGAATTTCTCTGCGGTCAGGTCAGGGCGGTTCAGATAGCCATCCGCTACCTGTACACCGGAGATATAGAGTTCTCCGGGAACACCCACAGGCGCCAGCCGGCCCCGTCCATCCACCACATAGAGAGCTGTGTTGTAGGTGGCCCTGCCGATGGGAACACGATCATAGAGCCTGTCGACCTGCTGTCGGGTACAGGCAATCGCACATTCCGTGGGGCCGTAGAGATTAAACAGGGCATATTCCGGCGGCTCCAGCGGCACCAGCGCTTCGCCGCCCACCGACAGGGCGCGCAGTGTGGGAACGTAGATGCTTTCAGCAAACTGCCTGCCCAGCTGTGTGGTCAAAAATGCCACGGTGATTTTATTCTCTTCAAAATACCTGCGAATGCCCGGCAGATCCAGACGCATTTCCTCCGGCAGGATATGGAGGCAGGCCCCCCTGAGCAGGGTGGGATACAAATCCATCATGTGCGCATCAAAGCCGAAACTGGCATAGGCAGTAATATTGTCGCTTTCGCCAAGCTCATAGCTGTCCGCGTAGAAGTGAAGGTAATTCGCCATATTGGCGTTGGTCAGCATGACGCCCTTGGGCTTGCCGGTGGTGCCGGAGGTGTAAAGCAGGATGAAGAGATCCTCCGGACGCGAGAGATCTTCCAGCGCTTCTACAGCAGGAAGGGTATCTACGCTGGCGCTGTCCACGATAAAGCCGGAATACTCCGGTACACGGTCCAACAGGTCGCTGTCACAGATCAGCAACTTTGCATTTGCGTCCTCGAGCATATACTGCAGGCGGTCGGCAGGATAGCCGGGATCAAGAGGCAGATAGGCCGCACCCGTTTTCAATGCAGCCAGTGCGCCTATCGGCATCATCATGCTTCGCTTGACCATGATGCCCACAACGCTTCCGCGATCGGCACCTCCCTGCCTCAGATGGACAGCCAGACGTTCGGTTGCCTCATCCAGCTGACGATAACTCAGAGTCTCCTTACCGAATACGACCGCCGTGTTGTCGGGAGTCCTGGCAGCCTGCTCCCTGAAGAGAGAAATAATCGTTCTTCCACCCCAGCCTGCCACCGTTTTACCTGGGAAATCGCAGAGAATCTCCTGTCTCTGACGTTCGGGCAGTTCGACAAGATCGACCAGCATCTGGTTATCACCATCGTCACAGCAGCGCTGCAGAGTGACGAGGAACTGCTCTAAAAAGTTCTCCACGACCGCAACATCATAGAGCTGACGGGAATAGGAGAGCTTAAACCTGAAATCGGGGCCTTCCGGCACCGCCTCCAGCACCAGATCCATTTGCAGTGCCTGACCCTTAACGGGAATGTATGCGGCCCTGGCGCCCTCGATTTCAGGCAGAGGCAGCTCCTGCAGGTAGTTAAAGATCACATCAAAGACCGGGGAGCGGGAAGCGTTGCGGTCCGGAGCCAGCATGGGCACCAGCCGTTCGAACGGATAGGTCTGGTTGGCCTGTACACCCCGGATGGTCTGTGCCGTCTGGAGCAGGTAGTCCTTTAACAGGGTATCCCCAGCGGGCTTCAGGCGCACCGGCAGGGTGTTGACAAACATGCCAAGCATTTTTTCCTGTTCCTTCAGGGTTCGGCCGCTCATGGCCGTACCCACCACGACGTCCTCGCTGCCACAATACTTGGCCAGGGTCATGCCCAGCACGCCAAACAGGAAAGCATACTGCGTCACACCAAGGCGCCCAGCCGCTTCTTTGATGAGAGCCCCGGACCAGGTGGCCACCATATCCTCATCTGCCTCCGGCAGCTCGGAGGGCCGCTTCACATGGGTCGGCATTTCATTCTCCGGAACACCGTCGGCAAACATGTCCCTAAAGAACGCTTCCTGTCCTGTAAGATCGTCATGTTCCGCCTGCCAGACAGCGAAATCCAGATGATCGAAGACCAGATCCGGCAGCGTCTCTCCATGGTAAAGCCGGAACAGCTCGTCTACAAACGTGGGCCAGCCGGAGCCGTCCATAATGATGTGGTGGAAGCAAAAATGCAATGTACAAAGGTCGGGGGTATGTTCAAAGACCTGGCAGCGCAGAAGTGGCGGCTTTGCCAGATCAAACGGGCGGTTCTCTCTTTCCAGGATGCCTGGCAGTTCTTCCCTGGCACAGCTGCGGCGCACAACGGGAATGTCAAGTTCATCCAGAATGCGGTGTACATATTCTCCCTTTTCCATAGGGTAGAAACTGCGCAGCACCGCATGGCGCTTAAGCATGGCGCCCAGCGCCTGCTCCAGGCGAGCGACATCAAATTCGCCTGCGATCTCCATGGCCAGGAAGTTGATGTTATAGGCGATGGACTGGGGATTCATGCCCTGTTCCACGACCATCTGCCGCTCGGCAAAGGTCAACGGCCAGCAATCGCGTTTTTCCGCCCTGGTCAGGCCGGCTTTCACCCGTGCAGCGAGTTTCTGCGGAGTGCCCAGTGAGAGAATGTCGCTGGCCGACAGATTCATTCCCTCCAACTCTGTCTGCACCTTCGCCGCTGAGATGGAGTCACCGCCGATCAGGTTGAAATCCTCCAGCGTACCCACACGGTCCAGGCCCAGCACACGCTGGAAGGCAGCACAAATGGCAGCCTCCCGGTCATTTTCCGGAGCCTGATAGGCAGAGCGGAACTTTGCCGCGTCCGGCGGCAGAATACTCTGGCGGTCGACCTTACCGTTGGCATTTACCGGCAGCCTATCCACCTGCTGCAGGAAGGCAGGCATCATATAGGCCGGAAGGAAGCCGCGAATGGCCGCTGTAACGGCTTCCGGCGCCAGGGCTTCCTCTGCCGTGTAGACACAGAACAGGCTCGTTTCCCCATTGGCATTTTCGAAGCCCTTCACGACAGCCTGATCCGCAGAGGTCAGACGGACAATCGTGGCCTCGATCTCACCGGGCTCCACGCGGTAGCCGCGCACCTTGATCATCCAGTCCCTGCGCTGCACATATTCGAGCTGCCCGTGTTCATTGATCCGTCCGATATCATTGGTCTTGAACAGAATCTTGTCATCTTCGCTCTCGGACCAGGGATTCGGGATGAAGCGTTCTGCGGTCAGCTCCGGGAGATTTACATAACCCAGCGCCACCTGTCCGCTGACACAGATTTCGCCCTCTTCTCCCTCCGGGAGCAGATGGTTTTCGTCATCCAGAATGTATACCCGGCTGCCGGCATAGGCCTGTCCGATGGGCGTGACATCGGGATAGGCGCGGTCGATCTGAAAGCTCGTGAGCGGGCCGCAGGTTTCGCTCGAGCCGTAGACATTAAAGAGACGCACCCTGTCGCTGTAGATATTCGTTACGCGGTCGGAGCCGATGACCATACTGGAGAGCTGATTCTCCAGCTGCGGCAGGATGATGCGCGCCATCTGCGGGGGGAAGAAGGAAGTGGTGATGCCATGCTGACGTATGTAGTCTACAAGCGCCCTGGCATCCTGGCGCAGATTGTCTCCGGCTATATGGATCGTGCCGCCCAGCGAAAGGGGCGTGAGGATTTCCAGTACCACGGCAATGAAGGAGAAAGAGGCAACGGACAGGAACGTGTCATGCTCCGTGCGGCCTAAGGTATTGCCACGCACAGCCAGGGAGAGAGCCCGCTGTGAATTGACGACACCCTTGGGATTGCCCGTGGAGCCGGATGTATACACAACGATCGCCGGGTCATCCTTCTGCCATTCAGGGAATGAGACAGGCTTGGCTGCGGCAGGCAGTTGTTCGAGCCAGTTGAAATCGATCACAACTCTGGCCTGGGTATCGCGAATCACGAAATCTATGCGTTCCTCTGGATATCCTTCTTCCGTGACACAGACAGCGGCGCCGGATTTCATCACACCCAGAATCGCGGCAACGGCTTCCCTGCAGCGGGGCAGTCGGATGACAACAATATCACCGCGCCCGATGCCCCCGGCCATCAGGCAAGAGGCGATGCGGCTGCTTTCGTCATCCAGCCCGGCATAGCTGATGGGTGTCCCTGCAAAGACAAGGGCAGGCTTATCGGCATATTCCCGAACGGTACGGGCAAATAAATCCAGAAACATAGAAAAGACTCCTTCTACCATATGTCACGGTATTCAGCGTTGCAGGCGTGGAAGCGGTTCTTCAGCGGGATGAAGAGACCCTTTAATCATTGACTTCCATCTGTCTTCCAGCATTGATTTTCGTTTCGGCAAACATTCAGGCATCTCCACCTGGACTTCATCTCTGCAGCAATTCGTTTCTTGACAGCCATACAGGCATCGCGGGCCTGCCGGGATGCTCTGCCACCTGGCAAATTATATGATGATCCAGGGCAAGCCAGTGCAAATACCAGCTCTGGCCACCCACGATATTGGCCATGCCGTCATCCGGACAGATCTCAAAACTCTCCGGCGGCAGATGAAATCCCAGTCCCAGCGCCTTCATAATGGCTTCCTTGCCCGTCCACAGGCGGAAAAAGGCTTCGTCCGTTGCCTGACAGCTGAGCCAGTTCTGCTCCACGGTGGTGAAGACTTTCCTGGCCACACTTTGTGAATACGGGGTAATGAACTCAACATCCACACCCACCGACCGCTCATCTGCAAGCAGTACAACCATGTTACCGGAATGGGAAAGGTTGAAACAGGGACCGTCCGGCAGAATCGGTTTGCCAAATGGGGATACGGTCATAGAGGAAACATTATCCTCTCCAAAGACACGGCGCAGCATGAGTCCAGCCGTCAGACAACGTGCCCGATCCTCCAGCCGGTGATACCTGTAGACACGGTTTCTGCGGCTTTCATCCAGCAATGCCACTCCGGGAAGATCAAACAGACCCCTGATATCGCCTATATAGAGTTTCATTCACCTATTCCCCGGAACACATCCCACTTCTGCTGGCTGCACTATAATCCATCATCTGCGAAATACGCTTTATCAACACATAGCGGAGGTGTGTTCACGTTGTCCGTTGCCGACCCTGTCTGTCGATGTCCGTCCCATAACGGGCATGTTCGCCGGGTGTAATCTGGCAAACATGGCGACGATCGCAGCAGGTGCCGGCATCTGATTCTCCTCCCGTCTTCATACATGCTCATGCTTCACAGAACAGGATAAGAGGACAAAGCCCGAAGACGGCTGCGCTGCAAACCTCCCCGGGCTTTGTGCCTCAACAGGTCCGAAAGTCAGGAATCACGTCCATCTCCATTTGGATTCGCAACTGAGCCGCTTCCGTGTCTTTCTCAATAGAATAGATCCATGAAAGAGTAGAAGCTTTCCGGAGTTTCTCCCGAAACAACCACCTTTCCATTTGCTACGGCTTCTTCAGGACTGAGCCTGGTCAGAACCAGTTGCTTCCAGGTCAGCTGGTCGGTCACGATCTCAAACTGGCTCTCGCCTGCGGATGGGGGATCCACCTCGAGGATGCCCTTACGAACGTTCAGCGTGTAGTGATCCGGCGCCTCGGGGTCTTCGATGTCGGTCAGCTGAAGGCTGACGACGATGTCCGTCTCCAGCGATTTCGCTGCATTGAGATTGACGGCCAGAATGCGATGCAGGGTGGCCAGGGGCATCAACTCAACAAATCTATCGTCGATATTCGCATAAACATGCTCTGGATTACCGAATGGGTAGACTCTGTTGGCCTGATCGGTCAGCAGCAGGTAGTCGGACAGAAGCATGTTGCGCGCCTGTGAATTCATCGTGCTTTCTGCCAGGGCCAGCATGGCCGACTTCTTGGTCTCGAATGCCACAGAGTTATCCGGGTCCAGCAGGAGCGCATCGTCGGCGAGTCTCAATGCCCATTCCGGGTTGAACTCCAGAGCCGCCTGGGCTTTGGCTGCCAGATCACCATCGCCTTCCGCGAGGAAGGCCGACATCTCCGCCTCACTCTGGGTCGTCTGTGGAAACAGATCTCTTACTTCGCCGGTGTAATAACCGCGGTAATAGCGGAAGATGTGGACGATGTTCCATTCTTTCGATCCATAAATCTCCTGCAGATAGGGACTGGAGGCAAGATGGGGCGGCAGCTCGATCAGGTCCATCATCTCCCCCGCTGTATAGCTTCTGTTCATGTAGTAGAGTGTCTGGTCATTCACGAACTGAATGGCATCGCTGAAGTTGGTGAGGTATTGGTTGACATCTTCTTTTCCGCTGGTGACGGGATTGGGGCCATGGATCGTCACCAGGTATTCGGGGTTGAGTCCCCTGGCAATCTTCAGGGTGTTGACATAATCCAGCGGATCCCTCAGACGGCTGCCCCGCGTGGTCGAGATAGCCGGAAAAGCCTCATAGACGACGGCGATCTGGATCAGGACTTCTTTTTGCGGCAACCACACCAGGAGGACATCTGTTGTCTCACCGGCCACAGGAATGAGATCCACATCAACACCGGCAATCGTCAGTCTGGTCTCTTCCTCGATGCTCTTTGTCGGCGCCAGGAAGCCTGTTGGCCCGGTCGTCTGCGTCCCGGCTAGGCCGTAGCCGACAAACCAGCCTTCCCCGTCCTGGACGGGTGCGTCCTGGAACATGATTCCTGTCATCTTGATGCCGCCCTCGACGCGCGACGGATAGACCGGGCCAAACCACTCGCTGAACATGTTGTCAAGCAGGCTCTCGTGTGCGATGATCTCCGTCTGCTCGTCGGCAAAGACAGAGGCGCCGTTGATATGGCAGTCATGGTGATGGGTGTAGATGATTGCCATGACGGGTTTCCTGTCAAAGATGTTGTCCAGGCTGGCATTGAACGCATCCTTGACCGTCTCTGCCGCGGGAATGCTCTCCCCGGGATCTACGACAATCAGGCCGTCGTCGCCCTCGATAAGCACGGGATTGTCACGGTTGTATCCTCTGGCAACCCAGACACCGTCTGTCACCTGCAACACTGCGGCTGGAAAGAATTCCTCATACTTGGCCAGGAGCGTTGGATGGACGGGTACTGTCTCCGGCTCATATGTCGCTGACACGGCTTCAGCTTCCTCTGCCGCCACGTAACCGGCTGTCCCGGCCAGAGCCAGAATGATCACGAGAGCAAATACTTGTAATTTCGTTTTCACTGCCTTTCTCCTTTTCTTTTGAACAACGATCGCTGCACGGCGAACGATTCACCGTGCTTTGTTTCCTCATAGCCGTTGCTATTCTTCTCCATAATCTCCCTTCCCAGCCTCACCCCTGATGCGGGTGAGTTCGATCGGGTCCGAAGCCTTCAACAGCTCCTCCTTTCCAGCGGGTGGAATATCCATTACCTCGGATGCAGGTCTTCGCAGGGTGGTTATCCACCGTTCACGCCAGAAGGCGGGCAATTGCTCCGGATAAGAGAGCAACTGGCGCTCAAGGGTGTGCGGGCGTTCAATGCAGCTGCGCCGCTGCCTGTGGCCCAGGTACATTTCGCTTGTCCGAACGGGCCAACATTCATTTCATGGGGCCTCTCCTTTGTTTGCTGCGTAGAAACAAAGCCGGCTACATGGATGAACAGACTGGCTTCTTCCTTTTCAATAATAAACAGAAAGCCCTTATAACAAATACCCGTTTCCGGGCGAAATAGTCTATAAAGCCGTTCCGTGTCCGCCGCACGGATTGTGCGGCACTGCTTCATCTCTCAGCGAAGGAGAAGGGCTTCCTTCTTCTTCAGCCCTCTGTTCCACGGTATAATTTACACGAGGCTCGTTTCCTTCCTCCCTGGATCCGGGGCTGTCGGTAGAGTCCCGGCAGGTGACGGGAAGGCACTCTGTCTCACGACATGCGCGATTTACGCCTTATCATGGCAGGCGATTCATTTCTGACAGGAAAGGGCGTCGCTTCATGAAACACTCCATTGCCAGATCCATCTTCGTTCTGATCCTCCTTGTCAGCCTCCTGACAATCGGAATCACGACGGCCATGAGTGTGTATGAAGCCGATGTGTTCGTGCGGGAAACGGTGGTTTCCAGGGCCAGCAATGCCGCGCAGGTGATTGCCGTCCTCTACGATGGCGTGCTTCCCGAGACGGTAATGGCCGACGAGCAGGTCGCCACGGTGATGTCGCAGACCTTTCAGATCCTGATCCAAAGCTTTCAGCTGGAGTATCTGTACATCATGATTCCGGACACAGATACCGGGCAGATCACCTATGTCTGTGTCGAGGGAAATGAGGAGAAACGCGAGATTGCCTGGAGCCTTCCGCCAGGCACGGTCAGAAAACGGGACATTTCCTCCGAGCTGACAGCGGTCATGCATGGCGAAACGACGCTCGTCACCCGCGAAACAAACAATCAATATGGACATGTGTTTTCGGCCTATGTGCCGCTGCGGGATCAGGACGGATCAGTGACGGCGGTTGTCGGGGCCGACATCAGAGCCGATGATCTGTCGAGCCGCTTTGAAAGAGTGCTCATCTGGAAGATTGTCTTCTTTCTCGGCCTCGTGATCGTCGTCTCCTTTGTTTTGTACCATGTTCTGAAAAAGAAGGTCATCCGGCCCGCTGAGACCATCAGCGCCAGCATGAGGGCATTTGGCGAACATGACAATTACGATGTAGAGCCGCTGGTCATCCGGGGCGACAATGAATTCAGCCATATCGGAACGGCATTCAATCACATGGCGGCGAATACGCGTGACTATATCGCCCGTATCAAGGCCTATACGGAACTGCAGAACCGGCAGGAGTACGAGTTCAGCGTTGCCTCCAAAATCCAGCAGGGATTTCTGCCCGCAGCGCACCAGGCGGATGCCGTCTCGGAAATCCACGCACTCATGCTGCCTGCCAGGAATGTAGGCGGTGACTTCTACGACTATTTCGCAGACCGCGGCCATATGGTGCTGGTTGTCGCGGATGTATCGGGGAAGGGTATCAGCGGAGCCATATTCATGGCCAGCGTCATCACCCTGATCCGGGGCTTCGTCAAACAGGGCCTGACGCCGGGCGAGGTACTGGAAGCCGTGAATGCCGAACTGGAACATTCCAACCCGAACATGATGTTCATTACGGTTTTTCTGGCCTATGCCGATCCGAAGGCGGGGGTGGTCCGCTATGCCAACGCCGGGCACAATCCTCCCTACCTCCTGCATGAGGGGAAGCGCGCGCCCCTTTCCTCTGCGGGCGGAGTACCGCTGGGGCTTTTCTCCGGTGAAACATACCAGACTGTCGAGCTGGCCTTTCCGCTCGGCAGCACGCTCTTTCTCTATACCGACGGCGTCAGTGAAGCCATTGACCTGAATGCGAAGTTCTTCGGCATGGAACGGCTTGAAACGATCCTTTCGGAGACGGATGGTGCGGATGCGGTGGCGCAGGTTAAAAACGAGCTGGACCGTTTTACGGCCGGCAGCGAACAGAACGATGATATCACCATGCTTTCCTTCACCTCCCGTTCGGCGAGGCTCACCCTGCCGGCCGAGCTGTCGGCACTTGGCAGCCTGCACAACTGGATTCGCACGGATGAAGGGATCCCCGCAGAGATGCGCAAGCGCCTCTGCCTGATAGCCGAAGAGTGCTTTGTCAATATCTGTTCCTACGCCTATGACCTGCCGGGAGGGATCGTGAGCTGTCATAAGCAGAGCTGGGAAGATGGTACGGTTGCCATCCAGTTCACGGACAGCGGCAGGCCCTTTGACCAGACAAAAGATACAATCAGGGCGGAGGATTACAATCCGGATGAGCAAATCGGCGGTCTGGGGAGGCTGATCTTCCAATCCCTGGCGGACTGCTGCCGCTATGTGAACCTGGACGGAAAGAATGTTTTGCGTATCATTACCTATGCCAAGGAGGAGCGTACATGACCATTACAGTAGAAAAGAACAATCTCGACTTCATTATCCACACGGCAGGCTGGATGAACACCGAGTCGGCGCCTGCCCTGGGAGCGGAGATGGAGAAGATCACGGAGGCGGAATCGATTGTGCTCGATTTCAGGGAGCTGGAGTACATTTCTTCATCCGGACTCCGGCAGGTCGTGTCCGCCTATAAAAAGGCCATGACCCTGGAGGCTGACTTCTCCGTCATCAACGTGGGCAGCGATGTGCTGGAGATCTTCAGATTGACCAATCTCGACAGCAGGATTCACATTCTGCCTTTGAGCGAGCAGGCCGACTAGATTGCAGGTTTGCCCCGCTGACGTCAGGGCGCTTCGAGAACCGGAGAACAATGACACGGTATGGCGCCGGGGCGGCTGCCAGTCGGAAAGAGCGTCCACCCTGGTCATGATCTGTCATTTGCTCAAGCACGCTTTCAGATCGGTACGTTTTGTAATGCCGAGCTTCTGATAAATCACCGAAAGGTAGGATTTCACCGTGTTGATAGAAAGGTACATGAAATCGGCAATTTCCTGATTGGTCCTGCCCTTGGCTGCCAGCATGGCCAGTGCATATTCGTAGGGAGTCAACAGGTCGGTAACCTTGTCGGGGGACTGCGGATTGTGAATCTTCGTCCATCCGCCTCTGAAGCGCACGACCTTCTCCGCGATCAGCTTGTACAGTTCTGGTTCCCGGTCACGGATGTGTTTCTCCACCATTCCCTGCAATGGTCCGTGATGCCCGATAAAGGGCTGGATGTATCCGTCCGGAATGGCCAGCTCCAGCGCATGGAGAAAGAACTGGTCGGCCTGCTCAAAACGGGACAGATTCATGGCCGCCATGGAAGCCGCCAGATTCAGGTAGATGCTGATGATCTGATGACGATCAGCAGCCATCAACAGCGCCGCCTCAGCCACACCCAGCGCCTGTGCATATTCCTGCTGCAGATAATGCGCGTAAGACCGCGCGTACAGTGAAAAGAGCCGGATGCCCTCGGAACTATCGCGGAAATCTACCTGCGGCAGCGGAGCAATATCTTCACTCAGATGGAAAAAGACCGACAAAACGAAACGGGAAACATCATTGAGCACGGCAACTCGCCTGTTTTCCGGATGCTGCGCTTTCACGTTCAGGGTTTGAAAGTCATTCAGGATAGCCTCGGTATTGTGCTGTGCCACGTTGGTCATGACATGTCCCAGCAACGCCAGTTCACGTATTTCCGGGTGACGGCTGCGCCTGCAGCGTATGGCCTCGGCAGAGGCTTCCTCATATCGCGCCTGTAAAAAGAAGTGCACCATATTTGCGACTGCGTCTTCTTCCTCATCGGACAGCGCCACAACCGGGTCGTCTGGTGAACCGTTGCCCAGAGTCAGATCGGGAAACAGATATTCCAGGATAGCCCTCGCTCCTTCACCGTGCCTCCGGGCAGCCACAAACGCATCCTCCGATTTACACCCCGCGCTGTCGCTGTGAACCTTCTCCGCCATGCAATCCACTTGCTTGAAGCTCCTCTAACGATCATTGTGTCTCCAGGCAGATGTTAAAACAGCAGTAACAGGGAGTCCTGGCATCTGAGAAACTGTGTAAGCTCCTGTAGGACCAGCTTCTGCCATGCAAAACACGACTCGCGTCCGTGGCCAACTGCTGCGGAAGCAGCATTCTGAGACGACAGATCGCCAGGCGCCAGGTGACACTGCACAAGCTGTGCGAACAACTCTGCAACGGATTTACATACTATTTTACCGGAAAACGGGTGTGTTTTGAAAAGAAATTCCGTCTAGTATTAGGTGTTAGGCCAGTTTCTTCACTTCCTGTACAGCTGTCAAGCGACCGGATGCGGAACCAGCGGTGCCGTGCCATCACTTCGCAGGAGGTGGCCTGCCTGTCGTCGCGTTCGAAACGAAGGAGACGATTCTGAGCCGGGCGCAGGGGGACTTTGACAACGGCGCGTACGCCCGGGTTGCCGAGGTCCTGAACCGGGTGGTCTTCGCCGATCCCGAGAACATGGAGACACGTCGCCGTCAACCTGTCAGTTTGCCTCCATCGACATGGTCAGCGCGATGACGCCAGACCCGCTCCCCGACTTTCCGGCGATCAGGTACAGCGACATCAGGTCGCAGGAAAAGGGTTCGTTCCCCGAGAACACCGAGTTTTGAGGAATGCAGAACATGTGCAGCAGAGCTTTCTCCCGGACAAGACCTGGCAAATCCGGTCTGGCACAGGAGCAGAGAACGTAAAACAGATTTCGCCGCCCGTACCCGTGAGGGAGAGGGGATTGCTTCCGGACACTGGCACCCGCACCCAGGCCCGGGAGGAACAACTATTACAGGAAACGAAAATACAAGAGCGCTATTAGTCACATTACTATTAAATTGCAGGCACTATAAACACAATTCTTCCAGATAAACGCAATTAGAGCAGACGCAGTTGCTTTTCTTCTCCATGGCCATTCTTTACAATGAACAGCCCAAACACTACAATGCTAGGACAGCCTGGAGGATGCGCTTATGTGCGCTCCAAGTGAAGCTGTAATTATATCAGCCAGAGGAATTGAAACATTATGAAGAACATCATAAATATGATTCTATTTCGAGATTCAGCATTATCTATCCAGTCAGAAAGGGTGATTCATCTCCTTCTGGTCCCTGTTTTGCTCATATCACTGGTGACCGGCTGTCAGGAAAAGACGTATCCCGTCAAGGACAGCGTCACCCCGAACACCAGTCTGGAAGCTGCCACGGAGGCAGGCAGTACAGAGGATTCAGAAACCGCTGGTGAGCTCTACTACAGCTTCACCGACGCCGCAGGATATGTCGTTGAGCTGCCCGCACAGCCCCGGAAAGTCGTTTCACTGATGGGCTCGTTCGCCGAAACCTGGCTGCTGGCCGGCGGAGAGCTTATCGGTGTGACCAGCGACGTCATGAGCGAAAGGGATCTGGGCCTCCCTGCCGACACCCATATCATTGGCACGGTCAAGGAACCGAACCTCGAGGAGATCATCGCTCTTTCTCCCGATTTCGTCATCCTCTCCCCTGACGTGGCGGGCCACGTGAATATCGCCGAATCCTTCCGGCAGATGGGTATCGTACACGCCTTCTTCAAGGTGGAGTACTTTGCAGACTACCTGAACATGCTGAGGATCTGCACGGACATCACCGGACATGAAGAGCTGTATGAAAAGAACGGCCTGGAAGTGAAGGAGCAGATTGAGAACATTCTGGCCCGGGTTCCGGACATGGCCGAGGCTGAAAAGCCCGAAATCCTGTTCATTCGTGCGTTTTCCAGCGGTGCAAAGGCCAAAAGCGAAGACAACATGACCTGCAAAATCCTGGACGACCTCGGGACCGTCAACATCGCAGCAAAGCATGAGTCACTTCTCGAAGAGCTGAGCCTGGAGATCATCATCCAGGAGGACCCGGACTATATCTTTGTCGTGACGATGGCCGACCCCGAAAAATCCCTGCAGGCCCTGGCCGATGGCATACAGAGCAACCCCGCCTGGAATACTTTGACTGCCGTCGAGAACGGCAGATACCATGTGCTCCCCAAGGAATTGTTCCACTACAAGCCCAATGTGCGCTGGGGTGAAAGCTATGAATATATTGCAAAAATTCTTTACCCGGAGATATTTGAATAAAGCTGAATCGCATGGCGAAGCAGTCGCCATGGAAAAGAGCCGGAAGAGCTATAACCTGACCGTTATAGCTCTTCTCCTGCTCCTGCTTGCGCTCACAGTTTTTTTCAGCATCAGCTTCGGCTCAACGAAAATTCCCCTGTCAGCCATCGTCAGCGCGCTCGGGGAAGGCGATGCATCTTCCACCGTCTACAGAACCATCAAATATGTGAGAATACCCCGGACACTGGCAGCCATACTGGCCGGCGCCGCCCTGTCGGTGGCGGGTGTCATTCTCCAGTCGGTGCTGAACAACTCTCTCGCAGGACCCAACATCATCGGCATCAACTCGGGGGCCGGCCTCTTCGCCGTCCTGGCTGCGGTGTTCTTCCCCATGAGCTTCTACCTGAAGACGGTAGCGGCCTTCACCGGCGCCATCGTGACGACGCTGCTTGTCTATCTGGTGGCACAGAAGACCGGGGCTTCCAGAGTCACCATCATCCTCTCAGGTGTGGCGGTAGGCAGCTTTATCGGGGCCATGATCGATACCGTCATCATACTGAAGCCCGACGCGGTGGTGGACCGTGCCGCCTTTCTCATTGGCGGTTTTTCCGCCGTGACCCTGGACAGGCTGAAATTTGCCGGGCTTCTCATTGTGCTCACGTTTATCATCACCCTGATTCGCAGCTACGACATGAACGTGCTCGCACTGGGCGACGACAGCGCCAGGTCTCTCGGCATGAACGTCGGGGTATTTCGCTTTTTCTACCTGATCCTGGCTGCCATCATGGTGGGAAGCTCCATCAGCTTTACCGGCATACTGGGTTTTGTCGGGTTGATTGTCCCGCATACCTCCCGCATTATCGTCGGCTATGACAACCGCATCCTGCTCCCCGTCTCCGCCCTGCTGGGCAGCATTTTCACCCTGTCCTGCGATCTCGTCGCCAGAGTGATCTTTGCACCCTACGAGCTGCCCGTGGGAATCATCATGTCCTTTCTGGGTGGACCGTTCTTTCTCTGGCTGCTCTCGAGGGGCAGCAGAGGGCAGCTCTATGATTGAGCTGCGAGACATCAGCGCCGGCTACAACCGGACCAGGATACTGCACAACATCAATCTGTCTTTTGAGAAGGGCAGCATCACCTCGATCATTGGCAAGAATGGCTGCGGCAAGACCACCCTTCTGAAAACAGCCGCCAGCATACTGAAGCCTCTGGCCGGCACGGTCAGCCTGGACGGCAGAGACATCGCGACCTTCCCGGGGAAGGAGCTGGCGAAGCTGCTGTCTTTCCTGCCCCAGACCCGCAGCATACCCAATATCACGGCCTATAATCTGGTCATGCATGGGAGATACCCATATCTGGGCTTCTCCCGAACGCCCCGGGAGGAGGACCGTGACATCGTCAGACAGGCGATTGAGAGCCTGAACCTCGAAGAATACATCCACAAAAATGTACGCCAGCTGTCCGGTGGACAGTGCCAGAAGGTCTATCTGGCGATGCTGCTGGCCCAGAATACCGACCTGGTCTTTCTGGATGAACCGACCATCTATCTGGACATCAATCATAAGCTGGAAATTCTGGAGGTCATCAGGCAGCTGAAGGAGATGGGAAAAACCATCGTCATGGTGCTGCACGATCTCGGCAATGCCCTGATGTATTCCGACAGAGTCTGTCTGCTGGATCAGGGAGAAGTGGTAATTTTCGACAGCCCGGAAAAGGTCTTTGAGAGCGGGGAGATTGACCGGGTTTTTCATGTCTCATCGACACAGATCCGTCTGGAGTTCGAAGCGGGAGGCGGAGAGCAGAAACAGTACCTGTTCTCTCTGAAAGCATAGGTGACTCTGGCGGCATATTGACATGAAAAGAGAGGGAAACGAGACGCTTCCCTCTCTCCTTTCAGCTTTCAGCCAGCCGGGCCCTGGAACTTTGCCAAAGCCTGGCGGATGTCCTCCGGATCAGCAGGTGGCTCCGCCCGAAAGGTGCAGTGCGGCATCCAGAATCTCCTGCTTTCTCTCGAGCAGGTCATTCGCCAGCAGCTGAGCTTCAACGTTCTCGAAGCCGAGCCTGTCGATGGTCTGGGCGAATCTCTCACCGGTGATGCCCTGCTCCCGGTACAGGAGGATGGCCTTCTCGATGACGTCGTAGAGCTCCTGCTCGGTGTCGAAGATCCTGCCAAGCGGAGTACCGGGACGACCGCGCTTGCCCCACATGCCGCCGATGGTGACCTTGTAGCCCTGATTGCCGTCGGGAATGGAGTCGAAGTGGCACTTGTCAACACAGAGGCCGCAGTTGTTGCACTTCTCATGATCGATGACCAGCATGCGGTTCTCAACTTTAGCGGCAAACATCGGGCAGACATCCTCGACAGGGCACTTCCTGCAGCCCATGCACAGGCTCTCGTCGAAGTTGGGCCGCAGCTGACCGATGACACCCAGATCGTTCAGGTCGGGCTTCACACAGTTGTTGGGGCAGCCGCCGACGGCGATCTTGAACTTATGGGGCAGCCGCACATCGGCGTAGCCCAGGAAGAACAGCTCATGGATCTTTTCGGAAACCGCAAAGGTATCGATCAGGCCATACTGGCAGGTGGTGCCTTTGCAGGAGACAACCGGACGCGTTTTCGAGCCGGTACCGCCCGTCATAAGGCCTTCTTTGGCAATATAGGCTCTGAATTCCTCGATCTTGTGATAGGGGATCCCGGGCACTTCGATCGTCAATCTGGATGTGAACGTGATATTCCCGTTCCCGAACAGATCGGCCGCTTCCGCGATGCACTGGCTCTGTGCCGCCGTGATCTTCCCGTTGACGGTGATGATCCGCCCGGAGAAGTTGTCCGTGCCCTTGTTGCTCAGGAAACCGAGACCCTTCACTCTTCTGGTGTCTTCAGCGCTGATTGTCAAAGTCGACATAAACATTATCCTCCCTGTTCTAAATTATGAAATTGACTTTATAATTCAATTTCATTTACAGTTGTGCCACCTTCGAGAACCAGTGTATTGGTATATCCGTAATATTTCAACCGGTTCTGCAGCATATATGCTCTCTTGCCCCTCGTGCAGACCAGGAGCAGCTTCTCGTCCTTCGCATATCCGGGAACCTCGCCCTCGACCTTCACGAGATCGAGATACGGAGCTCCGGGGATGGACGGCATCGTCGAGGCGTCGATGACCTTATAGTCTTTGGCTTCGCCGTTCGCATAGGCAGCCGGCGTGATGGTCTCAAAGGCACCGTCGATCTTGTTCAGCAGGATGTTCACCGTGTGGGCGAAGGGATGGATGGCAGTCGAGAACGGCGGAGCATAGGACAGATCCAGATTCGCGACATCATCGAGCGTCGCACCCAGGGTCATGGCCGTGACGGCGATGTCGGCCATCTTGTCGACCGCGCCCTTGCCCAGTACCTGCAGGCCCAGCAGTTTCCTGGTATTCCTGTCGGCCACCATCTTGACGATAAAGATCGAGGCGTCGGGATAGTAGTGTGCCTTGTCATCGACAACAGTCACGACACTGACAGGACTGTAGCCCGCCTCGGCGGCATCGGCCTCGGTCAGGCCGGTTCTCGCGGCGTTGAGTCCGGGCAGCTTGACAACTGCGGTTCCCAGCACGCCCCGATAGCCCCGTTTTTCCCTGGCACCCGCGATGTTCGTGGCGGCTATGCGGCCCGCGATATTGGCCGTCGAACCCATGGGAGACCAGCTGGGAGCCCTGGTCAGGATATTCGTCACCATGGCGCAGTCGCCAACGGCATAGATGTCCTTGATATTGGTTTCGAGGTATTCGTTGGTCCTGATCGTTCGGTTCGGCATGAGCTCGATGCCCGAATCCGCGAGGAAGGCGGTATTGGGCCTGACTCCAACAGAGAGCACAACGGCGTCGGTTTTAAAATTGCGGCCGCCGGCCCTGACACCCGCAACCTTCCCTTCGCCGGTAATGGCTTCGAGCGGGGTGTTGGTGAAGATCATGATGCCGTTCTCGATCATGTGGTTGGCTGCGTATTCGGCGAGCCCCTTCTCAAAGCCGGGCAGGATCTGATCGGCCATATCGACGAGCGTAACTCTGACTCCCTGAACATCCAGGTTCTCGGCAATCTCCAGTCCGATAAAGCCGCCGCCGACAACAACGGCACGCCTGATCTTTCCGGCTTCGACCGCGTCACGAAGTGCCACGGCATCATCGGGTGTGCGCATCAGGAAGACATTCTCCAGATCGATTCCCTCGATACGGGGCCTGATGGCATCGGCACCCGTGGCGATAACGAGCTTGTCGTAGGAGTAGGTGCTGTACTTCCCTGTCTTCAGGTCCTTCGCCTCAACCGTCTTATCGCCGGGATTGACCCTGGTGACTTCCGTTTCCGTCTGGACCGTGACACCGGTCAGACCTGCGAAGCTGTCGGGGGTGTTGACGATCAGCTGGCCGCGCTCCGGGATCACCTTGCCAACATAGTACGGCAGTCCGCAGCCGGCATAGGAGATGTCCCTGCTCTTCGTCAGCATGGTAACTTCACAGCTACGGTCTTCGCGTTTGAGTTTGGCAGCAACCTTTGTTCCGGCAGCTACGCCTCCGATGATGAGAACTTTCATTGACATACACCTTCTTCTTTTGAAATTTGGCACCACGTGAAGTTACGGCACATTGGGCACAGTCTAACACTGCGCCACTGAACGAATCAATAAGGAACGATTTACATTTGGGCAGAGATATAGCGCAAGTTGTACCCGTCCTCGACTGATTTTAAACAGATAATAATGCGTCCCGGGCATATGCAGCCCGCTGGCAGACTGCAAAGAAAGCCGGAACACGTTCCATCCCGGCTTTCAAATCGCCTGTCCGGCCGCTGCCAGTTCCCCGTCCGGAAACGGGCCTAAAACACACCCGTCAGCTTCATCATAAGCAGGCCCATGGCGGTTACTGCCACCCAGCAGGTAAAGCCAAGCAGAATGGGTTTGCCGCCGGTCTTGACCAGTTTGACCACATCGGTGTTGAGGCCTATGGCAGCCATGGCCCAGACGATGAAGAACTTGCTGGCGGACTTGAAGAAGCCAAAGACTTCATGGGCATAGGGCACGGAAAGAGCTTCGACGATGGTCGTGGCGAGAGAAGCCAGAACGAAGAGGCCAATGAAAAGAGGGACCGCCTTTTTGATGTTGAATTTCTCTTTGCGGGCGCCCTGGCCCTCCGCTCCCTTCCTGCCTCTGATAAAAGCCAGGCCTACGGTAATGGGAATAATGAACAGAGTACGGGTCAGCTTGACAGTAACGGCATGGTTCAGTGTCTGCGAGCCGAGATTATGCATCGTATCCCAGGTGGACGCCGTAGCTGTGACACTCGATGTGTCGTTGACTGCCGTAGCCGCAAAAAGGCCGAAGGCCTCTCCGTCAACATGGGGAATGCCGATCCAGTTGCCAAAGGTCGGGAAAAAGATAGCCGCCAGAACATTGAAGAAGAAGATAACGGAGATCGCCTGAGCTACTTTCTCGTCGTCGGCATCGATAACTGGTGCCGTTGCAGCGACGGCAGAACCGCCGCAGATGGAGGTTCCCACGCCAATCAGGGTGGAAATCTGCCCGTCCACCTTCAAGGCTTTATGCATGACATAGGCCACAAGCAGCGAAGTGGCGATGGTACTCATGATGATGGGCAACGAAGATACGCCGATCTGGACTACAACAGAGAGATTGAGGCCGAAACCGAGCAGGACCACCGCTGCCTGCAGGATGGTCTTCGAAGCAAATTTGACACCTGGTGCCAGAGCTTTCCCCGGCTTATAGAAGACGTTGATGAGCATGCCCATCAGAATGGCGATCACGGCTCCTCCCGCGATAGGGAACTTTTTCCCCAGCAGATGCGCCGGAATGGCAACTGCCACGCTGTAGAGGAGCCCCGGCAGAAGCACTTTAATCTTATCCAGTACCTTGTTCACTATTGATTCTCCTTTCCCCTCCGGAAACAATCTCTACCAGCCTATGGTGTGCACGCGGAAAAGTCAATCACAAATTGCTCTTTTATGATCATTTTTCTTCCTCTCGTTGACCGCACCTGAGAAAACAGTGCTGGAGTGCAGTCCGACAGCAGGCAACGCGTATGCTGCTCAGAGCTTCCGGTGGAGCTGCATCGGGATAGCAGACAGCTGTACCGTCTGGGTCCGTAAAGGCGGCCTGGGATCCATGCCATCCTAACGGGTTACACAGGCGCCGGGAATCATCTCCTCTGCCGTGATGGCGGAGGCATGGAACTCGTGGCAGCGACATGTGCTGTTTTCCTGAATTTGCTATGAAAAGCTGCGATGGTCATGTGCACCTGACAAGCCTGTCTCGCATCCATAACAATCATGGGATTTATCACTGCAAAAACACAGAAAACACCAGCATGATGTCGCCATTCTGGCAACGCGGCCTGACTACCCGGCAAACGGTCCATGAGCCGTTTGCTAAAATATGTTATACTCCCCCGGGTTTGTACTGGAAAGAATTTGGAGGTGTTTTTGTGAGCACAAAAAGATTAATAATTATTATAATGGCCATGATTCTCGCATTATCGTCCTGTGGCCGGAACGATAAAATCGAGGACAGCACTGCCCGCCCGAGCCGGACGGCTGCTGAAACAACCGTCGAGGCAACAGTTGAGACGAGCGGAGAGACAGAGGAGAGCCTGAAGGCATCTGAGGAAGCAGCTGAGACGACATCCTCTGAACGGTACTGGGACGAGGCGATTATTCTGGGTGAAGACAGCCATATCTACCAGTACTTCATGGGCTTCGTGGAAGAAGACGAAGAAAAGGCTGTCAGCAACATGTGGCCGGTGAAGGGCGAAGGCGCCGTTCCGGTCGATTATCTGAAGACGGTCAAGGCCTATCTCGCCAGGAATCCGTCCCTGATGCAGAATTTGCAGACTCTTCTGCGCGATGATGTCAGGAATATCGTCATCGAAGACCTCGGCAACAGCATGTTTAATATCCACTACTATGATACGGATGGTGACATCACGGCCAACATGAAGCCTCTCACGAGCCTGATGAGAGAGACCCTGAATGTCAACGGGGAAGGCCGGCCGCGCCCCCTGGGAATGGACAACTTCGAGTTTGAGATTCCGGCTGCCTTTGCGGATGTCTATCTCAATGGCAGGAAAGTAGAATTCGAGTCCATCAACAAGGCCAGAAAGGGTGTCTCAAAGGTCGTCATTGAGAAGCTGCCGATGGGCAGGTACGAAGTAAGCTTTGGCGCTTCCTATCTGAAGCTGGAACCCTTTACCTTCGAGCTGAAGGCCGGCTATGAGATTGATCCCTGGTACGGCCAGGCAGGTGCCAGGGATGTTCAGCTGAACGACGATGCTCTGGAAGCAGGCATTGAAATGGCTAATACGCTGCTGGATGAAGCGTTTTCCAGCGCGGAAGACGGCCCCATTGATGCCACTGTCTTCACATCCATCGAAGACGACAAGATCAAAAGCGACGCCGCCAACTCCTTCAATCTGGGACTGCGCAACATGCATCTCGTCGGCGCAAAGAGCTTCCAGAAGATCAGGACATCCAGCGACACGGACGTGAACGCCATCGACAGAGAAAACTTCCTGGTCGAATTTGAGTTCGAGTACCAGTCCTACCACGAAAAGCCCGGTACCGGCGGCACCGGGGGAATCTGGAACGGCCTCAGGGGCGACATCATTCTCGACATCAGCTGCGAGATCCAGAGTGACGGAACGGTCGAGTATGTCCTGAACGGTGTCACATTCGAAGACTGACAGGGTCGGTCAGCAGCCTGCGCTTACTCAAGCAGAAAACAGGCTACATAATGACCCGGCCCGACCTCCCGAAGAGGCGGTACCTCCTCAAAACAGCGGCTTGATGCTTTGGGACAGCGGGTGCAGAAACGGCAGTTAGCACTGACATCGACCGGGCTTTGCGGTTCGCCGCTAATGGTCCTGATCGCACGCCCCCGGTCGGAGCTGATAAACAGAAACGACTGCAGCAGGCCTCTGGTATACGGATGCAGGGCTTTTGTGCCCAGATCCGCGCTGTCTATGATTTCCACATTCTGGCCCAGATACATGACCATGATCCGGTCGGAATAGTTACTGACCAGGGCCAGATCATGGCAGATGAACAGGCAGGCTATGCCGTGCTGCGACTGCAGCTCGCGGAACAGCTTCATCACATCGTCCTGAACCGACACATCCAGGGCGCTGGTGATCTCATCACAGATCAGCAGCTGGGGATTCATGCCAAAGGCTCTTGAAATGCAGATGCGCTGCAGTTCGCCGCCGGACAGCTGATGCGGATACTTCTTCAGCACCGCCTCGGTCAGGCGCACGCTTTTGAGCATTCTGCGGATGTTCTCCAGTGCTTCCCGCTTCGGCATCAGCCTGAAGTTTCGATAGGGCTCCAGAAGAAAATCCTGGATCTTCATCTTCGGGCTTACCACGCTCAGAACATTCTGGAAAATCATCTGCATATCCCGCAGGACGCTCTTCATCTTCCCTCTGCCCAGCGCGGTGATATCCCTGTCCTGAAAGATCACGCGGCCCGATGTGGCCTCTTCGACGCGGGTGATGAGCTTGGCCAGAGTCGTCTTGCCGCAGCCGCTCTCGCCGATCACGGCGAAGCATTCGCCTTCTCTGATCTGAAAACTCACATGGTCAACAGCGCTCAGGCGGCTGCCATTCTCCAGCACAAAGTCCTTGCACAGATCCTCGACATCCAGAACCACCCTTTTCTCTTCAGTCAAAGCTCGCCACCTCCATATCCGGCACAGAGGCCACCAGCAGCCTGGTATATTCCTCCGTGGGAGAATGGATGATGCTGTCCCGGCTTCCCTTCTCCACCAGAACGCCGCTGCGCATGACCGCGATGAAATCCGCGATGTTTGCCGCCAGACCCAGGTTATGGGTCACAATGATGATGGTTGTGCCAAAGTTCCTGCGCAGTTCCAAAAGCAGGTTCACCACCTGCGCCTGAATGGTCACATCCAGTGCGCTGGTCGGCTCATCGGCCAGCAGCAGCTCGGAGCGCATGGAAACGGACATGGCAATGGCCACACGCTGGATCATGCCTCCGGAGAGTTCGAAGGGATAGGAATCCATGACCCGCTCCGGGTCGGGCAGCTGCATGCGCTCCAGCATCTCCCGTGCCTGCCTTCCCGCCTCCTCCACGGAAAGTCGGAAATGGGAGCGCAGCACTTCTACATACTGATATCCGATTTTCTTCCGCGGATCAAAAGACGCTGCCGCATCCTGAAAGATCATGGACATGCCGCGGCCGCGGATCTGATAAAGGCGTTTTTGGGATACCTTGACGAGATCCTCTCCCTGGAAAAGGATCTGGCCTCCTGCGATGCGTCCCTCACTGGAGAGGAGCCCGATGAGCGAACGCAGAACCGTGGATTTCCCGCTGCCACTCTCACCCACGATGGCAACGACAGAGCCCCTGGGAACATCCATACTCAACTGATTTACAGCGATCTGGGATTCCTTGTACACGATCGACAAGCTTTTAATTTGCAGTATGTTTTCCACTGACGGCTCCCTGGGCAGCGATGCAGGCGCAGGTGATCGTGGGATCACCTGCGCACCGGATACCAGACGGAGAATCACCTCACAATGGTGATGTCCTTGGTGATCATGTAGTAGTCGACGGTGGGCTGTACCGCGTTCTTTACATAGGCTCTGGAGACCGTGCTCATGGGAACGGTGGTGACAAACAGATCTGCGGCGTCATCGTTCAGCAGCTGCGCGGCCTCATGCGCGATCGCATAGCGCTCCTCGGCGCTGTAGGCGTCATTGAAGCGTTCGATCAGGGCGTCAAATTCGGGATTGTTATAGCCGGACTTGTTGGAACCGGAGGTGCTGAGGTACATGTTGGTCAGGAAATACTGGCCGTCGCCGGTGGGAACAGTGTTGGAGTTGTCGGAGCAGAAATCGTAGAGGCCGGCATTCTTGATATCGGACATGTTCTCGGAGGACATGATCTCGACATCAACGCCGATCTTCAGCAGATCGGCCTGAATGGCCTGGGCAATCAGGCCCGCCTCGGCGGAGCCGTGGGCGGCAGACTGATAGTACTCCAGATGGATGTTCTCGCCGTCAATCTCGCGGATGCCATCGCCGTCCGTGTCCACAAAGCCGGCATCATCGAGAATCTGCACGGCCCGGTCAACATCGTAGCTGTAGCCCTCGATGGAGTCGATATCAAAGGGAACGCTGGCCGGGAACAGGCAGACGGAGGGGGCGCCGCCGGTGATATTGGCGCCGTAGGTCTCGCGGTCAATGGCATAGCTGATGGCCTGACGCAGCTCCTTATACTTCAGGAAGGGCCGGGCATGATTCATCTTGACGACGTTGGTGCGGACGCCGGAAACAACGGAGACGTTGTAGTCCTCGTTCTCGAAGAGCTTAATGTTGGTGTGGTCGATGGTGATGGTCATGTCCAGCTCGCCGGACTGCAAAGCCATGACACGGGCCTCGGCGTCGCTGACTCTGGTAAAGGTAATCGTGTCCAGGCCCACCTCGCCGTTCCAGTAGTTGCGGTTGGCTTCGAGCTCAATGCGGTCCTCAACAAAGGAGGTGACCATGTAGGGCCCGGTGCCGGCGGGTTTGTTCGCGATGTCCTCGACGGTGACATCCATCACGCAGAACAGGGGTTCGGTCAGGTTCCACAGCATCTGGGGATTTTTGCTGTTGGAGACAATGGTCAGGTCCTGGCCGTCGGCGATGAACTCCTTCAGATCGATGTAGTTGGGGAAGCGTTCGTTGGTCTCGGCGGCATGCTCGAAGCAGAGCTTGACGGCCGCAGCGTCAACAGCTTTGCCGCTGTGGAAGGTGATGCCCTCGCGGACATGCAGCTTCAGGGAATACTCGTCCACCCACTCCCAGGAGTCGGCGACGCAGGCTTCGAGCTCGACATTGTTGTCCAGCTTGACCAGCGTCTCGCCGATGCCGGTACGGGTCAGGGTCCAGCCCTGATAGCGGACGGCGGCATCCAGAGTCGTGCCGACCATGAAGGATGCCGCATTCAGGTGCCGGGGCTCCTCCACCGGGGCGGCTGTCGTCTCCTCAGGTGCGGCTGTGGTCTCCTCCGGAGCGGCCGTGGTCTCCTCGGGAGCGGCTGTCGTCTCCTCGGGAGCGGCTGTCGTCTCCTCGGGAGCTGCCGTGGTCTTCTCGGCGGCTGCCGTGGTCTCCTCCGGAGCGGCGGTCTTTTCGGCGGCTGTGGTCGTGGGTGCGGCGGTCTCCTCAGGTTTCCGGCCGCAGGCGGCCAGCGCTGCCAGAGACAGGCACAGGACCAGCACGAGACACAGGGTCTTTTTGATGTTCATTTGCTTACATCCTTTCTCTACTGTTTCTTTGTGTCCATTACATCTCTCAGGCTGTCGCCCAATAGATTGAATATCACGACGGTCAGCACCAGAGCCAGACCGGGATAGATCATCATCCAGGGAGCCGTCTGCATATAGGCCTTGCTCTCGGAAACCATGACGCCCCACTCCGGAGCCGGCGGCTGGGAGGCCAGACCCAGAAAGGAGAGGCTGGACAGGGACAGAATGGTCCCGCCGATACGCATGGTGGCCATGACGATGATCTGAGGCGCCACATTGGGAAAAATGTACTTGAGAATGATTCTGGGGGTGGAAGCGCCGTTGAAGCGCGCCTGGGCGATGAAATCCTTCTCCCGGACCGACGCTGTCAGGCTGCGGGCCATGCGGGCAAAGCTGGTCCAGCTCAGCAGGCCCAGAGCGATCACGGCATTCAGAACACCGGGCCCCAGCATGCCCGCCACCGCAATGGCAAATACGGTATCCGGGAAGGCCAGCAGAACATCAACAAAGCGCATCATGATCACATCGAACCTGCCGCCGAAATAGCCGCAGAGCATGCCGATGGTGGTGCCAATCGTCGAGACAAAAATGAGCATGACGAAGGCCATGGAGAAGGAGCCGCCGGCACCGCAGAGGATGCGGGAATAGACATCCCGTCCGAGCTTGTCCGTGCCGCAGATGTGCTCCGCCGAAGGCGGCTGCAGGGAACAGGCATAGTCATTGGCAATGGGATCGTAGGGGGCAAAGTGCTCTGCATTCATGGCGAACAGCACAAACAAAATGGCGATCGTCAGGATGGCATAGAACTTGATCCGGATCACGGTCCCTCTCTGAAGTCCCCGTTTCAGGCGAATTTCCCCGCCGGCGGGAGCCTGCTTAAGCTTTGCCATGGCTCACCTCACCGTTTCTCTGATGCGCAGCTGGGGGTCCATGAAGTAATGGGAAATGTCCACCAGCAGATTCGACAGCACATAGATCACGGACATCCACAGGACATAGCACTGGATGATGGGATAGTCACGGTTGCCTATGGCGCCGACGACCATGCTGCCGATGCCCTTCCAGTTGTAAATGGATTCGACAATGGTGGAGCCGCCCAGCAGTCCGCCGAGGGACAGGCCCAGCATATTGACGATGGGGATCATGGCATTGGGCAGCACATGGGCAAAAAGAATGCGGCCTTCGCCGACACCCCGGGAGCGCAGCCCAACGATATAGTCTCCGGACAGCTCTTCGAGCACGGCCGTGCGCACCTGACGGGTATAGGAGCAGATCATCGGAATGGCGAGCGAGAGCATGGGCATCACCAGACTCTCGGCATCCCCCCTGCCGATGATCGGGAACAGCTTCAGCTGCACACCCAGGAAATACATGACCATCAGCGACATCCAGAAGCCCGGCACGGCATTTCCGATGAACATGATCAGGCGGGTCAGATAATCCGGCAGCCGGTTGCTGTAGACCGCGATGAATACCCCTAACGGAAAGGAGACGATCACCACCAGCAGCAGCGTGGCACCGGTCAAAATCAGCGTCATGGGGAGCTTGCGCAGAAACTTCGTCATGATGGACTCCTGGTCCATCAGTGACTGTCCGAAATCGCCCCGGATCACCCCGCCGAGCCAGTTGAAGTAGCGCAGCAGAAAGGGATCGTTCAGACCGAATTTTTCTCTCGTCGCCTCCAGCTCCTCCTCGGAAGGCAGAATGCCCATGGACAGAAAGTGCATCTCGGCAGCATCGCTGGGTGTAAGGGTGGTGACAAAAAAGGTCAGAAACGTGACACCGATAATGACGATGATGAGCTGCAGCAGTCTCTGTGCAATGTATCTTTTCATTCTGCTGACTCACAGCCCCGGCTGCACTTTTCACCCCAGAGGACAAAATGAGAGCCAAGCTTCCTGGTCTCCCCCGTATCCGGGTCCTTATAATCCCTGTAGTGGATGCGGGTCTGAATGTTCTGGAATCCCAGCCCCGTCAGAATCCTGACATCCCAGTCCGGCCGCAGCTGTCTCGAAAGGGGAAGGTCGCGGGCCATATCGTTGATGGGTGTGGGATCCACGCCGTAACAGGAATGGGAGCCGCGACGCAGGAGCTCCCTGGCCCGTTTGTAGTCAGGGTGGTAATAGTGGAGGTAGTAGTTCCCATCCGATACAAAGACCCGCCCTCCGGGTTTCAGAACCCGCAGCCATTCGGAATAGGCTCGAACGGGCTGTTCGAGATTCCAGACGAGATCCCTCGAGACAAGCATATCGAAGCTGTTATCTGCAAAGGGAAGGTTCTGGGCATCACCCACGAGCACAGTGGGATGCACACCGGCGGCGGCGAAATTGGCCTCGGCCCGTTTCAGCATCTCACGGGAATAATCCAGCGCCGTGACCTGGTGTCCGTCCCGGGCGAGCAAAATGGAGAAAAAGCCCGGCCCGCAGCCGATGTCCAGACAGCAGAGCTGTTCTCCTGCCGGTTTGGCCTGGCGCAGCAGCTCCTGATAGTGCTTCGCCGCGTCGCCGGCCAGCTGACTGTTAACGGAGATGGAGTAACCTTCTGCTCTTGTATCCCAGTACTGTCCTATCTCTTTGAGCAGCATTCTCTGTCCCCCATGATCTGTCTCTCAAAAGCTCCTGATGCGCCGCCTGCTCCTGATCACGCCTGCTCTGAGTCGCCGGCAGAACGACAAAAAAGCACACGGTTCTTCCTCTGAAAAACCGTATGCCTTCGTGGCATACATTCGCCCGGTCAGCTCTCCATAATGAAAAAGGCGAACGCTTCTGCGTTCATGAAGCTACTTCTGTAGCTTTGTTTTTTATACCACTGCAGGCAACGCCAGGCAAGCATGTGCGGTGAAGATCTCTTCACCGTTCCTGCGGAAACCCTGCTCTCCGCCTCAGGACCTGATCTTCTCAGGCAGGCGCGCGGCGGGAGAGGGCCCATGAGAACTGGCGGATTCAGGGAGCAGGATCCCGTGATGTATGGGCCCAGAGGCCTCACGCCAGGCAGCGCCTGTCCAGCTCCATGCGCATGGTCACGTTGGGATTGACGATCTGACAGACTCTGAGGTCGCCGGCCATGGACAGCAGCATGCCGGCCTCTTCGAGGCTGAGCTTCGTTGTCTGCGTCAGATAGTCGGCCATGTTACGGATCGCGCGTTCGGCGGCCTCCTCCATGCTCTCTCCGGAGGCCAGGGTCATCACCTGTTCGGAGGTCTCGATGAAGGGCGTCGGCAGCTTCCGGTTCTTCACGACCTCGACCCGCACCTCCACCTCTCCGGCGATTTCGAGGCCCGCGCCCATGATCTCGCCGTCGCCCATGCCGGCATGGAGGTCACCCATGGCCAGCAGCGCACCTTCCACCTCGACGGGCAGATAGAGACTGGCCCCTTCGCGGATTTCGGTGCAGTCCAGATTGCCGCCGTGGTCATGCGGGCTTCCGGTGGGGACGCCCTCCCCTGCCGGCGCAGTGCCGATGACGCCGACCATCTTCCTGACGGGGAGCTCCCGGCCCAGGATCCGGATGCTGTCGCCCGAGACCTCGCCGATTACGGTCTGCTCCTTCCCGATCAGGTCGGCCAGACGGCCGAGGCCCGGGGCGGACACGATGGCTCCCCGGGAATCCAGCCGGATGGAGAGAATATCGACCCGCAGCAGGTCACCCGCCTCCGCCCCCTCCACGTAGAGAGGACCGGTAGCCGGATTGATGCGGCTGAAGTCGACCCCGCTGACGAGATCCGTCTCGCTGCGCACGCTGTCGTGAAAGCAGTCACAGGTCTCAAAGACGACCGTGTCGCCGCTGCGGCAGCGGGTCACCGCCGGATTGTTCCTGTGCATCTGATAGATAACATGCTGCTTTGAAATTCTCACACAATACTCCCTTCAGCGCTGATTCGTCGGGTCTGTTGCTGGCTTCACAAACGAGTATACCCTGCTTTTTCGGGGGCAGCAGTTACCGTCGGTCTGCGCGGGGCTTCCAGCGGCGCTGAGCGGGACCCGGGAGCGGCCGACAGTATTCTTTGCAAAGTTCGCCTGACAAATTATGCAAAGCAGACTTGACATATTCTGCAAAGCTCACTATACTGAAACTGCAAAGCATGCATTGCAGAAAGGATGGATTCCATGAGAACCGAAATTCCCCGCCTGCGCAGAGAGGCCAAGCTCTCGCAGGAGGAACTGGCGCAGGCCGTGGGCGTGACGAGGCAGACCATCACCTCGATCGAGACGGGAAAATACACCGCTTCCCTCCCTCTCGCCTGGCGGATTGCACGACATTTCGGCCTGACAATTGAAGAAGTCTTCGACTTCTCGGACCTGGAGGATGAATGAAAATGGAAGCATTTAAAGCGAGACTGAAAGGCGACATCGTGGCCGGCGTCATCATGGTCTCTGTCATTGCGCTCTGCCAGCCACTGGTGTGGTTTGTTCTGCCGGAGAACCCCGATGCCCTGAGCAGGGCCTTCACGTCGGGTTTTCTCATCGGCATCGCGCTCGTCGCCGTTGGCATCATGGCCCGCAACGCCAGCGTGCTGAAAAACGAGGATGAACTGAAAAAGCTCTATATCCGGGAAAACGATGAACGAACGCTCGCCGTGCAGGCCAGTGCCGCGAAGACCGGGATCAAGATCGTCCTGATGGGACTCGCGATTGCCATGGTCGTCGCGGCCAGTATCCATCGCGTGGTCGCCCTGACACTGCTCGGCGCTACCGTCTTCACCATCGCCGTCAACTACATCACGAACTGGATCTACAACCGCAGGTTCTGAGGGCGGGGATGCACGGGCAGCTGTCCGCCTGTCACGTCAGCCGCATTGCAGGGAGCCGGCCCCGGGCCGGCTCTTTGCATGTTAAAGCATCATGCAGAGCATTCCGCCGGCCGGGCCTCCCTGCCGTCCCGTGCCGCAGCGTGCATGAAGCTGCGACTTTATGTCATCATGGCGGGTATGAGAATGCCTGTCAGCTTATATCTGTTCTTCTGCCCGTCCCGACGGAGCTGCCGGCCGTGAGACTGGATGTCGTCGCCGCCCTCATCCGCCGTGGCGAGCGCTTTTTCGTCTGTCAGCGGCCGGCCAGTAAAAACCTCCCTCTGCACTGGGAGTTTCCCGGCGGCAAGGTGGAGCCGGGCGAGACGCACGCCCAGGCGCTCGCCCGCGAATGCCGGGAGGAGCTCGCGATCGAGGTCGAGGTCGGTGAACTGGAAATACAGATCCACCATGAATACCCCGATCGCAGCATCGCTCTGTCTCTCTACCGCACCCGGATCACGGCCGGTGAGCCTCAGCGGCTCGAACATGCCGCCCTCGCCTGGGTGCGGATCGAGGAAATGGCATCCCTGCCCTTCTGCCCGGCTGACCTTGTGATTCTGGAACACCTGCAGAAGCGCTACGGCTGAAACGAGGCGACCCGCCCCTGCCGGGAGGCAGAGACGGGTCCCTGTTGTTTCAGAAGGTCGCAGGCCTCCTGGAAAAGCCTAGATCAGGCGGGCGGCGGCGTGGCCCTCCTGCGTGGCCTGCATCAGCTTCCGGGCACTGTTGACATCGCCGACCGGAGTAACCGGCAGGCTGCCGTCCTCGATGAGGGCCTCGAGCAGGGCGCGATCCGGGCGCATGCCGAGGCAGCAGATGACGCTGTCGCCGGTCAGCTCGACGCTCTCCTCGGTCTCCAGATTGCGGCAGGTGACGTCGTTCTTCTCCATCTTCGTAATCGCGTGGTGGGCGTAGATCTTCACACCCGCCTCGGCGAGGCGGGCCTGCAGCACCCACTTCGAGTAGATGGCCATGTCGGGCGCGATGCCGTCGAGCAGGTCGATCATGGTCACGTCGTGGCCCTTCTCGCCGAGCTGGAGGGCGACTTCGCAGCCGACGAGACCGCCGCCGCAGACCAGCACGGACTGGCCCGGCGTGATCTGGCCGTCCAGCACTGCGAGCGGGTCGAGGATGTCGGCCTTATCGCCCTCGATGATATCGGGTGTCATCGGGACGGCGCCGGTGGCGACGATGACCTCGTCGTAGCCGCCGCCCTTGAGCGTGTCGACATCGGCCTCAATGCCAAGCTTGACCTCGATCGGGGCGGCCTCCACCGTGCGGATCAGGTAGTCGAGATACTCACGGAACTCGAGCTTGAAGTCGGGGATCGAAGCATAGTAGAGCTGGCCGCCGAGGCGCCCGCACTTTTCATAGAGCGTGACGCTGTGGCCGCGCTCCGATGCGGTCAGGGCCGCCTGCATGCCGGCGGGGCCGCCGCCGACGATGGCGACCTTCTTCGGCGCCCGGGTCGGCAGGCACTGCTGGTAGACCTCGTACTCCTGGCCGGCTTCGGGGTTGACGGCACAGAGCAGACCGCAGTTGTTCATGACCTCGGCGAGGCACTCGTTGCAGCGCAGGCAGGTGCGGATGGTCTCGGGCCTGCCGGCCAGCAGCTTCTTCGGGAAGTCGGCATCCGCGATGGTCTGGCGGCCGAAGGCGATGAAGTCGGCATCTCCGGCGGCGAGCATCTCTTCGCCCATATCAGGGGTAATGCTGCAGACGGCGACGACCGGGATCGTGACATGGCGCTTGATTTCGGCTGCCAGGTGCATCATGCTGCCGCGGCGGGTGTAGTGCGGCGGCACCCAGACGGATGTGCCGATACCGTCGGTGAGGTTCAGGCCCTCGCTCGAGAGCTTGCCGGCCATGACATCGAAGAAGTTCTGGATGCGCGCATCCCAGGTACCGGCGGAGACATGGATGGCGTCGGCGCCGGCCTCCTGGGCCCAGATGGCGAGCTGGCAGGCCATCTCGGTCGTGAAGCCGCCCTCAACATACTCGGCGCCGGACATGCGGTAGATCAGGGGGAAGTCAGCGCCGGCCTGGGCCTTGATCTCGCGGATGACATTGAGGGCGAAGCGGGCGCGCTTCTCCAGCGAGCCGCCATACTCGTCGTCGCGCTTGTTGGTGTAGGGACTGAAGAACTGCAGCGGCAGATAGCCGTGGGCGCCGTGGAGCTCGATCGCGTCATAGCCGCAGATGCGGCCGCGCTTGGCGGCGACGCCGTACTTCTGGATCAGGTCACGGATCTCTTCGAGCGTGAAGGGGCGGGGGTTCTCGCCCGGCAGCTGCAGGGAGCCGATGCCGGACGGGGTCTTTGCCCTGGTGCCAATCAGGGCCTCGGTCGAGAAGCAGCCGGCATGGGCGAGCTGCAGGGCGACCTTCCCCCCGTTGGCATGGACGGCGTGCGGGATGCGCGACAGACCCGGCATGAACTTGATATCTCCGATCTCCATTTCGCCGGGGATGCAGATGCCCTCATGCTCCGGTGAACAGACCTCGGTGATGACCAGGCCGATGCCGCCGGCCGCGCGGCGGGCGTAGTAGTTGACGATGTTGTCGGAAATTGTGCCGTCGGCGTTGCCGAGGTTGGTGCCCATGGCGGGCATGATCATGCGGTTTTTGAGCCACATCGTACCGATGCGGCCGGGCCTGGTGAGATGGGGATAAGCTTTCATTCGAACGGACCTCCTAATTAATGTCGACAGTTTAATATACCATATTTTACCCATTTTATCACCCGTTACTCTGCCACTTTGTCGACATAAGGTCCAGATTTGCCACCTGTAACATAGTCTTAACAGAAGAGATAGAATGACAGGCAGGCGGGGAAGCGACCCCGGCATTCATCAGACAGTATCAGGAGGCAGCTTGAAATGTATGAGAAGTTCGCACGCAGCGACTGGTTCCGTCACAACCGCTTCGGCATGTTTATCCACTGGGGGCTCTATGCCATTCCCGCCCGCGGCGAGTGGGTGCGCAGCCCCGAAAGGCTGACGGTTGAGGACTACCAGCCCTATTTCGACAGCTTCAATCCGGTCGACTACGATCCTGCAGCCTGGGCCAGGGCGGCGAAGGCGGCGGGCATGAAGTACGCCGTCATGACGGCGAAGCATCACGATGGCTTCTGCCTCTTCGACAGCCGGCTGACCGACTATAAGTCTACAAAGACCCCCGCCGGCCGCGATCTCGTCCGCGAGTACCTCGATGCCTTCCGGGCCGAAGGGCTGAAGGTCGGCCTCTACTACTCCATCATCGACTGGCATCACCCTGACTACCCCCACTACGGCGATGCCCACCATCCGATGCGCGACAACCCGGCCTGGCGCGATGCGAAACACGACTTCGCGAACTACCTCGACTACATGCACGGTCAGGTGCACGAGCTGTGCACACAGTATGGCTGCCTCGACATCATGTGGTTTGACTTCTCCTACGATGACATGAGCGCCGAGAAGTGGGAGGCCGGGAGACTGGTCCGCATGATCCGTGAGCACCAGCCCCATGTCCTGCTCGACAACCGCCTCGAGGCGAGCGGCGGCAGCTTCGGCAGCCTGATCGAGGAGGAACCGACATACTGGAGCGGCGACTTCGCCTCGCCCGAGCAGATCATCCCGCCCCGGGGCATCGTGAACAAAGCAGGCGAGCCCATCCCCTGGGAGGCCTGCGTGACCATGAATCAGAACTGGGGCTACAGCTCGCGTGACCGCCACTTCAAGCCCGCCTCGGTCGTGGTGCGCAAGCTCGTAGAGTGCGTGAGCAAAAACGGCAACCTTCTCCTGAACGTCGGCCCGGACGCGCGCGGCCGCATCCCGGATGAATCGCTCGCGATCCTCGCCGGGGTCGGGCGCTGGATGGAGCGCAATTCCGCCAGCATCTACGGCTGCCTCGGAAGCCCGCTGCCCAAGCCCGAGTGGGGGCGCTATACACAGAACGGCAGCACCCTCTACGCCCATGTCTTCGAAGTTCCGATCGGTCCCCTGCACCTGCCGGGTGTTGACAGCGAAGACATCGCGGCGTTACGCCTGCTCGCCGACGGCAGCGAACTTGAGATCAACCGCAACTGGATAACAGAGTCCTATGAGGGGGAGACCTTTATCGCCCTGAGCCCCGTCACCCATGACTGCTGCCTGCCGGACGAGATCGACACGGTGGTCGAGATCCGGCTGAAGTCCTGAGAGGGCTTTCCGCGCCAGAGAAGAGACGGCCGAAACGCCTGGGCCAGTGCGTTTCGGTCGTTCCCGCTGCACTCTTCAAGCTGGGTAGAGTATGCAAGGTGCAATAATCGCACTTGTACGCGCTTCGGGTGTGTACAACTCGAAAATCTGCACATAATCAGCCGCGAGTGGTGGTTTCAGGCTCAGAATTTCGACTTATGCGCGGTCCGCTGTGGATAAGCTGTATTTTCGCTCACAAGCCCTTTATGCATCACGCCAAACATGCGGCTGTTCGCTAGAGCCCCATTCAGCAGATCCCCGCTAGAAGGACTCCAGCAGCTCGATCAGGGTCTTGAGCTCACCCAGCCCGTCGACATAGGCATACTCGCCGCTCGCGTCACCATACTTGCCGCGCTGCAGCAGGCTCATGCCGTCGCGCTCGAGATTCGCGATCTGCTTATCCATGCCGCGCACCCCGAAGGCGATGTGGTGGAAGCCCTCGCCATGCTCGTCGAGGTAGTCCTGCCAGGCGCTCGGCTCACCGTTCGGCTCGATCAGCTCCAGCTGCAGCCCCTCCCCTACATCGAAGAAGGCCATCAGGCAGTTCGCCCGCGGCGCCGCCTCGCCCAGGTAGCGGGTTCCCGTCACGGCGTAGTCCCCGCCATCGACGACAGGCGGCTCCGCCACGCCGAGAAACTTCGCCCAGGCCGCCTTTGTTTTCCCAATATCCCGGACCACAAAGCCAATCTGGGTCACCTGGTTCGTTCCGATCGTTCCTGCCATGCTGCACCTCTCTTCCGATCCCGCCGCACCAGGCGGCACTTGGACGATACAGCGCCATTCTAGCACCACCGCCCGCCAGCGGCGACCGCATCACGCGCACGGGAGTGTACGCCAAAAATATCGGGAAGTGGGTGAGCATGCCAGGAGGGCGGTGGGTAAGGGAAAAAGCAGCTTGCGGACTTCAGATGGTCAAAACGAAGAGATATCCAAAAAACGGTTTGGATTACTCGCTATCTTGACCACAAAGGGGCTGTTTCTGGTCAAAACGAGGAGTAATCCAAAAAATGATTTGGCAAAGTCCCCCATCTTGACCACAAAGGAGCCGTTTCTGGTCAAAACGAAGAGTTCTCCAAAAGCGATTTGGATTACCCGCTATCCTGACCACGAAGGGGCGCGCACTTCGCTGCGCGGCGCGCTGCTTGTCGGGATCACGTTAATCATCCGGCTTCAGAGCTACAGAACCTGGATCGCTTCACCATCTCCTTGAAAGTACCAGGCTGTGCCTGCCATTCTCGCCGCTCGCTGTCCTATCGCATGCCACTCACATTTCGGCAGTTTGTGAGGCTTCGCTACGCTGGCCATGGGAGAAGGGATCTTCCCTGTGCCTGCATGCAGGCTACGCTTACATTTCGGTGTTTCAGGTGTTTGACGAATGGCGTGGAAAATGGTTTTACTCATCCCGACAAATATGACGTGCACCCACGCGCACGCGTCCTCACTTTGACATAGACTGTATGCATGCGAAGAGCGGCCCTGCAGGCCGCGGCGACAGCCAGGGAGGAACCAGATCATGAGACTCGGCGGTGCAATCGTAGATATATGGGACAGCCCCGAAGAGTGGGCCGGGCTCGCCCTTGAGATGGGCTACAGGGCGGTCTTTTTTCCGCTTGACTATCACGCTTCGGATGCCGACATTGAGGCCTTCCGGGCGGCAGCCGAGGCCCATGACCTCGTGATCGCGGAGGTCGGCATCTGGAACAATCTCCTCGAACGCGATCCCGCAAAGCAGCGCGCCAACCAGGAGCGGGCCGTGCGCCAGCTCGAGCTCGCCGACCATGTGGGCGCCCGCTGCTGCGTCAACATCTCGGGCTCCCGCAGCGGGCAGTGGGACGGCCCCCACCCCGAGAACCTGACCCCGGAAACCTTCGCCGAGGTCGTGCGCATCACACAGGAGATCATCGATGCGGCCAGGCCCACCCGGACCTTCTACACGCTGGAGCCGATGCCCTGGATGTTCCCGCACACGGCCGACAGCTATCTCGAACTGCTCGCCGCGGTCGACCGCGAACGCTTCGGCTGCCATCTCGACTTTGTCAATGTCATCAACAGCCTCGAAAAGTACTATCGGAATGGTGAGCTGATCGACGAATGGTTCCGGAAGCTGGGCCCCCACATCCGCTCCTGCCATGCCAAGGACATCCGCCTCGGCACGGGCCTCACCCTGCACCTCGACGAGTGCCGGCCGGGTACGGGCCAGCTCGACTACCCCACCCTGATCCGCAACCTCAGGACCCTGGGCGACGACGCCTGCCTGATGCTCGAGCACATGTCGGAACGCGAGGACTATGTCGCGGGCATGCGTTTTCTGAACAGCCTGCTCCAGAGCTGAGGGAAGCCTCTGAGACATGAAAAAGCCTGCCGCGGTCGACATGCCGTGGCAGGCTCTTTTTCGTGTTCGCGAACTGCCGTGCCCGCTCAGCCGAGCAGGGAGAACATCGCGAAGAGTGTCGCGGCCAGCGAGGCCACCAGCGAAACCACCGTGATCTGCGTGTTGATCGAGGGGCCGGCGGTGTCCTTGAAGGGGTCGCCGACGGTATCGCCGATGACGGCGGCCTTGTGCGCATCGGAGTTCTTGCCGCCGAAGTTGCCGGACTCAATATACTTCTTGGCGTTGTCCCACATGCCGCCTGCGTTCGACATCAGCAGGGCGAGCAGGAGGCCGCTGAAGATGTTGCCGGCCAGGAAGCCGCCGATCGCCCGCACGCCGCCGATGAAGCCGACGACGAAGGTTGAGACGATGGCCATGACGCCGGCAGGCAAAAGCTCCTTCAGCGCGCCGACCGTGGCGATCTCGATGCAGCGGTCATAGTCGGGCAGCACGTCCTCCTTCCCCTCGCGGAGGCCGGGGATCTCATCAAACTGGCGGTGGATCTCGGCGACGAGGCGCGTCGCGTTGTGGTCGACACCCATCATCAGCATCGCGGAGAAGACCGCAGGCACGGCCACGCCGATGATGACGCCGAAGAAGACCAGCGGGTCGAGGAGGTTGAAGTCGGCGGGCTTGCCGATCTCAACGAGAATTTCCTGATAGGCGGCGAGCAGGGCGATGACCGTCAGACCGGCGGCGCCGATCGAGAATCCCTTCGTGATGGCCTTCGCCGTGTTGCCGGCGGCGTCGAGCTGGTCGGTGATCTCAAGCACATCGTCACCGAGCCCGCCCATCTCCGCCAGGCCGCGGGCGTTGTCGACGATCGGGCCGTAGGCGTCATTCGAGGTGATCATGGCAACGATCGAGAGCATGCCGACCGCCGAGAGGGCGATGCCATAGAGAGCATAGCCGGGGCCCAGAGGCTCGCAGATCTTGTAGGCGCCGAGGGCGGCGACCGCGATGCCGATCAGGGCCGGGAAGCAGGAGAGCAGGCCGTAGGAGAAGCCGCTGATGATCGTGAAGGCGGGGCCGGTAACGGAGGCCTTCGCCACATGCTGGACGGACTTCCCTTCATCCGAGGTGAAGAGCTCCGAGGTGAAGCCGATGACCGTGCCGGCCAGCAGGCCGAGCATCGCCGCGCCCCAGAGGCGCAGGTTGTAGCCGCTCGCGAGCGTCGCGATCAGGGTCAGTACGAAGAAGAGGGCTGTGGTCAGGTAGGTCGAGCGGTTGAGGGCGCGGCCCGGGTGCTGACCCTCCTTTACCGAGGAGAAGTACATGCCGACAAGCGAGGCCAGAAGACCCAGCGCTCCGAGCAGGAAAATATAGCCGGTCTGGCCCAGCGGAGCGGCCAGGACCAGCGCGGCGGCGATCGAGGCGATGTTGGAGTCGAAGAGGTCGGCGCCCATGCCGGCCACGTCACCGACGTTGTCACCGACGTTGTCCGCGATGACGGCCGGGTTGCGCGGATCGTCCTCGGGCAGGCCGAACTCCACCTTGCCCGTCAGGTCGGCGGCGATGTCGGCCGTCTTTGTGAAGATGCCGCCGCCCGCCTTCGCGAAGAGGGCCAGTGAGGAGGCGCCGAAACTGAAGGCCAGGATGATGTTGCCGACTTCGGGAACATCATGGAAGATCAGGTAAAGGATTGAGGCGCCGAAGAGACCGATACCCACCACCGCGATGCCCATGACCGCACCGCCGCGGAAGCCGGCCATGTACGAAGGGGTGATGCCCTTCTGGGCAGCGGCGGCGGCCTTGACGTTCGCGATCGTGGCGATGCTCATACCCAGCAGGCCCGCGAGGCCAGACAGGGTTGCACCGACCAGATAGATGACCGCATTCAGGAAATTCATGCCGATGTTTGACGAGGTCCACACCGGCGGCAGGAAAAGAAAGATCACCACCGCGGCCCCGACCAGGAACTTGGCGAGAATCTTATATTCGACTTTCAGGAACGCAAAGGCCCCCTGACGAATCAGCTTCCCCCATTTAGCTACGGCACTGTCGTCTGTCTTCATGTTTTTGACATACGAATAGAAGTACGCAGCAACAGCAAACGACGCCAGTGACACGATGACCGCGATAAGCGGCCAGACCCACCACTGCATTCAAATACCCCCCTTGCAATAGCTCGTTCGCCTGTGCGGACGGGCAGGTGTATATTTGGGCCGGTCTTTCGAGCAGGCCATTATTAAGGATTGTAACTTATCCCGGAAATAAAAAAAGCACTTCCGTGTTTTCCGCTGACGAAAAACCGGGATGTTTCCATCCCGGTTCCCGATTTGCGATGCAAATTCTGGCAGCCGTCGTCCGAAGCTACTCGAAGCTGCGTCTGCGCCTCACGATCAGGGCCAGTCCTGCGAGGGGCAGCAGGAGCAGCGCAGGCCAGTGCGGTCCGTCATTTCGTCCGGTTCTGGGTACCTCGTCCGGTTCCGTCTGCTCGGGTGGCGTTGTCTCAACCGGCTCCGTTGTCGTCTCTTCCGGGATCAGCGTATTGGTGATGAAAACGGTATTGCCCTCGGTCTCATAGCTCACGGTATAGCCCTCGGGAACCCCGTCTTCCTCCACCGACCAGACATGGCCTTCCAGCAGACGCTCGAAGGTGTAGGTCCAGCCGTTGGAGGCATTCAGTTCCGCCGTCTCATCCGTCGGCTGGCCATCCTTCAGAAGCGTGATGCTTACACTGTCGTCCGCGTGATTGCCGTTGCCATCGGACCAGATTTTCCGGACGATGAGCTCGCTCTCGTCGAAGGCCTCCACCAGGAATATCCAGTCCACCTCGCCCATGCGGTTGGCAAACCTGTTGTCCAGGTCGATGGGAACTGTCAGCTCCACCTTGAGTACCGTGGTCTCTCCTGTACGGAAAGTGCCGAGAAACTTGTTATCCTGCAGTCCATCGAGCTCATCCGGGGAGGCGTCGTAGATCAGCTCCGACCCATTCCAGACCTTCATGGAAAGCTGGGAGAGGAACTCTGTCATGGTCGCGACGGTCTCGCCGGAAGCCGCGACTTCTTCGCTGAGGGGATTGTCTTCGTCATGAGCTTCGGCCCTCATGTAGAGGTTGACAAAGGCACAGTCCGTGGCGGCGTTGGTAAAGGTGATCTCTTCCGTCAGGATATCGCCGGGCATGACGCCCTTGAAGCTGTCGAACAGGTCGGTCTCCGTGTGCTCGCCGTCCGGTCCAAAATCAAAGCCGCCGGAGAAGCCCTCAAAGGTGATGGAGGGGCCTGCCGCAAAGGCTGTGGACGCCAGGCCCATGACCAGGAGCAGGGCAAACGCGAACGAGAAGATCGCCTTACATGACTTTCTCACTGCTTTCACCTCCTTAATCATAGTCGCTTACGATGCCTGGCGTAATGCTCACACCCCAGGCTTCGCCGACTGCCGTTGCCGGCTTGCTCTGGATGGCTTCCGCTACGATGTCTATGGCTTGGCGGCCGCCGTCAGCGTCGTCATATGAGGATACCAGCGTTATGCTGCTGATCAGAGCGCTTGCAGGCGATGCTCCCGCGGCAACTGGCTGCGTATAGTAGTAGAAACCCCCATATGCCACCCAGTTTTCGCCGGGAGTAAATGTAGGCAGCGCTGCCGTACCGCCGATATGCTGACCAGCATCATTCGTCCGGTACGTCACCAGCTTGACGCGGATATAGGCCTCCGTGTCGCCGGTGTTCTTCACATTCACATTAGTCTTTATGCCTGTTTCGTCGTTAAAATCCTCCTCCGTCACCTCACAGGTCACCTTGGAGGGCGTGAAGGGATTTACGAGGGGTCCTGCCTTTGTGCTGAGCCAGGCGATGGTACCGCCGATGGTCAGCGCCAGAAGGAGCACAACAGATACCGTAATGGTCGCCATGCGGCTGTTTCTGAAGAGCCGTCCCAGCAGTCTGCGCATTTTAGCTTCTTTGCTCTTTCTCTGATACATCATCGCTCCCTCCTTTCTCATTCCTCAATCGGAGCAAAAATGTTCCGAACGATCTCACTGAAGCCGTTGAGCCAGCTGTACTTGGTCTTCGTGTTGCTGCAGGTGATGCTGCCGTTGGGATTTACTGCCGTCAGGGTGGCTGTGCCTCCGTTATTGGCGGAATAGCGCCAGCTCCAGCCGGTATTCTCCGCGATGGTGTAACTGCCGACAGGCAGCTCGTAGAGCGTCTCGCTGCCATTTCCCCAGATGCTGACTTCGGAGTATTTCACACCATCTTTGAAAACATCGAAGACATAGGATTCATCTGCAGCGCCGCCGGTCTTTGTGATAGTCAGCGAACAGGTCTGAACATGGAGCAGGAAAGCCGGGCTTCCGTCCGGATTCTCTACGTTCCAGCCGCAGGGCGGATCACAGGCGGTGTGCAGGAACGTGGTGTGAGTCGTTACATCAGTCGCCCCGATCTTCACGGTTGCGTCAACAGCGATATCCTGCTTTGTGTTCACCTTGCCATCCACGATCTTCCCTGGCTCCGGCGTGTAGGTCAAAGCGAGAACCGGGGCTGTGCCGACCATGGTAACGTCGGTGGACAGAACGCCGTTATGCTTCCACAGAGTGCTGGTCAGGCTGGCAGCGTAATCTGAATCTGTTGGAGCAGTTGCGCCATAGTAGACCGAGCCGTCTTTGAAGGTCAGCTCCGGCTTGAACACATTGAGGGAAACGTTGCCGGTCTGGGTGACACCTGCTCCGGGTACCGTTCCGGCTGCCTTGGGCTCTACCGTAACGGTGACAGAGTAATGTGTATCTTCGGTGACATTCTGCAAACCTTCTGGCGGGATCGGATCCCCGTTGGCATCCTTATATACAACAGAGACATCGACATATTCATTTTGCCAGGGTTGCAAACCCCAGTTCACGGCTGCCGGATCAAGATTCAGCGACACGGTTCCGATTGTGACGGAAACGCCGCCGTGAATGTCTGTGGCGGGCACTCCCTGCAGGAGATAAACGTTCTTATTCTCCGAAGGAGTTGTGATGTTTATGGTCTGGATGGGAACGTCCACGGTGGGCCGATCGAAGGTCAGGACCGGCTCGGTCGCTTCGGCATTCTCGTAAACACCGGCGCTGGTATTGGTGAAAACCTGGTTGCCGCCCAAGAAGCCAGGGCGTGGTCTCACAGTAAATTTGATAACCAGCTTGTGTCCGCGGTAGCCGGTTATGGCTCCATCTTCCATGACGGGACCGGCCCAGTTTTCCGAATAATTAAATCCTGTAACATCCAGCTGATTATTCGTGGTCGTCGGATCGCCGGGGTTCGTGCTTCCCAGGACTGCTGTGGCGCCCATGGCATCGGGATTCTTCGTCCAGGCATTGGCCGCGCCATAGTCGGGACCGTTGTATTTCCAGGTCTCCAGCGTGATGTCGTTTGCTGTTGCACCGTCGGGCAGAGCAAAAGACGGGGCGATGATGTCCTTGATGATCGTCTCGCTGCCCAGCGTGACGGTGGTACCTCCTTCCTCGATCTGCTCCGCGATCTGCTGGAAGATATTGTTCAGCGTCTCAGCGTCGGCGGCGGAGAGGTAATAGCTGGGATCCTGAACGGCGCCGTTATTGCTGGACAGGTTCTGCATGAACCAGTTGGAGGCCGCAGGCAAATTGGAACTGTTTGGAGGTAAATCTCCACTGGGTTCGGTTCCGGGGCTGGTGGCATCGGCTCCGTCGAAAATACCGACGGAGTACACGGTCGTCCCGGCATTTTTAATGTTTTCCGCAATCGAAATGGCCTCTTCAGCAACATCCTTTTCGAATCCATCAGACCTTGTCGGAGAACCATCAGTAAAAACAACCACGACCCGATTGCGCTCCTGCTCCGGAGGAACAGGATTGGCGTTCAAAATGCGCTCCGCCATGTCCATGCCGAGATCAACCTCTGTCGCGCCCCGAGCCGCCAGGGCATTGATGGCGTTTGTGACCATGGTCTGTCCGGCGGTCGTATCCATATCTTGGACAACGTCGAGCAGGTTCTGAGGGGTTATGTTGTTGTAAGCCACACCTACGGTTCCGCTGTTTGTGCCGCTGATGGACAGCAACTCCGTATTGTTCCCGTAGCCGGATTGACTGGCAAAGCCCACCACAGCTATGCGGTGGTTTACGTTGTCCTCGGTGGTGGCAAGGTTACCATCCGGGCCGGCGGCCTTGGTTGCCACACTGTTGGCAAAAGTAGTAACAGCGTTTTTCAAAGCGGCGAGCCGGGTAATGTTAGCGGTACCTCTTTCATAGAACGTAGCACCCGTAAAATTGGTGTTTGCTCCGGTGGAAGTTCCGATGGTTTGGAGCACACCATTGTTATCGGTATAAGTGTAAGTATACTCGTAATCAGTATAGGCAGAATAAAGTGGCGCATGAGATCCGAGATTCGGAACAGTGTCATTCCCATTACTAGTAACACTCGTACCATCGGAAAATTCGTAAGTAAATTCATAGTGCGAGTTAAACCAATCCCACACCCATTCCCTAGTTAGAGTGACCTGCCTGTACTCGTCTCCGACTTTCTCCCACAGATTATTACTCACATCATAATAATCGCGGTTTCGGTAGTTGGCGGGCCATGTCGTATACGTTGAAACTCCCTGCCTCACCACTGAGACCGAAGCATAACTGCCGTCATCCAATTGGTACCAGAGGTTATTACTCCCTCCATTATGGCGGCGGTCATAAAAGTAGCTGTTGGTTCTTGTCCCGTAACTGTTGAAAACGGTCGTCGAAAAATCATAATCCATGGACCCGGACTGGTCGAGCACGAGGATGATGTCCGTGGGAATATCCCGCGTCTCTTCGCTGATGATCGCCTCACCGGTGGCGTAGGCTTCCAGCTGTATCTCGTAAGTTCCGTCATCATTATCCGTGGCGGTTTTGTTGATGACCATCCCCTCTCCCGGAGTTTCACCTTCTGCCGAAACGGGAATGGCGGGGATCAGCATGGCACAAGACAATAGGCAAATTAATACTAATGAAATGAATTTTCTAGTCTTCATGCCAGCCTCCTTAATCATCTCCGCCAACAACTGGATCACCAAGGGGAGCTACATTTGTGAAGGACACGGTAGGAACAACAATTTCGCTCTTCACAGGTGGCTCGGAGTCTTCTACAACTACTGCAGGGATGGGCTCTGGTTCAAGCAGGAGTTCAAACGAGAGGATGTGACTCTCGACTTCTGCCAGCTCTTCTTCGGTTAGTTCAAGAAATTCGTCCTCAGAGATTTGTTTTCCTATTGCTTCGATCTGTTCGATGGAAGTACATGCCATGAGTCTGTCATACAAACCCAACTCAAAGGTACTGTTGTCATCATAGTTTTGGATGCTTGGCTCTCCCAAGGGTATTTCCTCGGCAGGCTCTTCTGCCACAGGCACATCGGTATCTTCCCCCTCCGCCTCATCTGGTGCTGGGGTTTCATCCGGTGCGGGCGTCTCCACAGGTGTCACATCTTCCGGTTCGGGACCAGTAAGGTCCTCCACCTCAGGCTCTTCGTCCTCTGCCTCGGGCGCTTCGTCTTCTGCCTCAGGCTCTTCGTCCTCTGCCTCGGACACGTCCTCCGCTTCGGGCATGTCTTCTGCGTCTGGCGCCTCTTCTGTCTCTGGTGACACAGCCTCGTCGCTGACAGGAAGCTCATCCGAAGGGAAATCCGCGTCGGAAGAGAGCGCCATCGCACCTGGCAGCACCAGGCTGCCAATCAGTACAAGGCCTAGAATAAGCGCGAATACTTTCTTCTTCTTCATTTCTGGGCCTCCTTAGGGGCTGGGCCAACCCATGGCGTCCATGACGGTAGCGCCATTGTTGGCGGTCTGAACGGCCTGGGCAGCAATGTCCACAGTTGCCGTTGCACTCTGGTATTCGTTACCCATGGTGGCGTTGAAGGTCACAGAGGTGAAGATCGGCTGGGTTACGTCGCCGGGTTCCAGAGCCACTTTGTAGTACCAGTAGCCATCTGCACCCAGCGTCCAGTCAACTGTGTTGAGATCAAGCTCCACCATATCCGTATCGGGCGTGCCCTCGCCATCGAGCTCGATGGCCTTGTCGACCTTTACCCTTACCCATGCGGCGGACGCGCCCGTATTCTTGATCTCCGCGATCTTGGTTACGGCCGTGCCCGGCATGATGCCGGTCAGGTCTTCAAAGGCTTCTGTCTTGTCAGCGTCTGCCCATTCCTGCACCGTGATCTCCACGCCGCCGGTCGTGATCACGTTGTGCGCCTTGTCTTCCGAGGTGAAGAAAGCAATGCTTCCGACGGCAAGCGTGGCAATGCAGATGGCCAGCACTGACAGAATCAATAGTTTCCGCTTCATAGTCCCTGTTCCTCTCAAGCCGTTTTCGTGTATATCCATTCGGAGTTCTGATACTTTCCATGGTCTCTTCCGACCATATGAGAACATCCGATACTACCGGGTGCTCTCATATGGTCTGTACCCCGACACCCCAAAGGGCACAGAGCCATATGTGAGAAAGTTAAGCTGGCGGTTCGGCCATGCTGACTTCCCCTCAGGCGCGCAGCTGGTGAAGCGCACGCCATGGGTGGAAGTGTTTACCAGGAGAAATCAAATGGATTGTTCCTAGTAAGCGGAGTAGGCAGCGTAGACGTCGGCAAAGCCGGCGGCCTGCATGCCGTATGCACGGACAATGATTTTGACACCATTGGTGAAGTCATAGTCAATGTCAGCGCCATTATAGGTATAGACAAGATCTCCGTCGTCGTTGGTGTAAGCGTCGACCTTGTTGTCCAGATAGACCTGGCTCATGGACACAGTAGTCTCGTCACCAGCGCTCAGCATGCCGTGGTAGAGGACCAGGTACTTGTTGTAAAGAACGCCATCAACGGTCTCAGTGCCGATAAAGCCCTGAGGACCAGTGAGGCTAAGCTCGACATCGGGATCATGGTCCCAAGTCTGGTCCAGAGGCAGAGCTTCCGTCTGGCCTTCGGCCCAAAAATTCGGATTCTCACGGTACTTATCCCAGGTACGACCAAGGGAGTTGACATGGACAATATTGTTGGTGCCAGTAGAGCCATCGGTGCTGTCAAGCGCGGCGGGAATCAGCCACTCATACCAGACATAAGCGTCCTCGGAACCGTCTTCCAGCTTAATGGAGACTTTCTTGGGAACTGCATTCATGGTCTGACTGCCGGGAAGAAGCTTGGAGTTCTGCGTGAAATCATCTATGAGAGTGATATCCACGTTGCCCGTGGTGAAGACATTGGTCTCGGCATCAGTGTCCGTGAAGTAGGCGATGGATGCGCCTACGATGGCAATTGCCAGAAGAGCAATGCCAAGGGAAATCGCTGTGATTCTCTTTTTCATGATCTTTTACTCCTTGATGATCGTAAAGCTATGGGGTATCGATAAGCTTCATGTATCAGGGATTTACGTTGTCCCAAGCTTCTTTGGCGGTGAATTCCGTTCCGGCAGCCTTGTACTGCTGGGAAGCGTAGGCGGTGATGGTCAGGGTGGGATAAGTCTCCGCTGTCAGCCCGTTCATCATCTCCTTGGTAACTGTGCCGAGAACCGTAACTTCATTGTTCTTCAGAACAGCAAATTCCTGATCGGCACTCGAGGACGCAACAGTACGATAGAACACATTTGAGGGAATATCGGTCCCATTTCCCTGCGTCCAGCCATCTGCCATTGAATACGTCAAAAAGCTGTCAAAATTCGCTGATTTATCCAGTTTTACGAACAGATAGCATGCCTCGGAATCTGCTTCGACTGTTACCACGGGGTCTTTGGTAATGACATGGCCGGGTACCATCTTGAGATTCAGATTCTCGGACTCTGTAAGAGTGATATCGATGTCACTGGTGGTGAAGGTGTTCTTGACTTCATCCGTCGTGTCTGTCAGCCAGGCAATCGTACCGACAACCACTCCTGCTACGAGAAGCACCAACGCTACGACCAGCATGAGTCTCTTTTTATTCATATCAGTTTCCTCCTGTCTTTAATACGAACGAGGAATTACGGGCTGTCGAAAGCGGTCCACGCCGCTGCCGCATTAGCGAAGCCGTCAGCCTGAATCGCGTGGGCATTGACGGTGATGGTCATGCCCTCGATGGTGGCGAGCTGCGCATTGGTGATGTTGCCGGGAACAGCGATGTAATCAAACAGGGCGTCAAGAGCTACGTCAGCCGAGGGTGCACCGACCATCTCCTTGTACCAGAACGTGTAGATGCGGGTGTTGTCGACCTCGTCCTTGACATTGCCCTTGTAGATCCAGTTATTCGAATCATAGCCTCCAAAGATCGAGATCAGGCTGGCGCCGTCAGGACTGAAGATGGCATCGAGCTCATCGGCTTTGCTGACAGTGACGATCATTCTGATGTAGCTCAGCTCACTGCCATTTAGAACCGTGACCATAGGATCCTTGCTGTATTTGTGGCCGGGAATCAGCTTATAATCGTTCTCCTGGACACGGGGAGCAGACGGATCCGGAACGCCGTAGCCGTCACTGTCGGTCTTGGCTTCGTCGAGCTTAATAGCCACCTTGCCGACGGTGAACGTGTTCTTCACCTCGTCTGTAGAGGTCAGGTAGGCCATGGTTCCCAGCACTGAAGCGGCAACGAGCATTACCGCACAGAGAACCAGGAACAGTGCTTTGCGTCTTGTTTTCATCTGTGAAAACCTCCTTTTGTGATGTCTTATAGGGAGCCTTGCGGCATAGCCCTCGTCAATCGTGCCGAGCGGAACCTTCCGCTCGCGCTGCTTCATGCGCCTGAGGATCGGCCAGTCGTCTCGCCCTGTGTGGCCTGCGCCAGCCGTCCATCGAGCGCCTGATGTTCTTCCTTTGCAACCAGTGTTTCCGCGGCCTGTCTCAGCCGCCCCGCCCGCTCTGCCAATGCAGCTGCATCGGGATCAGACCCAGAATCTCTGCGGCTATCGGCACGAGCGTCCTCTTTGTGTGCCCTCGCTTTCCTCTTCTTGTCATCCTCCTCGAACAGGTCGGGAATGAATACCAGAAGCAGAAGTACTGCTCCGGCGGCGATCGCTATGTACATTCCAGGCGGATGTTGGATGTAATCCGCCACATAGCCCAGACGGGGAATGGAAAAGACCGGCATGCCGATCACGTTCCTGTAGTGAACCAGAGCGCCGTCCTCTGCCTCATTGGCATCTCCCTTGGTACGGAAGCGTATGACGGCTGGATCTTCATCGTCAGGGACGACCCCCACGACACGGTGGGTGGCCACGGTGTTTTCATCCAGCATGAATGTAATGACATCGCCGGATTGCAGCTCCTGATAGTTCACATTCCTGACATAGATAAGCGAACCCACATGATAGGTGGGCTCCATGGAACCGGATAGTACAGTAAAGACCTTGAAGCCAGCCAGCCGGACACCTACCAGGGCGATGGCCAGCAGAACAATGAGAGCAACTATGATGCTTGTAACGATATTCCAAACTTTTTTAACTGTTTTTTTCATTAAGTCCACTCACCGTGAATGCTGCTGTTTTATTCTCCCTGCCTGCCCCGGGCATTCACCGGCACGTCCCTCATCTGTTCATTGAATGGGAAAAGCCCGCCCCTCCGTATCAGCAGCTCAGCTGATACAGAGGGGCGGGCAGCCTTTATTTTGCTTTTGGAGACAACTCGCACAGTGCCTCAGTATTTGTCACTTGTCTATTCCCGTCTGTCACTACTGTGTACCTGACCTTCAGTCTGTAAATACTTCACTACATGCGGAAAATGTTTCTATGCGGAGCTTTTAGGTTTACTATACACACCTCCCACTACTTTTTCAAGATAGTTTTCTGGTATCTCCTGTTTCATGGCAAGCACACAGTTTGGGCTGCAGGAAACAGTCAAACAGCGTCTATTGCTGAAGAAAGCCGGGACATCTCCATCCCGGCTTTCGATTATTAACAGAATCCTTCTTTTGTCGCCCGGCTCTACTCGAAGCTGCGCCTGCGCCTGAGTATCAGAACGAGACCGAACAGAGGAAGCAGCAGGCCAAGCCAGTACGGTCCGTCGTTCCTGCCTGTTTTGGGTACCTCGGAAGAAGTCTCCGGACTCGTCGGCTCCACCGGCGGTGTCTCACTTGGCTCCGTCGTCGTCTCTTCCGTCTCAGTCGTGGCAGTCGTCTCTTCTGGAACAGGTGTATTGGTAATGGTAAAGCCTGTGTCAGAGCTACCGCTGATCTCGACGTCGTACCTGCCGGCAGCAATAACTTCCCTGACTGTATAGACCAGCTCCACGCCATTGCGATATTTCGGCAGACCGGTGAAAGCACCCTGCCAGTTATCTGTTGCCTTGAGTTCAATCGCTGTATCCGACTCCACATCGTCTACCAGCAGCTGGACAGTGATCGTCTCCGGCCTCTCGGGATCGTCATTGTCATTCCAGACCTTGGTCACAGGGATGTCAATCAGCTCGGGCACATGGAGGTTCGTCAGCCTGAAGCCCTGTTCGGCGTCACCGTCAACAGCCGGCGTGTATCCGCCAACCGGATCCTCCTCGATTGTGTAGTCTATCTTCGTGCCGTCCCTGTATGCATCCAGAGCCGTAAACGTGTCCGTCCAGTTATTGGCATCGGAGAGAACGCGACTCTCGTCCGTATCCTCACCGTCGGCCAGCAGTCTGACCGTGACACTTTCCGGCCTCAGGCCATCCTGATCGTCATGGTCATCCCAGGTCTTGGTCACGGAGATGTCGATCAGCTCGGGCACATGGCTGTTCGTCAGGCGGAAGCCCTCTATGGCATCTCCTTCAACAGCCGGCGTATATCCTTCCACCGGATCTTCCGTGACGCTGTATGTGATCTTCTCACTGCCCTTGTACACAGCCACATCGCTGAACGTATCCGTCCAGCTGTTGGCCTCAGAGAGGACAAGCCTCTCGCCCGTATCTTCACCATCAGCCAGCAGCCAGACTGTGACACTCTCCGGCCTCAGGCCATCCTGATCCTCATTGTCATCCCAGAACTTGGTCACGGGAATGCTGGTACTGATCCATTTGTTGGTGATGCCAACGGCCACATCCTGATTGGCGGTCAGATTCGCCGTGCTGAAGTCGTTGTTCTCATAGACGACATCGTAGCCTCCGCTGCCGAGCTCCTTCACACGATAGTGGATGCTCTCGTTTCTGGCCTCGAGAGGCAGATTGGGGAAGGTAAACTGCCAGCCGCTGTCCGCCGTCAGAGTCGCCTTCTGAATCTGACGCTCTGTCTCGCCGAGAACCACATAGAGAGCGATCTCAACGGGCTGCGCGTCAGCGGCCAGCTTCTCATCCCATGTCTTCGTTACGGTTACGGAAAACTCCTTGTCCGGATCGCCGAAAATCACGGTGCCGTTTGTCCCTATGGCACCACCACGGCCGGCGGTATTGCCGGACATGATGACCATGGCCAGCTCCCTCGCGGCCGTGAAGGCATCCTCTCCCGCCACAGCCTTGAGGCTGAAGGAATCGGAGCTGCCGGCAATCGGGCTGATGGGATCGCCGCTGCCGTCATAGCGGGGCACGGCATCGCTCTGCGAGTCGCCATCCCTGTACCAGGAGACGAGACCGCCACCCAGCATGCGCTCGAAGAGCGTAATCTCGTAGTTGGCGTCTTTCTTCGTCACGCTGGTGAAGTCGTCGCCGTCGTGGGTCGCGCTGTTCGTATTGAAGGCAACGCCGTTCGACACATAGATCTCACTGTCGCCGGTCGGGCAGTACCAGACGCCGCCGCCGCTGCCGGCGGGCATGCCAATCGTCCCCCCGCTGCCATCCGACATCGAGATGTACTGATCGAGGCTGTCATCCGCTGTATTGGCGTCGATATAGACATTGCGCAGCTGCAGGACATAGGGAACACAGCTGAGGTAAATCCCTCCGCCGAAGCGGGTGGCAGTGTTGTTGCTGATGTTGGCGGCATTGATCACCGTGTTATTGCTCGAAACATAGAAGGCGCCGCCGGCAAAGGCCTGGTTCTCTGTAAAATCCCCGCCATTTACGGTGAGCTTGACGCCCAGTCCAATCGCTTCCCACTGTTCATGGGTATAGCCGGAAAACGAAGGATTTACCATGGCACTGCCATTTTCATCGCCGACCATGTAGCGATCCGTGATCGCAGCCGCGCCGCCCATGCCGTCGGCGCTGTTGCCTGTGAACGTGCCTCCGTTTATGGTTCCCGTGCTGGCCCAGTCGAAAAAGAGGGCTCCCCCATCACGGGCCATGTTGTTGCTGAACTCACCGTCATTGATCGTAACCTGAGATCTGGGTGCCGCATACAGGGCTCCGCCCTGGGTCAGAGTAGCATTTCCTGACAGGGTTCCTCCGTTTATGACAACTGTTCCATTCTGGACGGCAATGCCGGTGGGCAGATGCGATCCTGCCAAATTGGGATTATCAACAGTTGCATTATTCCGGATCGCACCGCCGTTCATGACGAAGCTGCCGGCATTCCGTACAGCAACCGCTGCACTTTTTGCGTAGCCATGAGCCACATGCTCGCGACTGGTCAGACGCCAGTTCGAAATCGTTTCCACATGGCTGATCTGGTTGTTCTCAATTACGCCATCGTTCAGTGTGAAGCTGCCGCCGTCCACATAGATGGGCGCCGTCTGCATGCCGGCGTTGATGGAGTTGCGGAACAGGCCGTGGTTGACGGTCAGAGAGGCATCGCTGCGGACGGTGATGAACACGCCCTTATCCGACGTATTTGTCTCCTGCGACTGGCCATCAAAAACGAAGCTGGCATCGCTGTCGGGGTTCAGTGTCAGAGCGCCGTCTGCGATGATGTCCATCATCGTCTTGCCAAGGGAAGAAGCATTGTCATTCGGCAGTCCGAAGAGAAAGTTCACGCCTTCTCCCGCCGCATTTTTGAGCACCAGAGGCTTCGAAACCGTGATCGTATCCGTGAAAAGATAGTCTCCGCCCGGGACGATGATTTCTTCCTCACGGGCCGGGTCCTCGATGGCTGCCTTCAGGGTATCGAAGGAGTTGATGGCCCGCCCCTGCCGAAGGCTGGCAGCGCGAACGGCCGTTTCCTGTTCGATCTCCGACGGATCAGCAGCCGTGACAGCTTCCATTTCGTCATCTTCCAACACCGGCGCGTCATCGGAGATATCCTCAGGATCATTCTCGCGTGAAGGCAGGTTGTCGGCACTCGCTTCAGCAAAGTCAGAATTCTCCTCCGCTGCCGCGTCCCCGGCATCGCTTTGATCCTCCGGAACACTCGGGACATCGGAATAGTCTGCTGTCTCTTCCGTATCAGGCAGAAGCGCTGCCTCTGTGTCCCCCGACAGAGACAGCAGCGCCTCTTCTGCCGGCGGATTCCCGCTGTCAATACGTTCTTCTGCCGAAAGCGACAGCTGGCCGACATGTGAAACCGAGGCCAGCATGACTGCGATCAGCAGCACTGCCAGTCTTTTCATCCGTTTACTCATTCTTCCCTCCAGTACTTCCATCTATTTCCTGCCTGCTGTAGATATAGCCTTCAAAATCATTAAGTAATATATGTGTTTTATATAAGTACTAATAAAAACAATAACTATTAAAACAACACAATAGTAACAATAAGATAACTGGCAGGTCAACTGAAGTGGGAGTTTTGCGGCTTGAAGCATCGCTGCCAGTCAACTGGCTTTTCCCTACAATTTTCTGAGACCTGCCCACCGACGTTTCGAGAGCGCGGCCGGTATGGCGGCCCGACAGTCAGCCGCGAAAGCCTTGACGCTCCGTCAGAATCCATGATAAATTCGCGATTAAGTTCATATGCGAGCACCAAACCGTTGAGACGGAGATAACGGTGATCCAGCGCCCCCAGAGAGCCTGTCGTGCTGGAAGCAGGCGGTGAGCGGATCATCAAATGGACCGTTGAGGGCGTGGATGAAAGGTTCCTCAGGAGCCCGGGTATTCCACGACGCGAGGACAGGCGTCATTTGTCCAGGATATGTTGGTATCCTTGAAGTGCACAGATTCACCGTCTGTGAAGCGAGGTGGCACCGCGGGTCTTTCGGACTCGTCCTCAGAGAGTAGTTTGAGGACGAGTTTTTTGTCCTCTCCGCCGTCAGATTTGACAGCCAGAAAGGAAAACCGGCCATGACCCCAGTATCCGCTCCCAGCACGAGCCGCCCCGGACGCTTCGGTGTGCACGGCGGCCAGTACGTCCCCGAGATATTGATGCCCGCTCTCGCCGAGCTTGAGAGCGCCTACCTCCACTACCGCGAAGATCCAGACTTCCAGGCGGAGCTCCTGCGTCTGCAGCAGGACTATGCCGGCCGTCCCTCGCGCCTTTACTTCGCCCGGCGTCTGACAGAAACCCTCGGCGGAGCCCGCATCTACCTGAAGCGCGAGGACATGAACCACTCCGGTTCCCATAAGATCAACAACGTTCTGGGGCAGGCCCTGCTGGCCCGGCGCATGGGAAAAAAGCGCCTCATCGCAGAAACCGGAGCTGGCATGCACGGCGTAGCGACTGCCACCGCCGCCGCCCTGTTCGGCATGGAGTGCGACATCTACATGGGCGCGGACGACATCCGGCGTCAGGCACTGAACGTCAACAAAATGCGCCTTCTCGGCGCCTCCGTGCATGCGGTGTCGAGCGGTACCGCGACGCTGAAGGACGCTGTCAATGAGACCATGCGCGAGTGGACCCGGCGCATAACGGACACACACTACTGCCTCGGCTCGGTGATGGGGCCGCACCCCTTCCCCACCCTGGTCCGTGATTTTCAGGCTGTCATTTCCCGCGAGATCCGCAGCCAGATGCTGGCGGCAGAGGGACGTCTGCCCGATGCCGTGCTCGCCTGTGTCGGCGGCGGATCCAACGCCATCGGCGCTTTCTTCGACTTCATTCCCGACACGGAAGTCCGTCTCATCGGCTGTGAGGCCGCCGGCCGCGGGGTGGACTCCGTAGACACCCCCGCAACACAGACCCGCGGGGAGCCCGGGAGCATCCCGGGGGTGCGTTATATCTTCTGGATCGGAAGAGCGTCGT
>JASGUU010000005.1 GCA_030057555.1 Bacillota bacterium | reverse complement strand
ATGGACATCGGCATAGAATTCGGCTTCAACATGAAAGTGGCTGGGCTGACTGAGATCGACATCGAGGGAGCCTGATTCCTTCTCGACAAAGCGCAGGAAAGAGAGGAAACGCCGCAGGGCATCCTCTTCTTCGGCATCTATCGTGTCATCGTCGTCAACAAAGGCGTCGTGTTCCGGGAGGAGCAGCTCTGCGGCGTCTGGGGCGGCTGCAGCCGGCGCCTTGGGCTCCCGCCCGGAGTCAGACATAACGGTAGCTGATATCCAGTTTGGTGTTGAGGGCCTTTGCCATGTGCGCATCCATCGCATACGTAATGCGGACCCGGCCGCCGTTCTCGTCGCGGGTGCTGGAAACAGCACTGGTAAACAGGCCCATGCTGAGACTGCCGTAGGGCGTGCTCATGTTGGTGATATGGCGGGCGCCGGGACGGAAGTCCATGCGCATGGCATGGTCGCCCTCGCGCAGCATCGATACCGATTCATCGTCATGCAGGGTCAGCTTCGTCTGGGTCTGGCCAAGTCCACTGGCCTCGCTCTCCTGATAGGTCAGCACGGTTTCGCCGTTTTCGCAGGCCCAGATCCCCTCGGTCACGACCTTGACCTGCGAAGGCGGATCGTCCTGCAGCCACTGCCGTCCGATAATCGTGATCAGGACGGGGCGGCTGGCCGGCGGACCGCAGTTGTCGGGGCCGGGCTCATGGGCATCCGGCGTCACGGCTCGGTTCATTCTCCCCTCCTTTGGTGGCTGCTGCGACGCCGGCGGCCCTGATAGTCCGCCAGAGCGAGCTCGCAGAGCCGGTTGCAGAGCGCGGCGAGCGGGAGGCCGGCTGCGGCGAAAGCCATCGGATAGAGGCTGATGGCCGTAAAGCCGGGCAGGTTGTTGACCTCGTTCAGCAGGATGCGGCCGGTACCATGTTCGAGAAAGAAGTCAACGCGCGAGAGGCCGGCGATGCCGAGCGTGCGGCAGGTCTCGACGGCGAGGCGGCGTATTTCCGCCTCCGTTTCCGGGGCGAGGTCTGTGGGCACAACAGCCTCGGCGACGGCACTGGTTGAGAAGTACTTCGCCTCATAGTCATAGTAGGCCACCTCCTCGTTGAGGAGGATCTCGCCGGCGCGGGCGGCTTCCCAGGGGCCGTTGCCGAGAACGGCGACCTCGATCTCACGGGCGTTGACATGCTCCTCGACCAGAATGGTGCGATCATAGCCGGCGGCAAAAGCAAGGGCCTCCGCGAGCTCCGCCTCCGTGGCGGCGCCCATGGTGCCGACGGAGGAGCCGCCGTTTGAGGGCTTGACGAACAGCGGCAGGCCAAACCCGGCCGCGAGGCGCCGGGCCACCTGTCCGGCCCCCTCCGCCTCGAGCTCATCGCGCTGCACGACGGTGTAGCGGGCGGTCCGGATCCCGGCTGCCTCGGCCAGACGTTTCGTCGTGACCTTGTCCATCGCGGCGGCGGAGGCCAGAACACCGCTGCCGACAAAGGGCAGGTCAGCCAGCTGCAGAAGGCCCTGCAGCGAGCCATCCTCACCGTTGATGCCATGGACGATCGGGAAGACGAGATCGGGCTCGGAACCGGCCAGCTGCACGATGAAGTCGCGTACGGAATTGCCGCTCACGGGCGGAGCGGGCTGAGGCGCCGCCACAGCCAGAGCGGCACGGGCTCTCGCCTCCCAGTCCGGAGCGTCGATATCCTCATCGGGCGCGAGAAAGCGCAGCCACTCGCCGCCCTCGGTAATGCCGACCGCCAGCGGCTCATGGCCCGCCTCACGCAGGCCGGCGATAATATTTCGGGCGGAACGACACGAAACCAGATGCTCCGTGGACACACCGCCAAAGAGTACCAGTACTTTCATAGCGGGAAACCTCCGCTTCGGGATTAACGCAGCTCTTTCTTGTTCTTCTGCAGGGTCACGAGCATCGACGTCAGCTGATCCTCGAGTTCGGTCAGGCGCTTCGTGGCGTAGTCGAGAGCGCCATGGCGAATCTGCAGTCCGGTTTTATTTGCGGCCTCTATGGTCTGGGCTGCGAGCTGGCGGGCCTGCATCGTGATCTCATGTTCATCTATCATGGCGGCAACACGCTTCTCGGCCTGGCGCGTGATATTCTCGGCATCCTTCCGCGCCTCGGCGACCACCTGACGGTTCTGATCCAGAAGCCAGTTCGCCTGCTTGATCTCCACCGGCAGATTGTCGCGCAGCATGCCGATCAGAATCAGCATCTCTTCCTTATCCACCATGCAGTTCGTGGTAAAGGGCACCGAGCGCGCCTGCAGCAGCGTATTCTCGAGGCGGTCGATCAGCTCATACAAGCCATTGCCGCCTCCGGGCTGTTCCTGTCGCTCATTCTCTTTCATGTTCGTACCTCCAGGCGGTGTCGATACTCCGGCCGGACCAGACGGCGGGCCACCTCATCCTGAATCTCATCCGGCACCATCGCCGAGATGTCGCCGCCGTAGGCAGCCACCTCACGCACGATGGCGGAACTGGTCAGGGCGAGAGCGGAGCTGCTGGGCAGCAAAATGGACTCAAAGGATTCGTAGAGGAGGCGATTGGCCGCCACCATCTCGAGTTCATAGCGAAAATCCGACTCGCTGCGCAGACCGCGCACCACGGCAACGGCCCCGCGCTCCACCATGTAGTCAACGAGGAGACCGTCATAATCCTCGACGAAACAACCGTCCAGATCGGCGAGACAGCGCGCCGCCATGTCACGGCGCTCGGCTACATCAAAGGCCGGGCGCTTATTGGCGTTACGCAGGACCACCACATAGAGACGGTCGCAAAGACGGCGGGCACGCCGCGCGATATCGACATGACCTCTGGTCAGGGGATCGAATGTTCCCGGATAAATCAGGGTTCGCATCTCGCCTCCGCGTTCTCGTTCACTTAACATATCAGCCGTCTGAAGCATCCGCCATGGACGCTCCAAAGACTCCTGCACGTTCGTAAAATGATAGCATTTGCCCCCCCTGCTGACAATCACGGACGGGCAGCAGGCCGGGGAGTCCGGGAAGCTCCGTACCGCGCGCGCTCTCGACAATGAGAAGCCCGCCGTCGGCGAGCAGCCGCGATGGCAGCCCGGCGAGCTTCGCGAGCTCGGCCGCCGCCGTTTCGTAGGGCGGATCCATGAAGATGAGATCGAAGACACAGCCCGCGGCCGCGAGCTCCCCCAGCGCGCGGGCGGCGGGCCTCGCGAGCACCTTCGCGCGTGTCTCCAGACGGCAGTGCGCGAGATTGCGGCGGATGACGGCCAGAGCCGGCCGCGCCGACTCGACGAGGACAGCGGCACGGGCGCCGCGGCTCAGGGCCTCGATCGCGAGCTGGCCGCTGCCGGCGAAAACATCGAGAACACGGGCCTCCTGAACGAGCCCGCGGCTCTCAAGCATGGCAAAGAGCGACTCCTTCAGCCGTGCACTCGTCGGCCGCGTCGCGAGACCGCGTGGCGCCTCCAGCCCGAGCCCTCCCGCCTCTCCCGCAATCACCCGCATGCAGCCCGCCTCCTAGAGTCCCATCTGCGCCTGCTCGAGGCCGAAGAGACGGCGCAGGGCAGGACGGATGCGGCGGTTCGCCGGATCCTCGAGTCCGGGATCGAGTTCAAGCAGCTCCGCCGAGGCCTGCTGGGCCTCCTGGAGCAGATCGGCATCCTCATAGAGATTGGCAACCCGCAGCCGGGGCAGGCCGTGCTGTCTGGTGCCGAAGAAGTCACCCGGCCCCCGCATCTCGAGATCTGCTTCTGCGATCGCGAAGCCGTCCGTCGTCGTGCAGAGCGCAGCGAGCCGGGCACGCGCCGTCTGATCCTCGCGTTCGGAATGCAGCAGGCAAAAGGAGGCCCGCCCGCCGCGGCCTATGCGCCCGCGCAGCTGATGCAGCTGGGCGAGGCCGAAACGGTCCGCATCCATGATCAGCATGACGGTGGCGTTGGGCTGGTCGATGCCGACCTCGATCACGGTGGTGGCAACGAGGAGCTGCACCTCGCCCGCCATGAAGCCGTCCATGACGGCTTTCTTCTCCTTTGCGGGCAGATCGCCGTGGAGCAGGCCAACCCGCCAGCCGGCGAAGGGACCCGTGCTGAGCTCCTCCCAGGTGGCCTCGACAGTGCGCCGCCCCTCCTCCTCCCCCGCCCGGATGGTCGGACAGACAACGAAGCCCTGGGCTCCGCTCTCCAGCTCGCGCTGCAGCAGCGCCCAGGCGCGGGGCAGGCTTTTGTCAGCCACCGTATATGTCCTGACAGGCTGTCGTCCTGCCGGCATTTCATCTATGCGCGAGATGTCCAGATCGCCGTAGAGTATCAGGCCCAGCGTGCGCGGGATCGGGGTCGCGGACATCACGAGGACATGGGGGGCGGGCGCCTCCGTTTCCTGATCCTCCTCAGCACCGGCGAGGCGCAGCCGCTGGCGCACGCCGAAGCGGTGCTGTTCATCGGTCACGGCGAGCGCGAGGGAACGAAAGACCACGCGGTCCTCGATCACGGCATGGGTGCCGACCACGATGTCGCAGTCGCCCGTGCGAATCTCGCGCAGGATGCCGCGCCGCTCGCCGGCCGGAGTGGCGCCCGTCAGCAGGCGTATCCTGGCTTCCTGCCCCAGCAGTTCCCGGAGAGTTCGCTCGTGCTGACTGGCGAGCACAGCGGTCGGCGCCATCAGCACCGCCTGATGGCCGCAGATGACAGCCTGCAGCATCGCGAGAGCGGCAACCAGTGTTTTCCCGGAGCCGACATCGCCCTGAACGAGGCGGGCCATCGGCCGTGTCAGCGTCAGGTCACGGTAGATTTCGTTCGCCACCCGCTGCTGCGCCCGCGTCGGCGTAAAGGGCAGAGCCGCAGCCACGGCACGGTAGCGCTCGAGACCGCTGCCGTCGAGAGCGAGCGGGAGGGCCGCCGCCTGGCGTTCATTGTTCCGCCGCAGCAGGGTGAGGCCCGTCTGCACCATGAACAGCTCCTCGAACGCGAGGCGGCGGCGCGCCGCGGCGAGCTGCTCCCAGTCCGGCGGCTGATGGATGATGCGGTAGGCATAGGCAACATCGGCGAGGTGGTGGCGGCGCCGCAGTTCGGCGGGCAGGGCTTCGGGAATGCGCTCGCCGTAGCGGGTCAGAGCAGCGCCGATATACCGTTCGAGCTGCTGGCGGGTCAGGCCTGCCGTCAGCGGATAGACAGGGTGCAGATAGGCGGTCTCGGCAACATTGCCATCACCGAGAGACTCGATGGCGGGATTGAGGACCTCAAAACGACCGCCGGAACGGCGGATGCGGCCGCGGAAGACGGCATGGGCACCGGGCTCAAGCTTCTCGGCGAGCCAGGGCTGGTTAAACCAGACCGCTCCCAGCGTCGCCGTTTCGTCCGCCAGCGTGGCCCTGACCGTCGAACAGCGGCCGCGGCGGCGGATGGTCGGAGTCCCGGCGATCAGGGCGCGGAAGACGCTCGTCTCACCGTCGCGCAGGGAGGCAATCGGGGCGAGCTCCGTCCAGTCTTCGTAGCGGAAGGGCACGTGGCGGATCAGATCGAGCGGGGTTTGAATCTCCAGCTTCGCGAGCAGACCGGCCTGGCGGGCGGTGAGACCCAGGCTCAGGCGCAGCGGCACCTGAAAGGGCTCGTATTCGGCCTCATAGTCCGGCCGGTCGACAGGTTCGGGCACTCCCGGCTCTGCGATTTTCACGGCCCGGAACCGTGGAGGCAGTCGGGGCGGCAGGGACAGTCTTCGCAGAAGGCACGCCGCGCCGTACACAGCTCCCGCCCATGGGCAACGGCGAGGTGGCCCCAGCGGGTCCAGCTGTCCGCGGGCAGAACGACCATCAGGTCGCGCTCGATGCGGGCCGGCTGCTCGGAATCGGTCAGGCCCATGCGCCTCGAGACACGGGCGCAGTGGGTGTCGACGACAACCGCCTGCTGTCCGAAGGCGTCTCCGAGGATGAGGTTCGCGATCTTCCGCCCGACGCCGGGAACGGCGATCAGCTCCTCAAGCGTCCGCGGAACCTCGCCCCCGTGTTCGCGGAGCAGGTGGCGGGCCGCCGCGACGAGATGGCGCGACTTCGTTCGGTACATGCCGCAGGAGCGGATCAGGGGCTCGAGATCGCCCTCGGAGGCGGCGGCAAAGGCCGCCACGTCCGGATAGCTCTCATACAGAGCCGGCGTGATCAGATTCACCCGCGCGTCGGTACACTGGGCGGCCAGAATGCCGCCCACCAGCAGGCGCCAGGGATCGGCGTCATAGTCGAGCGTACAGACCGCTTCGGGATAGATCTCCTCCAGTGTCGCGAGGAGGCGACGGGCGCGGGCGGCGGTGTCCGGCCGGGAACGGGCGTCAATGGCAGTCATCAGCATTCCTCCTGGACTGTCATTCTAGGCAAGCTGCAGAGTGAAGGCAAAGCGCGCCCCGCCCATCCGGCTGCGCCCGGCCGTGATCTTCTGTCCGTGGGCCGTCAGAATGCCGCGCGAGATGAACAGCCCGAGACCGCTGCCCGAATGACCCGTGCGCGAACGATCCGCCTTATAGAAGCGTTCGAAGACATGGGGCAGATCCTCGTCCTTGATGCCGGGGCCGTTGTCCTCGACAATCACCTCGAGGCAGTGCCCCCCCGCGGCACGCTGCCAGGTCACCGAGATAATGCCGCCCTCGGGTGCATGGCGAATGGCGTTGGACAGCAGATTGTGGAGGACGCGTCCGATCTGCTCCTCGTCGCCGACCACCTGGAGCGGCTCGGCCCCCGGAGTCTGGGAAGTCTGGACGGTCAGGCAGCGCGCATCGAGCAGGCTCTCGAGGGAGCGCAGAACCTGACGGATCAGTGCGGTGATGTCAAAATTCGCAAACTGGAAGTGCAGCGCACCGCCGTCCAGCTCGTTGACCTCGTTCATGGCGTTGACAAGCTTCGTCAGCCGCTCCGTCTCATCGCGCACGATGCCCAGATAGCGGGGAAAGCGTTCGGGCGGAATGGTGCCGTCGAGCATGCCCTCGATGAAGCCGCGGATCGAGGTCAGAGGCGTCCTGAGATCGTGCGATATCGCCGAAATAAAGTCGCGGCGGTCGGCGTTCTGAAGCTCGAGCGACTCGACCATACGGTTGAAGCTGTGCACCAGAAAGGCGATCTCATCCGCTGACTCCATGCGTTCTTCTTCGCCCTCGGGCGCCGGCCCCGGGAGAGCGGGGTCGGGAACACGCACCGTATAGTCGCCCTGCATGACCGCACGGGCGGCATCGGAGAGCTCGCGGATCGGGCGGGAGACGGCGTTCGAAAAAAACAGGACGGTGACCAGGGCGGCGAGCAGGGCGATGAGAGTGGCAAAGCCCACCCCGTTGACCATGTAGCGGCGCGTATCGGCAGACATGTCGAAGCGGTCATGGACCTGAACGACCAGCCGCAGCCCGCCCGTCTCGTCATGGATGGGACGGATGACCGAGATCCAGTGGTTGTTGCCCGGCGGATCGAAGAGGCCGAAGTAGTTGCCGCCGATAAAGGTGCAGCTCGAGTCCGCCGTATCCGCCCCGACATAGTACTCGGGCAGACGGGGCAGTTCGGCGCTTTTTCCGGCTTCGAGGTGGCCGACGGCCTCGGGCGGGAGGCCGGTGGCGGCGAGCAGCTGGCCGTCAGGCGCGACAAGCCAGACATAGGATCCCAGGGAGCGGCGCATAAAAGACAGGTAATAGGAGACGGCCGGGTCCGACTCGAGGTTGGAACCGCTGGCCAGGCGCTCGGAAACGATGCTGACGAGCTCCGTCACCGCCGCGTTGAGCTGGCGTGCACGGCTGCGTCCCAGCGTCGTCGTGACTGTGGTGTAAAAGATGACGGCGAGGATGAAGAAGCTCAGCAGGATGATCGCGATAAAGGAGCGGACGAGACGGCCGCGGTAGGTCACGGTGCGGCGGCGTCGCTGACGCCTTCCGAGGCGCGCCATGGCTTCGTCCGCTACTCCACTTCGAACTTGTAGCCGACACCCCAGACGGTCTGGATCTGCCAGCCCTGCCCGCCGCCGTTTTCCTCGATCTTCTCGCGGATGCGCTTGACATGGACATCCACAGTCCGCGATTCGCCGAAGAAGTCATAGCCCCAGACCGAGCCCAGCAGCTGTTCACGGGTATAGACACGGTTCGGATGCGAGGCGAGAAAATAGAAAAGTTCCAGTTCCTTCGGCGGCATTTCAACCGTCCGGCCGTCAATGCGCACGAGGTAGCGTGACTTGTCAATCTCGAGGCCGGGCCAGCTGACCCGTTCCCGCTCGGGTTCTCTCTCGCGGGCGGCGCCGCCGGCTTCGACACGGCGCAGGACAGCCTTCACACGCGCGAGCAGCTCCTTTGGCTCAAAGGGCTTCTGGACATAGTCATCGGCGCCCAGTTCGAGCCCGACGATCTTGTCCAGTGTTTCGCCGCGGGCGGTGAGCATCAGGATCGGGACATCGGAGACGCGCCGCATCTCGCGGCAGACATCATAGCCGTCCTTGCCGGGCAGCATCAGATCGAGGATGACAACATCCGGCTCCTCCTCCGCAAAGGACTCCAGGGCACTGATGCCGTCGCCGCTGGAGCGGACGCAGTAGCCCTCCTTTTCGAAATACAGAGTCAGCAGTTCGACGATATGGGGATCGTCATCGACAACGAGTACGGTTTTTGCATTCATGCTCAGGTCCCATCTGCCGCTCTAATCGGCATTCTTCGCCGGCTCCGCCTCGCGGCGCTCGTCGAGCCGGGCCAGCTCCTCGACAAAGGCCGTACGGTCGGTAAAGCGCCGATAGACCGAAGCGAAGCGCACATAGGCGACCTCGTTGATCTCGCTGAGCCCGTCCATGACCGCCTCGCCGATGGCCCGGCTGGTGATCTCCCGGTTCAGGCGGCCGAGGGCATTGGCCTCGATCTCGGAGACCAGAGCCTCAATGGCGGCAGTGGAAACGGGCAGCTTGTTGCAGGCCTTCATGATGCTGCCGATCAGCTTCTCGCGGTCAAAGAGCTCGCGCCCGCCATCCTTCTTGACCACGTAGACCGGCAGCGTCTCCACTTTCTCGAACGTGGTATAGCGATAGCGGCAGGCGTTGCATTCCCGGCGCCGGCGCGTCGCCGTCCCGTCTTCTGCGGGGCGGCTGTCAATCACGCGGTCGTCATCCCGTCCACAATTCGGACACTTCATGGGCGCTTTCCCCTCCATCCGGAACGGGCGGCGTGGGCCTCCTCCGGCCACGCCGCCCGCTCGCGCCGGCTGTCAGATCCGGGCGGCCGGCCAACGCCTGCCCCCGGAACACAAGCTGTCAGGATTCCGTGTGCTCCTCGTCGTTGTCGCTGAAGAACCAGGGCAGGATGCGGCCGGTCTTCCGCCTGTCACTGTCGGGACGGCGGCGCTCTTCGCTCTCGGGCCGGCGGGTATCCAGGCGCGGAGACGTGGCGCGCGTCGAAGGGACTTCCGCATAATCCACCGCGGCCTGGACACGGCCGGGATTCGAGAGAAAGGCCGGCACATCCTCTCCCGCCTCTGCGGGCTCCGGGCGGTTGGTACGCCAGTTCGAGTGATGGCTGCGCTCGGTCTCGACAGCCTCGTCACGGCGCGGGCGCTCGGGTTCGGGCGCAGGCTCGCTCTGACGCGGCTCGGGGTCGCGCGAATAGGCACCCGTCTGATAGGAAGAGCCGTAGTTGGCACGACGCCAGCCGCCGTCGAGACGGCCCGCCTGCGGAGTCGCCTGGCGCCCGCGGTCGCTCGCCCCACGGGCCAGACGTTCGTTCAGGGACTGGCGTGGCTGCGCCTCGGCCGCCGGATCGAAGCCGGAGGCGATCACGGTGATCATGATCTCGTCTTCCATCGTGTTGTCGATAACGGCACCGAGGATGATGTCGGCGTCCGGGGCGGCGGAGTCGCGCACCAGGCTCGTCGCCACATTGATCTCCTGCAGGCGCAGGTTGCTGCCGGTGAAGTTGACGATCAGGCGGTGCGCGCCGTCGATACTGGTATCCAGCAGCGGGCTGTGCAGGGCCTCGTCGATCGCGATCTCCATGCGGTCCTGACCCTTCGCCCGGCCGATGCCCATGTGGCAGATGCCGGCGCCAACCATGACGCGGCGGACATCGGCGAGGTCGAGGTTGATCAGACCGGGGACGGCAACGAGGTCGGAGATGCCGGCCACGCCGTACTTCAGCACCTGGTCGGCGATGGCGAAAGCCTCGTCAAAGGTCGTGTCCTCGTCGGCGATTTCCAGCAGCTTGTCGTTCGGAACAACGATCAGGCTGTCAACATACTGTTCCAGGTTGCGGATGCCGGCCTCGGCGTTCTGCATGCGCATGGCCCCCTCAAAGCGGAAGGGGCGGGTCACGACACCAATGGTCAGGACCCCCATGTCGCGGGCGATGGCGGCAACCACCGGCGCGGCACCCGTGCCGGTACCGCCGCCCATGCCGGCGGTGATGAAGAGCAGGTCGGTGCCGCGAATCAGCGAGGCGATCTCATCCTTCGACTCCGTCGCGGCCTTTTCCCCGATCTCGGGGTCGGCTCCGGCACCGAGTCCGCGGGTCAGCTTCTCGCCGATCTGGATGCGGTGCGTCGCCTGCGAGCGCTCCAGCGCCTGATAGTCGGTGTTGATCGTAATGAACTCGATGCCCTGCACATCGCTCTCAATCATACGGTCGACGGCGTTGCAGCCGCCGCCGCCGACGCCAATCACGCGAATCGAGGCGTAGCCGTCATGATCCGCGGCCGTGTAGTTCAAAGGCCTGCTCGAATACTTATCCACCTTATGCCCTTCCATTCCTCCGGTATGGCCGGATCCTCCATATGCGTCTGCGGTCCCCATGCAATCGCCACTTGAGTGGATGCTGTGCTCAGATTGTCAGAACGACAGAATTCAGCCTCAACGAGTCCCGCCTATTGTACGCGAAGCCCGCCGTGCCTGCAAGAGTTCTTCTCAAAATGGCAGGATATCAGAAATATTTGTTATGACGTCATATACTCATGGGTCAAACGATAGCGTGTAACCAAAATGAAATATTCCTGTAACTTAGGCTTTGAGTCCGGAGATCATAACGTCCTTGCAAAGCTTTTGTCCAGATTTCCGTCATGCTGACAAATTTTCCGGTACAGCGCCGCCGGCGCTGTGGGAAGCTCCCGGCTGCGCATCCGGCGGCGAGGCGCTCAGCTCCTGTCGACGTCTGTCCGATCCTTCGCTTTCGTCTCTTCGGCCGGAGACCCGGGTTCTTCCCCGCTCTCCCGCTGCTCACGGGCACCGCGCATGCCGCGGCCGAGCGATGAGGGTTCGCCGTCTCCGACCGTCTGCCCGGCCGGAGCGGTCGGCTGTCCCACCACCCGTCGGCGGCGCAGGACACGTTCATCGAACTGTGCCAGCAGGAGGCGGCGAATGAAGGCGAAGTTGTTGATGATGCGGATGACAAAGGCGAAAACCGCCGCCAGATTCAGGTCCAGCTTCAGCCGTTCACCGAGCGCTGTCAGAAAGAGGGCGATCAGAGAGTTGCCCAGCAGACCGGTCAGCAGGAGGCGCAGACTGAAACGGTCCTCGAGATTGGCGCGGATGGCACCGACCAGCGAGTCAACCGCGGCGACGATGAAGATCGCCACGTAGGCGGAGTAGGCCCGGGGAATCTCGACATTCATAAAGAGGCCGATCAGAAGTCCGATGATGATACCAAGCAGGGGACGCATGCTAGGGTCCCTCCTCTTCCTGAATATACACATAGCGTTCGGCGGCGAGGTCGAGCAGCCCCGGACCGAGATCTTCGAGACGGCCGCTGCGGACGGCATGACGCAGCCAGACCACCTGCTCTTCGAGCAGCTGCGGCCCGCCGATGCGGACGGCCAGCTCGCCGCCGCCGAGCTGGATGAGGAGATAGCTCATGTCCTCGGAAATGGAGCGGATGCTCGTCACGGCCGCGAGCAGAGACCAGTCGGCCTCGTCGGCGCGGTCGGCCCGGCCGATCTCATCGAGCACCGCGAGCGAGCGCCGGACACGGGCGTCGTCCGGACCGGTCACCGGCTCGCCCGGAACCGTGGTGCTGGCCGACACACCCTCGAGCAGGGGCAGTGCCGGCTGCGCCCTGGCATCTGCCGGGAGAAAACCCAGCACGACGGCATCGGCTGCGAGCAGAGCGCTGGCATCACCGCCGGCCAGACGGGCGACCGGGCGACGTTCGCGGATTTCGATGGCGACACCGGAAGGAAGCTTCGGGGTGACGCGGACCGCTTCCACCAGCGGCAGTCCGGCCAGGATGCGCCTTTCAGCGTCTCGGTAGCGCAGCTCGCGGCTGCCAAAGATCGAGCGGTCGAAGCCGTCCAGGCCGGTGAGCAGATGCTGTCGGTAATCCAGTCCGCTCACCGCCACGATGCGCTCGCGGGCGAGCTGGACATTGCCGCTGACATAGACCTGGGCGAGCCTGAAAGCGGGCAGGCGCCAGAACACGAGAGCGGCAGCGACGAGGAGCCCGGCAGCAGCACCCATGGCGAGGCGCCGGGTGCGGCGGGCGGGTTCCCTCTGCTCGCGTTCCAGACGCCTCCGGCCCTCCTTGTAGGAGAGGATCCGCGCCGGGGCGGGACGGGTCCCGCGGTCAGGCTCAGTGTTCCGCATCGCGGGTATTCCCGGACAGCTCGGGCCCCTTCCAGACGGCGAGGAGGCGGTCAACGATGTCGCGGCGGGCCCCGGGCCGTGCGAGGGTACGCGAGCACGCCTCCATCGCCGCCTTGACGCCGGGCTTTTCGAGACTCTCCAGAGCCGCCTCGAGCCCGGCGGCGGACGCCTCGTCATCACGGGCGAAGAAGGCCGCCCCCGCCGTGGCGGCGACGCGGGCGTTGTGCGCCTGATGGTCGCCGGTCGCATGGGGATAGGGGACGAAGAGGGCGACGCGGCCGAGCGCGGCGATCTCGGCACAGGTCAGCGCTCCCGCGCGGCAGACGATGAGGTCCGCCGCCGCCTGATACCAGGGCATGTCGTAGAGGAAGTCGTGGAGTTCGAGACGGGGGTCGGCGATCCGCTCCGCCCGCTCGCGCGTCTCCGCGGCCAGACTGCGGCCTGAGACCAGAACCAGGCGCACATCCCGCGCCGGAGCGGCTGATTCCAGCCAGTCGAGGGCGACGCGGTTCAGCGTTCTCGCGCCAAGCGAACCGCCGGTCACGAGGATAATCCGCTCCCCGGGCCGATAGCCGAGACGGCGGCGGGCCGCCTCCCGTGTCAGTTCGCGGTACAGAGCCGGAACGGGGTTGCCGGTCACGGTGACCGGCACTCCTGCGGGAAAGTGTTCACGGGCGGCTTCATAGCCCAGGCAGAGGGCCGCGGCCCGCCGCGCCATCACGAGATTGGCGCGGCCGGGCAGGGCATTCTGTTCGTGAATCAGATAGGGCACGCCCCGGCGCCGGGCCGCGGCCAGCAGGGGTGCCGAGACATAGCCACCGGTGGCGACCACGGCGGCGGGCCTAAGCCGGTCGAGCAGGGCGAGGCACTGGCGGCGGCCGGCGAAAAAATCTCGCACGGCCAGCAGCAGGGCGCGCGAGAGCCGGCGGCGGAAGGGCCGGGCGCTGATGGCATGAAAGGGATAGCCGGCCCGCGGTACGAGGTCGGCCTCCAGCCCCGCAGCCGAGCCGACAAAGTTCACCCTCACACCGGGAACACGGGCAACGAGTTCTTCGGCGATCGCCAGAGCCGGCGTGATGTGCCCGGAGGTGCCGCCGCCGGTAAAGAGGACGAGAGGTCCTCCGGCTGGATCTGTCATGAAACTGCCTCCTCTCTCCTGCCGGCAGCGCTCCTGGTTCACGCTGCGCGTTTCTTCCCGCTCAGCCGCCGCGCCGCCGCCCCTGTCCTGCGGGCGGGTGCGGGGGCGCCGTATTTCGAGACGTTCAGAATCATGGCGACGGCAGTGAGGAAGAAGAAGTTTGCCGTGCCTCCGTAGCTGAAGAAGGGCAGCGAGACGCCCGTCGGCGCGACGAGGCGCAGGTTCACCGCGATGCTCAGGGTTGCCTGGATGCTGATGAGGGCGGTGTAGCCGGTGACCAGCACCCGCTCGAAGCGCCGGCGCTGCCGTCCTGCAATCAGGAAGCCCAGCAGCATGAAGGCGGCAAAGAGCAGCACGATCGCCGCGCCGCCGAAAAAGCCCAGTTCTTCGCAGATAATCGAATAGATGTAGTCGTTGTGGGCCTCCGGGAGGTAGTTCGCCTTCTGCGCGCTGCGGCCCAGACCGATGCCCCAGAAGCCGCCCGAGCCGATCGCGATGAGCGCCTGTTCGGACTGGTAGACATCGTCGCCGCTCACCCCGGGCAGGCCCAGCAGGATGCCGAAACGCTGCACGATTTTCCCGACCAGGCTGCTGTTCTCGGCGAGCAGCAGCAGCCGCTCGCGGTTCAGCCAGACCGTGAGCGCGAGAAGCAGACCCAGAAGCAGGGCCACGGCTCCGGCCAGCAGCCAGGAGCGCGGCCGGATGTCGGCTCCGAGCATCACCGCCAGCAGCAGCAGGCAGAGAATCAGCATCGCCGAGACATGCGACTGCAGGCCGATGAGGACAAGCCAGACGGAGAGCGCGCAGCCGGGCACGAGGAAGTCCCAGGCAAAGTCCCGCCACAGCCGGCCGCCCGGGCCGAGAGGGACCCGGACCCGGCGCACACGTTCACGGCCGCTGTCGTCGCGCTCGAAGCGGCGCACCCGGCGGCTGCCGTAGTCCTCTGTCCGGCGCCAGCTGTCGAGGCGTTCGTAGTAGACGGAAGCGGCAAAGACGAGAACGATCTTGGCGAGCTCGGAGGGCTGAAAGGTCATGCCCGGCAGCAGCGGCAGCCAGCGGCGATGCTGATTGGCGGTGATGCCCAGGGGGCTCAGGACCAGTACGAGCAGCAGCGTCACAAAGAGGTAGCTGCCGGCGGCGAGAGAGGAACGGTTCAGGCGCCGCGCCGGGAAACGCGTCAGGACGGCGATGGCGAAGAGACCGGCGGCCGAGAAGACGATCTGGCGCGCGATATAGTGCGTCGTATCGTCTTCGCGCACGAGCCCTCTGGCCATCGAGGCCGAAAAAAGCATGACGAGACCGAACAGGAGCAGAATCAGCACCAGTGTCAGCAGGCCGAAATGAACGGAGCGGCCCTCCTCGTTCCTGACCTCGTCCCGCTTCATCGGAACTGCAGCCACCAGGCCGCGAGGCCGAGCAGCGAACCCAGCACGGTCACCAGCGCGAAGCGGCGCACGATGACCGGCTCGGTCCAGCCGCCGAGCTCGAAGTGATGATGGATCGGCGACATGCGGAAGATCCGCCGGCCGCCGGTACGGCGGTAGTAGAAGCGCTGGATGATCACCGAGAGGCTCTCGGCACAGTAGATGAAGCCCGCCAGCAGGAAGATCCAGGGGCTGCCGGTCACGAGGCCCATGCCCGCGAGCAGGCCGCCGAGGGCGAGCGATCCGGTGTCGCCCATGAAGACACGGGCCGGATGGCGGTTGTAGATGAGAAAACCCAGGAGCGAGCCGGCCACCAGGCTGCCGACTCTGGCATAGCCGGCTGTGCCCGCGAGGCCGAGCAGGCCGCCCCCGAGTCCCAGCAGCAGGGCCACGGGGATGGAAACCGTGGCGAGCAGGCCGTCGACGCCGTCGGTAATATTGACGGAATTCGCGATGAAGTAGAGATAGAGGAAGGCAAAGACCGCATACGGCAGGCGCCACCAGCCCGTGATCGCGAGGCGGCAGGTCGTGAAGGGGATGACGAGGACGGGTTCGGTCATGTGGCCGCTGAGATACCAGACGACGAAGACAGCCGTCGCGATAAACATCGGAATGGATTTGGCGAGCGCCGAGAGGCCCTTTTTATTGACGCGCACCTTGACATAATCGTCGGCAAAGCCCGTGGCGAGCAGGGCCAGAGCGTAGAGCAGCAGGGGCAGCAGGGCCCGGGCGCCGGGCCGGCGGAGGGCCACGAGCAGCGTACCGACCGTGATCGGCAGCATGAAGATGAAGCCTCCGAAGGTCGGCGTACCGCTCTTTTTATAGTGCGACTTCGGCCCGAGCTCGCGCACCTGCTGGCCGACCCCATGGCGGCCGAGCCAGGCGAGCAGCGGACGGCCGAGCAGAGCGGCTGCCGTCAGGCCGGTGAGGCCGAAGAGAAAGGTACAGAAGCAGTCACGCAGATCAGACATGCGAAAGCTCCTCCGTGCGGCGTCTGAGCGGCTCCAGCAGGCGGTCGAAGGCGTAGGTGCGCGAAGCCTTCAGCAGGATAACATCGCCGGGGCGCACGCCCGCGGTCAGGGCCGTTTCGAGTTCAGCGCGCGAGGCGAAGCTCCGGCAGCGGAGCGCCTCTCCGCCCGGAACCGCTCTCAGCCCCCGCTCCATGGCCGCCGCGTCGGGTCCGGAGAGCAGAACCCAGTCGGGAGCCGTCCGGGCGATCGCCCGCCCGACCTGCTCGTGCACCCGGTCGCTGTGCGCCCCGAGTTCGGCGATGCCGCCGATGGCGACAACCCGCCTTCTGCCGGCGGCTACGGTGTCGATAAAGTCCAGGGCTGCCCGTATCGATTCCAGACTCGCGTTATAGGCGTCGTTGATCACCGTGACGGGCGGAATTTCAACCAGACGCAGGCGATCACCGGTCACGACGAAGTCGCCGAGGCCCGGCACCGCATCCTCCGGCGTGACGCCGAGAAGCCGGGCCGCGGCGAGGCCGAAGAGGGCGTTGCGCACCTGATGGCGGCCGGCGACTTGGAGTGCGACGGCGGGCAGCGCACAGGTGCGGGCCGGCTCCACGTTTTCCAGTGCGACGGCAAAGCGCGTGCCCGCAGTCTGCAGTTCGATGTCAAAGGCCCGCAGCAGCGCCGCCGCCGGAGGCAGACCGGCGGGTACGCCGGCGGCATCCGAGACGAGTGTCACGCTGATGTCACCCGCTTCCCGGGCCGCCTGCAGAAGCAGCGGCTCGTCGGCGTTGAGAATCCAGGCGCCGCCTGGAGCGACATGCGCCAGCAGCCGCAGTTTCTCGCGGGCGATGCCCTCACGGCCGTCGAAGTGGGCGACATGGGAGAGGCCGAGCGAGGTCAGGACCGCGATGTCCGGAGCCGCCACGGCACCCAGCACATCCATGTCTCCGGGCTGGTCGATACCGAGCTCCAGCACCAGCACCTCCGCCGTCTCCGGTGCCGCGAAGAGGGTCTGCGCGAGGCCGATATGGTTGTTGAAATTCTGGGCCGTGCCATGCACCCGGTAGCGGCGTCCGAGAGCGGCGATCACCATCTCACGCGTCGTCGTCTTCCCCACACTGCCGGAAACGGCAACCACCCGGGCTCCGAGGGCCCCGAGGCGGCGGCGGTACCAGGACGCGACCCGGTCCAGCGCCGTCATCGTATCCGGCACCAGCAGAGCCGGCAGATCTGCCGGCAGTTTATCGAGGGCGGCGGTGCGGTCGATGATGACGGCGGCCGCACGTCCCGCCACCTGATCCAGAAAGTCGTGGGCGTCGAAGCGTTCGCCGCGCAGAGCGATGAAGAGATTGCCGGGTACGAGGCTGCGGCTGTCCGTCGAGACGCCGCAGAAGCTGTGCTCCGGACCGGCGGCATCCAGCCGAACACCGCCACAGTAGAGCGGGCAGGCGAGATCCTCCCGGATTTCGTCAATCAGATAGCTCTGTGTCATCGACATCCCCTTTCTCCGTCCGCCTGCGCTCCGGCAGAGCGTCGCGCCAGCGCCGTCTCCAGCACCGCGCGGTCGGAATAGGCTTCGGTGGCGGTGGCGTGCATGCGAAAGCTCTCGTCTCCCTTCCCTGCCAGCAGCAGCAGGTCGCCGGGCTCGAGCAGCCCGACGGCGCACCGGATGGCCTCCACCCGATCGGCGATGCCGAGGACCGTCGCCCGGCCGCCGCCGGTCTGAGCCAGCAGGTCGCGCACGATGGCATCCGCTCCCTCCGAGCGGGGATTACTGCTCGTCAGCACGGCCACATCCGCGAGACGGGCGGCCGTCCGGCCCAGCAGGCGCCGCGGGCGGGCACTGCGATCGCCGCCGGCGCCGGCCACGACGACCAGGCGGCCGCGGCAGTGCGGCCGGAGCTCAACGAGCAGTGTCTCCAGCTCCGCGGCCGTCCAGGCGTGATCGATATAGAGATCACAGCCGAGATCGTTGGGCACCATCTCGAGGTGGCCGGGCAGCGTGAGCGTCCGCAGCCAGGGCAGGAGCGGCCTCGTGGGCAGTCCCGCGAGCCGGAACACCAGCAGCAGCTGCAGGCAGTTAGCCACCATGAAGCGTGTCGGCAGGCCCAGTTCCAGTCTCTGGCTGCACCCATCAATTGTACAGGCAAAGCCCGTCCCGGGACGGCCGTCCACCCGCAGCAGTTCGAGATCCGCTGCCCGCAGTTCGGCGGCCACGCGTCCCGCCGCCGTCACGTGTGTATGACTCACGGCCGTCTGCACCCAGTCGCCGGCCGCTGCCAGCTCAGCTGCTGCCGCCACGGGCCCGGTCAGCAGGGTCGCCTCGGGAACGAGTCCGGCGGCCCGGGCATGCGCGAGATCCCCGGGCGCGAAGCTGAGCACGGCACGCCGGGCGCCGGCATCGCGAAAGCTCGAGAGAATGGCCTCGATCTCGGGAGCTTCAGGGTGGTTGCGCGTCGCATACCGTGTTTCGCCGCCGATCATGAGGCGCATGCCGTCCACGAGGCCTGCCCGGATGCCCAGCTGGCCAAGTGCAGCGTGGAGCATCGCCGCCAGCGTCCGTGTGCCGGCAGGCCCGGAGACAACCCAGAGCTGCGGCTCGTCAGGCGGACGGTCAAAAAAGCGTACGGCAAGATGGGCGAGTGCCCGGCGGGCATCCTTCACGGCGACGAAGGTCAGCCTGTCGGCTCCGGCTGCGGCAGCCTCGCGCCAGCCGGCGGCGAGGCTGCGGGCAATCTCCCGGTCCGCCGCCTGATAGACGACGGCAACGGCACCTTCGCGGATGGCCTCGGGTACGAAACGGCGACCGTCCAGACGTTCTCCGGGAATCGCGACGAAGAGGCTCGCGGCGAGGATCTGGCGGCTGTCGTAGGCCAGACGCCGCACGGCACCGGCGGCGGGTCCCTCCACATGGAGGGTTTCCAGTCCCGCCAGCAGCCGGGCGAGGTCACGGTGGTCGCTGTTCTGGCTTTGCATGGTGTCACCCAAAATGCAGCGTAATGACATCAAAGCGTCTCACGCTGCCCGTATTCTGACTGCTGGGCTGCGGTGACTGACCCGTCACCACACCCCGCGGATTCGTGCCCTCGAGGCGCAGGTTGAGATCGCTGCGCCGGGCCAGGCGCAGGGCTTCCTCAAGGCCCAGTCCGGCAAAGTCCGGCACCGGCACCGGATCCTCCGGGATCGTACCGTCGACAGAAACATAGAAGCTTCCGCTGCCCGAGGTCAGCGTACCGGGCGGCGGATACTGGGCGAGGACCCTCTGGTCGCTGTCGAGGTCAACGCCGGCTGCCGTGCTGGCCTCCCAGTTTACGATGGGGGAGCGGCGGACGGCCTCGCCAACCGTCTGACCGACCACGTCGCGGATGGGCTGGGGGCTGAAGAGGCGGGCGAGCTCCGCGTCCGTCCAGGATTTGCGGACACCCAGCAGCCCGAGACTCTGATCGATGATCGTGCGGCAGGCGATCTGGGCGGGCCAGGAGGCGCTCGAGGCCTGCGGTTCGTAGAGAACCGTCAGCACGGCGATCTCGGGATCCGCGGCCGGAGCCAGGCCGGCAAAGGAGATCACCTCGTACTCGTCGTTCTCGCCATGAGTGGAAGTCGAGGTCTTCCCCGCCACACGATAGCCCGGCACCTCAGCGACCTCACCGGTGCCCCGGGCAACCACACCGCGCAGCAGCGTCAGCATGCTGGCGGCCGTCTCGGCGGAGATCACCTGACGCACGGCCTCCGGGGCGACGGCCTCCTCGGTCTCGCCGTCCGGACTCAGGAAGCGCGCCACAATCTGCGGGCGCATCAGCACGCCGTCGTTGGCGAAGGCGGCGAAAGCCGTCAGCAGCTGCAGCGGCGTCACGGTCGCCTGCTCGCCGAAGGACCAGACCGCGAGGTCGATGGGGATGGGGCTGCTGTGGATGAGGCCCGAAGCTTCGCCGGGCAGATCGATGCCCGTAGGAGCCCGGTGGCCGAAGCCTCGTACATAGTCATAGAAGCGCTCACAGCCGATGCGCAGGGCGAGCTGCACAAAAACCGGGTTACAGGAGGTCTCCAGGCCTTCGGCCAGTGTGCGCCGACCGTGGCCGCCCTCGACGGAACAGGAGATCGGGTACTCCGTCCAGCCCTCCACCCAGACGGGATCGTCGGAGAAGACCTCGTTCTCGCCGACGAGGCCGAGGTCCAGGGCGATGGCGGCCGTCAGGGCTTTGTACGTGGAACCGGGCTCATAGCCGTCGGTGATGGCGCGGCTGTTCCAGACATGGCTGTAGAGGTAGTCCAGCGCCTCCTTATCGTGCTCGGGTTCCCAGTCCTCTCCGGTCCAGCCTGCCGGGCGCGCGTAGGGATCGTTCAGATTGTAGGCGCCACTCTGGGCCATCCCCAGGATCGCACCGGTATGGGGATTGAGAACAATCGCGAGTCCCCCTCCGCTCGCCTGATAGCGTTCAACCGCGAGGTCAACGGCGTCCTGTGCCGCCTTCTGGATGCCGAGATGGAGATTCAGAACCAGCCCCGAACCATCACGGCCGCTGCCGGCCGTACTGCGGCTGTAGGGCAGCTGACCGCCGCCAAAATTGTCGAGCTCGGCATACCGGTAGCCGGGACGTCCGCTGAGGCGTTCGTTGTAGCTGGCCTCGATGCCGCTCACGCCCGTCATGCCGTCGGCCTGCGAAACAAAGCCGATCACGGCCGAAGCCGTCTCATTCTGGGGATAGTGACGCAGCATGGTCGGGTCGATGGCGATTCCGCCGACGCGGTATTCACGCCGCCAGGCGACGAGGCGGTCGTAGGTTTCGCGGTCAACATCACGTTTCAGGCAGACCCAGTTGTCCTCCTGGCGCGCTGCGGCCTGCCGGACCTCATCCTCCGTGAGCGACAGAATGGCGGCGAGGTCCGCGATGACGGTCTCCCTCGCGAGGCGCTTCGCCCCCTGTGATTTCAGGTCCCGGGGCGTGATGCCTATGGTGTAGACATGGCGCGTCAGGGCGAGGGGCTCACCGCCCGCCGCATAGATGGGCCCACGCTCGGACACCTCCTCGACGCTGCGAAAATGCTGCCGATCCGCGACCAGGGCGTAGACTTCGTGCTCCTGGATCTGTATGCGGTAGAGGGAAATCAGGATCAGCACACTCGCCGTGCCGAAGCACAGCATCAGCAGAAGCGGTCCCGCGAAGCTCATGCGCTCCCGGGACCCTGATCCGGCCGAGCCGGTCGTGCGGTTGCGTTCTGTGTTCATCGCCGTACTCAGCGGCCGTCTGTCAGCGGAGCGGGGACACCCTCGGCGCTCTGAGACCCGGGCACCTCGGAGCCGGCTCTCGCTGTCTGGGCCGACATCTCGGCGTCCCGCAGAACCAGTCCGTCAGCTCCGGGAATCTGGATATGAATCTGCTGTGCCTGGCGCGGATACACGAAGCCCAGCTCGATTGCTCTGGCCTCTATCGCCTCCACATCAATCCGCTCCACAAGCTCGACCTGCTTCTGGCGGGTCACTGTATCGAGGCGCTGGATTTCCTGCTCCATGGCGGTATTGGAGCGGCTCAGAATCAGCAGCCCGGCCTGGGTGGCAAGCAGAATGCCCGCGATCGCAGCGATGAAAACAACCGCTGCCACAAGCAGAAGAAATCCATGCGCCCGTTCGACCTGCTCACGCCGCAGGGAGCGCGAATAGCGTGCGCCGAGCCGCTTCTCCGCAGGCTCTACGGCATAGATCTCCGGATGTATCTGAGTTCCCTTTCGCGGGATCGCCGGGATTTCCTCACCCCAGATGCTGTCATTGACTCGCAGTGCATCGGCCATATCCTGATCTACCTTCCAAGCTTCTGTCGACTATTTTTCCTATTTGATAGATCGTCATATCGTTATGAGCTTGTGATCTTTTTGGGGAAAAAATAGGACCTCGTTTAAGTTAGGATGATAAATCATCCTGTCGTTCGAATATTCTCAGTCGCGCGCTGCGGGCACGCGGATTTCGCCTCGTTTCATCCTCGTCAGCCACCAGGCCTCGGTTAACAATGACCCGCCCTCTGCTTTTCTTTCCACAGCTGCAGGGCAGCTCGGCCGGACATTCACAGGGATTCTGCCAGTGCCGCATGCGGTGCTTGACGATGCGGTCCTCGAGGCTGTGGAAGCTGATGACCAGCAGGCGTCCACCATTCTCCAGGCGCTCAAGTGCCGCTGTCAGCAGCCGCTCGAGCTCTCCCAGCTCATCATTGACGGCGATGCGCAGAGCCTGAAAACTGCGGCGCGCGGGATGCTGTGCTTCACGGCGGGAGCTGGCCGGCATCACAGCGGCGATAGCCGCAGCGGCCGCAGCCGTCGTCAGCTCCCGGCCCTCCTGCGCACACTCCTGTGCGACTTCCTGCAGTCGCCGGGCGATGCGGCCCGCATAGCGCTCCTCGCCGTATTCCGCCAGAATACGGCTGAGTTCCCTGTGCCCGACCCGCCGGATCAGGTCAAGGGCCGTCTCGCCCTCACCCGGATTCATGCGCATGTCGAGAGGTCCGTCGCTGTGATAGCTGAATCCGCGCCCGGGACTGTCCAGCTGCGGACTCGAGACGCCCAGATCCGCGAGGATGCCGTCAGCCAGGCTCCCGTCACCCCAGCACGCATCCATGACCTCGTCGAGGTCTCCGAAGCGGGCCTGTTGCACCGTCCATTCGGGTGCGTCATGGGAGCTGTCCCTCTGTGCCGCGAGTGAGCCCAGACGCGTTTCTGAGACGGCAACTGCGGCCGGATCACGGTCAATGCCCAACAGGCGTCCACCTTTGCCAAGCCGCTCATAGATAGCTGCTGCATGGCCCGCCCCGCCGACAGTCGCGTCCACGTAGGAACCATCGGGGCGGAGCTTCAGCTCCGTGATCACTGCGTCGAGAAGAACCGGCTCGTGATCGAAGGGCCAAGGTCCGGCCTCAGATGATCTGGCTGACATCGAGTTCACTCAGATCCAGCGCGCTGATCGGCGTCTCCACCGTCCGGCGCATCTCGAAGAAGTCGCGGCCACAGATCAGGATGGTATCTCCCATATCAGTCAGATAGACAGCATCGCCGGGCTGTACGCCGATCTCGGACCAGAGCTCGTCGCTGATGCCGATACGTCCCTGGGCATCGAGATTGCAGGGCAGCGCCTCACCGATGATGGCGCGGCGGAGGCGACGCACCAGCGGATTGGTGCCGGACTGTACGTCGAGCTGACGCCGCACGCTTTCGAAGCGTTCCTCCGTATAGACCGCCAGATAGCCCTCATCGAGCGAAAGCGTCACATACACCGTCGGACCCATCCGCTCGCGCAGGCGGGCAGGTATCACAATGCGACCTTTCTGGTCACTGTTGTGTGTGTAGCGTGCCATCTCGTATCCTTCAGCTTCTTCGTCCCTGGTTTCCGGCAATCCCCCACAATATGCGTCAGACAACCCATAATGTGGCACAAATCACCACTACGCCTATCATACCGATGCAGCTGAGATCTGACAAGCGCCTTTCACTGCAGGAAATGTCTGCCGCCGTGTGAAACGGTGGCGGTCCTCAGTGAACAAGCGCGGATGGCAGGATGGGCAGTTCCGGCTCTGCCCGCAAAAACAGACAGCAACTGACTGTGCAAGGAACGATGGCGCTGCCGGTCATTCAGGAGACTCCAGGCGGTTTACCACAAACGTCCGGCACCCCTGAGACGAGACTGCAGGAATTAGACAAGCTGTCTGAAACCACGACATGAACCGCACACCGGAAAATGGATGAAACACGTTTCGAAGCGTGCTGTGTACACAACATTTCAAGCCACCCGCCGCAGACCGAAAAAGCTTCCCCTCCCGATACCGGTTACGAACTGGATTGGGGACGAAATCGCCTTTGCCAGACTGGTGGATGGACATATTCACTGGGATTCCTGGCAGTGGAATACCAGCCCGGGCGTTTTAGCCCATGCGCTGATTTCCTCGACCACGACAGAGAACGGCAGGTGGCGCACCCAGGCGGGAAACGGATGGCCGGCCGGGGCAGCCAGGCTCATACAAATCCTGTCTGTCACCAGTTCTGCGACAAAAGCAAAGGCATCTATCTGGAGAAGACGGGATACGAGAGCTATGACATCCATGGCATGGATGATCCTGATGACAGGAAAGCGCTCTCCTCAAACCCGACTATGTCAAGCTCACGGAGCGTCTGTGGGCCATGCATGGTGTTGCTACCAGGGAGCCGTCTGCGCTTTTTAGACGACAGCGATGAAATGAAGCAAAGCTGCGCCCAAAAGCGTGCGTGACTGACTGCATCCGCAGGCAGACAAGCTCATGCAGCCATTCACGGACAGGAAAACGAAAGTTCGCCGCCGACCCCAGCGGATGCATGTTCCTTCGACAAAATGGGGGTGCATGTCAAGCGTGTCGGAAAGCGGGTGAGTGTGCCAGGAGGACGGCTGGCAGGGGGAAAAAGCAGCCTGCAGACTTCTGGTGGTCAAAACGAAGAGAAATCCAAAAAATCATTTGGATTACTCGCCATCTTGACCACAAAGGGGCGGTTTCTGGTCAAAACGAAGAGTTATCCAAAAAATCATTTGGAAAAGTCCCCATCTTGACCACAAAGGGGCCGTTTCTGGTCAAAACGAAGAGTAATCCAAAAAAACATTTGGATTACTCGCCATCCTGACCACGAAGACGGGCGCGCCGTAGCGCGGCGCGCTGCTTATCAGAATCGCCTTACTCGGCATCAGGAAACAAAACCTGGATCGCTTCACAATCTCCTGGAACGTGCCAGGTCGTGCCTGTCAGCCTCGCTGCCTGCTATCCTATTCCTAATCCCATTCACATCACATTCCGGCAGTTTGTGAGGCTGATCGCCACACAGGCATTGGGAGAAGGGATCTTTCCTATGCCTGCAGGCAGGCTGCGCTAAAGCTCCGGTGTTTCAAGTGTTTGAGGAAGGCTCAAAAGTTTTAACTGTCCCGACAGATATGACGTGCACCCACCAGATGGGACTTAAATGAACTACAGGGTACCGGACGTGTATTACCAGGTATGCAGACGGGCATATTGAGCCTGAAGTACAGCCGAGGCACTGCGACGTGGCCTGCGGAAGCGCTCCGGGAACCCGCCGGCCAGAGCGGCAGCGCGCTGCGGCCTGGGTGTGGTATGCCCGTGTACCAAAAACGGGGTTGTACACGTTTCGTCGTGGAGAAGTTGCTTTGCTGCATGACTTTTGCTGTGAAGGATGGTTTCATGCTCGAAAATCCGAATGGTGCACGGGTCTCCGTGAGAAGTCTAATGTTTGCTCACAGCTCTCCATGCACAGCCAACGCACCACAGAACGCCCGGAAAACACCCGATCAGCAGGTGTCCGCTCTGCCTGTCAACGCGGGATGCACTGATGGCAGCGAATCGGCTTCACCCCTGCCTGTGCAGGTCCGTTTTCAGGATCCGGGAAGCGGTCGGGATTCTACGTTCTACAGGCCGGTGCCCATCAAGCGGGCCACTGCGGCGCTGCAGGCATGCGCCGGGACAGGCTACACGCGCTCCATGCGGTAGCCGAAGGAGAAATTCATCAGGACACCGAGAGCCATGAAGTTCACCACCATGGCCGAGCCGCCCTGGCTGACAAAGGGCAGCGGGATGCCGGTCACCGGCAGGAGGCCGATGTTCATGCCGATGTTCTCGATGTAGTGGATGGCGAAGATGGCGGTGACACCGCTCGCCATGTAGCGGGCAGCCGGGGTCTCCATGCGGGCCGAAACAACAACGCAGCGCAGCAGAAAAAAGAAGGCCAGGACTATGAGGAGGCCGGTTCCGATCAGGCCCATGTACTCGCCGACAGCCGAAAAGATGAAGTCCGACTCCTGTACGGGGACATGGACCCAGGGGCCGGTTTTGTTGCCGGTCAGGCCGCCGGAGGCGATGGCGAGCTTGGCCTGATCGACGTTGTAGGTGGATGCCGCATCATAGTGGGGAAAGAGGAAGGCCAGAATACGACCCTGCTGATAGGGCCGCAGCAGCTTCGTCCAGATCAGGGGCAGCGAGATGATGCCGAGGGAAAAGGCGAGCAGGATCCAGCGCAGGCGGATGCCCTGGACAAAGACCATGACGGCCAGCATGAAGAGAATCACGAGGCCGGTTCCGGCATCGCGCTGATAAACGATGATGAGGCCCAGATGCGGCGCCACAATGAGGCCGAAGAGCAGGATTCCCGGCAGCAGAGCGAGGCGGCCGGTGCGGATATCGGCCAGCAGGTGGCCGATCACGATGCAGAGGGCGACTTTCGCGAGCTCGGAGGGCTGAAAGGTGCCGATGCCGGGCAGCACGAGCCAGGCGTTGGATCCGGTGGCCGCCGCGATGTTGGCCGAGCCGAAGACCGGCAGCAGGGCCTGCAGGCCGAGGGCCAGCAGATACAGCCCCCAGCCAAAGGGACGCAGCAGCTGTGCTTCGAAGAGAGTCAGCACGACGAGAACGATGAGACCGAGGCCGAAAGCCAGCAGCTGCACCAGAATGTTGCGGGGATAGGAGCGGGCGAACTGGTTCTCGAGGACAAAATTCAGCACATAAAGGCCGATGACTCCGATGGCCAGAACCGGTACCAGCAGCCAGTAGTCGAGTGCCTGAAACAGCACATCGCGGCGCCGTGCCTCAAGTCCCAGGCGTTCCATCAGGGCTGGTCACGGACCTCGTCCGTCTCCACGGTCTCGCCGGCAGAGCTGTCCTCCGCCGCCTCCGTCCGCCTGCTGTCATCGGCATGCAGGGCCCGTTCCGCCGCCCGACGTGCCTCCTCGCGCAGCTCATCGAGGCTCAGTTCGCGTTCGACAGGCGGCGAGGCTCCCAGCGCCTCGAGACGGTCGAGCTCCTCCTCGCGGGCCTGATGGTCGGCGGCAGCCTGGGCAAAGGCCTCGGAGTCGGAGAAGTCATGAACCTTCGTGTCCGCGTCGCTGACTTCACCGTGCTGGCGCACCGAGACATGCTGCTCGAACAGTGCCTCGTCGTCTGCGTCGAGTGCCCTGACGGTCTCGTCCAGCTGGGCGCCGTCGGCCGTCCGACCCAGCAGAACCGCCATGTCCTCACGGCGGATGCGGCGGTTGTCCTGCACCCAGACCACGGAGAGCCAGATGATCCCGGACAGCACCATGACAGCCGAGACGAGCATCGAGACGCGCAGGCCCGTACCTCCGATATAGAGCGAATCGGTACGCAGAGATTCCGTGAAAAAGCGCACGGCGCCGTAGAGCAGAAGGTACCAGGCGAAGACCTCATAGCGGGCCTTTGACTGCCGGCGGATGCGCAGCAGGATGAAATAGATCAGAAAATTGGCGAGCGATTCGTAGAGAAAGGTCGGGTGCACCGGAGCGTTCGGATCGACACCGGGCAGCTGAATCGCATTCAGATAGTCGCGCGTGCCGTTCGAATACATGCCCCACGGCAGAGAGGTGTTGACGCCAAAGGCTTCCTGGTTGAAGAAATTGCCCCAGCGGCCGATCGCCTGCCCGAGGGCGACATAGGGAATGAAGAAATCCGCCAGCTTATGGAAGCGGTAGCGCTTGATCCGTCCCAGCACGGCCACCGCGATGACACCGGCTATGACACCGCCGTAAAAGGCCAGACCGCCCTCGCGCATGCTGAAGATGCGTCTGGGATCCGGGGCGAAGCGCTCCCACTGAAAGATCACGTAGTAGATGCGGGCACCGACGAGGCCGACCGGGATGGCGGCCAGATAGAAGTCGAGAACATCATCCTGTGAGATCCCGAAGCGCTGGCAGTGGCGCAGCGAGAGGAACATCGCGAGCAGCACGGCGGCAGCGATCAGGGCACCATACCAGTAGATACTGACCTGGCCGATGCTGAAAATCTCGCGGTTGATCTCGAGATTCTGGATTCCGAGACCGGGAAAGCTGACGGTAAAGTCAGGCGTGTTCATGAACAGGCACCTCGCTTGCTGCGGCGTGTGACTCGGACGGTGGAGCGCTTGGCCTCGTCAAGCAGGAAGGCCATGGCGCTCTCCGCCTGCTGCGGTGATACACGGTTGAAGACAGATGCATAATCGAAAAGATCCATGTGGCTGAGGCGGGCCATTGTGGCCATGGAGCCAAAACTCTCGACCGTGTCGAGACTGCGCAGGAAATCGCCTGCGGCCGCCTTCGTCTGAACAGAAAAGCGGTGAACGTCTATGCCATCCGTCCGGATGCGTTCGCGCAGACGACAGGTCACCGTCTCGGCCGCCTGGCCGGGATCGGCGGCCTCGCCGCTCAGGATCACATAGGCGTGATCGCGGGAACAGACATACTGCGCGCCGAAGCTGTCGTTGATGACATCCCCGTCGGACAGCTCCTGATGCAGCGGACTCGATTCGCCGAGCACGGTTTCGAGGTACAGGGAACCCATCATCTGACGCAGCAGCCAGTCGGCGCCACAGAGAGGGTGGCAGGCGTTGACGCCGGGATCCTTGAAGCCGATGACAAAGAAGGGGTTTTCGACATCGAGCTCGAGGTCACTCTGGGCCCTGAGAACATCCTCCGGCTCGTCTGCGGCCAGATTGCGCGGCGCCCACCAGGGGCGGGCGGCGGTGACCGAGGCGCCCAGACGGCGCAGCAGGGAGCCCAGCTCGGGTTCATTGAAGTCGCCGACCAGAACCAGCGACATCCAGGCCGGATGATATACGGAACGGTACCAGGCATCAATTTCCTGCGGACCTACACGGGCCAGTTCCCGGTGACTGCCCAGGATGTCTTCGCGCAGGCCGGGGCGCAGAAAGAGGCTGCGTGACAGTTCGCGCCAGGCCACGGTATCGGGCACCTCCCCGTAAAGATCAATCTCCGCATGTATGACCTGCAGCTCACGCTCCAGATCGACGGCGCTGCCGTCGAGATTCAGGATCGCCTGCCAGACGAGATCGAGGGCAGGCAGGAAATTTGCCTCCTCGCTCATGACAAAGGAAAAGACCGTCTCGTTAAGGCCGGTCCAGGCGTCCGCCTCGGCACCCAGGGCAGCGAGGCGGCGGAAGAGGCCACCCCCGCTCTCACGGGCGAAGACCAGATGCTCCACGAGATGTGCGGTGCCCGCCGGGACCTCGACAACAGGCGGCTCCGGGGCGTCGGCGGCACTGTCATAACCGGGCTGGAAACGCGTCATGAGGGCTCCTGCCGGAATGATGAAAGAGACGTAACGGCGGCGGAAGCTCGGTTTCGGGAAGACGGCTACCGTGAATCCGGAGCTGTGACGGTAGCTGTGCATCATGTTCTGCGACAGCGAGTCCTTTTTGTCCTGGCGGACGAAGCCGTGCCAGAAACTCATGTTTCATCCTCCCCTGCCCGCAGAATATAGACACAGCAGGCCTCGAGCCCGCGGGCGAGGACCTGCAGATCCGCGAAACGCAGACGTTCCGTCTCACGGATGCGCTCCGCGATGCTGCGGCGCAGGCGGCTTGATTCCATGCGCCGGGCGTCATCCAGCAGGGCGCCGATGTCATCACGGCTGGCCATGAGATCGTCAATCACGGCGAGGCGGCTCATTTCGAAACGCTCGAGCAGGTCGCTGTCAGGTTCGGCTGCGAGGCGGGCGACGGTGCGCTCCATCTCGGCCCGGGCTTCGCGCTCGGCCGAAGGCGGCACTGTGGCGCGCAGCAGCAGCAGCTGGTCCGCCTGCAGCAGGAAGGAATCTACCTCATAGGACCAGGCGTGCTCCTCGCGGAAACTGTGAAAGAGCAGGGAATGCGCCGAGTCGCCGAGGAGATTGTCGAGCAGCTGCAGCAGGGCACCGTCCTCGGGGAACCACTCACGGCCCTGCGGGCGATAGCCGAGCAGGATGCGCGTCTGACCCCCGGGCAGCGTTTCAACCGTCTCCCGCCGCCGCAGCTCGGGAAGGCGCTGCGAGGGCAGGCGGCCGGGCACGAGGCGCACGCGGTTCGCCGTGGGCAGCGCGAGCAGGCGGGCGTGAATCCAGTTAAGCAGGTCCGCACCCAGTTCGCCGGCGGTGTACAGGGTCAGTTCGGCACGCTCAAGCAGGGTCTGCCAGTCAGCTGTCACCTGCGCGCGGGTCAGGGCGGCGACTTCATTCGGCGGGGGACCGGCCGCGAGGCGGCCGCGCACACCAGGCAGGGCGACGGAGAGACAGCGCTCGAGGGCATAGCGCGAGCGCTCCTGGCGGCGGGCGCCCAGTTCGGCCATCAGGTTGCGCTGTTCGGTGCGGAAGATGGCGGCGGAGAGCAGGCCGTCCCCGTCGAGCGCCGGCTCGTGAATCATGCCGTGCACGAGTTCGGTCAGATCGTGGAAGGGGCGGCTGCCGTCAACCCCGCGCCGCACCGCATCGGCGTAAAAGCAGAGGTCGAGCACATCACCCTCGCGCAGCAGCTGGCCGCCCACGGTCGCCCCGTAGAGATCATCCGTCGCCAGAGCGAAGGCGGCGGAAGTCGGATAGCGGGCCGAGGTGCTTGAGAGGATGCGCGCCAGCAGCGAGAGACTGGCGGGGGATATGAGATCAGGCGGCAGACGGAAGTCCAGCTCCAGCTTGGCCACACTGAAACGCCGCGAGGGCAGATGGATATGTGTCAGCCCGGGCTCGCGCAGCAGGCAGAGCGGCGTCTCATGCGACATGGACCAGTCGCGGGCCGTGTTGATATCCTCGTGGATTCTCGCCGTCATGGTGAGAAAGGAGGGGAATTCGATCTCCGGACGCAGCCAGCTCAACAGTTCGACCGAGATGTCCTCACCATAGAGATCTATCTCGACATCAAGCAGGCTCGTCTCCAGCAGAGGGACAAAGCTCGTATGGTTCACGGTTGGCCGGATGCCGATGTTGGTCACCGAGGCATAGGCGGCGGCGCCCACCCGCGTGATGCTGTGGTAGACACCGTAGCGCGGACACAGCTGTGACTCCGGCATCGTGACGTTCGCCGTCGGCATGCCGACGGTGCGCCCGAGCGCCTGTCCGCGCACGACCCTGCCTCGAATGCTCATGGGAGAGCCGATCAGCTCCCGGGCGAGTTCGGCGTCGCCGGCGATCAGGGCCTGACGAATGCGTTGCGAGGAGACAGGTTCACCGTCGAGCCTGACATCGGGACAGACGATGAGCTCGCAGTTGTTGCGTCCGCACCAGTCGCGCAGGGTCTCCACATCGCCGCGGCGTTCATAACCGAAGCGAAAATCCGGACCCACGACGAGGACGCGGGCGGCCAGCAGCCGGCCGAGGATCAGATCCAGAAAGTCCCGCGCCTCAAGGCGGCGGAAGCGGTCGTTATAGGTCTGCAGGCAGACATGGTCGACACCGAAGTCACGGAGACGCAGGACACGTTCTTCGAGCGGCTGAATCAGGCCGCTGTAGCTGCGCTCCGGGCCGTCGAAGGCCTCCTTCTGCGGCAGGCGGTCGAAGGAAAAGACCACCGTTTCGAGTCCTCTGGCGGCGGCCGCGGCCACGAGGCGGCGGATCAGGCTCTGATGGCCACGGTGGACACCGTCAAAGTAGCCCAGCGCCACAGCGCTCGGCCGCGGCGTGATGCCGCTGTCCACAGCCTCGAGAAAGTCAGCTCGCTCACCCACGCGCTGTCAGGATCCTTTCTGCCCGCAGAATCGGCGTTTCACCCGCGCCGCGGGTCAGTATTCCGACTCCAAGCAGACCCCGGGGGTCTGTCATCTGCACACGCTCCGGCTGACCGCCCGCCGTGTCCGGCAGCGGCCGGCTGACGGGAATGGTCTGGCCGTGAGCGATGCGTCTGCCTTGTTCAGTGGACAATTCTATCACAGGCAGATGACCGAGGGCGCTCGCGGGGTCAAGCAGCAGGCCGGCTCCGCGGCCGGCGGCGATCTCCGCCTCGAGCCCGGCCTGCGAAATGCCGCCGCTGTAGGGGCCGACAGTCGTGCGCTCGAGTGCCAGACAGTAGGCGCCAAAGCCCAGAGACAGCCCCAGATCATGGACGAGGGTACGCACATAGGTGCCCTTTGACACGTGATAGGCGACAGCAATTTCCAGGGGTTCCGCAGCGATGCCGGTCAGGCGCCAGCCGACGAGCTGCGCCCCGTGAACGGTCACCAGGCGGCGCTTTGCCTCATAGCGTTCGCGATCCGGTTCCTCGCCCCGATGCGCATAGCTGTAGAGGGGACGTCCGTCGAGCTTGATCGCCGAATGCAAAGGCGGCAGCTGGCTCACCGTACCCTGCTGGGCGTCTATGGCCGCACGCAGAGCCCGGCCCCCGTCCGCGAGCAGGGCAGCGAGTTCGGCCGCATCCGGAGGCCTCCCGCCCGTCGTCTCGCCCGTAAGATCCTGGCTCGTAGTCGTACGGCCCAGACGCAGTGTGGCCAGATAGCGCTTGTCGTAGTCCTCCATGTAGCGGATGACCGCTGTCGCACGCCCGAGACAGACGACCAGCAGACCCGTGGCAAAGGGATCCAGGCTGCCGGCATGGCCCACCCGACGGGTCTGATAGAGACGGCGGACCAGAGCCACGAGGTCGAAGGAGGTCGGGCCCCTGTCCTTCCGGAGCAGCAAAATCCCATCAGCCAAGGCGAGCCGATCAGAATTCCGGCCCCGACGCGGGCTCAGCGGCCACATCGGCGTCGAGCTGGGCGAAGACACGGTCGGCAGCGGCGAAGATTTCTGCCTGCAAAGTGCCAAGCTGGTGTCCGTGAACCGTAAAGCCGGCCGCACGCAGGTGGCCGCCGCCGCCAAAGGCACGGGCAAAGGCCTGGGCGTCGATGCGTTCGCTCGAGCGCACATTGCCGCGAATGTCGCCGTCCGGCATCTCGCGCAGCAGAACGGCGAGGTCGACACCCTCGACATCGCGCAGCAGAGCGACGAGGCCTTCGAGATCGGTCTCCACGCCGCCGACGCTGGTCATGACATCGGCTTCCAGCGTGGACAGTATGAAACGCCCGTCGTGGCGCAGCTCGGCAGCGCTGGCCGTCTCGCCGATGAAGCGCAGCTTGGCCGGCGTCACCGCGTCAAAAAGGCGCGAGGCGAGCTGCTGCGTGGGCACCGGCTGGCGCATGAGCAGCGAGGCGGCGGCAAAGGTCCTGGAGCTCGTGTTGGTAAAACTGAAGCGGCCGGTGTCGGTCATCAGGCCGGCCATCAGGCAGGTCGAGATATCAATGTGCGAAAGATCGAGGCCGAGACGGCGCTCGAGGTAGAGCTGGAACCAGGTGATCATCTCGCAGACGGCCGCGGCCCGGCTGTTGACAATGATCAGCGGCGCAGGAGCGAGGTCGGAGATATGGTGGTCGATGATGGCCTGCTTCGGCGCCGCCTCGTAGAGCGCCCGCCTGGCGCCGAGACGCTCTCCCGCCGGACAGTCAATCCCGATCGCGAGGGCCTGGCGCTCCGTGAGGCGCCGTTCGAGAGCGGCATCCCCGTCATGGACGAGGATGCGCGAGGCAGCGGGCAGAAAGCCCAGCTTTCCGGGAACCGCTTCGCCGACGATGATGTCGACGGCGACACCGAGGCGTTCCAGCAGCAGTGCGAGGCCGAGCGAGGAGCCCAGGGCGTCACCGTCGGCATTGACATGGGGATAGAGGACTACACGCCGCTCCGGCCGGCCCGCGAGCTCCAGACAGGCATCGGCGAGGGCCGCGAAACCGGGAATATAGGCCCGGGGCAGATCCATCGCCTAATCCGCCGTATCGTCGCCGCCGGCAGCGTGGCGGCCCATGGCTTCGTCGATACGGCGCATGACCTCGAAGCCGTGCTCAATCGAATGGTCGGGGCGAAAGCGCAGCTCCGGACTGACGCGCAGGCGCATGCGGGCGCCGAGCTCGCGACGCAGGAAGCCGCTCGCGTTCTCCAGTGCCGCGAGCGCCTCCTCCGCCTCCGCGGCGGAACCCAGCACGCTGATATAGCAGGTGGCAACACCCAGATCGCCGGAGACCTCGACCTGGGTCACCGTGGTCATCATCGGGATACGGGGATCCTTCAGCTCGCGGCTGATCAGCTCCGAGAGCTGGCGGCGCATCTCGTCGCCGACACGCAGGGAGCGGGTTCTGCGGCTCATGTCCGCTCGACTTCCTGCATGGTGAAGGCTTCGATGACGTCGCCGATCTTGATATCGTTGTAACGGTCGATCGAGAGCCCGCATTCGTAGCCCTGGGCGACCTCGCGGACGTCGTCCTTGAAGCGGCGCAGGCTCGCGAGCCGGCCCTCATGAATGATCACGCCGTCACGCAGCAGGCGGATCCGGCTGTTGCGCTGGATGCGCCCGTCGGTGACATAGCCGCCGCCGATCGTGCCCACCGACGAGACATGGAAGGTCTCACGGATTTCAACATGGCCTGTGACCTGCTCGACGATGGTCGGGGCGAGCATGCCCTTCATGGCATTCTCCACATCCTCGATGGCGTTGTAGATCACGCGGTAGAGACGGATGTCGACGCCGAGTTCCTCGGCGAGGTCGGCGACCTGCTTCGGGGGCCGGACGTTGAAGCCGATGATGACGGCGGACGACACTTCGGCGAGACGCACATCGGTCTCGGTAATGGCGCCAACAGCTGAATGGATGATGTTGACACGGACCTCGTCGTTGCTGAGCTTGGTCAGCGACTGGTTCACCGCTTCGACGGAGCCCACCACATCGCCCTTGACAATCAGATCGAGCTGCTGCACCTCGCCGGCTTCGACGCGGGCAAAGAGATTGTCGAGGGTCATGACGGCACTGCGGCCGATGGTGGCCTCCCGCTGCTCGGCACGGCGGCGGTCGGCGAGCTGACGGGCGATGCGTTCATCCTCGACGGCATAGAAAAGCTCACCGCCGTCCGGCACTTCGGGCAGACCGAGCACCTCGACGGGGATGGAGGGGGTGGCCTTTTTGACCGTCTTTCCGTTCGCGTCGAACATCGCGCGTACATTGCCGACAATGGCGCCGGTAACCAGCGTGTCGCCGACATGCAGCGTGCCGCGCTGAACCAGCAGCGTGGCCACGGCACCGCGGCTGCGGTCAAGCTCGGCCTCGATCACGATGCCCTTCGCCTGGGCATCGGGATTCGCCCTCAGCTCAAGCATGTCCGCCGTCAGCAGAACCATTTCCAGCAGCTCGTCGATGCCTTCGCCGGTCAGCGCTGATACCGGCACCATGACCGTCGACCCGCCCCAGTCCTCGGGAACGAGATTGTTGGCAGCGAGCTCCTGACGCACACGCTCGACATTGGCGGTCGGGCGGTCAATTTTATTGATTGCGACGATGATTTCCGTATTGGCGGCGCGGGCGTGGTTGATCGCCTCCACCGTCTGCGGCATGACGCCGTCATCGGCTGCGACGACGAGAATGGCGATATCGGTCGCCTGCGCACCGCGGGCGCGCATGGTGGTGAAGGCCTCATGGCCCGGGGTATCGATAAAGGTGATGCGGCGGTCGCCAACGCGGGCGACATAGGCGCCGATGTGCTGGGTGATGCCGCCGGCCTCACCGGACGCGACGCGCGACGAGCGGATATAGTCGAGCAGGCTGGTTTTGCCATGGTCGACATGGCCCATGACCACCACGACAGGCGGACGGGGCTTGAGATCCTCGGGAGCATCCTCGCTGTCGTCGAAAAGAACATCCTCCTCGGTGACCTCGACAAGCTTTTCGCTCTGGATGCCGAACTCGTTCGCGACGATGGCGGCTGTGTCATAGTCGACCATCTCATTCATGGTGGCCATGATGCCGAAGCCCATCAGTTTCGTAATGACCTCGGCCGATGTCTTTTTGAGTGCCTCGGCGAGCTCCTTCACCGTCAGCTGCTCGGGCAGGGAGACATTGCTCAACACGGCCACGGGCTGGCGCCTGCCGCCGCTTTCACGGCGGCTGCGCAGATCGCGCAGTCCTCTCGCCTGCTCGTCGCGACGACTCTGGGACGAACGGCTGCGGCGACTGCGATCGATCGCATCACGCTGGGCAAAGCCCGAGCCTCCACGGCCGTCCCCCGACCTGACGGGGGGCAGATCCATGACCGGAGCTCCGCGGCGGCGGGCGGAACGGCGTCCGCGCGGCGGCGCCGTGCGCTGCTGATCATTCTCGCGATCCTTGTCCTGAAGGCCGGCGCCGGGAGCGGGACCCGAACTGCGGCCCGGTGTGCGACCCGGGGCGCGGCGCGGTGCACCACCCGTGGCGGGCGCCTGACGGCTGCGGGCGGGCGCTGACTGCGTCTGGCGGCGGCGGGCAATGGCCTGGGCCGTGGCCGCCAGATCGGTCCGGGCGGCACTGCGGTCAAAGATATTGCCGACCTTGCCGATCGCAACCGGCTGGCCGAGAGTGCCCAGAGGACGGGCCTCCCGTGTCGGGCCCTGTCCGCGGTTGGGTGCGTCGGGACCGATGGTAACCGGCTGTTCGCTGCGTTCCGGTGCACGGGCGGCAGGCTGTTCGGGCCGGGTCTTCGCTGCTTCGGGCGTGACTGTCACGGGCTGCGGCCGGGCTGCGGGCGCAGGCTTGGGCGCGGGCGGCGCGGCTGTTCCGGCTGCTGCCGTGACCACGGGAGCGGGAGGAGCTTCCTGAACGGACGCCGCGGCAGGCGCCGCAGGGGCTGCAGGGGCTGCAGGGACTGCAGGGGCTGTCGGGGCTGCAGGCGTCTCGGCAGGAACCGCGTCCGCTTCCTTAGGCGTACGGGCCTCGGCCTCCTGGCGCTCGCGCTCGCGTGCAGCCGTCGCCCTGCGCCGGCGCTCCCGGGCCTCCTCGGCACGGCGCGCTTCCGCTATCGCACGAGGATCGATCGGCCGTCCGTCCGGTGTGGTGGCGAGCGGTCCGCTGGTGCCGGGATCCACGGTATAGGAGCCGCGCATGCCGCTGACACGGTTGCTGTCCAGCTGCCGGGAGCGGCGGCCGCCGCGGCGGTCCTCGGCGCGATAGGCGCGCTGCGGACGGCGGCGTTCTCCGGGCTGTGTGACGGGCAGCACCTCCATACGGCCGACTTTCCGCGGCGTGGGACCGGTCGGCAGCGTGCCGGCGCCGCTCAGCGGGGCGCCGCCGGGCGACGGGCGCTGGGGCTTCGGGCGCTCACGGCGCGGTGCCGGGCGCTGTGTCGCCGGGCGCGGTTCTTCCGCCGGGGGCGAAGGAGCAGGCTGCGGCTGGGCGGCCGCGGCCGGCGCGGCGGCTGCGGGCGGCGCGGCTGCCGGTGCCGGCTTCGCGGCGGAACGGGCCTCGTTTGCCTTCGCCTTTTTGTTGACCTTCACAACCTTTACGGTCGAGGTAATCATCTTCCCGGACACACCCTGCATGGCGATGACAGGGGCGTCATCGGCATCGGTACCGGAGGCAGTTTCTGACGTCGATGGCTCGCTGGCGGTTTGGGCACGAGCGGACTCGACCGCACTGCCCGCATCCGTCCCGCGGCGCAGCTCGGCCTCCCGTTCTTCGTGGCTCTGTGTGCTATAGCCCGCCTTCAGACCTGAACCATCGTTATGTGACATGACGATTGCTTCTTCCTCCCCAAAGAGACTGTCGCTGGGCAAATGCCACGCACAGTCTGCTACAAGTTATGTATCTTACATGCTTCAACCCGCATCTGCAAGCTGAAACAGCGGTTTGCAGGCCTCCCGGCAGGGTAGCGCCAGGCCTATTCCAGCGCTTCGCGGATGGCCGCCGCGAAGCCCTCGTCTTCGATCGCGAGGGCGACCGTCTCTTCGGTGCCGCAGCAGCGACCCAGCTCATGGCGGTTTCCGGGCATGTAAACCGGCACGCCGCGGCGCCCGGCGGCGGCGCTGAGGTCACGCTGTGTGCGGCAGGCGGCATCGCTGGCCAGCAGCAGCAGGCGGGCCTTTGTCGCGAGGCTCTGGCGGACGGCCGTGGTCCCGTGAATGAGGCGCCCGGCCCGTTTCGCAAGTCCCGCGAGACGCAGTGCCCTCTCGCGGTCAGCCAGAGCCGGTCCCCTTCCCCGGTTTCACGATACGCCGGACGGTACGGCCTCTGGCATCCTGTACTTCGAGCGGGGCCCGGGCGAGACGGGCCGCCTCTTCTGCCTCCCGGGCACGGCGGGCTTCCGCCGCCTCGAGACGCTCACGCAGCCCGCAGCGCAGCTCCTCCAGGCTTTCGCTGTCACCGCCGAGCTGCAGGCGCCGGGCGAGCTGCGGACCGCTCAGCAGAGGCTCGAGACAGGCCCGCTCAACGCAGACATAGTAGCCGCGGCCGGGCAGACGGTAGGCGGGATCGAGTCGCACGCTGCCGTCCTTTGCCCGCACAATGCGCAGAAGCCCATCGCGCTCCTTCAGCTGCCGGCAGATCAGGCAGAGCCTTTCCGGCTGTTTCTTCCGTTTTCCCGTCCGCGCCATGGCGTCTAGTCCTCAACAGCCTCCGGATCCTCGTAGTCCGTTTCCGGAAGCAGCGATTCCTCGTCGTATTGTTCGGCCGCTTCCTCCACAGCCTGCGTGAAGCCCTCGGCGAGGATGGCGGCGTACTGGGACTCGTCCTTGATATCGATTTTCCAGCCGGTCAGGTGGGCGGCCAGCCGCACGTTCTGCCCCTCACGGCCGATGGCCAGCGAAAGCTGCTGGTTCGGCACAACGACCATGGCCTCGCGCTCCGGCTCGTTGATCATGACCATCAGCACGCGGGCGGGACTCAGGGCATTCGAGATGAATCGCTCGAGGGCCGGATCCCACTCGATGATGTCGATCTTTTCGCCGCCCAGCTCGCTGATCACGGCCTGGACGCGCATGCCGTGGGTGCCGACGCAGGCGCCCAGGGCATCGACGTTGGGATCGCGGGAGGCAACGGCGATTTTGGAGCGGAAACCGGCTTCGCGGGCGACAGAGACGATCTCGACAATGCCGTCGGCAACCTCCGGCACCTCCTGCTCGAAGAGCTTGCGCACCAGATTGGGATGGCTGCGCGAGACATAGACGACCGGACGGCCGCTGCGATCCGAGACCTTCAACACATAAAAGCGCATACGCTGGTTGAAGTTGTAGGATTCGCCGCGGACCTGCTCGCTGCGGGGCATGACGGCCTCGGCACGGCCGATGTCGACAATGACCTCCGAGCGGTCACGGCGCTGGATGACACCCGTCGCGAGCTCGCCGATGCGGCTCGAAAACTCGTCCTGAATGCGCTGGTGCTCGGCCTCTGAGAGCTTCTGGACGATGGTTGACTTGGCCGTCTGGGCGGCGAGGCGTCCGAAATCCTGCGGGGCGAGCTCGAATTCGAGCATGTCGCCGACTTCGAAGTCCTCGCTGAGCGCCTGGGCATCGGCGAGGCTGAGCTGGGCGTTCGGGTCGTCAACCTCCTCGACGACTTCCTTCTGCGTGAACACACGCATCTCCCCGGTCACGCGGTTGATCTCGGCGCGGATGTTATCCGTCGAGCGGGCGTCAAACTCGCGCTTGCAGGCGGCTACGAGGCCGTCCTCGATCGCTGCAAAGAGCGTCTCGGCATCCAGGCCGCGCTCCTTCTCCAGCAGGCGAATGGCTTCAATGAGTTCAGGGTTCATCCTTTTCGACCTCCCGGTGCGCCGCAACGCGCACGCTAAAACACCACCACGCGGCGTACGACGGAAATTTCGTCGCGCGGATATGTCACTTCAGAGCCGTCATCCAGACCCAGCCTGACGGCCGTCTCATCACCTGCGAGCAGTTCGCCCTCGATGCGCTTCCGCCCCTCCCGGGCACGGTAGAAGGCAATCTCGACACGCTCGCCCTGATGACGGGCAAAGTCCGCCGCCGTCGTCAGCGGGCGGTCGATGCCGGGCGACTGCACCACCAGCTGATAGGGCCTGGTCCAGGAGAACTCCTCGTCGAGTCGAGGATCAACGGCTTCGGAGACGGCTACGCAGTGGTCCATGCCGACACCGCCGCGGCGGTCGATAATCAGCTGCAGGACATGGTTTCCGTTCTCGAACACGAAGCGCACGTCGATGAGCTCGACGTCGATTCCCGTGATCGCAGCTTCGGCGATGGCCCGTGCCTCGGCGGCATAGCGGCCTCCTCTGGCCATGGACTCCTCCTCTCCCCCGGCAGAGCGGGTAAAGCCGGCAGACAAAAAAGCGGGCCCAACGGACCCACTCAAGACTGTCAACCAAGTATTCTTTTGGTATTTTACCACAGCAAAGTCAACCCCGACAAGAGTCACGTCGGGTGTGCACATCATATTTGCCGGGACGGGTAAAGTCATTTCCGAGCCTTCCTCAAACACCTGAAACACCAAAGTCATGTATAACCTGCCTGCAGGCATATGAAAGATCACTTCTCAAATTGCCTGCGCAGTGGTCAGCCTCACAAGAGGCCGAAATATGAATACTATGCGCCAGGGTAGCGAGCGACGAAGACAGCGGGCACGACCTGGTACTTTCAAGGGGATTGTGAAGCGATCCAGGTTCTGTTGCTCTGATGCAGCAGGATTAAGGCAGTCCGACGAGCAGCCTGCCGCGCAGCGGTCTGCACGCCGCGCAGCGGCCTGCACGCCGCTGCGCGGCGTGCGCTTCCCTCTGTGGTCAAGACAGCGAGTAATCCAAATCGCTTTTTGGATTACTCTTCGTTTTGACCAGAAACGACCCTTTTGTGGTCAAGATGGCGACTTTTCCAAATCGCTTTTTGGATTTCTCTTCGTTTTGACCAGAAACGACCCCTTTGTGGTCAAGATGGCGACTTTTCCAAAACATTTTTTGGATTTCTATTCGTTTTGACCACCAGAATTCCGCAGGCTGCCTTTCTCCCCTGCCAGCCGTCCTCCTGGCCTGCTCATCCGCCTCCCTACACTCCTGACGTGCACCCCACCATCAGAACATGTCAGGATATCCCGTTAAAATCTAATAGATGATGTAGTTCAGTCCCTTCACTCTGCAGCCGGCGCCTGTGTACTGCCCTCGTCGCACCACCGCACAAAATCCGTTATCATGAAGCCAGCGTCCAACACGCGTTTAACAACCAACAGGCATAAAGGAGATCTGCCAATGGTAAAGGTGATCATCGGGCCCCAGGGCAGCGGCAAAACCGGCCGTCTCATCGATGCTGTCAACCAGTACGCAGGTGATGAGGCGGCCAATGTTGTTTTAGTCGAACACGGTCGCAGACTCGATCGCGTCGTCAGCCACCGCATTCGCCTCGTAGAGATAACGGAGTATCCGATAGACGGCTATGACAGTCTGCTGGGCTTCATCGGCGGTCTCTGCGCGATGGATTACGATCTGACAGATATTTATATTGACAGTCTGTTCAAAGTCGCCGGCTCGGACGACCTCGACGAAGCCGCCCTCTTTCTGGAAAAACTCGAGGTCTTCTCTCAAGCCCACGAGGTCGATGTCCATCTGATCATCAGCATGCGCGAAGAGGACATCCCCGAAGCGCTGCATGCCTACGAGCACGGCGAGCTCTAGCGCAGGTCAGGCATCACGAAAACATTCAGAAGCGTTCACCGCTTGGCACCAGAGGTGCCCGGCCGCTGGCGTCCGTCCACAAACAGCGCCATCATATAAAGGTTGGATCATGCGATCCAGAAGGAGTGTGCCTGTCATGGCTATTGTCAAGGAGTTCAAGGATTTCATCATGCGCGGCAATGTCGTCGACATGGCAGTCGGCGTTGTTGTCGGAGCCGCCTTTAAGGGCATTGTCGACAGCCTGGTTGCCGACATCATCATGCCGCCTCTCGGCAACCTGCTGGCGGGCGTCGATTTCTCCCACATCCGTACTGTTCTGCAGCCGGCGACCGCCGACTCGCCGGAGGTGGCAATACTCTGGGGCAGCTTCATCATGGTTGTCATCAACTTCCTGATTATCGCCCTGGTTATTTTCATGGTCGTCAAGGGCATCAACCACATGCGTGCCACGCTGGACAGCCGTCTGGCAGTCGAGGCTGCCGAAACCCCTGCAGATGAGCCCGCCGGCCCGACGGAAGCCGAGCTGCTGCAGGAAATCCTGAACGAACTCAGAGCCGGGCGCTAGCCTGTCACCATGTCCTGTCTTCAACTCCCGGGAGGTAGAATAAAGAGATGTTATATGTCCTGTCACTGCTGGTAGAAAATAAGGCCGGTGTCCTGTCGCGGGTCAGCAACCTCTTTGCCCGCCGCGGTTTCAACATAAAGAGTCTCGCAGTCGGCGAGACCAACCTGCCCGAGCTTTCGCGCATCACCATTACCGTCAATGTGGAGTCCTGGCAGATGGTCCAGATCCGCAAACAGCTCTATAAAATGCCCGATGTCCTCATGGTCCGACAGTTGAAGGACGGCGAGCATGTCGCCCGCGAGCTGGTTTTCATCAAGGTTGCCTGCAACGCCTCCCGCCGTGGCGAGGTCATCCAGATTGCGGATATCTTCCGTGCACACATCGTCGACGTGGCTACCGAGAGTCTGACCATTGAGCTGTCCGGGAACGCGGACAAGATCAGCGCCCTGACCGCCCTGCTCGTCCCCTACGGCATTCTCGAGCTTGTGCGCACCGGAACGATAGCCATCGAGCGCGGTCTCGAGCGCATGAACATCGACGAGCTCAGCCGCCCGCGCGAGGCGGACGAGGATGAGGAGGAGGCCTGGCATGAGGTACCGGCCATCTCCGATCCCCTGCCCTGAGGCACGGGACTCAGCAACCCCGACAGACTGTTCCCGAAGGAGGAATGATACATGAAACGAATCTACCGCGAAGCCGATTGTGCCACCGGCGCCCTCGACGGGCTGACCATCGCCATCCTGGGCTACGGCAGTCAGGGACATGCCCATGCCCTGAACCTGAAGGAATCGGGCTACGATGTCATTGTGGGTCTCTATGAAGGCTCTTCCTCGCTGGAACGTGCCCGGGCCGCGGGCCTCAGGGCCACCGTGACGGCCGAAGCCGTCAAGGCCGCCGATGTCGTCATGGTGCTGCTGCCGGACGAGCGCCAGCGCGAGGTCTATGAGAGCGAAATCCGCCCGCATCTGCGCGAGGGACAGGCGCTCGCCTTTGCCCACGGCTTCAACATCCACTATCAGGCCATCGTCCCGCCGGCCGATGTCGACGTTTTCATGATCGCGCCCAAGGGCCCCGGTCACACCGTACGCAGCGAGTTCCTCGCCGGCCGCGGCGTGCCCGCCCTCTTCGCCGTCTATCAGGACTATACCGGCCAGGCACAGAGCCGTGCCTTCGCCTACGGTGCAGGCATCGGTTCCGCCCGTGCGGGGCTGCTCGAGACGACCTTCCGCGAAGAGACCGAAACCGACCTCTTCGGCGAACAGGCAGTTCTCTGCGGCGGTGTCACCGAACTGATGAAGGCAGGTTTTGAGATCCTGACCGAAGCCGGCTACGACCCCGAAAACGCTTATTATGAGTGCGTCCACGAGATGAAGCTGATCGTCGACCTGATCTACGAGGGCGGCCTCGCGCGCATGCGCGACTCCATCTCGAACACCGCCGAATACGGCGACTACCAGACCGGCCGCCGCATCATCACCGAGGACACGCGGCAGGAGATGCGCCAGATTCTCCGTGAGATTCAGGACGGCACCTTTGCCTCCAAATGGATGCAGGAATGCGCCACGGGTCAGCTCTCGCTGAAGGCCCGCCGCCGTCTCGAGGCGCGCCACCCGGCGGAGACCATCGGCAGCGAACTTCGCAGCCTCATGTCCTGGCACAACAGCGGGGACTGAGCCGACAGGGATGCAGGGGCAGGCATGACGGGCGAAACGGACTACGCGGAGCTGGGCGATCAGGTACTAAACCAGATCATCATTCTCCATGTTGTCCAGCAGCTGCCGGGCATCACGGTCGACGAGCTGATGCAGCTGGTGCTCGGCACGCTCTACATGGACTATTTCGCCTTTGGCACCCTGACCGCACGTCTGGTCGAGGACGGTCTTCTGCATATTGCCCGACGCAAAAACGAGCCGCTGACCGACGCGGCCGGCCGGGCGGTCGAGCGTTGCGATCTCACCGAGCGTGGTCTCGACGTCCACGAAGCCCTGATCTCGAAACTCCCGCTGCCGGTACGCCGTCATCTCGGCGGGCTGCTGCGCCTGAGGCAGGCTGAGCGCGGCGACAGCGAATCGGTCATCGCAGCCTATCGCCCGGACGAGGACGGCCGTTTCCTGGTCACCCTCGCCCTGCACGAAAACGTCGCCCCACTGATTGAGATCTCGCTGCGCGTACCGGACGAACATATGGCGCGGACCTCGATCCGGCACTGGCGTGAGCATTACCTCGAGATCTACCCCCAGCTGCTGCGCGAGCTGATCTACGGCGAAAACCGCGACAGACAGGCAGACGAACCGGCGGCGGACTAAGGCCCCCCAAAGAACAGCGGACGAAGCGCCGGGTCCAGCGGGATCCCGGCGCTTTTGCTTTGCCCGCGATGGGAATATCAGTCGAGGACGTCCTCCATGGCTTCGAGCTTCTCAGCGAGGGCGGCGGCATAGTCGGCGATTTTCGCCTCGTCCTCCGCCGTCGGCAGGCCCTCGATCATGAGGGGCGAGAGGCACTCGGCGCGCAGATTCGCCGTAAGGGCATTGAGGGTCTCGGCCGCCTTCGTCTGCCAGGCCCAGGAGCCAACCACGCCAAAATAGCGCAGGCCCGGCTTCAGGGCGTTCATCAGGATGGCGAGATAGGCGGCGGCGGGATGCGGGCCGCCGAGAACCGTGGGCGTCGCGATGAGGGCGGCGGCGGCGTCAACCATGTCATCGATGAGCTGGCCGGACTCAAGCATCAGGTCGGCGGGCTCGTCAACAAGGTTGCGGCAGACGACCGAGATGCCGCGGCGGGCGAGTTCGACGGCGAGCTTCTCGACGATGCGATGGGTCGAGCCGTGCATGCTGACATAGCCGATGATGACGGCACGGCGCTTCGCGGAGCCGGTCCAGCGTTCATAGCGGCTCAGGATGAAGTCGGGATCGTACCAGATCTGACCATGGGAGGGGGCAATCATGAGGGGATTGAGGGCACGGACCTGTTTGGTAAAGCGGGCCACCGGCGTCGAGAAGGGCATCATGATCTCGGAGAAGTAGGCGCGGGCAGCCTGGCGCAGCTCGGTCGAGTTGGTGGCGAAGACGTTGTCCGGGCGGGCGTAGTGAGCCCCGAAGAGGTCGCTGCTGAAGAGGATGCGGTCCTCCTCGAGCCAGTACATGGTGTTGTCCGGCCAGTGGGCGAAGGGGATCGGATGGCAGACCAGCGTCTTCCCGCCGAGCTCCAGACGGTCGCCGGCCTTGAGGATCAGGAAACGCCCGGCAGCCAGGTGCAGATGCGTCTCCATCAGTCCGGCTACCTTCGCGGTGCCGACGAGCTGAGCCTCGGGATAGCGCTCCAGCAGCATTCTGGTGCTGCCGGAGTGGTCCTGCTCGGTGTGCAGATTGATGATGTAGTCGAGCCGCTTGACGCCGGCCTCCGCGAGGTTGGCAAAGAGCACGGAGGCCTTCACCTCGTCGACGGGGTCGAGCAGGGCCGTGGTTTCTGTTCCCTGTACCACGTAGCTGTTGTAGCTTGTGCCATGCACGGTGGGCATCAGGGCGTCAAAGAGACGGCGGTCGGGGTGGCTGGCGCCGACTTCCAGTACTCCGGGAGCGATGGTCTGTACTGCCATGTCTGGGAATCTCCTCCATAATCCAGGGGACCATAAGGGCGGGGGCGCTCCTGGCCGACAGGCGCGAGGCGGCTGCACTGGCGTGGGCGGCTGCACTGGGGGTCCCCTCATCTTCCGTGCGCCGCAGGCCCCGATCCGTATTATACGAGAACACCCGGTCCCGCAGATGACACGGAACCGGGTGCTTCAGCTCACTGTCCGAATTCGCGTCAGGCGGGGCTGAACTGATCCTTCGTAACGCCGCAGAGCGGGCAGACCCAGTCCTCGGGAAGATCGGCAAAGGCTGTGCCGGGCTCGACACCGTTATCGGGATCGCCGACCTCGGGGTCGTAGATATAGCCACAAAGATCACATACGTACTGCTGCATGATTCGTTTCCTCCTTTTGTTTTTCGCTTTCAGCATTCTGACCGTGCTGCCAGCATGCGAACGACAATACCATAAGCGGCAGCGTCGTCACAAGCATTATACGCAGCATCCGCCACCCGAGCAGCATTCGCCACCCGGACCGGGCGGCGGGCCGCTCAGCGCGGCAGGATGATGCCGCCGCCTTCGCGGCGGAGCTCCTCCGAACGGCGGTAGAGTACGAAGCGATGACCGATCACCTGGACGATCTCGGCAGCACAGGCGCCGGCGAGTTCCCCGGCCAGGAAACGCACATCGGCAGCAAGCGGACGGCCCACCTGCACTTTCATAAGCTCATGGGCGGCCAGATATTCGTCCGCCTGGCGGATGAGCGGGCCGGAAAGCCCCTCCTTCCCGATCTGCAGGGCAGGGCTGCGATTCTGCGAAAGAGAGCGCAGGAAGGCACGTTGTCTGGCTGTCAGCATTTTTCCTCCTCCGGATTCAGGGAATGTAGTCGAACTCGACATCGTCTATGCGCACGGTCTCACCCTCGACAATGCCGGCGTCTTCGAGGGCATCGATCACGCCGCGGCGGCGCAGCTGGCGCTGGAAATAGTGCAGTGACTCGCTGTCGTCCAGATTGATGGAGGCCATCAGTTCTTCAACCCCTCCGCCGCTGACGACATAGATCCCGCCCTCGAGCGTCACCTCAACCGCCTCTATGCTGTAGGTATAGGTGCGGTGCTCCGCGGGCGCTGCGGCGGCCAGCACGGTCGGCGGCAGCTCGTTCACTTTACGGACGACTGCGGCTACGAGCTCCGGTACGCCCTCATGGATCGGGGCGGAGATGGGATAGATCTTCTCGTGACCCCGCTCGCGCATCGCCGCGGCAAAGGCCTCCACCTGCTCCGGCGACGCGAGATCGATCTTGTTCGCCACGATAAGCTCCGGCCGCGCGGCCAGGGCGGCGTCGTAGCTCTGGAGTTCGCTGCGGATCTGCTCGTAGTCAGAAACCGGATCGCGGCCCTCGCTGCCTGAGACGTCAACGACATGCAGCAGCAGGCGGGTACGCTCGATGTGGCGCAGAAAATCATGGCCGAGGCCGACCCCTTCCGCCGCCCCCTCAATGAGGCCCGGGATATCGGCGACCACGATCTGCCGCTCGTCGAGAGGGCGGCCGGCGCGGCCGCCACAGGAAATGATGCCCAGCCCCGGCGCCAGCGTGGTGAAAGGATAGTTCGCAATCTTCGGACGCGCCTCGGTAATGACCGAAAGCAGGGTCGACTTCCCGACATTGGGGAAGCCCACGAGGCCAACATCGGCCAGCAGTTTGAGCTCCAGCTCGAGCGTCAGTTCCTCGCCCGGGCGGCCGGGACGGGCAAAGTTCGGCGCCTGTCGCACCGCATTCGCAAAATGTACGTTGCCGCGTCCCCCGCGGCCCCCCAGCGCAACAATCTGGCTCTGTCCGTCGACCGTCATATCGACGAGCAGGCGGCCGTCGGCGGCGTCACGGACGAGGCAGCCGACGGGCACGCGGATGACGAGATCGGCACCGGCTTTCCCGGCCATCTTCTTTCGTCCGCCCCGCTCGCCATGCTCAGCCTGATAGCTGCGGCGGTAGCGAAAATCCTGCAGCGTCACGAGGCGCTGATCCGCGAGCAGGACGACATCGCCGCCCTTCCCGCCATCGCCGCCGTCGGGTCCGCCGAAAGGCACATACTTCTCGGCGCGGAAGCTGACGGTTCCATCACCGCCGTTTCCGGCTGCCACTTCGATCGTAGCCCGGTCGATAAACATCGTTTCGCACCTCCTCCCTGCCGTACCGGCCCAAAAAAGGCCCGGCCGGCAGCCGAGCCCCTTTCAGGTCTCAAACATGGAGCTCAGGGCCGTTCAGGCTGTCTGGCTCTCCAGCGGCAGGATCGATACCTGCTTGCGCTTTTTGTCCATGCGCTCGAAACTCACCCGACCGTTAATCAGGGCAAAGAGCGTATCGTCCTTCCCGCGGCCGACATTCGTTCCCGGATGGATCTTCGTCCCGCGCTGACGCACAAGAATACTGCCGGCCGTGACGGTCTGGCCGTCGCCGCACTTCGTCCCAAGACGCTTGGCCCGCGAATCGCGGCCGTTCTTTGAGCTGCCAACACCCTTCTTCTGGGCCAGAAGCTGCAGATCTACTTTAATCATGACCTTATCCTCCGTCTCTTCAAAGCATTATAGCGTTTCTTCGGCGCCCAGCTCGATCCAGTGACCGTAGCTTTCCGCCAGCTGCCTCAGCCCGAGCAGGCAGGTCTCCATCAGGAGCTGCGCCTGGATCCAGGTCCGGGCAGATATCTCATTTCTGTTCGCGACTTCCTGCTTCCCGTGGACAGCTCTGAGATCGATCTCGAGCCAGCCTTCTGCGAAGCTGGCCTCAGGTCTGACCGCGAGCAGGTCGGTCAGGGCCGAATAAATGGTCGTCATGATCGCCGTTACGCCGGCGCAGACGATGTCTCGGCCGGCCTTGTCATAGCCGGCATGTCCGCTCGCCGTGATGCGGACGATGTCTCCGTCTCTCCGCGAAGCCTGTACACGGATCATGTGTTCGTTCCGTCCGGGCTTTCCGCGGATATGTCTAGCCGATCGAGCGGATGGCGACGCGGGTATAGGGCTGGCGATGGCCCTGGGTACGGCGATAGCCCTTCCTCTTCTTCATCTTGAAGACGATAATCTTCTTACCACGGCCCTGCTTCACTACTTCACCGGTGACCGTGACGCCCTCGAGCTGATCCTGGAGACGCAGGCCGTCCTCATCCGACACAGCGAGAACCTCGTCGAAGCAGATCTCGTCACCGACTTCGCCCTCGAGTTTTTCCACATAAATTTCGTCACCCACGGCAACCTTGTACTGTTTGCCGCCCGTACGAATTACTGCATACATGACACTTGTCTCTCCTTATTTGAAGTCACGCCAAACGCAGGCAGTCGTGTCTGTTTTCCTGTTTTCAACATGAAAGTGCCGGGTTATCCCCGGCTTCAGCACGGCATTTTGTGCCCCGCTCGTGCGGTTGCCCGGGAATCGTACCACGCAGCGGGAGGCAGCGTCAAGCTCCGTGAGCATTCGTGTCCCGATTTACAGAGAAGCAAGATGCTTTCCAGAGGTTTACGCTTTGACGCTACACCACCCTCTAGTATCCTCAGCGGCAGATTTTGTCCACGCCTGGACATTTTTTCCGTTCCTGCCCCGAAACATGGGCACCAGCGGCTTTTTTGTCCACGCCTGGACAATTTTTCCGTTCCTGCCCCGAAACACGGGCACCAGCGGCTTTTTTGTCCACGCCTGGACAATTTTTCCGCTCCTGCCCCGAAACACGGGCACCAGCGGCTTTTTTGTCCACGCATGGACAATTTTTCCGTTCCTGCCCCTGTCACTGCTTGGCGAGATTTCCTTTGCCTCACAATTGGCAGAATTCCAAGTTTTGTCCAAAAAATCTGACACAACTCGGAAAGTTGACCACATCATCCTATCCCTGCATCCCTGCAGAGCCCGGCTTTGATCCTATCCTGTGTCTGTCATCCGGGTACCGTCGCAGAGCTCCCGCGCCTGCTTGCCGCTCATCCGCTCAATCAAGAACTCAAGCATCACCAGCCGCGCCGGGCTCTCCTCCATCGCCACCCGCAGCGCCATCTCAGTATCTGGCACAAAGCGCAGGACAAAAAGCCGCAGCGCCTCCCGGAACCTGTCGGCATCCTCGATGATCCGTACACGACCGAAGGCGATGACGCTGCGATAGCGGGTCGAAAGGGTTTCCGGCCTCACCTCGGCACAATCAACAACACAGAAGGAAGCCTCGGGATGGCGGCGGAGCGCATCGAGCTTATGACCCTCGGGAGCCGAGTGAAAGAGGATGCGCCCGCCATCCAGAGCATAATTGAGTGGCACGGCATAGGGGCAGCCGCCATCTCCCAGCACGGCGAGAACACCGCTCGTACCGCGCTCGAGAACAGTCTGGCATTCCGCCGGCGTCAGCCCCTGCCGACTGCGCCGCAGCGGGCGCACGGGCCATGTCTCCATTTCTCTTCCCGTCCTCCCGCGCGCTTTGCGCTCTTCTCTCAGCGCGTGGCCGGAACAACCTCGTGCCAGTAGCCATCGGGATCGGCGATAAAGTAGAGACCCATCGCCACATTCTCGAAGACAACTACACCCATCTCCTTGTGCTTTGCGTAGGCCGCCTCGTAGTCGGAGGCCGCGAAGCAGATGTGCGACTCATTCTCTCCGAGATCGTAGGGCGTATCCGCATGATCGCGCAGCCAGGTCAGCTCGATCTGGAAATCCCCCTCGGGCGCCTCGAGAAAGGCCAGAATGAAGCTGCCATCGGCCGCTTCGTGGCGGCGGACAACCGCGAGCCCCAGCGCCTCTTCATAGAAGGCGATGGCACGGTCGAGATCCTGAACGTTGAGATTGGCATGGCGGATGGTGAAGGTCATGGAGGCTCTCCTTTCCCTCATGACAGCACCGGGCTGTCGGCGGACTACATCTCAATTTGGGCAGTTTGGCCCGGTCTGGTAAGCGTCAGAACTCTGGTAGCAGCCGCGGCGGGGAGCCTTTTTTCAAGCAAAGCCGGCAGTTCATTCCCGCCATTCAGATGCATGGGAACCAGCAGGCGCGGTTCCAGTTCCCGGACCAGCTCGAGACAGCCGTCGAGGGCTGTCTCGCCGAGGCGTGCGTCGAGCGGAACCATCGCGAGATCGAGGCATACAGGCCCCAGACGCCCGCGGATCCGTGCCAGAATCTCCCGATAGCGGCGGCGCATCTCCGGTCCCTCCTCATCCTGCCAGTCCCAGCAGTTGAGGTCGCCCGCATGGTAGAGCGTCAGCAGGGCAGTGTGCACGACGAAAGCCACGCCCTCATCCGTTGAGGGAAAACATTCTATCCGCAGTCTCTCCTCACCGAGCCGAAGATCAAGCACAGTATGCTCGTCAACATAATGCAGGTTCTCGATCCCAGCCATCCCGGCGGCCGAAACCCGTTCCGCACAGCCGCGCTCGAGAACCCGGTGGACCACGCGGCCGGGAACAGGCACGAGCAGTCCGTCATTCCAGTGATCGTGGTGGCTGTGCGAGGCAAAGTACACCAGCGGCCGCCCGTCCCTCTGCGCCAGCACAGCGGCCGGATCCTCATACCAGTCAAAGACCAGCCGGAACGACGGATGGTCGAAGACGAAGCCCGAATGGGCGAGAAAGCCAAGTTCGACGTTCATCCGTTCCCGGATCAGGGCGTGACGATCTGCACCCAGCCTAGCTCGTCGGGTTTGCGGCCGTACTGAATGCCGGTCAGATCGTCATAGAGACGGTAGCACAGCGAGGTGGCGGGATCATAACGGAAGTCGACGCTCTCCTCACCGTAGGCCAGACGGCCGACAGGCGAGATCACGGCCGCCGTGCCCGTGCCGAAAACCTCCGTCACGCGGCCCGCACGCGCCAGCTCCATCAGCTCATCCACGTCCAGCCGTTCCTCACGCGCAGGACGGCCCTGGTGCTCGAGCAGCTCCAGCACCGAGCGCCGCGTGATGCCGGGCAGGATCGAGCCGTTCAGCGCCGG
>JASGUU010000004.1 GCA_030057555.1 Bacillota bacterium | reverse complement strand
CGTCGGCGGTGGCGGGGCCGGGGCGGCCGGTGACGTCGAGCCAGCACTCGTCGAGGCCGAAGGGTTCGACCTGCTGGGTGTAGCGCAGGTAGATCTGGCGGGCGAGGTCGGAGTAGCGCAGGTAGAGCGGGTAGTTGGGCGGGACGATAATGAGGCCGGGGCATTTCTGGCGTGCCTCCCAGAGCGCCTCGCCGGTGCGGACGCCGAAGCGTTTGGCTTCCGGGGTCTTCGCGAGGATGATGCCGTGGCGCGCCTCGACGTTGCCACCGACGGCCAGGGGGCGGCCGCGGAGGGCGGGCTGGTGCAGCGCCTCGACCGAGGCGTAGAAGCTGTTCATGTCGACGTGGAGGATGGTGCGGTCCATGGCGGCGGCCTCAGGAGCGGCGGGGGCCGGGGCGGCGCGGGCTGGCGGGGGCCGGGGCGGCGGGCGGCGCGGACTGGCCGGGGCGCAGCTCGACGAACCAGCGGCCGTCCTCGTACCAGAGGGAGAGGCGGCGCCCCTCGACACGGCAGATGTAGCGGGTACCGACGCCGCCGGCGATCAGGCTGGCCTCGCGGCGGCATTCGAGCAGGCGGTCGACCGGCACCGTGCGGCTGCCCCAGCGGAAGGAGAGCGGGGTCATGCTGCCATCCGGCTCGCAGTCGACAATGACATCGACATAGCGCTTCCCCTCGTGGCTGTACTCGCGCGGGATCAAGGTTTCCATCGACCGACCTCCTTCGTGGGACATATTCGAACTGTCAATTAAAAACCCCCTTGGGACTTTGATTATAGAACGTTCGTTCGCTTTGTCAAGAGTGAGCGGCGGGCAGCGGCAGGGGCGACGGGAGCGAAGGCGGAGTGACGGGACTCGAGCGAAACCGGAAAGGAGCTGTCGGAAGGAAAAAGCAGCGCGGAAGCCGGGGAAAGGTTTGTCTGCCGAAGCCTCATGAACAGAATCTCAGATGCAGCTTCTTTGCTCTAACCGAAATTACCCACATTCGAGATTCTTAGCTGTGCTTTTTTGCGCTCTGGACAGCGACGCTTGGCCGGAGGCAGCCGGAAATCGTCCAGAGTGGAAATTTTGCACATCTGAGGCCGTTTGCTGTGCATTTTTTACGCTCTGGGCAGCGAAACTTGGCAGGAGGCAGCCGAAATCCGTCCAGAACAGAAATTTTGCACCATCTGAGGCCCGTTTCTATGTATTTTTACGCTCTGGGCAGTGAAACTCGGCCGGAGGCAGCCGAAATCCGTCCAGAACAGAAATTTTGCACATCTGAGACCCATTTCGAGCAGAATTACAAGCTTCCGCAGCGCCAGAGCTCCAAGGCTTGAATGCAGCTCAAAACCCTGCCGCTCCCCCATGCAACTGTGCCCGGGCCTTTATTGTCATATGGATACAGGGAAACTTGTAGTAGGCTGGCACCATGAGACTGCGGCAGCTGAATCATGAGGGGGAAGAAACATGGAATTTTGTCCGGACTGGGAGCAGGTCAGAGAACGCTACCTCGCCTGGTGGGCCAGAGAAAATCACGAGCGTCCGCTGGTGCTGCTGTCGGCGCCACGGGAGCGGCCGTACCGGGAGGCGGGGGCTGTGAGCGCTGCCCGGCGGCGGGCGGAGTTCAGCGCCGCGGACTGGCGCGACTGGTGGTGGGACATCGAACGGGTCATCCGTGATACCGAACACGATCTGAAGAACCGGCGCTTCTATGGGGAGGCGCTGCCGCTTTTGAACCCCAATCTCGGGCCGGACTATTTCGCAGCCTGCTATGGAACCGAGCTCACGTTCGGTGCAGATACCAGCTGGGCGGAGCCCTGGCTGACAGCGGAGGACATCGCGGGCGGCTGGCAGCCCCGGCTCGATCCCGGGAACCCGTATCGGCAGCGCATGCGGGAGCTGACGGCGGCAGGGGCGGCAGCCGGCGAAGGGCGCTGGCTGACGGGGGTCACCGACCTGCATCCGGGACTCGATGCGCTGGTCTCACTGCGCGGGGCGGAGGGCGCCTGTCTCGACCTCGTGGACGAGGGCGGACGGGTGGAGGAGCTGGTGCTGGAGTTCTTTGCAGGGATGAAGGAAATCTATGGCGAACTCGCCGCCATCACGGACCGCTATCAGGAGGGTACGGTCAACTGGATGCAGATCTGGCACCCCGGACACTGGTATGTGACAAGCTGCGATGCCCTGGCGCTGATATCCGTACGTGATGCCGGGCGTTTCGTGAAACCGGAACTCGAGGCTGAGCTGAACTGGCTCGACGCCTCGATCTTCCACCTCGATGGTCCGGATGCGCTGCGGCATCTGGACTGGCTGCTGGAAGAGCGGAGGCTGGCGGGGATTCAGTGGGTCTATGGGGCGGGACAGCCGGGGGCACGGCACTGGCTGGAGCTGCTGCAGCGGATCCAGGCGGCCGGGAAGAACATTCAGGTTGAGGTGCGCTATGAGGATCTCGAGCCGCTGCTCACGGCGCTGCGGCCGGAGGGGCTGATGCTGTGCTGTCAGGCGGCGAGTGAGCTCGAGGCCGAGCGGATCATGGAGCGGGTGGAGGAGCTGGCGCGTCGGGGCGCTTCGCGCGGATGAGCAGCTCGTGGAAGCAGGCGGAGGAGGCGCGGAGGCGGACCAGGCTGTAAAGGAGCAGAGGCAGCAGCGAGAGCCAGCCGACAAAGGCACTCCAGTGGTAGAGCAGGCTGAAGGGCGAGGCGGGAATGAGGGCCTCGGGCAGCGGGATCAGGCCGCGGGAGAGCATGAGCAGGAGTGAGACCCCGATCATCCAGAAGAAGGGAATCAGGGCGAGGAGGAGATGCGTGCTGAAGAGGCGGAGCCTGTGGCCGCGCATGAGGCGCCGGCTCGCCCGGATGGCCTCGCGGGGCGTGAGCGCTGCGTCGTCGCGGACGAGGTAGACGGCCTGGCTCGCGCCGTAATAGTAGATGAGACCGGGGACGGCGGCGAGCAGGAAGAGCAGGAAGGAGACGGTGAGGACACGCAGCTGGGTGCCAAAGGCGCGGTCGTAGCCGGCCTCGCGCAGGCCCTGGAAGCCGGAGTCGAAGTCGATGCGGCCGCCGCGGAAGGGTGTCTGAAAGGTATAGCGCAGGTAGGTGCCGACGAGAAGGTTGACCAGGGCCGCTATGAGGAAGATGAGCAGGGCCCAGACGACGACGGCGATGAAGGCCTCGGTGGTGATGTCACGGAACTCGGTGTAGCTCGCGGGCAGGCTGAGACTGTGCCTGAAGATGGCGAGGAAGGGCAGGAAGAGGACAATGCCGCCGGAGATGCCGAGGACGGCCGTGGTCACGATGATGCTGACAGCCGTGACGAGGACCGCCATACCCCACTGGCCGACGAGGCCGCGGCTGGATTCGGCGAGAATCTGACGAACGGTAATCACGCGGGCAGGGGCTCCTCCCTTCCTTTCCCTGCATGATACCATCCGGAATGGAGTGAAGCCCTGTTTCCCGGGGTGGACGATCCGGGCAATGGCATGGGAAACGCCCAGAACATGCTGCTGTCAGATGCGTTGACCGTTCTCCATGTGCTGTGCATGCGAGAACCAGGCGTTCTGTCGCTGCGCCTGCCCCGAGACCTGCCCGGGCCGGATGAAGCGACAGGATTCGGACTGGATAAGGTATGCAATGTTCAGAAATTCGAGTTGTGCGCATTTTTCCGTGGATAAGTTGAATTTCTGCTCTGAAATGGCGGGTTTCTGCTCCAAAAAACGATTTATACACGCTTTCGCGTGGATAAGTTGAATTTCTGCTCGCGACCCATGTATGCAATTGACAATACAGCCGCCGACAGGCTCTTACAGACGTGCAAACCAGGAAACACCCGGTGTTCCAGCCCTCTTTTCCTCCCAGGTGCCAGCCCGGAAAGTTCCGCGGGGTGCCGTGAACCCGATGGCTGGTGACAACGACTAAGATATAAAGAAGATTCCAGCGGCAGCTCTGTGCAGAAAGGAGACAGGTGTGACGGGCGGTGACATGCAGGCGGTGCTGGCGCTGGTGCGCCGGGCGGCCACGGTCGATCCGGAGAATCCGGGGGCGGCCGAGGCGGCCTTTGACGCCCTGATGACACCAGAAATCCCGCCCCTCTACCGTTTCATCCACGCCCGCGTGGGCAGCGACCAGGCGGCGGAGGACCTGCTGCAGGAGACCCTGCTCGGCGCCTGGCGCCAGCTCGGGAGCTTCGACGGACGCAGCCGCTTCAGCACCTGGCTGCTGGCCATCGCGAAGTATCGTGTCATCGACTGGCAGCGGCGGGTGTCGAGGCAGCGGCCGCGGCAGGCGGGCTCTCTCGACGATGATGAGACGGGGCTCGCGGCGACCCTGGCCGCGCCGGAAGAAGGCGGCGACCCCGTCACGCGCCTCGATCTGGGGCGCAGGCTCATGGAGCTGGAGCCCAGGGATCGGCTGCTGCTGCAGCTGGTCTTTGATTTTGGGCTTGATTATCAGGCGGCAGGAAGGGTGCTCGACATCCCCGTGGGGACCGTGAAGAGCCGCATGTTCCGCCTGCGGCGCGAGCTGCGGGCAGGCCTGGCCGCTGATGAGGCGGAGGAAAGGAGAGCAGACGGATGAAGGACGATGAGCTGCTGCTCGCCTGTGTGCAGAAGAAACTCGACGCGGCCGGCTGGCTGGAGCTCGCGGCGCGGCTCGCGGCACGGCCGGAGCTGGCGGCGGAGCTGGCGGAGCTCGAGGCGCTCACGGCGTGCTGGCAGGAGGAGACGGCCGCGGTCGAGGCCGCCGTTGTGGTGCCGGCGAATCTGACGCGGCACATGCTCGCCCGGACACACGCGGTCATGCGGGCGGAGGCGGCGGTTTCGGCCCCCTCCCCCACCCCCGGCGTGGGAGCGGGATGGGCCGCCGGGCTGCAGCGGTCGCTGGCGCCTGTTTTGCAGGCATTTGAACTCATGCAGGGTGCCTGGAAACTGGCGTTCGCACCGCTCGCGGCGGTGGGTGAACCCGGCGCGGTTCAGGAACGACAAAGTGAATAGAAGGCAGACGCAGAACCTGCCAGGATGAGGAGGAAGAAACACATGAGCAAATCTGAGATTCCGGTTCAGGAAATTGGCGAACTGATGGACACCGTCAGCGAGAAGATCCCGAAAATGCTGCGCAACGTGATGTCGAGTTTCTATTCGGCGGAGAGCGGCCGTGAGGTGGGCAAATCCATCGGCGGGCTCTATCAGGAGCTGGTCGCGGCCGGTATCCCCGAGGCGGACGCGCTGGCCATGGCGAAGGACTACCTGAGCTCCATTTCCAGCATGTTCAACAACGCCGTCAAGTCCGGTGTCCAGCAGGGCGCGACACATGGCGGCAGGGGGCAATCGTCTGCTGCGGATGAGCAGACGGATGCTGACGAAGACTAGGGCCCTGGCGGTGCCCGCAGGCGGAATGCCCGTGTCCGGGCGGCGGCGCGGGTCACGGCTCCGGGGCCTCGTGAGCTGGCTGCGCTTCATCCTGCGCCTCGTCGTGGGACTCGTGCTGCTGCCGCTGCTCGTCGTGGGGCTGCTGCTCGGTCGGGCGCGCTGGCGCTGGCTCTTCCGCCGGGAGCTGCGGCGTTGCGGAGTGCCGGCTCGGGCGGCACGTGAGCTCGCTGCCTCCGCCGACCTGGCGGGCGGGCTCTGGCGCGGCTGGCGGGGGCGCAATGAGACAGACGACTGAGCGACAGCTGTGTCGTGCAGGCAACCCGGGCAACGGCTGAGTCATTTTAACTCGGAGAAAAGGCGCTTCCCGGAATGGGAGGCGCCTTTGACTGTCCGGATTTAGCGGTCCGGATTCGTGCTGCTTCAGACTAATCGCCCGCTTCGGTATCCGCAGGTGCGGTATCGGCAGGTGCGTCGCTCAGCCCGGCACTGATCTCCGCCTCGTCAAGGTCGATCTCCGCCTCGACGACATCGCGGTTGGTCACCACAATCTCGCCCTCGTCGACGTCGACATAGGCTGTCTGTCCGCTCGTGACGATGCCGTCGAGCATCGCCTCCGAGACACGGTCCTCGACCGAAGTCTGGATCTCGCGGCGCAGCGGGCGCGCGCCGTAGACCGGGTCATAGCCGCGCTGGACCAGGAGCCTCCTCGCATCCTCGCTGACCTCGAGCCCGATGCCGATCTCGGCGAGGCGCCGCTCGAGATCGCGGAGCATGATGTCGGCGATACGCAGCATCGACTGATGGTCGAGCATGTGGAAGAAGATGATGCCGTCCACGCGGTTGATGAACTCGGGGTTGAAGGTCTTCTTGAGCTCCTCCATGACGAGGGCCTTCGCCTCCTCATAGTTCTTCCCGCCGTAGAGCTCGCCGCTCTCATCACTGACGGACGAGGCCAGGCCGAAGCCGATACGGCGGCCGGCGGGAGTCGTCAGCAGGCGCGCCCCGATGTTCGAGGTCATGATGATGATGGTGTTTTTGAAGTCGACCGTCCGCCCCTGGCCGTCGGTCATGCGCCCGTCCTCGAGGATCTGCAGCAGGGCGTTGAAGACATCCGGGTGCGCCTTCTCGATCTCGTCGAAGAGGATCACCGAGTAGGGACGGCGGCGCACACGCTCGGTCAGCTGGCCGCCCTCATCGTAGCCGACATAGCCCGGCGGCGAGCCGATGAGCTTCGAGACGTCAAACTTCTCCATGTACTCCGACATGTCGACGCGGATCAGGGCCTGCTCGTCGCCGAACATGACCTCCGCGAGGGCACGGGCGAGCTCGGTCTTCCCGACACCGGTGGTGCCGAGGAAGATGTAGGAGCCCGTCGGGCGCTTCGGGTCCTTCAGACCCAGACGGGCGCGGCGGATGGCCTTTGACACCGCCGTGACCGCCTCGTCCTGGCCGATGACGCGCTTTTTGAGCTCGCTCTCAAGTCCGCGCAGCTTCTCGGTCTCGTCCTCGGTCACCTTCTGTACCGGGATGCCGGTCCACTGCGCCACGATCTCGGCGATGTCGTCCGCGTCGAGGACGTTCTCCTCGCAGTCCTGGCGGTGCTTCAGCGAGGCCTCGAGCTCGGCGAGTTTCTCCTCGAGCTCCTGCTCCTGGCGGCGCAGCTCGGCGGCACGCTCGAAGTCCTCACGGTCGGCGGCCTCTTTCTTTTCGGCGGCCACGGCATCGAGCCTGGCCTGCAAATCCCGCGTCTCGGGGGTAATGGCACTGGCCTGGATACGCAGGCGGGAGGCGCCCTCGTCGATGAGGTCGATGGCCTTGTCCGGGAGATAGCGGTCGGTGATGAAGCGGATGCCCAGGCGCGTCGCCGCCGTGATCGCCTCGTCGGTGATGCGGACGCGGTGATGGGCCTCAAACTTGTCTCTGATGCCCTTCAGGATCTGGATCGTCTCCTCCTCGTTCGGCTCGCCGACCATGACCGTCTGGAAGCGCCGCTCAAGGGCTGCGTCCTTCTCCACGTGCTTGTGGTATTCGTCGATTGTGGTCGCCCCGATGATCTGCAGCTCGCCGCGGGTCAGCAGGGGTTTCAGAATGTTCGCGGCGTCCATCGCGCCCTCGGCGGCGCCGGCCCCGATGATGGTGTGCAGCTCGTCGATGAAGAACATGACGTTGCCCAGCGCGATGCCCTCGTTGATGACGTTCTTCAGGCGCTCCTCGAACTCGCCGCGATACTTCGCACCGGCCAGCATGCCGGAGAGGTCGAGGGAGACGAGGCGCTTGCCGCGCAGGAAGTCAGGGGCGTCGTCGGCGATGATGCGCTCGGCGAGGCCGTAGGCGATCGCGGTTTTCCCAACGCCGGGTTCGCCGATGAGGACGGGGTTATTCTTCGTGCGCCGGGCCAGAATCTGGACGACGCGGGAGATCTCGACATCGCGGCCGATGATCGGGTCGAAGCCGTGGTTGCGCGCCATCTCGGTCAGGTCGATGCTGTATTTGTCGAGATTGGGGCTGCTGGACTTCCCGCCGCGCTCGCCACCCTCGCCGGCGCCGGAGCCGTAGCTTTTGTCGAGTTCGCGGTTGATGCGCTCGAGCTCGGCCTTCTCGTTCTCGTCGGGCTCCTCGACGCGGTCGGCACCGGAGCGGCGGGCCAGATAGGCGAAGACCGTGCGGGGATCGACCCCGAGCTTGGCCAGCAGGCGGATGGCCACGGAGTCGCCCTCCTGGATGATGCCGAGCAGGAGATGTTCGGGCTCGACGACCTGCAGGCCGAGGCGGCGGGCGCTGTGGGCGGCGAGTTCGAAGACGCGCTTCGTCCGCGGCGTGACCAGCTTCAGGATCTGCTGGACGCCGATGCCCTCGTCGAACTGCGGTTCCTGGGGCTCGTTCTCGTGCACGCGCGCGAGTTCGCGGGTGTAGTTTTCGCGGGTCAGGCCCTGTTCATGGAGGCTCTCATAGGCCGGGCCCTCGCCCTCGTAGACGATGCCGGCGAGCAGGTGCTCGGTGCCGATGTAATCAAGCTGATAGCTGCGCGCACTCACATAGGCGCGGACCAGCGCCTGGGCGGTGCGGGGGGAAAAACGCAGGATCATGAGCGGAATACTCCTTTGGGTGTGTATTTATGTGGCTGCTGCGGAGCGGCCGGCGGCGATGGCGTTACGCAGGATGTCGGCGCGGCGACAGTCGCGTTCCGGGGCTTCAAGCGGGCGGCCGGCGGACTTTTGCAGCGTGCCGGGTTCTATCTGAATCATCAGGCTGTTGATCTGGGCGGCGCTGAAGCCGGGCGCGAGACCGAGTTCGACGCCGAGGCGCAGGTCCGAGAGCAGATCGAGGGCCTCCTCGCTCGTGATCAGGCGGGCGTGGCCCAGGATCCCGATCGCGCGCTGCACCCGGTCGGCGGTGCGGATGTCGTCGCTGCCGAAGGCCTGTTCGCGGGCGCGGCGTTCGAGCTGGAGCATCTGTTCGACGATCTGCCCGAGGTCCGAGAGCAGGTCGCGCTCGCCGATGCCGAGCGTCAGCTGGTTTGAGATCTGGACCAGGCAGCCCTGCGTGCGGCTGTGCTCGCCGTGGTAGCCGCGCACCGTGAAGCCGAGCTTCGAGAGGTTGCGCGAGAGGGCCTCAATCTGGCCGAGGCGGGTCAGGGCGGGCAGGTGCATCATCACCGAGGCTCGCAGTCCGGTGCCGACGTTCGTCGGGCAGGCGGTCAGGAAGCCGTAGCGCTCGCTCCAGGCGATCGGCAGCCGCGACTCGATGATCCGGGCGACGGCGTCGGCGGCTTCCCAGGCAGGGACGAGGTCGAGGCCGGCGCGCATGGACTGGATGCGGATGTGGTCCTCCTCACCCAGCATGATCGCGATCGATTCGTCGCGGCCGAGCAGGAGGCCGACGGGGTTGGGCTGTTCGAGCAGCTCGGGCGAGATCAGGCGGCGCTCGACGAGCGAGAGCTGTTCCTGGGGGCTGAGATCTTCGAGGTGGACGTCGAGGTAGTCGTCACCGGAGGCGCGGCAGGCGCCACGGATGCGTTCGAGGAGTTCGGTGCCCTGCTCCGGGGTCAGGCGGGCGCCGAAGGGATAGTCTTTGAGATTGCGGGCCAGGCGGATGCGGGAGGAGACGATGAGGTCGCCCTCGGGTCCCGAGGTGAGATACCAGGTCATGGGCTGACCTCCTCTCCTGCTGCTGGTTCTGCCTGCAGGGCGAGGCAGCGCCGGATGGCGTCGCGGCAGCGGGCCGCACGCTCGTAGTCCTCGATGGCGACGGCCTCGTTCTGGGCGTCGCGGAGGGCACTGATCCAGGCGGTCTGCTGTTCGGGCGCAAGGCTGAGGAAGCAGGCGGGCTCGAGGTCCAGGGTTTCGCTGGTGTCGGGCAGAGCGGCGGGCGGGGGCGGGCAGGGTGTTGCCGTGCTTTGACGGCCTGCGAGCGGCCGGCCCACATAGCGGGTGCCGCGCTGTATGCGGCCGAGGATCGTGTCGAGCCGAGACTCAAAGGCTTTGTAGCAGGTCGAGCAGCCAAATTTTCCGCTGCGCAGGAATTCCGCATAGCTGAGACCGCAGTCCGGACAGGCGAGGCCCGCCCCGGCCGCGGCTTCGCCCTGCATCTGCGGGCTCGTGGCGAGGGATTTCCAGAGGCCGAGCGGGGCATTCGCGGCGAGCTGCTGCCACAGGGCCTTGAAGGGCGATATGGTCAGCTTGCTCGCGCAGTCACTGCAGAGGTGCATTACGCTGCGTTTGCCGTTTTCGATCTGGGTGATGAAGACGCTGGCCTCATTTCGCTGGCAGCGTTCGCAGTTCATGGGTGGCCCGCCTCCCGTTTTCCTTTTGTGTCCGTCGTGTCGTCATCTGTCGCCGGTGCGCGCAGGACAGCGCGCAGCAGCATGTTTTTCAGGATGTCCATGCGGACGGTGTCACGCTCCATGGGCGTGATGCGGCCAAGCGCCTGATCCGACAGGCCGGCCTGCATGACGCGCGCCATGCGTTCGGGCAGGATATCGTAGTCGACAAAATTGCGCAGATAGACGCCGGCCTGATGCTGGGTCAGGCGGTCGCCGATCGTGTTGAGCACGTGCATGACATAGTCGGCGCGCGAATTGCCGTGCTGGATGCGCTGGACGCGGATCCAGCCGCCGCCGCCGCGCCGGCTCTCGACGATGTAGCCCTGGCCATTCGTGAAGCGGGTCGACAGCACATAGGTGATCTGCGAGGGCACGCAGTTAACCTGCTCGGCGAGCTCGCCGCGCGTGATTTCAATGCGGCCATCGTTCTCGTCAATCATGGTCTTGATCAGGTCTTCAATTACATCACTCAGTCGTGCCATCGCTGTTTCCTCCCACTATCTGGATTCCGCTGTCTCGAAGTCTGTCGCGCCGAGCGGCGCAGGAAGCGGCGAACACGATCGGGGGATGGCGTTCTGCCGACTTTGACTATCTTTGTCTATTATAGGACTTTGTGGGTGGATGTCAATCCAGATGGAGAATAGGACGGCGGGGGCACGGGATGGGTGGAAAGGTGACTGGCAGATCCCGGTGGTCAGGATCGGGAGTTTGCCAAAAAAGTTTTGGATTTCTCTTCATCCTGACCACGAAAGCCCTGTTTCTGGTCAAGATGGCGACTTTGCCAAAAAGTTTTTGGATTTCTCTTCATCCTGACCACGAAAGCCCCGTTTCTGGTCAGGATCAGGAGTTTGCCAAAAAAAGTTTTGGATTACTCTTTATCCTGACCACCAGAGCCCTGTTTCTGGTCAGGATCGGGAGTTTGTCGAGTAGACAGGTCAGCTTCTTTTTCAAGAAGCTGCCTGCCCCTCACAGAACCCGGCGTGCGGTTTTCCCGCACCGGGCTCTTCAAGGCGTCTTTGGTTGCTAATACCAGATGTTTAC
>JASGUU010000003.1 GCA_030057555.1 Bacillota bacterium | reverse complement strand
GTCTACTGGCTGAGCCAGCAAGAGGTTCCCACAGTTGCTCAGCTACCCGGCACACCTTCCCCACGGCCGACCGTTGCGGGTTCCGACCGGGCATTGGGTGAAGATGACTCTTCGACTGCGCTGCAGGCCCGTCGGGTGACAGGGACCCCGACGGCGCCGCCCACCGGCATCCCAGGCATGGCGGCGACGATTCCCACCCCTACGCCAGAAGAAAGCAAGCTGCCGGCAGCATTCTGGCTGGCGGAGGAGGAGCTGGCGGCCCTGCCATCACTGCCCGACGTTATTCAGAACTGGGCCGAACGAGAGACGCAGGTCAGGATCGGGGATCAGAATAACCAGGGCGACGCCGCAGCCGTGGCGGCAGCCTATGCCTGCATCTATGCCGGGGAGCGACGCTTTTGCGATCGGGTGCGGGCCCTTATTCGGGAGGCGGCGAACACAGACGTTTGGGGCATGAAGACGCTGTCGCTGAACCGCAACCTGGCGGGCTATGCCGTGGCGGCGAGCCTGCTCGGCGAATATGACCCGGCCTTCGCCGCCTGGCTGCAGGAGGCCATTCACACCCGGACGTGGACTGCCTGGACCGACGATTGGACAGTTTACCAGTCGGCCATGCAGGAGCCGAGTAACGGCGGCTGCCACGCCCGCGCCTCGGTGACGGCAATTGCCCTTTATACGGGGAATACGGCCCTCCTGGACGAAGTCGCCAACCGTTTTCATGACTGGTTAGGCCGCAGCGCCGACGGCTGGCTGTGGGATGAGAAAGAGAGCTGGTGGCAATCGGCCAGCGATCCGGACGAGTTCAACGGCGTGAACCCTGCCGGCGCGACCCTGCTGATCGACGGCGTGCCGCGGAACGTGGACGGCGTGCTGCCCGAGGACATGAAACGCTCCGGCCGGCCGGAGTACCCGTTCCCGGTCGAAGAGTACGTTCGCGAGTGCCAGCAGGGCATGGTCGCCACCGCGTGGATGCTCCACCAGGCCGGGTATCCGGCGTTTGAATGGGAAGATCAGGCTGTCCTGCGCTCTTTCCGCTGGTTTGTCGAAGAGGCCGGGGGTGAGTATCGGGGAGACGACGCCGGCTTGCCCTATCTCATCCGCGCCGTCTACGGGGTTGACTACGTAACCGAGCCCGCCCGGCCCGGCAAGAACGGCCTTGGTTTCTATGACTGGACACACGGCGAAGGGCAAACGGCTGCTAGCGGCAGCCCGTCCTCAGAGACGGATGGTTGAGGAACGTGCTACCGGGGTACGAGCCGCTTGATTCGCCGGCCGGCCCGCTTCACAAACGGAAATGTCTCCAGCAGCTTGACCTTTAAGAGTCTGTCGGGATCAAGCTGGTCTCTCAGAAATACGTCGCCATATTCTCCGGTCAGATCGACAAAGTCAAAGGGCTGCGTCTCATCCTTTTCCAGCAGAAACTGGGAATAAGGAAGCGCGTAAAGCCGTGCGTCAACTGCCTCGGCAAAGTAGACGGCGAAGGGGAAGACCAGCGTCGGCTCATACTCCGTCGAGCGCTGCCAGATCGTGCTGCAGAAATCGTCCCCACCAATCCAGCCGCCGGGCCTGACCTTGGGGAACAGGCGGATCAGGTCGATGGTCACGCCCCGGAGCGTGTGGTCGCCGTCAATATAGGCAAAATCTAGCTCTCCATCCGGTATTTCGTCTACGGCTTCGGTCGTCTTGCCGCGCAGGATGACCCGCTTTTCCGCGGCGAAGTCAGTCCGGGACCGCGCTTCGGCCAGGATCTGTTCAAAAACGTCGTCTTCGGTGTTAGCCGGCTTATTCCAGTTGTCCAGATGGCGCCAGGGATCGAGCATGTAATATTTCTCGATGGCTTCACAGCGGCGGAGGATCTGCGACGCGAAATTCCCTCGATAGACGCCTACCTCGACCATCCGTTTAACGCGGGTCTCCTGCAGGAACTGGACCCAAAGCTCTATTCGAGAGCCGGATCGCTCCGCACACTCCCGGACAGTCCGTTGGACGGTACTCACCTTATCACCTCCGAGTAACTGTCTGGACGCCGTCGCCGCCGCAGGGCCGGGTTTATTGGAAAAACATTGGAACCATGCCGCGCGGCTGGCGTCTGGGCCGGAATCCGTTATGATGTGCGTAAGTTCTGCGTTGGATGAAGTGCGAAGGCGGCCGTCCAGAGTAGTGATTCTGGAGGGCCCTTTTTTATTGTGCGCGCTTTTGTCCGTGCGGTCTAGCCATAAGGAGTTTAGTTACAATGGCACAAGAAACAGGTACTGTCAAGTGGTTCGATGCCCGTAAAGGGTACGGCTTTATCGAGCGCGACAACGGCGACGACATCTTCGTACACATCAACGACATGGCCGATGCTGGTGCGCGTGCGCTGGAAGACGGCGAGCGCGTGACCTTCGACGTGGGCCAGGGCCGTAAGGGCCCGGCTGCCCAGAACGTCAGCCGCATCTAAGAAGCTCAACGCGGAACGATTCCAGTTTCCGCGGCAAAAAACAGAAGAGACCTTCCGGCCTGGCTGGCAGGTCTCTTTTTTTTGC
>JASGUU010000002.1 GCA_030057555.1 Bacillota bacterium | reverse complement strand
CAGTCTCTGTAAAGGCAGCCTGCTCTCACAAGCCAGTCGGACTTGACGTTTTACGGATTCACCTTGCGTAAAAACAGCATCTCCTGTTCCTTGTCATCTAACTGCAAGAATCCTTGTCGCCGCCGTGGCGAGAGGCTGCCAGGCCTTGTTATCTCCGGAAGTCATGGTATAATTCCCGATGGCTCGCAAATTCCGAGCCTAATACACACATGCCCATTCGAGCTATCCGTGAACGCCGCAGGCGTCCCGAGGGGGCATGGCGGATAAAACGGAGGTTGATCTATGTCCGTCATTAGCATGAAGCAGCTGCTGGAAGCCGGTGTCCATTTCGGTCACCAGACCCGTCGCTGGAATCCGAAGATGGCAGAGTACATCTTCACCGAGCGCAACGGCATCTACATCATCGATCTGCAGAAGACCGTGCGCATGGCCGAGACCGCCTACATGGCGGTGCGCGACATGGCCGCCCGCGGCGGCAATCTGCTCTTTGTAGGAACGAAGAAGCAGGCGCAGGATTCGATCCGCGAAGAGGCCACCCGCTGCGGGATGTTCTATGTCAACAACCGCTGGCTCGGCGGCACGCTGACAAACTTTGTCACAATCCGCCGCCGAATCAACAGGCTGCGTGAACTCGACCGTCTCTTCGAGGAGGGTGCGCTCAACTATCTGCCGAAGAAGGAAGTCGCGAAGCTCCAGCTTGAGCACGAGAAGCTTGAGGCCAACCTGGGCGGCATCAAGCACATGACGAAGCTGCCGGACATGGTGTTCATCGTTGACCCGAAGAAGGAAGCGATCGCCGTCGCCGAGGCTCGCCGCCTGAAAATTCCGATTGTCGCCATCGTCGACACCAACTGCGACCCGGATGAGGTCGACTACATCATCCCCGGCAATGACGACGCCATTCGTGCCGTCAAGCTCATCGCCGGGAAGATGGCCGATGCCGTCATCGAGGGCCATCAGGGCGAACAATATGAGGAAGCGGCCGTCGATCAGGACATGCTGTCCCCCGAAATCATCATGGATGACGAGGACTACGACGAGGATTACGACGACGAGGACTAAGGGCTGTCATTCGCCTGCGAATACAGTTTGTGAGAAATGAGGAGCAGATATGGCAGATATCAGCATTCAGAGCATTAAGGAGCTGCGCGACAAGAGCGGCGCGGGCATGATGGACTGCAAAAAGGCGCTGGCCGAGAACGGCGGCGACATCGAGAAAGCGCTCGACTGGCTGCGTGAGAAGGGCATCGCGACGATGCTGAAGAAGTCCAGCCGCATCGCAGCCGAGGGCGTCGTCGAGTCCTACATCCACGGCGGCGGCCGTGTCGGCGTGCTTGTCGAGGTCAACATCGAGACGGACTTCGCCGCTCGCAACGAAGCCTTTAGGGAGTTCGTCCGCGATGTCGCCCTGCAGATTGCCGCCATGAATCCGCGCTGGGTCTCGCGTGAGGACGTCCCCGCCGAAGAGCTCGAGCGCGAGCGCGAAGTCGTGCGCAACCAGGCCCTGAACGAGGGGAAGCCCGAGAGGATTGTGGACCGCATCGTGGAGGGCCGCATCGCCAAGTTCTATCAGGAGAACTGCCTCCTCGACCAGGACTTTATCAAGGATGACGGGAAGACCGTTCAGGAGCTGCTGACCGAGATGACCGTAAAGATCGGCGAGCGCATTGTCATCCGCCGTTTCACCCGCTATGAGCTGGGCGAGGGACTTGAGCGCCGCGAAGAGGACTTCGCCGCCGAGGTCATGAGCCAGATCAGGTGATGTCGCCCTGAAGCCGGGGGCACGTAGTGTATGATTGAGGGTGTTCCGTCTGCGCACGGAAGCCCTCAATTTTTAAAGCTGAAAGCTTCGCCCCTGATCACTGCGGCGAAACGCGACCCGAAAGTCGAGGAAATAGAGTCAATGAGTAAAACGGCCTACAGGCGCATTCTGCTGAAACTCTCCGGTGAGGCTCTCGCCGGAGCGCGGGGTTTCGGACTGGACAGCCAGATTCTGAGCAGCCTCGCCGCCGCGCTGCACCAGCTGCCCGCCATGGGCGTCGAGCCGGCGATCGTAGTCGGCGGAGGCAACTTCTGGCGCGGCCGGACCAGTGACGGCATGGACAGGGTGACAGCCGACCACATGGGGATGCTCGCCACCACCATGAACGCCCTCGCACTCTCGGATGCCCTCGAGCAGGCGGGCAGCACGACCCGGGTCATGTCGGCCATTGAGATGCGTCAGATCTGCGAGCCACATATCCGCAAACGCGCCCTCCGCCATTTGGAGAAAGGACGCATCGTGATCTTTGCCGGCGGCACCGGGAGTCCCTATTTCTCGACCGATTCGGCGATGGCCCTGCGGGCCGCCGAGATCGACGCCGATGTCACGCTGAAGGCCACCAATGTGGACGGCGTCTACGACAGCGATCCAAAAACGAATCCCGATGCCCATCTGTACCGCCGGCTGAGCCACGACGATATCCTGCAGAAGCGCCTGCAGGTGATGGACTCAAATGCGGCTGCGATCTGCCGCGACAACCACCTGCGCATCATCGTCTTCAACATGAACGATCCCGAAAACATCCTGCGCATCGTCCGCGGTGAAGAGATCGGGACTCTGGTTGAGTAAAATAGAGAATCATGTGTCCGCAGCTGCCATTGGCGCTCGGAGAGACAAGGAGTCGAGGAGGGTTAAAGCATGGCCATTGAGATTACCAGAAGCTGGTACCGCAGCTACGAGAATCGCATGCAGAAGAGCATCGACTATCTCGGCGAGGAATTCAACGCGATCCGCGCCGGGCGGGCCAATCCACGCGTGCTCGACCGCATCTCGGTGCCCTACTACGGAACCGATACGCCTCTGAACCAGGTGGCGGCCATCCAGGTCCCGGAGCCGCGCCTGCTCGCCATCACGCCCTGGGATCCGACCCTGCTGCGCGATATCGAGCGCGCCCTGCAGGCCTCGGATCTCGGCATCAATCCGACCAATGACGGGAAGACCATCCGTCTCGTCTTCCCGCCTCTGACCGAGGAGCGCCGCCGCGATCTCGTGAGGCAGGTACAGAAGCTCGGCGAAGAGGCGAAGGTCGCGATCCGCAACGTGCGACGCGAGTGCATGAGCGAACTTCAGGGCTATCTCAGACGCCGCGAGATCGGCGAGGACAACCTCAAGGACGCCGAGGGCGAGGTGCAGAAGATCACGGACCGTGCCACCGAGCGCGTTGACCAGCTGGTTGCCGAAAAAGAGAAGGACCTGATGGACATCTGATCCGATGCCGTCGCGACATTCATCCCCTCCCGAGGCCGCCGCCGGCGGCCGCCGGCGGCGTGGCCTGCTGGCCCGCCTCTTCAAAGCCTCCTCCGACGCCGTGCCGGCGGTGACGGGCGGGGTGCCGCAGCATGTTGCGATCATCATGGACGGCAACGGGCGCTGGGCGAAGGAACGCGGCCTGCCGCGGCAGGCTGGCCATCGGGCCGGGGCTACCCGTCTGCACGACATCACCGCCGCCGCCGCCCGGCAGGGCGTGCGCTATCTGACGGTCTACGCCTTTTCCACGGAGAACTGGTCACGGCCGGAGGGCGAGGTCCGGGCGCTGATGAAGCTCTTTGTCGAGTTCTTCCATCTCTATGACGAGCGCCTGCGCGAGGCCGATGTTCGTCTGCGCTTCATGGGCGACCGCCGGGGTCTGCCCGAAGATGTCCAGGTCACCTGGGCCGAAGCGGAGGCCGGGAGCCTCGGGCGCCAGGGTCTCCAGCTCATCATCGCCTTCAACTATGGCGGTCGCCAGGAGCTGGTTTCAGCCGCCCGCCATCTGGCCCGGGAGGCCGCAGCCGGCCGCCTCGATCCCGAGACGATTTCCGAGAGCGATATCGGGCGAAACCTCTATCTGCCTGATGTGCCCGATCCGGATCTGGTCATCCGCACCAGCGGCGAGAAGCGTCTCTCCAACTTTCTCGTCTGGGAGGCGGCCTATGCCGAGTTTTACGCTACACCGGTTTACTGGCCGGATTTTGACGCCGACGCCCTGCTTGAGGCCATACAGGCCTACCAGCAGCGCGATCGCCGTTTTGGAGCGCTCGCTTCAAATGAGATGCCGCCGGCGGCTGCTGCGCCGTCTACGTCTCCTGCGGCAGGGAGGTAGTTAAGCATTTATGAACACGCGTGTACGAACAGGGATTATCTTTACGGCCATTGTTCTGGCCTTTATCATTCCGGCCTTCCGCATCCCCTGGCTGCCGCTGATTCTCTTTGGCGTTGTCGGACTCGCCGCCGCGCTCGAGCTGCACCACGCACTGTCGCGGCGACTGGAGCATCTCTCGCTGTTTACGATGCTGGCGGCCTCGCTCTACCAGTTCTGGCCGCTGGTCATCCTGCTTTCATACCGCATGCTGCGCCCCAACTGGCAGCTGCTGACGAAGACCGACTCCGCCATCGACGGGCGCTGGCAGACCGACTATCTCTGGCTCGTCGGCCTCTCCCTCGCCTTTGTGGCCCTCGTCATGCTGCTGAGCATCTTTACCGTCGCTGTCCTGAAAGTCATCCGCTATGGCCCCGAGGCTCTGCCTGCAGTCGCGGGCGAGACGGCGGCCTTTCTCTGGATCGCCGCTCCGCTCGCCGTGGTCCCGATTCTCCTCTATGGCGTACCCAACGGCTGGCTCTGGCTGCTGCTCGCGCTCTTCGCCCCCTGGATCAGCGACACGGCCGCCTACTATGTGGGCGTCAACGTGGGGCACACCCCGATTCTCCCGCAGATCAGTCCGAAGAAGACCCTCGAGGGCACCATTGGCGGCATCGTCGGCACCATGCTGACGTCGGCACTGTTCTTTGGCATCTTCATGGGCGGTCCGGAACCGATGCAGACCTCGCTCGGCCGCAACATCGCCTTCGGCCTGCTCGCCGGACTCGTTCTGAGCCTTGTCTCGCAGTTTGGCGACTGGTTCGCGAGCGCGCTGAAACGCTTCGTTAAGACCAAGGACTACAGCAACATTCTCCCGGGCCACGGCGGCATTCTCGACCGCTTCGACGGCGTTCTCTTCACGATGCCGGTCACACTCGCGCTGGGGCTCGTCTACTACCTCTTCTGATGTCTGTCCCGCGTTCCACACTGCCGGTCATCCTGCTCGGCTCGACAGGCTCCATCGGCTGTCAGACCCTCGAGGTCTGCGGGCGCTACGGAATTCCTGTTCTGGGCCTCGGCTGCCAGAGCAGCATCGAACGGCTGGAGGAGCAGATCCGCAGCTTTCATCCCGCCGCCGTCGCCGTCGAGGATCGGGACGCAGCCCGGATTCTCGCCGACCGCCTCGCGCATACGCCTTTTGCCGACTGCGTCGTCCATGGCGGCGACGGGGCCGCCTGTCGCCTCGCCGGCCTTCCAGGTCCGGCCATCGTGGTCCAGGCCATGGTCGGCATGGCCGGCATCCAGCCGGTACTGGCGGCCATCGCAGCCGGTCACAAACTTGCCATCGCGAACAAGGAAGTGCTGGTCTCCGCCGGTTCCCTCGTGCAGCAGGCCTGCCGACGGGCCGGGATCGTGCTGCGGCCGATCGATTCGGAGCATTCGGCCATCTGGCAGGCGCTGTCGGGTTCGCCTCCGCGAGAGGGAGAGCCTTTTTACGCAAAGGCAGCCTCGGGCGACCGTCACCCCGCTCTGCGCCGGGTCATCCTGACGGCGTCAGGGGGACCGTTTTACGGCTCCAGCCTGGCAGAGCTGGCCGCCGTCACGCCGGCGGCCGCCGTGGCCCATCCGACCTGGGCGATGGGGGCGAAAATCAGCGTTGATTCGGCTACGATGATGAACAAGGGTCTGGAAATGATCGAGGCCGCCTGCCTCTTCGGTCTCGGGGCCGCCGAGATCGACGCCGTGATCCACCCGCAGAGCATCATCCATTCGTTTGTTGAGTGGACCGACGGCTCGGTCCTCGCGCAGCTTGGCTTCCCTGACATGTGCCAGCCGATCCAGTTTGCGCTAAGCTATCCGGAACGCTGGCCCCATCCCGAACGTCGCTGGGACCCCCTCGATCCGTCGAGCTCCCGTCTCGACTTCGCCCCCCTCGACGAAGCCGTCTTTCCGGCAACGGCGCTGGCCCGTGAATGTCTGCGCCGCGGCGGTTCACACCCGCTCGCGCTGAATGCGGCCAACGAGGTCGCCGTCGCGGCCTTCCTGGCCGGGAAGATCGCTTTTCCGGCCATCATGGCGGTGGTGACCGCCGTCCTCGAGGGACGCCGTGCGGGCTGGGAGGAGGATGCTACGGAGATGGCCCAGGTCCTCGAGCTCGACAGCGAGGCCAGACGCCTGGCGGCGGCCGCTGTCCGCGGTCTCGGGACCGCCGGAAACTGACATAGAACAGAGGAATACGCATGGAGCGCTTCATTGGCATAGTAATCGCCCTGCTGGCACTGGGCATCATGATGACGATTCACGAGCTGGGCCATTTTCTGGTCGGGCGGAAGCTCGGCTTCAAAATCACGGAGTTCATGATCTTCTGGGGCCCGCGGCTCTGGAGCCGGGTCAGGAACGGCATTCGCTACAGCCTCCGCCTGATACCGATCGGGGCGGCGGTCAGTTTCGCCGGCGGCGAGCTCTCGGCGGCCGAGGACGAGGACCAGGTCATCACGGAAGAGGGGATCGACTACGATCCCCGCGACCCGGGCCTCTTTGTCAATCGCCCGAAGCGCTACCGGGCCGCGGTGCTGGCGGCCGGCTCGGTGGCGAACATCATTTCGGGCATCCTGATCTACTTCTTTCTTTTCCTCGGCCGCGGCTATGTCGTGCCGGTCATCGGCGCGGTGCCGGAGGACACGCAGGCAGCGGCGGCCGGCCTTCAGCCCGGCGCGCGGATCGAGATGCTCGGCGGCGTCCGTGTGCGCACGGACATCGACGCGGCCTATGCCGACGCCCTGGCACCCGCCGACGCCGCCCTCGCCATCCGCGTCCGGCAGCCCGACGGCAGCCGGCTGGAAACCGTGCTTGAGCCCGCTACGCGCATGGTGCGCCGCCTCGGCATCACGACCGACCGCAGCGAGCCCGTCATCCGCGTGCTGGCGGTGGAGAGCTGGCAGAACGACGGCTCGCCGGTCTTCCAGGTGGACGACGAAATTCTGGCCATCGGCGGAGAGAAAGTCACCCAGGAGAGTTTTGCCGGGATACTGATGCAGCAGCCCGAAGGCGTCTTCACGGTCCGGGTGCGCCGGGGCGGGGAGGAGATCACGGTCGAGACGGTGACGCGCCAGGTCGAGACGCAGACAGATCGCGGCCTCGTGCTGACGCGCAGCCAGAACCGCCTGGGCGCCTTCCCCTATGCCCTGCAGTACGGCTGGTCCGTGATCACGGGCTCGCTGCGGGCGATCGGCGGGCTCTTCACCGGTGCCCTCCAGCCGCGCGAGACGCTCTCGGGCCCGATCGCCATCGTCGACATGATGTCGACCGTGGTCGCACAGCCGGGCATCGACTGGGGCGAGAAGGCCATTGACCTCGTGACGCTGGTAGCCATTATTTCGCTCAGCCTCGGTTTCACCAATCTGCTGCCGATCCCGCTGCTGGACGGCAATCACCTGCTGCTTCTCCTGATCGAGGCCATTCGCGGTCGCCGCCTGCCGCGGCGCGTCATCCAGATCGTCAGCATCAGCGGTGTCATCATCATCGCCGCGATCTTCTTCTACGGCATCTACCTCGATGTCTCGCGCATCGTGCTCCGGGGCTAGGCCGTCATGAACCATGGCAGTCTGAGCCCGCGGCGCCCGGCGCGGGAAGTCAAAGTCGGTCCGGTGACAATGGGCGGCCGGGCTGCGATAGTGATCCAGTCGATGAATGCGACCGATACCCGCGATGTCGCAGCGACGCTCGCCCAGATTGAGCGGCTGGCGGCGGCCGGCTGTCACCTGACACGTGTGGCGATACCGGATCTGGAGGCGGCCCGGGCCCTCGACGAGATCGTGCGGCGCTCGCCGCTGCCGGTGGTTGCGGATATTCACTTCGACCATCGCCTCGCCATCGCGGCCGTCGAGAACGGGGCGGCGAAGATCCGCATCAATCCCGGTAACATCGGCGGACCGCAGAAGCTGCGCGAGGTGGTCGACTGCTGCCGTGCCCACGGAGTGCCGATCCGCGTGGGCGTGAATGCCGGCTCGCTCTCCCGCGAGATGCTCCAGAAGCACGGCGGGATCGGCGCCCCGGCGCTGGTCGATTCGGCGCTCACGGCGGTGCGGGCGGTCGAAACCGCGGGGCTGACGGATATCGTGATCTCTGCGAAGGCCTCGGACCCGGCCCTGACGATCGCCGTCAACCGCGCGCTGGCCCGGGAGACGGACTATCCCCTGCATCTGGGCGTCACCGAGGCGGGCACGCCCGAAAACGGACGCGTGCGCGCTGCCGTGGCTCTGGGCACCCTGCTCGCCGAAGGCATCGGCGACACCATACGCATCTCGCTGACCGCCGATCCCGTCCTTGAGGTCGAGGCGGCCTGGACCATCCTCCAGGCGCTCGGACTCGTGCGCCGCGGGGCGACGCTGGTTTCCTGTCCGACCTGCGGCCGTACCGAGGTCGATCTCGTGCCGCTCGCGGCCGAGGTGGAGCGACGCATCGCCGGCATCCGCCGTCCGCTGACAGTGGCGGTCATGGGCTGCCCGGTGAACGGACCGGGCGAGGCGCGCGCAGCGGATGTGGGCATCGCCGGCGGGCGCGGTGAGTTTCTGCTGTTTGCCAGGGGCGAGGTGCTGGCCCGCGTCCCGGAGTCCGAGGCCGTTGAACAGCTGCTCGCGCTCATCGCCGAACGCTTCCCCGAGGAGGAGACGGATGCCGACTCTCGCTGATCTGGTGGCCCGACTGTCCCTCCGCCCGCCCGCCGCGGCAGATGCGACCCTGCTCGCGGGCCGGGCCGAGGACCTCGCTCTGAACGATCACAGGGTTCGGCTGACACTCGCCTGTGCTGCGTTCCCTCCGGCCGCGGCCCTGATGGCGGCGGAGAACTGGCTCGCGGAACAGCTCGACACACCGGCGCTTGAACTCTGCGTGCGTTCTCTGAATGCCGCCGATCACGTAGAGGCGGCCCACGCCGCCGCACGGCTCTGGCCCTGGCTGCTCGCCAGCTGGCGCCTGGAGAATGGATACCGGGTCATGCATCTGGAGCGATCCGAGCTCGAAGCGGCAGGAGACTGTCTCAGAATCGTGCTGCCGGCGGGCGGAGGGACGGATCACCTCGATGAACTGGGAGCCGATGTCGCGGAGTTTTTCCGTCTGCGGGCGGGACTCGAACTGAAGGTCAGCGAGTGCCGGCGTCCGGAGGGCCTGCCGGCAGGGCAGGACACAAACTGTCTCCCGGCGCAGTCCCGGCAGGTCCGGGACCTGATTGAAACGCTGCGTGAGCAGGAGCGCGAACGGGAGAGGGAGAAGGAATTAGCGGCACAGGCTGAACGTCGTGTTGACGAGGATGGCAGCCCGGTTCTGGTCGACGCGAATGGTGAGAAGAGGTCAGTCAGGCGTACCCCGGTCCGTTCCGCTTCAGCTTATGAGAGGCGGGGAAGGAGCACGATTCTTGGCAGGTTTCACCGCGATATGCCGCTCTCCGAGATCCGCAGCTTTACGAGTGAAACCGGCGAGGCGCGCTTCCGCGGCGAGGTCGCCGATCTGGACATCAGACTGACGAAAAACGGCAAATCCCTGCTGGTGAAGTTTGCCGTCTATGGCGAGAACGGTGCGGTAGGCTGCGTGAAATTTGTCCGTCCCGCCGAGGAGCAGAGGATCAGAGCCTCGCTGAAGAACGGCAGCTATGTCGAGGTGGAGGCGATGGTCTCCTACGACGGCACCTACGACCGTGATCTCGTGGCCAGTGTTTCCGGACTCAGGCTCTGCGCCCCGCCGCTCCGCCGCAGCGACAACTGGCGGGGCGGGCGCCGCGTGGAACTGCATGCCCATACCAAAAACTCGGCCCAGGACGGCATCGCCGACACGGCGGCTCTGGTGCAGCGGGCGGCGGACTTTGGTCATCCGGCGATCGCCATCACCGACCATGGCGTGGTGCAGTCCTTTCCCGAGGCCTGTGAGACGCGCGACAACCTCGCCGCGAAGGGCTGTGAAATCAAGCTGATCTACGGCCTCGAGGGCTATCTGGTGGACGACGGCACCGCTGTCGTCTTCGGCCCCGGCGAGGCGCCGGGAGGAGAGGAGGGCAGGCTCGACAGCTTCGTCGTCTTCGACCTGGAATCCACGGGCACCGACATCGTGAACGACCGCATCATCGAGGTGGCCGCCTGCCGCTATCACCGCCGCGAACTGGCTGAGGGAGAGGAGGGGCCGGCCTATGTGCCCGGAGAGAGCTACCAGAGTCTGGTGAATCCGGGCGTCAGCCTGAGCGGGAAAATTACGGAGCTGACCGGCCTGACAGATCTCGACCTGCTCGGAGCGCCCGCGATCGACAGGGTTCTGCGGGAGTTTCACGACTTCATCGGCGATGCGGTACTGGTCGGGCACAACGTGCTCTTCGATCTCGGCCTGCTGCGCCATGAGGCCTATCGCAGTGCCGCCGAGGGAGAGCCGCCTGTGAAGTTCAATCCCTGGTGCATCGACACGCTGCCGCTGGCGCGGGTTCTGCGGCCCGAACTCAAGAACCACAGGCTCGTTACCGTGGCGCCCGCTCTCGGCTACACGCCGACCGAGTCCCACCGAGCCGCCGCCGATGTCGAAGCGACGGGCCACGTGGCCATCAGCCTGCTCGGCGAGCTGGGCTGCACGGATCTGGCCTCTATCAATGCCGCCGTCGGCCGCCTGCCCCTGGAAGCGATCCTCGAAAAGGGCCGGAAACCCTGGCATGTGGTCCTGCTGGTCTCCAACCAGCTCGGCCTCTACAATCTCTACCGTCTGGTCTCACTTTCGCATATCACGTATTTCAAGGGGCGGCCGCGCATCCCGCGCTCCCTGCTGGACTATTTCCGCGCCGGGCTGATCATCGGCTCCGCCTGCGAGGCCGGCGAGGTCTTCCGCCACGTGCTCGAGGTCTGGCAGGAGTCGGAAGGCAGCTATGAGACGGCCCTGGCCCGGCTCCAGAGCCGTCCCTCATGGCGCCTGGCGCAGTACTACGATTACCTCGAGGTGCAACCCCTCGCCAACAATCGCTTCATGCTGCGGCAGAACATCCCGCAGGTTCACAGCGAGGAGGACCTGCAGAACCTGAACCGCCTCGTCATCGCCCTCGGTGCTGCGGCGTGCCGTCCCGTCTGCGCCACCAGCGATGCCCACTATATCGAGCCCAAAGACGGCATCTACCGGAAGATCCTGCAGACCAGTATGGGTTTTGAGGACACAGAAAATCCGGCTGAACTCCATCTCCGGACCACGGACGAGATGATGGCGGAGTTCTCCTATCTGAGCGCTGCCGAGCGCGAGGCGGTGGTGCTCACGGCACCGCAGGAGATCGCCCGGCGCGTAGCGGACGGCCTCAGGCCCTTCCCGAGGGGCTCCTATCCGCCCCATCTGCCCCATGCCGATGAGGCCGTCGCGGAGCTGACCTGGGAGATGGCGCGCGCCCGCTATGAACACGAGGGCCGGCTCCCGGAACTGGTGGAGACGAGAATCCGCGACGAGCTCGAAGGCATCATCAAAAACGGCTTCGGCATCATGTACTACATCGCCCATGCCGTCGTCGGACAGGCGGTGGCCGAGGGCCACAACGTCGGCTCGCGCGGTTCGGTCGGCTCCTCCATCGTCGCGGCCATGTGCGGCATCAGCGAGGTCAACCCGCTGCCGCCTCACTATGTCTGCCCGAACTGCCATTATTCCGACTTTATCACCGACGGTTCCTATGGTTCGGGCTTCGACCTCGAGCCCCGCGACTGCCCCCTCTGCGGGATGGCGCTGGACCGTGACGGCCAGGACATCCCTTTTGAGACCTTCCTTGGCTTCGAGGGTGAGAAGCAGCCGGATATCGACCTCAATTTCTCCGGCGACTATCAGGCGCGTGCCCATGCCCAGGTCGAGGAGATGTTCGGTTCGGACTACACGTTCCGGGCTGGCACCATTACGGGATACGCGGATAAGAACGCCCTGGGGCTGGTGCTGAAGTACCTCGAGACGACCGGAGAATACGCCACCCAGCAGGACAAGAACCGTCTGGCCCAGGGACTGATCGGCGTCAAGCGCACGACAGGCCAGCACCCCGGCGGTATCGTCGTTGTTCCCAGCGACCGTGAAATCTGGGACTTTACGCCGATCCAGTATCCTGCCAACAAGAAGTCGGCGGGCATCATCACGACGCACTTCGATTTCAACGCACTGAAGGAAACGATCTTCAAGTTCGACATCCTCGGCCATGATGATCCGCGCATGCTAAAGCAGCTCTGCGACGAGGCCGGCCTCGGCCTCGACGAGATACCGGTGCCGGCGCCGGAGGTGCTGGCCCTGCTGGAATCGACCCGCCCGCTCGGAATCGAGCCGGGGACAACCGACGCTGACTGCGGCACGCTGGGCCTGCCGGAGCTCGGCACCCGCCTCGCCCGCGACATGATTCGCGAGGCCCGTCCCCGCAGTTTCTACGACCTGCTCCAGCTGATGGGTCTCTCGCACGGTACCGATGTCTGGCTCGGCAATGCCCGTGACCTGATTCTCGAGGGCGGCTTCACCCTCTCCGACGTCATCGGCTGCCGTGACGGCATCATGACCACGCTGATGCAGAAGGGGGTCGATTCCGCCTCTGCCTTCGACATCATGGAGAAGGTACGCAAAGGCCGCGGCCTCACCCCCGAACAGGAGAAGCTGATGCGCCGCCACGGGGTGGAGGACTGGTACATCGAGTCCTGCCGCAAGATCAAGTATCTCTTCCCGAAGGCCCATGCCGCTGCCTACTCCATCTCGGCGATGCGTCTCGGCTGGTTTAAAATCCACCGCCCGGCCTCCTTCTACGCCGCCTGGTTTACCGAGAAACTCGCCGACTTCGACTATGATACGATGCTCGCTGGGCTGCCGGAGCTCAGAAGCCGGCGCCAGCACATCGACCGGCACGGAAAGGAGCTGCCAGATCGCGAGCAGCGCCAGTTCTTTCTCTATGAGCTCTGCGAGGAGATGCAGCTGCGCGGCATCCGCTTCCTGCCCGTGGACCTCAAGTACTCTCTCGCCGACCGCTTCAGTGCGGAGACGCCCGACGCCGTCCGCCCGCCCTTCAGCGCCCTGGCCGGCATCTCGCGCAGCCAGGGAGAGGCGATCGTGGCGGCGCGTGCCGACGGCCCCTTCGATTCTCAGGAAAACCTGCGTCAGCGCACCGGACTCGGCCCTGCGGCGATCGCGACCCTGGCCGAATGCGATGTCCTCGCGGGACTCCCCGAGAGCAGTCAGATGAGCTTTTTCGAGCTCTATGACCTCAACTGATGGCTCTCTACGCACAGGTTTTCCTCCGCCAGGCGCGCCCGAGCTTCGACCGCCTCTACGATTACCTCGTGCCGCCGCCGCTCGCGGGGGTTATCCGGCCCGGGATGCAGGTGCTGGTGCCCTTTGGTCGCGGCGACGGCCTGCGTCCGGCCTTTGTCCGCCGTCTCCTGGATGAGCCATCCGGGACGGCAGGCAGGGGACAGCTGAAGAGCATCGATTCGCTGGTTGAGAACTTCCCCCTGCTGCGCGAAGATCAGCTCGAGCTTTGCGAGCATATGGCCATCCGCTATGCCACCACGCGCGGCGAAGCCGCCCGCCTCATGATCCCGGCCCTGACTGAAGAGGCTGCAGGACCGGGGGGAGGCCGTGTCCGCCATGTTTCGCTGACCGATCGCGAAGCGGCGATCGCACTGCTCGAGAACGGCGATGTCACCCATGTCAACCAGATTCGCATCATGGAGTTTCTGCTCGACGCGGAGGCGCCGGTGGATGTCCACGATCTGCTGACGGCCTGCCAGCTGACCGAGTCGACCATCACGACACTGCGGAAGAAGGGCTGGATCGAAACGAGCTGGCTGACCGAGGAGCCCGAAGAGGAGCCGGGCAGAGCAGTGGCCGCCGGAGGCGGTGGCGGCACCGTGCTGAGCCTGACGGAGGGGCAGCGGGAGGCGCTTGGCGTTCTGACCGCCGCCTACGAAAGACGCAGGGAAGAAGGGCCGCGCGTGCGCGAGTACCTGCTGCAGGGTGTGACCGGCTCGGGGAAGACCGAGGTCTATCTGCGCCTTGCCGAGACGGTCGTACGCGCCGGCCAGGGCGTCATCATCCTGGTGCCCGAGATCGGGCTGACGCCGCAGATGTCCGAACGCATCGAAAGCTTCTTCGGCGGGCAGGTGGCCATCCAGCATTCGCGCCTGACGCCCCGGGAGCGCCAGAGGCAGTGGGAGCTGATCCGCAGCGGCCAGGTGCAGGTGGTTGTCGGTGCCCGTTCCGCCGTTTTCAGTCCGCTTGAGAATATCGGCCTCATCGTGATCGACGAGGAGCAGGAGTCGACCTATCGCTCCGACCGCAATCCCCGCTATGATGCCCGCTCGGTCGCCCGTCTGCGGGTGCGTGACCGCGCGGCCCTGCTGCTGCTGGGCTCGGCGACCCCGTCGCTGGAGAGCCGCCGGCGCTGCGACCGTGGACTCTCGCAGCTGCTGCGCATCGGTGAGCGGCCGGCCGGGGCCAGGCTCCCGTCTGTCCGGGTGGTCGATCTGCGTCGGCTTGCGCCCGGTGCGACTGACGGTCTTTTCAGCCCGGTTCTCCGTCAGGCGATGGAGGAGGTGTTCGATCGCGGCGAGCAGGTCATGCTCTTTCACAACCGCAGGGGCTGGTCGGGCCTCGAAATCTGCTCCAGCTGCGGTGCTGCGGTTGAGTGCCAGGCCTGTTCCGTGGCGATGACCCTGCACCTCGGCCGCCATGGACGTCCGGACCGCCTCGAGTGCCACTACTGCGGTCTGACGCATGCGGTGCCGCAGCTTTGTCCCAACTGCGGCGAGCCGGCCCTCGCGCCGCGCGGCTTTGGCACCGAGCAGATCGAGTCGATCTTTCGGGAGACCTTCCCGGAGCGGCGCATCCTGCGCATGGATCAGGATACGACGACCGGGCGCGGTTCGCATGCCAGCATTCTGGGTGCCTTCCGCCGCCGCGAGGCCGACTGCCTGCTGGGCACGCAGATGATCGCGAAGGGTCACGATTTCCCCGATGTCACTCTGGTCGGCGTCCTGCTGGCCGATCTGCTCTTTCAGGGCAACGACTTCCATGCCTCTGAGCGCGGCTTCCAGCTGCTGACCCAGGCCGCCGGGCGTGCCGGGCGCGCCGACCGTCCGGGGCACGTCATCATCCAGGCCTTTGCGGTCGATCACGAGGCGCTGAACCGCGCGGTGGCCCAGGACTACGAGGGCTTTTACCGTCAGGAACTGCGTTTTCGCGAGCAGCTGGGCTATCCGCCCTACAGCACCATGGGGACCATCACGGTCAGCCACAGCTCCGACGCCTTTGCCGAGCGTGCGACCTGGGCCATCCGGGAGGAACTGGTCAGACAGGCGCGGCGGGCGGGCCTCGTGGCGCTGCGCATCCTGCCGCCGGCCCCTGCCATGATCCGGCGCATCAACAACCGCTCGCGCTGGCAGCTGCACCTGACCTCTCCGCTGACCCGCGACATCGCCTGGCTATTCCGGATCGCGGCCGGCCTCAGACTCGAACGCGGCACCGCCATCGGGCTCTCGATGGATCCGGCCTGACGTGATACGCTGTCAAAAGTACTGTTTATCAACCATTCGCAGTGTCTGCGCCTCTTCCGTGTAGAAATACTCACACGAATGAATTGATCCAGCACATACACAGGGTATTGAATAAGCAGGCCATGGTTCTTTACTCTCATGAGTGGGAGTGTGCTTGTCTCCTCTGAGCAAAAACTCGAGGTTCCGCAACGAAAACGTGCGGAAGCTTGAAAAACTGCACATTTCCGGGCCATTCTGTGCAAAATTTCGAGGTTCCGCAGCGAAAGTGAGCGGAAGCTTGAAAAACTGCACATTTCCGGGGCATTCTGAGCGAAATTTCAAGGTTCCGCAGCGAAAACGTGCGGAAGCTTGAAAAACTGCACATGAGCGACAACGCAGTTGCCTATTCGCATTCCCGGGGCGGGAAAAAGCCCGCCATCTCGGCCAGCGAGGCGTCTTCGAGCGGTAGCTCGACCGGACAGCCGCCGCCAAGGGCGCTGCGGTAGAGGGCGAGGATATGCTCGACGGAGGCGACGCCGGCAGCGGCATCGGCGCGCGGCTGGCTCCCGGACTCAATGGCGTCGAGGAGATCGTCATAAATGGCGCTGTGAGGATTCAGGGTGCGCCGCAGGGTGAAGCGCGGGCCGTCGTCGAGCAGCTGGCGCAGAAAGGCGGCGTAGTAGCGGCGGGTAAGCCCTCGCCCCTCGTGATCCCTGACTTCCAGCAGCGGACGGCCGCGGTCGATGCCGGCCGTGTAGCTGCGCTTCTCGCAAAGGATGTAGAAGCTGGCCAGGTGCTGTTTTGGCGAGCTGTTCGTTGTGCCCTCGACGTGAAGCAGGCCGCCGCCCTCGAGCTCCAGCAGCGCGAGGCCGAGGTCTTCGGCCTCCATGCGGTGACTGAGGCGGCGGATCTGGCAGCTCGCCCGCAGTACCCGCTCGCCGAGCAGCCAGCACATCAGGTCGAGCGCATGGATCGTCTGATTCATCAGGACGCCCCCGTCGGCAGCCCAGCTGCCGCGCCAGGCGGCGGCATCGTAGTAGGCCTGGTCGTGGCCCCAGCGCACGAGAACCTGGGCGTTCCGGATGGGGCCGGCCTCGCCCGAGGCGATCTCGCGGCGGATCCGGTCGACGAAGGGGAAGTAGCGGTAGATATGGCCCATGGCGATGCGGAGGTCGAGGCGCCCGGCGAGGGCGGCGAGCTCGCGTGCCTCGGCGAGGTCGAGGGTCATCGGCTTTTCGAGGAGGAGGTGGAGGCGGCCGTCGGCGAGGCAGCGGCGGGCGAGAGGGAAGTGGCTGCCCGACGGCGTTGTGATGGCAGCGATATCCACGGCAGCTTCGCCGCGGGCCCGGGCTTCGAGAAGCTCGTCGAGGGAGGCGTAGACAGAGGGCGCCGGACCGCGCCAGCTGGCTTCCTGCAGCAGCTCGGCGGCACGGGCGGGCCGGGCGTCGACCAGAGCGCCGAGTCTGAGCCGCGGTGCGAGATGCCTGACGGCGCGCAGGTGGCGGCGGGCTACCCGGCCGCAGCCGATGACGGCGAGATTGTGCGTCACTGTTGTCTGAGACCTCCGAAATGCTCACTCCGGGCCGGCTGCGCCTGCGGGGCCTGTGGGGCGGACGTCAGGAAGCTGAGCGAAATTATGCTTTGCCTGCGGCGAAACTTGTTAGAGCGCAGTGCAGAGCCTATAATTCCATGATACCCGAACAAAACAGGATTGGTTCGCCAATGCATGCAGGGAGGAGTCATATGGTAAAGCAGGAAGTCAGGAAGTTCCTGGAATCGCGGGAACTGAACGCCGATCGCATCGATCTCGATCGTGAGGTCGACAAGTTTATCGCGAACATGCTCTCGGGACTGGCCGAGGAGCAGCCGGCGATGAACATGATTCCGACCTATATTCAGGTTGGCCGGCGGATCCCGGTCAACGAGCCGGTCATTGTCATGGATGCCGGCGGGACAAACTTTCGGGTGGCGACACTGACCTTCGGCGAAGATTATTCCGTTCAGATTGAGGATTTCCGGCGCAGCGAGATGCCCGGAACCAGCGGCCCGGTGACGCGCGACGAGTTCTTTGACCATCTCGTCGAAGTCATGCGCCCGCTGCTGCCGAAGAGCCGCCACATCGGCTTCTGCTTCTCCTATGCTGCGAAGATCACGCCCGAGCGCGACGGCCAGGTGCTGAACTTCTCGAAGGAAGTCGAGCTGCCCGAGGTGGTCGGCCAGCTGCTTGGCGTCAACATCCGCGCAGCTCTCGACCGCGCCGGCCTCTCCTCGGATGTCGAGATCACGGTGCTGAATGATACCGTAGCCGCGCTGCTGGGGGGCATGAGCCAGACGCAGGGACGCGACTTCTCGAGCTATATCGGCTTCATTCTGGGCACGGGTACCAACACGGCCTACACCGAGCGCATCGCGGCAATCGGGAAGCTCGGCCGGCCCGATGACGGCGGGCGCATGATCATCAACATGGAGTCGGGTACCTATCCCGACATTCAGCTGTCCATTGTCGACGAGGCGATTGATCAGACGACGCAGAACCCCGGCAGCTACCGTTTCGAGAAAGTGATCTCGGGCCGCTATCAGGGAATGCAGCTCTGGCACACGCTTCAGCATGCGGTGGCCGATGGTCTGTTCAGCCCGGCCTTTGCCATGGGCTTTGAATTTACGAAGGAATTTGACAGCTATGAGCTCGACCAGTTCCTCTTCCGCCCGCGCGGCGACAACCGTCTGGCCAGGCTCTGCGACAGCGACACCGACCGGCTGAAGCTGTTCTGGATCCTCGACAACCTCTTCGAGCGCGCTGCGCGGCTCGCGACGATCAATCTCGCCGGCGTGATGAAGCACATGGGCGAGGGCACAAACCCTGTCTACCCGGTTGGCATTTCCGCCGAGGGTACGACTTTTTATAAGGCCAAGCTGCTGAAGCCGAAGATCGACCATCTGATGGTCGACTATGTCAACGGTCAGCTAGGTCTCTATCACGAGTTCATCCGTGCGGAGAACTCAAACCTGATCGGTGCTGCGATTGCGGCCCTGACCAACTAAAGGCGACGGAGGACGCCAGATGGCAAAGACAGATTACAATCCCTTTCAGGCTGCCAGGCAGCAGTTTTCGGAGGTGGCCGACAGGCTCAACCTCGGTCCGGCGATGCGGGACTACCTCAGTGCACCGAAGCAGGAGATCCATTTCGCGATCCCGCTGACGATGGACGATGGGACGACGCGGGTTTTCCGCGCCTTCCGCATGATTCACAACGACGCCCGCGGCCCGGGAAAGGGCGGCATCCGCTTCCATCCCGAGGAGACCGCCGACACCGTGCGCGCCCTCTCCATGTGGATGACCTGGAAGTGCGCGGTCGTCAACATCCCGCTCGGCGGTGCCAAGGGCGGCATCGTCTGCGATATCCGGGCTCTCTCCCCGACCGAGCAGGAGCGCCTCTGCCGCGGCTACGTGCGCGGACTCTACACGCGCGTGGGCCCGAACGTCGATGTGCCGGCCCCCGACATGATGTCGAACGCCCAGCACATGATCTGGATGCTCGATGAATACGAGGCGCTGACCGGTCAGCACCAGCCCGGCATGATTACCGGGAAGCCGGTGGGGCTCGGCGGATCCGAGGGCCGGACGGAGGCGACGGGTTACGGCGTGATCTATGTGCTCACCGAGCTGCTCGGGACCATGGGCCGTGAGGTTGCCGGCACCACGGCGAGCATTCAGGGTTTTGGCAAAGTCGCCCAGTACGCCGCCCTGAAGTTTGCCGCTCTGGGCGGTCTGGTGGTCGCCGTGTCCTGCTGGAATGCCGCCGATCGCTGCTCCTACACCGTGCGCCGCAGCGAGGGCTGCGACATCGAAGAGCTGGCCGGGATGACGGACAGCTACGGCAGCATCGACACGAAGCAGGCGGCCGCGGCGGGCTACGAGATCCTGCCGGGCGACGACTGGATCAGCCAGGATGTCGACATCCTGATTCCCGCGGCGCTCGAAAACCAGATTACCGTGGATAACGTCGCGCGCATCTCCGACCGTGTCAAGGTCATCTGCGAGGCGGCGAACGGGCCGACCTCGCCGGCTGCGGATCCGCTGCTTGCGGAGCGCGGGATCACGGTGGTGCCGGACTTCCTGGTCAACGCCGGCGGTGTCAGCTGCAGCTACTTCGAGCAGGTGCAGAGCAACACGAACCACTTCTGGACAAAGGAGGAGGTGCTCGGGAAGCTCGAGCCGCTGATGACATCGGCCTTCCGCAGCGTCTACAAACTGGCCACGGAACGCGGCATCAGTCTGCGTCAGGCGGCCTATGACATCGCCGTCGAGCGCGTCGCGAACGCGGTGCACATGCGCGGCTGGATCTAGGCCAGGCTCTTACAGCCGAATCAGCCCGACCCGCCAGCAGGCGGACGGGGCCGAAGCAGTCGTCAGCCTCCCGCGGCGGAAACGTCCGGGAGGTTGATTTCATGTCCGGATGCACGGAAAACGCAGGATTTGGCGTGCCTCAGCAGCGCCTGCCGGCTCTCCGTAGAGAATGCCGTGTCGGCCGGTGAAACGCTGCCGCCGCTGTTTTTACGAAACAAGGAAGCGCCGGGAGGGACCGGCGCTTCGGGCGAGGACGTCTGGGGGGGAAGACGTGCCTCAGGTTCGGAGGCTTGTGAAGCATCATCTCCATTTGTGATTGGAGATGCTCTTATTCTACATAGCGCCTGTATCGTTTTAATGGTGAAATTGTGAACAGATTCCAACGGTACGTGAAAAGGGCGTGAACTTACACCCTAATCTATAATGGACGACATGAGACTCGAAGGCATTCTCTATCGCGGCAACACGGTCGTCGGCCGCGAACTGGTTGGCAACAGCGATACGGAGCTCGGCTTTCATCGCCGCATGACCCTCTGTCTGATTGCTTTGTGCAAAGCCCTCGCGATCCCCCTCCCGCTCTGGCTGCCGAAGAACACCAGGGAGATCGCACGCTTCCGGCAGACGCTGTTCTTTTCCGAGCAGTTTGACGAGCCGGTCGCCTTCGATCGCCTGCAGCTGCGCTATCTGGAGGACTAGATGGATTTTGACCGCGAGACATTTCTGAAGCGCCCCCGCTACGATGCCTTTGAGGACCTGGAGCGGATTGTAGCTCTGCTGCGCGCGCCGGACGGCTGTCCCTGGGACCGTGAGCAGACATCCGCGACTTTGCGTACACATGTCATCGAGGAGGCCTACGAGGTGGCCGATGCGATCGACCGCGGCGATGTGAAAGCCCTCTGCGAAGAGCTCGGTGACCTGCTGCTGCAGGTGGCCTTTCAGACCGAACTCGCCCGGGAGGCGGGGCTCTTCGACCGCGGCGATGTCATCGACGGAATCGTGAAGAAACTGATATACCGTCACTCCCATGTCTTCGGCCAGGATCACGTGGAGGAGACCGGTGAAGTGCTGGATCTCTGGGAGCGTAACAAGCAGAAGGAAAAAGGCTACGAGAGCACCGCCGATCGGCTGCGCGGAGTGGCGCTGGCCCTGCCTGCCCTGCTGCGGGCGCAGAAGCTTGAGCGGCGGGCCGGCATGGACGAGGATCCCTGGCTCGCTGTCGGCCGTGGTCTCGCAGCTGTCAACGACCTGCAGCCCGGTCCTGGCGCGACGGCGTCGCCGGAGCTTGAGACAGCTTACGGCGAACTGCTGTTTGCGCTCGCCGCCCTCGGCAACCGCTGCGGTATCGATGCCGAGGAAGCCCTGAGCGCGGCGAACCGCGGCTATGTTGAGAGAAGTAGCGAGGAGAATGCATGAGACTCGATAAATTCCTGAAAGTCGCGCGCATCATCAAGCGCCGGACCGTGGCCAACGAGGTCTGCGAGAATGGCCGCGTAGCCCTGAACGGCCGCATCGCGAAGCCCTCCGCCGACGTTGCGGTCGGAGACATCATCGAAATCTCCTTCGGCAGTGGTTCCTCGCGCGTGCGTGTCCTCGACGTGCGCGAGAATGTCCGCCGTGAGGAGGCCGCCCTGCTTTATGAAGTCCTCGAGGGTACGCAGCGACGGGTCGGAGAGCAGTAGACAACCGTGGCTGCGCCGGGGTCCGGATGGCCGGAATCGCGGTGCCCGTACCCGGCCAGGGTGAGCCGCCAAACCGGCGCACGTCACGTCATATTTGTCGGGATGCGTAAAACCTTTTTCCGCGCCCTTTCTCAAACACCTGAAACACCGAAATTTTAGCGTAGCCTGCATGCAGGCATATAGAAGATCCCTTCTCCCGTGGCCAGCGTAGCGATCAATCTCGTAAACTGCCGGAATATGAATGGTATGCGATAGCTTAGCGAGCGGCGAGGTGACAGACACGCCCTGGCACGTGCCAGGAGATGGTGAAGCGATCCAGGTTCTGTTGCTCTGATGCCGTAAGATTAGGAGATCCCGACAAGCAGCGCGCCGCGCAGCGAAGTGCGCGCCCCTTCGTGGTCAGGATAGCGGGTAATCCAAATGGTTTTTTGGAAAACTCTTCGTTTTGACCAGAAACGGCCCCTTTGTGGTCAAGATGGCGAGTAATCCAAATGGTTTTTTGGAAAACTCTTCGTTTTGACCAGAAATGGTCCCTTCGTGGTCAGGATAGCGGGTAATCCAAATGGTTTTTTGGAAAACTCTTCGTTTTGACCAGAAACGGCCCCTTTGTGGTCAGGATAGCGAGTAATCCAAATGGTTTTTTGGAAAACTCCTCGTTTTGACCACCAGAAGTCCGCCAGCTGCCTTTCTCCCTTGCCAGCCGTGTTCCTGGCATGCTCAACCGCTTCCCGGCACTCTTGACGTGCACCCCCATTTTGTCGAAGTTACATACATCAGCTGGGGTCATTGACGAACTTTCACATTTCCTGCCCGTGAATGACCGCATGAGCTTCTCTGCCTGAAAATTCAGTCAGAGACACACCTGCTTTTTGGCGCAGCTTTGCTCCATGTCATCGCTGTCGTCTATAAAAGGGCAGACGGCTCCCTGGTGGCTACACGATGCGTGCGTCCATAGACGCTCAGTCAAAAGCCAAACCGGCGTGGTCCCATGCTCCGGGAGAAACTGGTAGAATCGAGAGTAATCACCAATCGCTGGAAGGAGAGGCATGTCACAGAGAGCCCGACATGAGATGACACATCATCCGGCCCATTCCGCCAGATCGCAGGCGGAGAGTGGCTGGCTGGACACGCTCAGAATGCGCCTGCGCCGCGTACCGCGGGTGCTGGCGCTGGCTGTGGTGCTGATCGTCGTGCTCGCTGCCGCTTTTCTGCTTCATACCATGAGTTCCGAACGCGAGCACCTCGTTGAGCGCGGTCGCGTGCTGAGCGCACAGCTCGAACGCGCCCGCAGTCAGGCGGCGGACATCGAGCGTCAGCTGGATGAGCTCGACTCCGATGCCTTTGTCGAGAAATATGCCCGCGGCCAGCTCGGCATGATCCGGCCCAATGAGATCCTTTTCGTTGACGGGGAGGAGGCGGCAGAAGCTAGTGAAGTCCAGCCGTCCGGCGAATGAGCGCCACCCCGCTACCCTGAACGGACTTCTCCGGGCAGGTCTGGTTCTCTTTCTGACTCTTTTGCTCGGTGCCTGCGGCTTGTCCCTGCCTGTTCCGGGTGCGGCGGAGCAGCAGGATCCGCGTCAGAACCTCCTGCGCGATCCCTTCGGTCGCACGGTGGCAGGCTGGACTCTGGCCCAGGCGATGGGCTCGGTTCCGGGCAGTCAGATTTCCGGAGAGCTGGGCGGAGGGGTGGGTTCCGTACCCGGCGAGATCTGGGTCACGACGCTGAATCAGGCTCCGGTTTATGCCATTGCCGCAGGTGAGGTTGCCTATACGGGGAAGCTCGAGCGCACGGGAAGCCGCCGGCTCCACTACGTGGTCCTGCGCCATGTCGGCGACTTCGTAATCCCGGCCGCGAGCGGCTCCGCGCTGACCGTTTCCGGTGCCGAGATCATCACAAACGAGTATGGCTCCTTCGACCCCGGCAGCGGTCCTGCAGCCGACAGGGTCTACCGCCAGCCGATTGAGGGACAGTATCGCTTCTCTCTGGCGCCGGCCTTTCACTACGATGCCGACCGCGTCAATACCCTCTATTCCGTCTATATTGGCCTGTCCACGCTTCAGGTCTTCCGCGGCCAGCGCGTGGCGGCGGGCGCCAGACTGGGCAGCTGCAGCGTCGATCCGCAAAGCGGCTATGCCGAACTGCAGTTTGAAATCCGCCATCCGCTGGTCAAAACAGCCACCAACCATGATGCCGCCTTCAGGGTTCCGCTCGGGCCTTCCGGCAATGGCCGCTTTCAGGATCCCCAGGTGATGGCGGACTTCGGCTACCGCATTCCCTCGCTCGTGGTGCTGTCAAACTCGGATCCCGAGGCGGAGTATTCCGACTGAGAGGGAAGTCTTTGCCAAAAGCCATAACCTTTGTTACCTGCCGGACCGCGTAAGCGTGTTATCCTGCCATGCAAATATGGTCGGTGCCCGAGGCGCCGCAGATGAAACAGGAGAACGAATCTAATGAGCGTTGTGAACATCACCAGCCAGAATTTTCAGTCCGCCGTCATGGAGGAGAGCCTGCCCGTCCTGATCGATTTCTGGGCAGCCTGGTGCGGACCCTGCCGCATGGTGTCTCCCATTGTTGACCAGCTGGCGGAGGAGCTCGACGGGAAGATTGTGGTTGGTAAGGTCAATGTTGACGAAGAGCCCGAACTCGCCGCGAAGTTTGGCATCATGAGCATCCCGACGCTGGCCGTGATGAAGAGTGGCCAGGTCGTAAAGAAGAGCATCGGTGCGAAGCCGAAGGAAGCGATCCGCGCGATGCTGGATCTCTGATCCCGGACACGGATGCAGGATATTTCGACAACTGACGAGCCCCGGCCATGCCGGGGCTCGTCTGCCTCAGGGATCAGCGCGGGCCGCGCGCGGCTCCGGGCCACGGAGCGGACGGTGCTCGAGACAGAGCTGGCAGGGCTGATGGATCCCCGTGCAGTGGCCGTGCTGGAGAAGCTGGAGCAGGCCGGCCGCCGGGCCTGGATCGTCGGCGGCGCACCGCGTGATGCCCTGCTGGGCATCCACCCTCTGGACTACGATATCGCGACTGCGGCCCTGCCCGGAGAGGGCCTCGCGCTGTTCGGCCGGCAGGCGCATGCCAGCGGCCTCGCCCACGGGACGATCACGGTGGTGGAGGAGGGGCTCGCCTGCGAGGTGACGACACTGCGGATGGACGGGTCCTACAGCGATCACCGGCGGCCGGATGCGGTGCGTTTCGTCGATGACATCATGGCCGATCTGGCCCGCCGCGACTTTACCGTCAATGCCATCTGCTGGAGCCCTCGGGACGGGCTCGTGGATCCCTGGTCGGGGATTTGTGATCTCGCCGCCGGCCGTCTGCGTGCGGTTGGCGATGCCAGGCTGCGCTTTGGCGAGGATGCGCTCAGAATTCTGCGCGGGCTGCGCTTCATGGCGCGATTCGGACTCGAGCCGGAGGCGGCTACGGCACGGGCGATGCTCGAACAGGCGGACCTCCTCGACATGGTGGCCCGTGAGCGTCTGGCTGTCGAGCGGAGAGGGATTCTCACGGCGCCCTGGCGCAGCCTGGCCTGGGCGGCGCCCGCTGTGATCTGGCGCCATGCCTGGCCGCTGCTGTGGGAGATGCCCGGTGTTACGGAGGCGACCTGGTCACATCTGCTGCCCGCCGCTGTGGCCGCGGAGCCTGAGTCCAGCCATCTCGCCCTGCTGCGCAGCTGCCTCGGTGGTCCCGGGCAGCGCGAGGCGGCGGAAGCCCTGCTGCGCGACCAGCAGCTGCCGCGTGCCCTGCGCCGCCGCCTCCATGAAGCTCTGGGTGCCCTGTCGCACTGGTCCGCTCTGCTGGCCGGGAAACGGAGTGTCAGCGACGCTGAGCTGCGCCTGGCTGCACGCGAGCTCCATGCCACAAAGATGAGCCCGGTCTCGCAGCTGGCGCTCGGGCTGCTGCAGTGCCTCGAAGCGGACGATCCCTGGCTGCCGCTGGGGGAGGGGACGGGGCTGCTGGAGCAAGCTGTCGCCGAGGACCACCGGGTGCTCAGGGAAGGCGACTTCGTGAGACTGCAGGACCTCGCCATCGACGGCCATGACCTCGAGTATCTGGGCATTGGTGCCGCCCGCCGCAGCCCGCTTCTGCACCGGCTGCTCGCCGCCGTGATCCACGAGCGTGTCGCGAATGCCAGAACTCCGCTGCTGGAGCTGGCGCGATGCCTTGACGCTGCAGATCGAGGCCGGGTCTAGTTTTCGCTGCAGTCTTTAGGCTCCGTTTTGCCGCGGATGTAGGCGTCGATCGCCGCCGCGGCCTTTTTCCCTGCGCCCATGGCCAGAATGACCGTGGCAGAGCCGGTCACGACATCACCGCCGGCGAAGACGCCGGGGCGGCTGGTACTGCCGTCCGCAGCGGCGACGATGCAGCCGCGCGGGTTCGTCTCGAGGCCTGCTGTGGTGTTGCGGATCAGGGGGTTGGGGCTGGTGCCGATGGCGACAATAACCGTGTCGACCTCGAGCTCGAAGTCGGAATGCGGTATTTCCACAGGCCGGCGCCGCCCGGAGGCGTCCGGCTCGCCGAGCTCCATGCGCAGGCAGCCGAGGCGCTGTACCTGGCCCCGCTCGTCGCCCAGAATGCGGGTGGGTGAGGCCAGATTCTCGAAACGCACACCCTCCTCGCAGGCATGGTGGATCTCCTCGATGCGGGCGGGCATCTCCTCGAAGCTGCGGCGATAGACGATCGTGACCTCAGCGGCGCCGAGACGCAGGGCGGTGCGGGCAGCGTCCATGGCGACGTTGCCGCCGCCGATGACGGCGACACTGTGCGAGCGACGGATCGGAGTGTCATAGCGCTCGTCATGGGCGTGCATCAGGTTGGAGCGGGTCAGGTATTCATTGGCGGAGTAAACACCGATGAGGTTTTCGCCCTCTATGCCCAGGAAGGTCGGCAGTCCCGCACCGGTGCCGAGATAGACCGCCTCGTAGCCGAAATCGTCGAGCAGTTCATCAACGGTCAGAACGCGGCCAATCACCATGTTGGTTTCGAGTCTGACGCCGAGGGCCTCGAGATTCGCAATTTCGTCGCGGACGATGCTTTCGGGCAGGCGGAACTCCGGGATGCCGTAGACGAGGACTCCGCCGCCGGTATGAAAGGCCTCGAAAATTGTCACGCTGTAGCCCAGTTTTGCGAGATCGGCGGCACAGGAGAGACCCGTCGGACCGGCGCCGACAACCGCGACGCGGTGGCCGTTGGCGGGGACGGGCTCGGGGCGTGCCCCCACCGTCTCGCGGTGGTGGTCGGCGACGAAGCGTTCAAGGCGGCCGATGGCGACCGGCTCGCCCTTGATGCCGCGGACACAGCGGGCCTCGCACTGGGTTTCCTGGGGGCAGACGCGTCCGCAGACGGCCGGCAGGCTGTTGCTTTGCGTGATGGTGTCAAAGGCGGCGGCAAAGTCCCGGGCCGCCACCTGGCGGATAAAGTCGGGGATCCGGACACCGACGGGACAGCCGGCGATGCAGGGTGCCTGGCGGCAGTCGAGACAGCGGCCGGCTTCTTCGACCGCCAGTGCGGCGCTGTAGCCAAGTGCGACTTCGTCGAAGTTGCGGGCCCGCAGGGCGGGGTCCTGGACGGGCATGGGGGTCTGGGTGAGACTCGGGTTGCGGCTCATGCTTTGCCTCCATGATTCTGAACGGCCTGCTGGAGACGGCAGGTATGGTCTTCCTGTTCCTGCTCCAGATAGGAGCGGTTGCGCAGCATCAGGTCATCGAAGTCGACCTGATGGCCGTCGAATTCCGGGCCGTCCACACAGGCGAAGCGGGTTTCGCCCCCGACCAGAACGCGGCAGCCGCCGCACATGCCGGTGCCGTCTACCATGATGGGGTTGAGCGAAACCAGGGTGCGGAGATGGTATTCGCGTGTCAGCCGGGAGACAAACTTCATCATCGGCACCGGGCCGATGGCGATCGCGAGGTCGTACTGGTTCCCGGCGTCCAGCAGAGCGCGCAGCTTGTCGGTGACGAAGCCGGCCTCGCCGTAGCTGCCATCATCCGTGGTGATATAGAGCCTGGTCGAGGCGGCGGCGAGCTCCTCCTCGAGTATGACCAGGTCGCGGGAGCGGAAGCCGGCGATGACGTCGACTTCGGCGCCATGCTCGTGCAGATATCTGGCCGAGGGGTAGGCAATGGCGTTTCCGACACCGCCGCCGATCACGACCGCGCGCCGGGCGCCGTCCAGATCCGAGGGGCGGCCGAGCGGACCCACAAAATCGAGGATGGCGTCGCCGGCCTCGAGCTGCTGCAGCTTCTTCGTCGCCAGTCCGACGGCCTGGAAGATGATGGTGACCGCCCCGCGTTCGGGATCTGTCGCCGCCACGGTCAGGGGCACGCGCTCGCCGAACTCGTCGACACGGAAGATGATGAACTGCCCCGGGCGGGCCTTCTTTGCGATGAGGGGGGCTTCGATCTCCATCATCGTGACCTGCTCGTTCAGGGCCCGTTTACTGAGAATCTGATACATTGACGAACCTCCCGCCGGTGTGGCGCTGCTGTCGTAACGTCGGCATTCTAGCATAGCGGGAACAGCAGGTGCCGCCGCCGGATTCCAGTTGCTGCGAACGGGATGGCCGCATGCAGGGGAGGCAGACACATGTGAGATGGTCTGCAACCACTTTGCCTCTCCAACTATACACCGGTCGAGAACGGCTCTGCATGCCAGACGCATCGTTTTATGAGCATGTCAGGCGAGGGAATGGCGCAGCAGGGAGGATAGACGGAGACCTGTTGCCTGAGATCGAGGCTGCTGCTGTGTCCGGACCTGGCTTTTGCGCCTTGTCGCCCGGAAGCCGACTCGTTATCATGGGCTCCAGTATCTGAAAGGCAGGCACTCCATGTTCGAGTTCATCTATCTGCTCAAGTCCATTGTGATGGGCATTGTTGAAGGCATTACCGAATTCCTGCCCGTCTCCTCGACCGGCCATCTCATCATCGCACAGTCTATGCTGGGCCTGCCCTCCGACGATTTTAACGCCATGTTCATGGTGGTGATCCAGCTCGGTGCCATACTCGCCGTTTTGATTCTCTTCTGGCCGCGCATCTGGGCCAAGCTCGGCGCCTTTTTCCGAGGTCAGGCGGAGGGGCGGCAGTTCATGCGTGTCTGGATCTTAGGTTGCCTGCCGGCCGTTGTTCTGGGGCTTGGCTGGGAGATTCTGGACCTCGATGCCTGGCTCTTCCGTATTCCCGTCGTCGCCGCAGCCATGGTCGCGGGCGCCATACTGCTGCTGTTCCTCGAGCGGCGGGCGCCACAGCCTGCAGCTCCTGAGGCGACAGCGGTGGTGCCGACCGAGAGGGTCGAGGATATCTCCAGCCGCCAGGCCCTGACGGTTGGCCTGATGCAGTGCCTCTCGCTGTGGCCCGGCTTCTCGCGCTCGGCTGCCACCATCATGGGCGGCTGGATCGCCGGCTTCACCACGCCGCTCGCTGCGGACTACTCCTTTTTCCTCGCTATTCCGATCATGTTTGGAGCATCGGGCCTGAAACTCATCCGTTTTGACTTCACCGGCATCGCCGGCTACCAGACAGCCTCGCTCATTGTCGGCTTTGTGGTTTCCTTTGTTGTCGCCCTGCTTGTTGTGCGGGCTTTCCTGGCCTTTCTGCATCGCCATCGCCTCGCTGTCTTTGCCTGGTACCGTATTGCTGCAGGAGGTCTGCTGATACTGCTTCTCGCAGCAGGCGTGCTTTAGTATTCGGTTCGCGATTCGGAGCAGATGGCCCAAAGTCTTTTGCTGTCCGCAATCCTGGGCAGGAGCGTTCACGAATCGGGGCACTACTCCCGCGTACCCACTGTGGCCCAAAAGCTGCGGCCCGCGTACTGGTACATGGGGGTCAATCATGACCATGGAGGCGGCAGAGAGGACGCTGACACGACATGGGCAGGCGGATTAAACGAATGTTTTGCACAGTAACCTGGAGTTCTGGCTGTCCTGACCAGGTACTTCCGCAGTCAAAGAAGATGGTGTCCCGCGTACGGTCACATGCGAGGCACCATCGGGCATGCTGATGGATCAGGTGAAATAACTCCTGCTGCCTGTTTCATCGAAGTAGAGATCGGTCTGGACAGGGTAGTCCGTGCATCTGGCTTTGTCCGACTCGCCACGAGAGTGTCAAACCGGGTCATGGTATGGCATACAGCGACGCACCTCATAGCCATCTACTCCTTGAGAGGCATTCCAGATAATTGTGATGCCATTCACACCGGAGACAAATGCCCGCAGATTCGTTACCCGTGCGTACAGGTTCTTGTTCCGGCGCCATCCTCATCGCTGGACTGCATTGCGTCTGCGGCACGGGCGTCCGGTTCATCACCTTTCTCCTTTACAGAGATTATTACGTGTGAGTCCGGTGGAACATGTGCAGATGAAAATTCAAGCACTTCTGGTAATACATAGATAATTGGACAGCTGAGGTTTCATTTTAATTAATGAGGGAATTGGTATAGCGGGTAACGCTGCCTGTCCAGTTCAGAAACAACTATTCCTAAGTCAAACCATAACGCCTGGCCGAGAGGAGAAGCCTGCACGAAAACGCGAACCGCACATCGACTTCTGCCTAGCTTTGGCCTGGGCGATACCAGGTGCAGCCGGTCCCTGACGCTGTTTCCCCTGACCCTGCCCGTCGCAGTCTGGCCTGCAGGAAGAAAAAGAGACTGCCTCCGCTGAGACAGCCTCTCTTTTCTCTTTGTTTTCCGTACGGCGTTGTCGTCCGCCGGAAGCGCCCTTTGCCTAGATCTTCTCGCGCGCCGTGTACTCCGTGTGCAGCAGCTCGTGCGCCTTCTCACCGTAGGGTGTGCCGAGGAATTCGTCGTAGATGCGGCGGATCATGGGGTTCTCGTGCGACTTCCGCAGCGGTGTGTTGCGGTCCTCGCGGTAGAGCGCCCGCTGCCTGTCCTGCAGTACATCCATATCGCCGTGGTGGTAGGGCTGTCCGCCGCCGCCGATGCAGCCGCCGGGGCAGGCCATGATCTCGATCGCCTCGAACTCATACTCACCGCTGCGCAGCCCCTCGAGCAGGCGCCTTGCGTTGCCGAGGCCGTGCGCGATACCGATGCGGATCGGTGTATCGCCAAACATCACCGTGCCGGAGCGAATGCCCTCGAGTCCGCGCAGCTGCGTCAGTTCGACACGCTCCAGCGGCTCCTCCATCAGGATCTCATAGGCGGTGCGGCAGGCGGCCTCGATGACGCCGCCGGTGGTGCCGAAGATGATCGACGCGCCGGTTGATTCGCCCATCAGGCTGTCAAAGTCGGACTCCACCAGATTCGGGAAGTCGATGCCGATCTCCTGCAGCATGTGGCCGAACTCGCGTGTCGAGATGACGATGTCGACGTTCTGGTTCTCGTCCTTTGAGAGCTCGGGACGCGCCGCCTCGGCCTTCTTTGCCAGACAGGGCATGATCGAAACAACAACGATGCTGTCAGGATCAATACCACGCTCCTGGGCATAGTAGGACTTCGCCATGGCGCCCAGCATGATCATCGGCGACTTGGACGTTGAGGGAATGTGGAGCATATCCGGGAACTGGGACTCGATGAAGTTGACCCAGGCCGGGCAGCAGGAGGTCAGAATCGGCATCGGGCCGCCGTTCTGAATGCGCGAAACCAGCTCGGAAGCCTCCTCGACGACCGTCAGGTCGGCACCCCAGTTGGTGTCGAAGACGGCATCGAAGCCCAGACGCCGCAGTGCCGTGGCGATCTTTCCGGTAGAGATCGAGCCCGGCGCCATGCCGAACATCTCGCCGATCGCGACGCGGACAGCCGGTGCCACCTGCACGACGACGTGCTTTTTCTCATCATGCAAAGCACGCCACACGCGGCTCGTCTCGTTGACCTCGGTCAGGGCGGCCGTCGGGCAGACAGCCACGCACTGGCCGCAGAAGGTGCAGGTGGTCTCGCCCAGATCGGCGTGGAACGCCGGCCCGACCACCGAATCGAAACCGCGGCCGAGCGCCGACAGCACATGCACGGTCTGCACATCGTTGCACATCGTCTCGCAGCGGCGGCACATGATGCACTTGTCCGGATCCTTGATGATCGCGCGGCTCGAGTACTCGATGTCGAAGCGTTTGCGCTCGCCCTTGTACGTGATCTCGCGGATCGACATGTCGCGGGCCAGCTTCTGCAGCTCGCAGTCCAGGTTCTTGGCGCAGGTCAGGCAGGCACGGGGATGGTTCGACAGCAGCAGCTCGAGGTTGGTGCGCCGGCCGCGGATGGCCCGCGGGCTGTCGGTGCGCACGACCATGCCCTCGACGACCTTCTCGGAGCAGGAGGTCACGAGGCGCGGACGCCCTTCGACCTCGACCACGCAGACGCGGCACGAGGAGGTTTCGGAATGGATGTCGAAGCCGTCGAGCGCCAGATGGCAGAGTGTCGGGATATGGACCCCGGCCTTGGTCGCCGCTTCCAGAATGGTGGAGTTGCGGTTGACCGTCACCGGTATGTCGTTGATCGTCAGCGACACGGTGTTGGCAGGACGATCGAAGATGTTCGGCAGCGGGATGCCGGCAGATTTATTCTCTTGACTCATGGCAGTCCTCCTCGCTTAACGGGGCTTGTTGACAGCGCCAACCGGGCAGGCCTGCTGGCAGGCTCCGCAGGCGATACAGGCAGCAGGATCGATGACATGCGGCTGACGTACCTTGCCGCTGATGCAGTTGACAGGGCAGGCACGGGCGCAGCGCGTGCAGCCGATGCACTTCTCGGGATCGATCGAGTAGGCCTTCTGCACCTCGCGGCGTGCATAGCGCAGGTACTCTTCCGGGAAGTACTTCATCGTGCTCAGCACCGGGTTCGGGGCCGTCTGCCCCAGACCGCAGAGCGCGGTGTCCTTGATGGCCATGCAGAGAGACTCGAGCTTTTCGAGCATCTCCTCATCGCCCTCCTGTGCCAGCAGCGTGTCCAGCATTTCAAGGATGCGGCGCGAGCCGACACGGCAGGGTGTGCACTTGCCGCAGGATTCGTCGGTGGTGAAATCGAGATAGAAGCGCGCGATCTCGACCATGTCGTTGTCCTCGTCCATCACGATCATGCCGCCGGAGCCCATCATCGAACCGATGGCGGTCAGGCTCTCATAGTCGATCGGGGTATCGAGGTCCTTCTCGGTGATGACGCCGCCCGACGGTCCGCCCGTCTGCACGGCCTTGAACTTCTTCCCGTCCGGAATGCCGCCGCCGATTTCGTCGACAATCTCGCGCAGCGTCGTGCCCATCGGCACCTCGACCAGGCCGATGTTGTTGATCTTTCCGGCGAGCGCGAAGACCTTTGTCCCCGTCGACTTTTCCGTGCCAAAACTGCGGAACCAGTCGGAGCCGTTCCGGATGATCGGAGGAATGTTGGCATAGGTCTCGACGTTGTTGACGTTGGTCGGCTTCTTCAGATAGCCCGACACGGCGGGGAAGGGGGGCTTGCGGGTCGGCTCGCCGCGCTGGCCTTCGACCGAATGGATCAGGGCCGTCTCCTCGCCGCAGACAAAGGCGCCGGCACCGAGGCTCACGTGGATGTCAAAGCTGAAGTCCGTTCCGAGAATGTTTTCGCCCAGCAGGCCGGCCGCACGGGCCTCGCTGATGGCGAGCTCGAGACGCGAGACCGCCAGCGGGTACTCGGCGCGGATATAAACGATGCCTTCGTCGGAGCCGATCGCGTAGCCGCAGATCGTCATGGCCTCGACGATGCAGTGGGGGTCACCCTCGAGGATGGAGCGGTCCATGAAGGCACCCGGGTCGCCCTCGTCGGCGTTGCAGAGCACATATTTCTTATCGCTCACTTCGCGCGCTGCGAGACTCCACTTCAGTCCCGTCGGGAAGCCGCCGCCGCCGCGGCCGCGCAGACCGCTCGCCTGGACGACACTGGTGACCTCGGCCGGCGTCATCCCGGTCAGGCACTTCGCAAGAGCCGCATAGCCGTCGGCGGCAATATATTCATTGATACTTTCGGGATCGATCAGGCCGCAGTTGCGCAGAACGACGCGCATCTGCTTGCCATAGAAGGCCATGTCGTCCTGATGGACAACCGCCTCGCCGCTTGAGGGCTCGACAAAGAGCAGATCGGCAACCTGTTCGCCCCGGATCACATGCTGCTCAACAATACGTGCGGCGTCGGAGAGCTTTACCTGCACGTAGAAGATGTCTTCGGGCATGACCTTGACGATCGGGCCCTGGGCGCAGAAACCAAAGCAGCCGACCTGAATGACCTCGACATCCGTGATGTCGTGCATGGCGAGCTGCTCCCGCAGCTCCCGGATCAGCTGGGCCGACTCGGAAGAGCGGCAGCCCGTGCCGCCGCAGACGAGCAGTTCACGGACAACACGGCGGCCGTCGAGACGAATCGAGACCTCCTCTGTGGCCGGTGCGGACTCTCTGATTTCGGTAATCCCGATCTCCTCGTCGTGACGCAGGGCGATCAGCGACCGGATCGCTTCACGGCGCTCCTCGAGAGCCGCGGCATTTGCGATACGGCAGTTCTCCGTCGCAATGGTGCTGTTCCCGCTGGCCTTAGCTGGCATCGGCGGCCTCCTTTCGATGCTGGGCGATGATTTCGCTGACCTGGTCGGGCTTGACATGGCCGAAAATCCGCTCGTTGACGCGGACCACCGGCGCCAGGCCGCAGGCTCCGATGCAGCGAACATCGTTGATGGAGAAGAGGCCGTCCTCGGTCATCGGCTCGTCCTCCTCAAGTTTCAGTTCTTCACGGAAACGGTCGAGAACTTCCTGCGCTCCCTTGACGAAGCAGGCCGTGCCCGTGCAGACACTGATCGTGTACACTCCGCTCGGCACCTCCGAGAAGAAGGAGTAGAACGTCACGATACCGTTGATCTTTGCCGTCGGGAGGCCCGTGCGGCGTGCCACGTAGAGCTGCAGCTCACGCGGAAGATAGCCATTAAGTTCCTGTGCTTTATGCAGGACGGCAATGATACTGCCCCGCGGGTCCGGCAGACTGTCGATGTAAGCATCGAGTTCGGCCAGAAGCTCAGGCTCGAGGATGCTCATATCGAGCTCGAGATGGGACATGGGTCACCTCCAGATCGTGATAACTTTTCTCATTCTAGAAAACATGAGTGGCAGAATCAAGGGAAACACAGGGTCTGGCCAAGTCATATCAGGCCATTTTGAAGCTTTCTTCGCTTGACAGCCGGGCAAACGATGGGCACGATGCCTAGCATCTTCATTCGGGGGGAACCTATTATGGATTTTGGTGCATTGCTGCAGGACCTGCTGGCGGCGCTTGCCGTTGTGCTCAATGGCATTCCGCAGGGCCTTCTGGCTCTTTCTGTCGGCTTCGCTTCCGTGCCGACCTCGCTGGGCTTCATCATCGGTGCCGTCGCCACCGGCGCCTTCGGCTCCGTAGCGCCTGTCTCCTTCCAGGCGGAGACGCTGGTTCTCGCCGGACAGGTGGGCCGCGATCGGGAGGAACGGATCTCCATGGTGATCTGGGCGGCCGTCCTGACAGCCCTGCTCGGAGTCTTCGGCGTCATCTCGCGCGTCATGACCTGGGGTGGCGAAACCATTCTCTCAGCCATGATGGCCGGCGTTGGCTTCATGCTGGCCCGGACCGCTTTGGAGATGGGCAAAAAGCGCAGGCTCGTCACCGCGGTCTCCATCGCCAGTGCGGTCCTGCTCTACTTCTTTGTGACGACCAATCTGCTCTGGATCGTCGTCGGCTCCATGCTCATCTCTTCGGTCGTCAGCATTGTCCAGCGCGTCCGTGACGGCAGCCTGGGAGAAACGGACATCCCGGCCGAAAAGCCCTTTCAGATGTCCTTTGTCCGTCCGACACTGAGCCTGAACATTGTCCGCGGCGCACTGGCTCTGTCATGTA
>JASGUU010000001.1 GCA_030057555.1 Bacillota bacterium | reverse complement strand
GGGACTAGATCCCAAGCAAAAAAACGGCGCCCTCAACTGTACGGTTCCATTATCCTATGTGGCTCATAGGATCTGTGGAAAGCCTGACCAAGGCCATGTATCCTTGGCCGACTGCAATATACAAGCAACTCTATAGCCTTGGCTTTCGTTTCTGCAACAAAGAAACCAAGAGTATCCTTGTTTGGCGTTGATGCGTAGAGCTGGACAAAGTCGACTTTAACGACATGGGCGTTTCTTGCATCCCACTTCCATGCATTCCATGCGTCTTCACGGTCTTCAAGAGGAATCGTGGGGTTGTCGTAATTTGTCTCCATGTTGTTCAAAATCGCACGACCGTAAAAGCCTCGCATACCTTGATATGGGTCTATATAGCCCCCTGCCTCATTCTTCTCCCATAGCGACTCAACCGTTCCATCGTCTTTGCGAATGAAGTCTTCGCCAGGGATTCCATAGTTACGGAAGTCAATTCCTTCCTGACTCAAAAGGAAGTCCCACACGTCAAGGATACGCTCGCGTTGGCTTTCAGTCGTCTTTGCACTGAATGATGACGATCCCCAGTAGCATGGTGACTGCTTCTGCCAGAAGAAGGAATCGTCAAATGGAGAGGAGACCTTTGCTGGCATAAAGCACAGACGTCTGTCTATATCTGGATTCGTGGCAAGCATCCGGTCGCGGCGATTCCGAACCCCTCCGATAGTAAACCCGCCTGTTTCTGCGACCATTTGTCCTGCCGTGTATAGATCAGCATATTTGGAGGAGTTCGTATCCAGTACGATGTCAGTCCAAATAATGCCTTCATCAAAGATCTGCTTGGCAACCTTCAGGCCTTTGATGTATTCAGGCAGAGCAGGGTACCATTGGTACTCACCGTCTACTACCATGTACATAGGCTCTTCAAAGCCCCACTCGTACGTACAAGTAAGCCAGATTCCAAATGACTCGGGGAAGTAGTACTGTGGAGCAGCCCAGCCATAGGTTTTCCCCTCACCATTACCGCCCGGATCTTTCTCAATACAGGTCTTGATCAGATTGATCCACTCGTCCCAAGTGTAGATATCGTTTTCCTTACGCAGGCCCACTTTTTCTGCCCAATCAGCCCGGTAATTAATGGATATCGGAACTACAAAGTCTTCAGATCCATCGTCGCGGAGGGCACCAAGTCCATACACTTTCCCGTTCCGTGACATGAGTTCGTCAATCATGTAATCGTCGAACGTTGCTTTCAGATGTGGCCAAGCAGAAACATCATCAGGCAACGGTGCTAGAAGCCCGGCATCAATCCAGCCACACCAGTCCGAGTAGATATTCTCATTCAAGTCATTCCAAAACAGATCTGGTAGATCATCGGAACTCGCCCAAACTCTCGCCTTCTCGAACCGTTCACCGAATTGCATTGGAATATATTCCATGTCGAGCTGAAACTTCTCAGAGAAGTAATCGTACAGGCGATTATCTTTCAATCTATCGGCATCCGTTATGTTGTGCGAGACTTTAACTCGTTCCGTATATTCTTTCCCTGCACTGCTCTTTGCTTCTGTACTCTCATCAATTGTTGTGCGTTGCGTCTTCTCTTCTACATCCTCTGTACTCGGATTACATGCTGACAACAGAACAAAAAGAAGCGTCAGCAAAACTGCATATATCCTAGTGTGTTTCATGGCTTAACCTCCAAACAGATGAATGTGCCTATTTCTCCCCTCTATTTTGCCTGGGAAAAGCGTTCTCTCACCAATACATGGAAATAGCTAATCCTACAGGCGGCAGAACGAGTAACAACGAACCTCCATGCGCATGAACGCTCACTCTCTTCTGTGCTCTCTACTCTGTTCGGGGCCAACAGTAATACTTGACAACGTTCCTGGCATGAACTAGTCATCCAAACAGTGCCCGACCACAACGGGTTTGTCCAAACGCATGGATTGCAGGATTGCTTCGATGATTCTGACCTGTTCCACACCGCCATCAAGGTCTACTATCGACTCTTCATGAGTGTGATCCCCTAGCAAGTAGTCCAAGATGTATGTGCTCGACGGGAAGCTTTTCGGTGCTCGATTCTCCTCAGGAAGGAGGACCAGCGAGTACTTGGCAAAGGTCTTCGGAGCAATCTCGGTTCTGGCAGTAAATCCCTCCGACTGGAGTACAGCCTCGGCTTCATCTAGTACATTCTTGTCGTTGAAGTCGATGCGAAGGAATGACGGCCCAGCCGCATCAGTTGATCTATGTATGATTCCAGCTTTCTCAAACGTAAATACACTATAGGTCTCAACAAGCGTTCGAATCTTACGCATCCACTCCGTCTTGATCCGGATGACGGAGCCATCATCCCAAACAAGGAGTGCCTCACAATAGTCGCATTCCGATCCTGTTCCTTCCTGTTTGCCCAAGGAATAAAGTTTCTCAACTTCTCTCGGATTGAAAATGTATCGGAGGCAGTCAACCGTATGACTGAACAAGAAATGTATCGGACTCGACTTCATAGCCCATTCCTTTGACCGATCGCCCCAGTACTCTGTCGGTACAAAGTAACTGTCATCGTTCACGAATTCACCATGCAAGAACGATCCAAGTACCTGACTCTTGACAAGCGCCCGAATGGCGCGGTTGAAAGGACTCATTCGCAGCATGAAGCAGAGATAAATTGATGCATTTGCCTCCTTTGCTGCTTTCGCGATCTCTTCTGCATCTTTCAGATTAGTGGAAAGCGGCTTCTCACAGATGATTGTTTTGATTCCACTCTCTAACGCTTGCAGGATCGGATCTTTGTGATATGCATCTGGCGTTGCCACGATTACGACGTCGATTTTTTCCGTCGTAAACATAGTTCGATAATCGGTATATGGATGTACACTAGAGTTGGTACGACAGAACATATCAATTTGGTGTCTGTCCAGATCGCATACCGCTACTAACTGGGACGATGGATGATTCAAGATTACTTCAGCATGGCTCTTGCCTAACATACCCATTCCAACAATGGCGAACGAAATAGGATCACACATAAATGCGTCTCCTCAGGGTGGGAACTGATATCCAAAGAGTTAGAACGATCCGTGACACAATTAGAGATTTGCTTGAAAGTCAATTTGTATATGATCATATGAAAAGAGAAATCAATAAAGCTGTTGTGAAAAATATGTAATTTAAATTGAATCTTTCTAGTGCATTCTGACCACCTTCATTCGCAGCATCACGGAACAGTATAGACATTTTAACACATTTATAAACCTAGTTCAAGAACATGAGCTGTTTCACTTCCTCGGGTTCATGCCAGATCTTATGTTTTACGCATCCTTCACAGCTAGCCTGTTGTTTGGGCCACCCTTGAGTGCCCCTCAGCTGACGAGTTTGCCTGTCCGTGAATAGACGAGTATCGTGTCCGTATTCTTGTTGAACAGGAAAATGCAGAGAAAGGAAGAGCCCCGAGTCAAGTTGTATCGAGCAACCTCGGAGCTCCCCAAAAGAACGTGATTAATCTATCATGCTCCATCGTCGAATCAAGTAACGCTTGTTTTTAGTGACGGGGGAAGCGAATTCTTTCTGTCCGATCTATGGCGGAAACTGAAGTATCAGGATCGCCGCAATCGCTTCGTCCGGGACCCGAAGGTCGCCGAGTCGTCAATAATCTTCGTTGCCTGCACTGTCATGAGAAGAGCCGCAGGAAGTCCACATGTAGATTACCAAGCGTAGGTAGCCCGTACAAGCAAAACTCACTTTTGACGCTCGATTCTGTGACTGACTTGTCTATATAGCTTCTTTCAGTCGGCGAGCACGCCGGTGATATAGCCGAGCGACTGATACAGGCCCGGCACCGGGTCGCCGTCCGCCTCATATTCTACCGAGATCATGCCCTCATAGTCCCGGTCGCGCAGCAGGCGGAGCAGAGGCGCGAGAGGGGTCCCGGCCGTGCCCAGCGGGTAGCAGCCGCCTCCGCCCGCGGGCGTATCCTTCGCGTGGACGTGATAGATGCGCTCCCCGAGCAGCCGGGCGGCCGCGAGCAGATCGTAGCCTTGGGCATGGTAGATGCCGGTATCGAGGTTCGCCCCGATGGTCTCATAGCGCATCATCTGCTCCAGAATCTCCTGCGGCGACTCGAGGTTCGGCGCCGGGTGGTTCTCGATGGCGTAACGGATACCGTAGAGCCGGCCGCAGCGATCCGCCTCGGCGAGGACCCGGTCCGCGTCGGGTGCGCTGATGCAGCCGGTGATGACACCCGCGCCGAGCGCCGCCGCAAAGCGATAGGCCGTCTCGATGCGGTCGAGATCGCCCGCGCCCCAGCCGCCGATGCAGTAGACGAGGCTTTCAAAGCCCAGCTCCCGCAGCGTCCGGCCCATGGCCCCGGCGACCTCCGCCGTGTAGACGTTATACGAAAAGGTCGGTGCCCAGATCTCGAGGTGCCGGTAGCCGATGGCGTGGATCTCCCGCGCGATCCGGAGGAAATCCTCCTGCCCATACTCCGCCTCATAGCGCCGCACCATGACACCCCAGTCAAAGTTCTCCGGCTTCTGATAGCCATAGATGCGCATGTAGTAGTTGCAGGTAATCAAGCCGATGTTCATGCTTCTTCTGTCTACCCCCATTTCCGGCACCGGACGGTACCATGTGTCTGGGCCCGCCGGCGTCTGAATTTCGCAAGTCCCTTTCATATTGCCCCTCGGCGGCGCAGGATGCAACAGCCCCGGCTGGACGGGCGGGACGGGGCAGGATGGCAACACGGCCGTCACCCGCATGTGCTAAATTCCCGCTCTGGACGGAGTGCACATCGCTGTGACCGTCTGTGCAAAATTTCGATCTACCGCATGGTCAGCTGCATAAAAATTCACTCCTTCGCATACTTCGCCAGGAACATGCAGCTTTATGAATAATTATGCACCGGGAAGCCCCAAAAACTGCGGCAGGTCGAAAATTTGCACAACTGCTGCCTCCCGCAGTCGTGGCGACCCCCGGTGCCGCCTGCAAAAAGCGGCGCCGCGGGCTTCTACAGCATCAGAGATACTCGGGCCCCGCCAGCCACCAGCCCTCGGGATAGTAGTCGACCCCGCGCCAGCGGCCCTCATCGAGCAGGGCATGCTGGGTCAGTTCGGCCGAGACCCATTCCTCGATGCGGGTCAGGCCGTGGGCGCGCCAGTCCTCGAAAAACTGGTTCATTTCGGCAGCATCGACGCCCTCGCCGCGCATCTGGGCGTTCTTCATCCGCACCCAGCGCAGCGGCAGCAGGGCACGGTGCATGCGCCCGATCGCGAGGGCGTCCCCCGCCTCGAGGACGGCCCGGAAGCCTTCGCGCAGGATGCCCTCATAGACATCGAGGTATTCGTCCGTCAGATAGGCGCGGTCGCACTGGTCGTTGAAGCCGACGTGGATGTTCTCCTCGCGCACCACCCGGGTGATGGTCTCGATATAGTCGCGGACATACGGCGCCGCCTCGCGGTAGTAGAGCCGCAGGAACTCATCGCGCTCGCGGGCTACATCGACATCGGGATTCCAGAGCAGGGCGGAGATGAGCCAGGCGCGCAGTTCGTTGAGGTCGGCGCCGCCGCCCAGGGCACCGTTGGCCTGCTCGAAGACGCCCTTCACGCCGTTGTTCACGAAGCTCTGCATGTTCGGCTGCAGCACGTCCCAGTTCGGGAAGGGCATGGCGTAGTGGGCGAAGCCGGTGGTGTAGTCCCAGATGTAGAGCCGGTCGCAGACCTGGCCCCACTCACGCAGATCGTCCATGAAGGAGCGCACCGAACCATCCGGCTGCGGCAGCCTGCGCGTGTCGTCGTCACAGACCTCGAAGGGATGCATGAAGCAGGACTCGATGGTGCAGAGGCGGACGCAGACATTAGGACGGGGGCGGACGTGCTTCGGAGCACGGCGGGTGTACTGGTAGGCCAGCGTGTCGACGGTGACGAGGGGGAATTCCTCGGCGATGGCGTCGGCAATGTAGTTAATGAAGTGCAGCAGGGAACCGGCATGGCTGCCCTCCGCCTCGTCAATGGCGCGGCATTCTGAGCAGGTGCAGGGATTGCCCCAGTCGTTTTGGGAGACCGAGATCAGGCGGGCACCGGGATGCTCGCGCAGAGCCTCGCGGACGCGCTCGACCGCGATGCGCTTGACATCAGGATTGGTCAGGCAAAGCTGGGTCCAGCCACCGAAGCGCTCGCCGTCAATCTCAGAGAAGTACTCGGGATGGGCTTCAAACTCGACCGCCGGATCCAGAATCGTGTTGAAGCTGTGCACGAACCAGGCGTAGCGGATTTCGCCGCCGAACTGCTCTCCGATCCCGCCCCGTCCGTCTCCGCCGAGAGCACCGTTGATGCGGCGCTTGACGGCAAAGCGGGGATACTGCGTAAAGACCTGGTAGTTGTGCAGGCGGTATTCGAGGCGTGGGACATACGTGCGGTCGAGGCTGGGCAGGGTCAGTGTTTCACCGAGGACGGGGATGTGCTCGGCGGTCGGGGTCAGGAAGCGGCAGCCCAGAGTCTCGAGGAGCTCATAGGCGCCGTAGATGATGCCGCGGCGGCCGCCGGAGATTGTGATTCCGGCAGCGTCGCCCCGGAGGCGGTAGCCCTCTTCGCCCAGGTCGGGGGAGTCGGGGGGCGCGAGGCGGATGAAGGGCCGGTCCGTGACATCAGTCAGTTCACCGGCGTCGGGCAGCCGCGGCTTGAAGGCGCGGCCGCTGTAGATCGGGACGAGGGCGCCGGTCATGCGCTCGAGATAGGTGCGCAGTTCGCTGGCCGCATAGGCGGCCTGGTCAACCGCGGTGGGCTCAATGAGGATGGCGGGAGCGGAGAAAGGCTTTGCGTTCATGATTAATACCCCAGTTCGTTGAAGCGTGCGACCATTTTCGCATAGTCCTCATGGCCGCCAATTCGGTTGACGCTGCCGAAGACCGTGGGACTGATGCCGCGGGCGAGGAGGGCGTCGATGAGGGCTGCTGAGAGCATCCATATCAGCCAGGCGGCGTTGAGGCCGGAGGCCGGGCCGAATTTATTGTCCAGGCCCTCGACCTCGAGCTGGGCGTCGCCGTAGGGGGCACAGTTGTCGATGACGAGGTCGGCGATCTCGTAGAGGCGTTTGCCGGAGGGGTGCTCGGACGGAAGCTGCGAGGAATAGGCCGGCGAAGTGACGGCGATGAGGGGGATGCCGGCTTCCTTGATGGCCAGAGCAAGATCGATGATATTGGCGGTCTTCCCGCTCACCGAGCCCATGATGACCGTGTCGTTCGGGCCGATGTTGGACTGGCGCAGGATCAGGGCGCCGATACCGGTTTCGGTTGAGGTTTTCACGTGTTCGATCGTACGGTTCGGCGGAACGGGGTTGGTGACGCTGAAGCTGTAGCGCAGCTGCCGGAAGAGGGCCAGGCCACCGGCACGGTTGATGATTTCGCTGTCGACGATGTGGCCGGAGTCGTACATGTGTACGAGGCCGCCCCCGGCGACGCGGTCGGCGATCAGTTCCGCGGCGGTCTCGATGGCCCCGCGCTGGGTACTGGCGGCGCGTGCGAAGCTCTGCTGCTGCGCTTCGATGTAGCGGTCGATCAACTTCATGGGGTTTCCTTTCCTGATGTGGCTGCGCTGTAGTGGTGTTCGGGGAGGTGGCTTACATGTAGTGGATGCGGGCGCCGTATCTCGCGAAGATGCGGTCGTTATAGGCATCGCCGCCCGGCAGGTTCGCGCTCTGCAGGACGGGGGCTTCGACGCCGGCCGCTTCGAGCAGCTCGATGGTGCGCTCGAGCATGAGGTTGACGATGACCGCGCCGATGACGGTAGAGGTGGGCACGGCCTTTGTCGGGAGGGTCTCGAAGTCGAGGGCAGCGTCGCCGATCGCGCCGCAGTTGTCAATGACGATGTCGGCACACTGATAGAGCAGCTGTCCTGAGGGGTGGCGTGACTCGCTCGCCCGGCTGTAGGTCAGATTGGTGATGGCAATGACGGTGGCGCCGAGTTCGCGGGAGGCGAGGGCGGCATCGATGGTGACGGTGTTGCGGCCGGAAACCGAGTGCAGGATGACGACGTCACCGGCTGTGATGCCGCGGTAGCGGACGAGGTCGGCGCCGTAGCGGGGATAGCGCTCCATCTGCGAGCCCAGGGTCAGGGGCTGGACATCCAGCTGCAGGCCCGGCGCGGCGAGGGGGTTGACGACGGCGAGACCGCCGGTGCGGTAGACCATCTCCTGGGCGATGAGGTTGGCGTGGCTGCTGCCAAAGGCATAGATGGAGCCGCTGCCGCGGATGGCCGTGGCCATGGCGGTGGCGGCGCGGTCGATGGCTTCGAGCTGGCCGGCTTCGAGTTCGTCGAGCAGGCGGCGGATCTCGGTCAGAAAACGCATCAGGGATCCTCTCTTTCGTTATGGCTCTGGAATGCGCGGCGGATGGTGTCGGGAGCGGCGAGGAGGTAGTCGGGGAAGCGTTCGATGAGGGTGTTGGCCCAGGCAAGCGTGACTCGGCCTTCGCGTTCGAAGAGCATCCTGACGGCGGCACCGAGGACAGGCTTGAAGAAGGGATTGTAGGCCTGCCAGGCGGGATCCCATGAACGCAGGGTGGCGAGGAAGCTGTCCTGCATCCAGGGATTGCCGCGCCAGACGGAACCGGCGAGCAGGACGTCACGATCCGGGATCTCCAGACGGTCGACCAGGGCGCGGACCTGTTCGGCCATGCGCCGCCCGGCTTTGCGTAGAATGGCGATCGCTTCGGCATCTCCGGCCTCCGCCTCCCGCACCGTCAACAGAGTCAGAGAGGCGATGAAGCCGCGCTGATCCTGCTGCCGGTAGAGATGATGGACAAAGGCGCCCATGTCCGTGACGCCGACATGGGCGAGCAGGCTGTCGAGGAGGCTCGAGCGGGGGCCGCGGCCGTCTTCGGCCTTGATCGCGGCCTTGATGGCGGAACGGCCGATGCGGTAGCCCGAGCCCTCGTCGTCGACGGGGCCGCCCTTCCCGCCGACGCTGCCGCTGCGGCCGTCGGGGCCGCGGTACTGGGCGCCGGAACCGGTGCCGGCGAGGGCGATGAGGCCATGGCGGCGGAAGGCGCCGGCTGCGAGGAAGGCTTCGTTCTCGCTCAGGGTGACAGCCTTGTAGACCGGCAGGATGCTGCGGGCGGTGGCGAGCATCAGGTTGAAGTCGACGGGGCCGGTGATGCTGAGGCGCTGGATCGCGGGGACGGGCGTGGTGGCGAGGCAGCTGCGGATCGTCTCGGCATAGCGTTCGGCAGCGAGTTCCCGGGTGACGAAATTGGTGTTGACGCCGCCCGAGCTGCCCGTGCCGCAACGTCGGAGGTCGGCATCGATGAGCAGGCTGTCAACCTTCGTGCCGCCGCCGTCCGAGATCAGATAGAAGGGATCGTGTGTCATGGCCTCACCTCGTACGATTCGCCTGATCCTGTATTCTCGTCAGCTTTGCTGTGGCTTATCTCCTGAGCGGTGTCGCTGCCTCCGTATTCTTCGCGATCTCCCATTATTTATCTATCTTAGTGAACTCTGCGGATGATTGCCATCCTGGCGGGGGCTGCCGGGGGCGACAGACGGCCGGGCACGGGCGGCGCTGAGGCCGCGGCGAGGGCCAGGGGGCCGCGCGCTCCCGCTGCACGGCGCACAGGGTCAGGATCGCGAGTTTGCCAAAAAAAGTTTTGGATTTCTCCCCATCTTGACCACGAAAGCCCTGTTTCTGGTCAGGATCGCGACTTTGTCGAGTAGACAGGTCAGCTTCTTTTTCAAGAAGCTGCCTGCCCCTCACAGAACCCGGCGTGCGGTTTTCCCGCACCGGGCTCTTCAAGGCGTCTTTGGTTGCTAATACCAGATGTTTACCGTG